>PAQN01000001.1 GCA_002709755.1 Phycisphaerae bacterium
ATAACCGACGGCGGGAGACCTGTCGTGAAGACGAGGCTGCGCGCCCGGTTCTTGATGAAGTCGATGACCGCGGCCGAGGCGCAGAGGAACGCGGGCTTTTTTCCGGGGAGTCCTGCAATTGAGCGTGCGAGAAGCGCCGTTGAATCGACACGGCTGTTGCGGATGAGAGCCTTCCTCTCATCGGTCCAGCGCTTGTCGGCGATTCCCGCACCTGACAGATTCACGACGGCCTCCACACCTTCGAATGCCTGAAGATCGATTTCGCCGCGAGCCGGATCCCAGAAGAACTCACCCTTTTCGGAATCGGGACGACGCCGAACGAGGCGGACGACGTCGCAGCCTGCGACTTCCAGTAGTGTTCTCAACGAAGCTCCGACAAGACCGGAGGCACCGGAGAGCAGAACCTTCTTCCGAACCCAGCCAGTCTCCCTGAGCCGAGCGACATCCTGCCTGGTTCGTCGATGCCTCCATCTGAACGTCTTCTCGAGCGCTCGTTCGACGACACGCTCACCGATGGTGCTGACCGGTGGCGGGTGAGGCAGCGTGAACTCCAGAGAATCGGTCAGTCGACACAGGCCCGAATCGTCCTTGGAGAGTCGATGCTCATGCCGCCACATCCGAAACGGCCCACTGACCTGATCATCGACGAAGGAAACGCCGGGGTGGACATCCTCGATGCGGGAGACCCATTTCTTTCGCCCCACAGGTGGTACGGGGACACGAAGTGTCACGATGGCGCCGTTCTCAAGCCGGGGAGGGAGCTCCAGAACCTCGACCCCGGCCCAGGCCGGCACCAGCCGAAGGAGGGCGGAGGATTGAAAGTGCCAGCGAGCGACATCCTCGATGGAGGATTCGAGGGTGGATGAACGTGTGTAGATGGGCATGATTGAACGTTAGCAACTCGGCAGCATCCGAGCCGGCGGTTACACTTATTTTCATATGAACGCGCCAACGAATTCAATCGAAGAGAAAACCCCCGAAGCCGGTTTCACATCGATCATCAGGGATCGAATCGAGCAGGCCATCGCATGCACGGCCAAACTACCGGCACACGCAACCACCTTCGAGTCGATGGCCTCAGCCATTCATCGACGATTCCAAAATGGTGGCAAACTGATGACATGCGGCAACGGAGGTTCCGCGGCCGAAGCATTGCATTTCGCGGAGGAGCTGACTGGTCGATTCGCTCGCACTCGCCCACCGCTACCGGCACTATGCCTGAATGCCGACCCCACGGCTCTGACCTGCATCAGCAACGATTTCGGATTTGATCATGTGTTTTCGAGACAGTGCGAGGCATTCGGTCGCTCGGGAGATGCGCTGATGGTCTTCTCGACCTCCGGAAAGAGTCCGAATATCGTCAACGTCCTCGAATCTGCAAGGGAAATGGGGATTTTGACCATGGGCCTCCTAGGATTCGACGGTGGCGAAGCCGAAAGACTCTGCGACATCTCCTTCCTTGCTCCGGGAACCGATTCGGCGGCCATCCAGGAATGCCACCAGATCGCCATGCATGCGATCTGCAACTGCTTCGAACCAACCCCATAAGACACAAGAGGCACCAGAATGGCCGACCAGAAAGAATGCGACTCACCAAAAATCGACCGGAGTGGTTCTCTGGCGGGGACCATCCTCTGCAGGATCGTCGTCCCTTGCTGGCTGCTGGCTGGCGCTGCCTTCAAACTGATGGAATTGGACTGGAAGCTGCTTCCACCGCCAGTGCGAAGTGTGAGCGGCACGATAGGAGAATGGTTCGGACGTGATCCGGAAGCATGGCTGGATTTCACAATGCGTTTCATCATCGGCAGCGAGTTCGCGCTGGCCGTGATCATGATCGCAAGCGCCAGACTCGCAAGGCCCATCGCAATCGCACTGCTGTCATTGTCCATCGTGATCCTCGCCATCGTCCTTGGCCAGGGTTACGACTCGAAGATCGGTATTTCAAGCCTGTTTTCGGGAGATTGCGGATGCTTCGGCAGCTCAGGCCCTCCTCCGATCGTGATGCTGCTGATTGATGGCGCCCTTCTCACGCTTGTCCTGTTCTTTCGCCCCACACGATCGGACTCGAATGCGATGCATCCGGGCCTGATAGGGCTGGCGATACTCGCCTTCATACCAGCGCTCGCGCTTCCCGATCGTCAGATTCAGGTGAGCGAGGCACCAGGCCAGACCGAAGCCACGGTCGACGAGGACGGCTGGCAGCTTCCGCCCACGACCCTGAAAGCCAATTATTTCCCTCAGTTCAAGGACTGGCTGGGCAAGCCCATCAGGGATCAGGAGCTCGCGCAGCTTCTGCCTCGACCCCTTCCCCGGGGACTCCTCACCGGAGAGCAACTCGTGATCTTCTATCGAGGTGACTGCGACCATTGCCAGGAGATGTTCCTGACGTACTTCTCGGCGCCCGAGCTTGAGATTCCGGTCCTGGCCGTCGACGTCATGGACTATGACGTGGCAGGCTCCCTCGAGTTCTTCTGCGAGGCATGCGACGTGGCGGAACTCCCCGAGGGGCCGAGTTATCTGATCCAGACGCCGGTGGTGGTGCGACTGATGGACGGCACCGTGACATGCATAGGCGATGGCTCCAACAGCGATGAGGAAATCGAATCCTGCATCTTCGGTGAATTACATGAGAAACCTCACGACTCGCATTCTCTCCCCGCTGCTGCTGCTCGCGCTGGCCGGTTCGCAACTGCAGATTGGCGGCAACGCACTTCCAATATGGCTTTCGACCCTGTCTCTCAAGAATGACCTCGATCCAATCAGCACATTGAAGTTTCTGATCGCCATCGAGCTCTGCCTCGCGATGGTGATGCTTTTCTTCGGTGGAAGAGTGTTCCGAGTCGCTCAAGGAACCCTTTGCATCATCGCCTTCGTGGCGCTTGCGGAAGCGTCGGCGGCATTCAAACGTGGCGAGATGACATCGATCGTGGTTTCAACGATCGTCGCACTCGCTTCAATCGTCTTTCTTTTCATGATTTCGGGTGTGAGACAGAGGGACAAGCAGAGCGAACCGTCAGCGGCCGTTGCCAGGACCAGTGGACTCTCCATTTTTGCATGCCTGATCCTCTGCTGCGTGGGCATAGCGATTCCGCTGAACACGTCACTCGCTCCGAGAACGATCTCGGACGGCGCGGTCGTCGCCCGAGAGGCTCCCGGCCAGAATGATGGCAGCAGGATCATCGAGATGAACCCGATGCAGTGGGTCGGCCGCTCGCTGCTGGAGACACCGATCGGACAATTCACACCCGACGCTCTTGGTCAGCTGGGGGACAAGGGAATCCTCATTCTCTACAACCCCCGCTGTGGAACCTGTCACGACATGTTCGACGTGCATTTCAGCGAAGGCGCGGACATCCCACTGGTCGCACTTGAGGTCCCCCCGACCGAAGAGGCCGTCGTTCTCGAAAGCGAGTACGACGAGGAGGTGGACTGTTCGACATGCATCTTCATGTCACTCCCACAGGGACCACTGTGGCTCGTCGCGGTTCCCTACGTGATGACGGTTGAAAACGGTGTGGTCACATGCGTGGCCAAGGACGGGCCGGGCGACTGCCTCTGATCAGATCTGACACGTTCCCTCTCACTTGTGGGCGTTGACGCCGAGCTCCAGCGAACAGCCACGCAACAGGACCGTCACCACCCCCGCACAATCGAAGGTTCTCGGCCTTGTCTCCTCGTCTCCGACCGCTCGTTCCAACTCGTCGAAGAAGGAGGCTGGCAGACGATCCTGAAGATCACACCCCCGCTCTCGGGCAAAGCCCAGAATCCAATGGCGGATGAGCGCGGCCATGAAGCCCGGCGATTCCGACAGGGCGTCCGAGAGATCCAAACGATCGGGGAAACCATTCGCCAGCCTTCGTGAAATCTCGCGTTCGAGAGAACGAGCCGCCACTGAAAACCTGTCGACCGCGGCCGAGGCACGTCTTGCGGCACCCGGCCACCGCTCTTCAAGATGAGGAATCACGGAACTGCGAAGCGATCCCCGCATCGTCTCCTGATCGAGATTGGTCGGATCGTCGAAGAAATCGAGTCCGAGACCCTCACAGAACTCCCTCAGATCCACGCGAGACACGGCAAGCAACGGCCTGATCAGCTGAAGATCGCCAAGCGGCCGACACCAGCGCGGGTTCGCCAGAGCATCCGGGCCCACGCCGCGGCAGAGCCCGTGAATGATTGTCTCCAATCGATCCTCCGCATGGTGCGCACAGACGACATGGGTCAACCCAAGCAGGGACGCGGACTCGTGAAGCGCCGAATACCTGAGCCTCCTGGCTCGGGCACAAAGATCCGCCTGCCCACGCTCCATCTCGAGCTTCACCGTCCTCAGATTGACCCCGAGTCGCGATGCCAGGTGTCCCACCTGTTCGGACTGAGCAGCGGAGTCGGCACGAATGCCATGATCGACATGAAGGAGCACGGGCAATGAGACGATCGAGCGCCGGCGACGAGCGAGTGCGGTCACCAGCACCGCGAGCGCCGTGGAATCAGCCCCCCCGCTGCACCCGATGAGAAGACCTGCATCGGCCGTGACCCCGCATCGCCGAGTCAGACCACGCTCAAGCTCTGCAGCCAGCGGATGCCGGCCGGCGGCAAGCAAGAGTTCGGAATCATGAGAGGACGGATGAATCGCCGTCATTTCAAATTCGGTCTGATCACTCACCTGAACGGTCACTTTCTTCCCTCGGAAGAATCGTCACGACAGCATCGACACGCCCGTCGTCTGGAATCGTGACCACCCAATCGATCATCTCCGTCTTCGTGAACAGATCATGAAGGATGCCGATGCCAGAATGGAACCCCTGCAACTCAAGGGCCGTGACGAATTCGGGCCCCATGGCATCCAGCGCCTCGAGGTGGCCCGCAAGCATACGGCAATTGATCTTCCCCACATGGGAGGCCCTGACACACCGAGTATCGGGAGGAATCGTCTGAAAACTTTCCGAAAGCTGCGACGTCAGGCTCGGACATGTCGCGTAGATCTCCCAATCGGTCTCACCCTTGGTTCGACACCAGTTGATGCTGAAATCACGTAGAAAAGGATGACCAGTGAGAGCCGGCTCGAACATCGCCCGAGCGTAGATCGTCCGCGGCCCTGATTCGGGAAGTTCCTGCAATTTAGGAAGGTGTTGAAGACCAGCCTTGGAACCAAGCCTGTTACGCAGTGAATTGAGCGCGGCGAGAACGGAGATGTCCTGGCGTTTCAGAGTGGAACCCGGACCATCCGATTCGATCGCGATGGCAAGAGTGGGAACCGCCACACCCTCACCCCCCTCCATCTCGCCCAGCACCACCATTCGTCGAGACCATCGTTCATCAGAGCGTTCGGAATCGACGACATAGGGAAGCAGATTCTCAAGAAACCCGGTACCGGGCAGGATCTTGGTGTCGGGGAGTTCGACGAAGACCCCCATGAGATCCCTGGGCATGCCTTCCAGAACCGAGAGATCGAGCAGACGCTCGCAGCAGGGCTTCCTTGGGGTGCCATCACGTGACCATCCGGAGTACTCGACTTGAACGCCGCCATCGATGTCGCGCACGAGAACCCTCGACGCCCCGGGCTGATCGAACCAGAGTCCGGTTCCGACATCATCGTTTCTGAAGGTGACTTGCAGGGGAGCATCGGCCCCGGCCCAAGGAAGAGGTTCGGATCCGGAACCGATCATGGCAAGCGCTTGCGTTCGAAGGGAGCCGGGCGGTTCGGAGGCGAGAAGCATTCCATCACCGCAACGGGCCATTGAAACATCGACTTTTGGAATGACCAGACGATCCACTTTTCGCACAGGCCGGAGCTCGGGGATCAGATCGACGATCTCGGATTTCTCGAGGGGGATCCATGCGATCCATTCGTGCTCGCCCGGGCGCGTGCCATCACGGATACCGATGACCGAACGCTGCATGATCCATGGAGAGACCAGTGGATCGTCCAGAATGTCGCGCAACTTCGCCGAGGTGCTTGCGTCGACTCCGGCCATGGCTTCGAGGACGATCGGGATGAGGGTTTCAGATCCCATCAGGCTGGAAAGGCCGTCGGCGGAACTGAATTCAATCAGGCAATCACAGTCATTCACGGGAAAGCCGCGTGGGGGATCCGTTTCGACGGAATTCCCAAACGGCATCACAAGCAGAATGACGAGCACAAGGCAGGACACGAGATATCTCCACAGCAGAGATTAGACGTTTCACCACTGTGGGTCGAACCAATGACTCGTATTTAGGATGCGTTTCAGGATGACGTCAGCGAGGCTGCAGCATCTCCTAAGAAGCCCGGCACGAGAATCGGACCTTCACATGGCGGCAAATCGGCGCCCTCATCATCCAAAAGCTCGACGGAAGGCGCCTCACCAGCCTCGAGGGCCGAGAAGGAGGAGTCGAGTCTCTCGAAAACCGCCTGAAGTGCATTGAAGGGATTCATCGAAGAGGTGGATTCAGGCGCACGCTCAACCTGGCCATCACCCCCGGAGACGGGTTTCCGAGAAAGACGACCCTCGAGGAGTACGGCCGAAAAGATCACGAGCACCAGGCCCGAAAACAGGGCCGTTCTCTTGAGGACAAAGATGCGTCGAGCTCTTGACAGCGAACTCGAACTTCCGTCGACATCGGAAAATCCGAGACGCTCCATGACTTCGGCCGTGACGTCGGGAGCGCACGGCTGGTTCGATGATTCACCTGAATGTGGTCCGGGAAACTTCATGCGACACCACTCATGATATCCTCGACTCTGGACATCACGGAATCGCTCGACGACATCCAATCACGCATTCTTCGTCGAGCACGATGAAGGTGACTCTTGATCGTGCCCTCAGGCATGCCGAGAAGATCGGCGATTTGATGGACCGACCTGCCCTTGTGGTGGTAGAGAATGACGATTTCACGTTGATGCGGCGTGAGGGCATCCATGGCCCCGTCGATGATTTCAGACGCGAATTCACGTTCGGATTCATCGTCTGATTCGACCGAAAGCGCCATGACGCTGGAGGATGCCGCATCCAGCCAGTCACCGGCGTTCAAAGGTCTCTTCTTCTGAAGGCTGTTCAGAAGCAGCCGGCGAGCGATTGTGAAGAGCCAGGTGCTGAATCTGTATCGCTCATCGAATCGATCGATGTTCCTGAGAACCCGAATGAATGCATCCTGAACGGCATCCTCGGCGAGCTCGGTCTGATTGGTGGTTCTCAAGAGGAATCTGTAGAGACGCTCCTGATGTGATTCGATGAGCTCGGCGAATGCGGAAGGATCCCCCTGCTTGGCACGTCGAATCACCTGGATTTCCTGGGCATGATCCATGATTCCCGGGACCTTTCGACTCGAATCCTCGTCTGTGCATCCGCTTCGCCCAAGTGCGAAGACTTCCGACACTGTCTACGGATAACAACGAACGAAGGTGGCGGAAATTTCCGCCACCTTCGAAGTTTTTTGTTCAATGAACGAGCTTTGGAGCAGGCCAGAGGGGTTTAGGCCGCGTTGCGGCTTCTGCCAACGGTGCGCTGGTCTTCGGTGGCTCGACGATCAGGCTCCTGCTCGAGACGNGTGAGCANTTCCGAGGGAGTGGTCGCCCAGAGGTCGGCTCCGATCTCCTCNGCGAGTCCNGGAGCACGATTGAAGACACCACCNCCGACGACGAACTGCGTCCGACTGCATGCACCGATCTCCTTNATGGTGTCGATGAGCTGNCGAATGTTCGGGCAGTCCGATGGAGCNGCTGCGAACATGAGCAGAACNTCNGGGTGCTGNTTGCCGACTTCAGCGAGAATTTCATCGTTTGCGACACCACCACCGGCGAAGTAGACGTCGTATCCCCCNGCTTCCGCGAGNTCCGCGACGATCTGNGCGGAGAGCTCNTCGCCCTCGGTCGGNCCNCAGAACATGCAGATCTTGCGNCCGTTTCGCTCGTTCTGNGTGTAGTTCGCCTGAGCCTGATCGACGAAGGAACGAAGAAGCCTTGTGGCGTAGCGGTGGGCGATCGTGGTGATCTGNTCGTTTCGAAACAGAGTNTCGGTCATCTCCATNAGAGGCCAGTACAGGTCGGTNGTCATCTCTTCGGGGGAAACACCTGAGTCAATGATTTCANTGACGATTGCTCGAGCNGAATCTCGTTCTCCTGAGATCAGAAGCTGAAAGAGTTTCTCGATGGCGATTTCTTGATTGAACATTTGATGACTCCAAAGACTCGCGTGNCCTTCGCCCGGCTTCACCCGCCCGCGACAAGACACTGACCTGAAAGACTGGACGGATCCTCCGTCGGTTTTTTTGAAAGAGCACCATCCGTGGGCCCTGCCGAGAGACAAGTCATCGGCAGCNGATCGCATTCAATTTCAGGTGGNCCAAATACCNGGNATCNGTGGATTATTGGACGCNGCGGAGGGCANATGCGGCCTNAACGCCNAAAAACGCCNTNTTCANNGGGCNNAGTCAGCCGGCATCAGCCACNTAAGCCACACANACNCCAAATGTCATGGGAATTTGTCTGACATTTCNGAANCCGNAGGACTGNAGAGCGGATTGAATCTCNGCTCGNGACAGAAACGTCTCGACGGATTTGGGNAGATACCGATAGGCCCCNGANCGGTCCCGCGCNATGACNGAGGCCGTNAAAGGCATGATGTGATTGGTGTAGAGCCNATTGAAGCCCCTGATCACGGGGTTCGTGGGCTCACTGAATTCCAGAATCAGCACNTTTCCNTCNGGTTTGAGAACTCGCTTGAATTCAGCCAGAGCCNTTTNNGGCTTCAGGACATTTCTGAGCCCGAAGGCGATNGAGACGANGTCAACACTCTGATCGGGGACATCGAGATCCATGGCATCACCCACACGCCAGGTNAGNGGNGAGGAGCCGGTCTTCTCGGGACGTTTTCGGGCGANATCGAGCATTTCAGGGGTGAAATCAATGCCTTCCACNTGCTCGGGNCCNGCCATGGCGAATGCCTCGGCAAGATCACCNGTGCCACACGCGACATCCAACACACGCTTTCCNCNCAGATCNCCGGCCAACCGAACGACCTTCTTGCGCCACCTCTGATCCNGNCCGAANGAGTGGATCCGATTGTTCAGGTCGTAACTGCCCGCGATGGCNGCGAACATCCTCTGGACCTTGCCGGCCTTGTCATTCCTGACATGAGGATNCGTCGANAGNTCNTCGCTCGACCACGCGGGGGCGGNGTTCTGATTGTCTGNGGGTGTGAAATTNGGCATCTGTGAGGAGTATAGNCNCNGTACGNGNTGNAAAATCGAGATTGCCAGNCNNTGGATTTGAGNNNGAAACCANCCCNGGCAATTACTAGAGACGGCTTCGGNCATGATCCGATAANCAAATAGAGNTCGAATACCGGNNTTGAAGAACTGATTCAATCACGANNGGATAGGATAGNGAGCTTCGAGATCGCTCGGGAAGANCCCAAGGTTCCAGCAACAGGAATGCNNNCATGATCGTTGATGCAAATACCAGAACATGGTCGTCANCAATGCAGCTTGGAAAATCAGCGGCCGCTGTGATCCGGAGAGCGAACGGAGAGCACTGGCTGCGAGCGGATCACGGCCCGGACGCCCTGAGCGAACAGTTGGAATGCATCGATGTCGCNTTGATCCACGGGTTCAGAAGCCGCATGCTCGATGCTCACATTCCNAATCAATACATNGCCGAACTCGTTTCACGACACCCGGAAAGACTGATAGGCATCGCNGGCATCGACCCCCTCGTGCCGGANAGCACCGATGAANTGAAGCGAGCGCTCGAGATGGGNCTTGCCGGCATCACGATCTCACCNTCTATGCAGGGNCTNCACCCCACNCACTCATCTGCGATGAAGATCTACGANACATGCTCCGANAAGNGAATGCCGGTGTTCGTTTCAAGACCNGANATCGGGATTCCCGAGAGCGTNCTCGANTTCGACCGNCCNCTTGCATGGGANGAAGTCGCACGAAACTTCCCNGANCTGAAGATCATCATCGGCGGAGTGGGATTCCCCTGGGTCGACGAGACGCTGCTCCTTCTTCAGAANCACAACAANGTCTATGCGGATCTNTCATTCCTGACTCGNAACCCATGGGCGACATGGAACACTCTCCTCAATGCGCAAGCACTGGGAGAAAGCACCACCAACATCATGGATCGCCTGCTTTTCGCATCAGGCTGGCCAGCTCAATCACCGTCCCACGCGATCGAACGCCTGTATTCCCTGAACAGCTTCGCTCANGGCAGCAACCTCCCCACCGTGCCCAGAGCGACGATCCGATCCATCATCGAACGCGATACCCTGACNGCTCTTGGNATCGAGCTGCCCCCCGGNCGCGCCGGTGGTGACACGACCCTCAATGCGGCGCTNGCTCAAGAANGCGCCGNGCATGAGCCCTCGAACTCCTGAGGACCCGGATGCNANCANCAAGCACCAGCTCCGAGAAGTCCGAAGGAAAAGCGTTCNGGACACTGGCNCTCATCATGCTGATGCAGCTCATGATCCTGNCGGGATGCATGTCNTCACAGCCCTCTGGAAATCTGGTNGTCTCCTCACGAGCCGAGAACCCGGTGANACTCTCGCTGGATCTGAAGCATGGCTCGTTTGCCGTCCAACCAGCCCAGCACTCCTTCTTTCTCTCGAGCGTGCCTCTGNCNGAGCTCCAGAGCAAGGAGCTCAGAAATGCNGTCGTGCTTCATGCCCAGCTGCTCTGGCAGCCGAAGCCGGGAGCNACCCCCGTCGATCCATCAGCGACGAACGTCACCNTGAGGCTTCTTCTGGTGTCGGANGGTGAAGTCGGCCTCTANGGCGGCGCNGGNTTCGCNTGGCCNTCGGGGGACCTCGNAGCCGGGCCGGCCGCTCTNGACATCGTCGGCTCAAGCATGACNCTTCTGGATTCGACGGANGGATTCCGCGACCTCCTGAGCCCCGTNCTNCTTCTGGGCAGCACGCAGGCGCCCCTGGACTCGGTGCAGACTCTCAGATTCCGTCAGGCCTCGAGCCAGCTGGTCACCGACAAGCTGGGGATGACCCGATGGGTCATGCGGGATTTCTTGATTTCTCCGGAGGCGCGAGCTGNGCTTCAAGNTCGTCAAGAAATTCGATCAATTCCGGNTCGAGGTCCACTCCCGNNGGAGCCGGGTCGGTCCTGACGAGATGCCATGAGCCATCGGGCAGNGGCAGACGCATCATCACATGNGTCAACATCGGATCTGGACCCTCGNCCCCCCCGTATGTGACATCCCCGATGATCGGGGCCTTGTANGANGACAGCCCGGAACGGATCTGGTGATAGCGNCCGGTTCCNAGATCGATGACCACNTCNACCTGATCATGAGCTCCGGGAACATCAGCCATGGCCAGAATCTCCATNCTGGCGACCTTGCCACCCGATTTGACGACCTCGGACCGTCTCCCCTTTCGGCGAAGNTAGAACCGCTTCTTGCCAAGNAGCTTGTGCGCNTANAGCGGACGCTGCGCGCGTGCGACATAGATCTTGGTCCACAGACCGTCNCTGATTGATTCATTGTGAAAACGNAGNGACTCGTAGTTCNTCGCNACCACCAGNACACCACCNGTCATGCGATCNAGNCGNTGCGGAAGCTCGGCTCTCGGATGACCGTTTCGATGNATCCGTTCGATCATGGAATGCCCCTCGGTATCGACTCGCATCTGGGAGGAGATNCCNGCGGGCTTGTCGAGCATGAGGGTTCCGGCNCTGTCGAGCAGGANCTCGGGCATCTCTCCNGGNGCAAGCGCNTCGGGAAANTTCATCTGCNGGAAGGTGTGATCATCTTTGTCNGNCATCGGTCAATCCATCTCGAATGCGAAGNAGCTGTCGGGCGACAGGAGCAAGGGGCTCGGGTTCGGAACCTGCTGGGATCAGATCACACATGTCGTACTCCCATGGCTGGGTGGGCTTCATGGCGCCTGGCTCGACTGACATCGTGAAGACAATCTCCCAGCTGAACGCGCTGGGATCGTAGAGCACCGCGACACTTCGTGGAGCTTCAATCGGCAACCAACCGCTTTCTTCTTTCAATTCATCGAGAAGAACACGCCCCGGTTCCTGCCCGGGAGGCACGGACCCCCCGGGAACGAATTCCCATCTCCCGGGGTGGTACGCCACATCAGGGCCCCGTCGCCCCATCAACCATCGCCCGTCAATGGCACGGGACAGGCCCTTCACACCGAGAACGCGGGTGCCGATGTCCCCGGCGTCACGTTGGATCGCATAGAACCTGAAACTGGTCGGTGCGACGTGGATCGTCACACCCCCGTGTCCGTTGCGGACCACGCTCAGAACCTGAAGGACGTCGCCGTCGAAATAACGATGATTGACACGACAGAGATCCTGCCATCTGGCATCGACCTCCTCGAGTGACATCGCCTCGGGAACCCAGCGATCCTGCTGCATGACGATGACCGGAGGCCTTCTCAGAGCGATCATGCGTTCAGATGATGGACCGGAATCAGGCAGAGATACCTTCCTCGACCGCCTCCGCGTGATCGGATTCCTCCTGCAGATATTCCTTAGGACGATAGAGAAGCGACACGGGAATGAAGAGGATCGCCGTGCCGAGCATGAGGTACGTGAAGAACCAGAACTGGGCGGAGCCTTCCAGAGTCTGTCCGCCACCGATGGTGACACGATCCGTGAACTTGGACACACCGGACTCGTTCAAGTCCGAAGAAGCGTCTTCGATGCCAAGCTCGGCATCACGTTCCTTGAGTCGTTTGAACAACCAGGTCTGCTGATCGAGCGCCGTCTCCGGAGGCACGATCTGGATCGTGTCATTGATGTCGTCCGGTGACAGAAGCACGCCATCTGGGCCCGCACTGGAGATTCGAGCCTGACTCGAGCTGACCAGGCGATAGGTCAGAGGATGCCCCCATGGGTCGGTGATGGCGGAGACCAGAGCTTGCCCTTCCTCATCGGAGGGCAAAGCAGAGGCAGACGCATCAGGTCCGTCATCGGACTGCCAGGACTGCTTCACGGCGGCAAGACCTTCCTTCACCTCGGACAGCCCCTTGACGTCGATCGATTCCTGAACACCTTCGGCATTGAACGTGACTCGCACGCTGTCGCCTCCCATGAACCCGACCCAGGGCATGGTGAGCGTGTAGCTGCCATCAGGGTTGTCGGTCCGATCCGCGCCATCGACCAGCTGCTCCCGAGTGGGGTCGAACATGTCGATCGTGATGAAGCTGAAGACCGCGCCGGTGAACAGGTTGCCAAGCGTGACGGAGGCGAGGAAGGTCGCCATGACGAAGGACTTGATCTTTCGCGGAGCCTGGGTGTAGCTGAATTCAAGGCAGGTGATCGAGACCATCACTTCGGAGGTCGTGAGGATGGCGTATGCGAGAACCTGCCAGCCGATGGAGGGCGTGGCACCCGCGTCGATCCAGTTCTGCACCATCGACACGATGGCGAATCCCGGCACCATGATGAACAGTCCGATGCAGATCTTGCGCAAAGGAGTCAGGCTGAAGACCTTGTTGATCATGGGATAGATCACGAACCCGGTCAGGGGAACGAGAATCAGGATCATCACGGGATTGATGAACTGCAGCTGAGGGGCGAGCCAGGTCACCCCGAGCCATGTGCGGTCCATGTTCTCGGCCTGCAGGACCCAGGCGGAGCCAGTCTGATCGAAGAGCGCCCAGAAGACGGCCACGAAGACGAAGATGATGCCGAGCTTCAGCAGGGCGGAGATGCCCTCCCAGCTGAAGAGCTCCTTGAGGAACGCTATTCCACCAGGGGGGACATGCACGAAACGATTGCGACCGAGCCAGAACACCAGGGTCGCAAGCGCCATGAGAACCCCCGGCACGCCGAATGCCCAGTGCGGACCGTACCACTCAAGCAGCCATGGCGTAAGAAGACTAGCGATGGCGGCGCCGAGATTGATCGAGAGATAGAACCAGGAGAAGACCTGGCTGAGCCAGTGCGCATTGGATTCACCGAACTGATCACCGACGTGCGCGGACACGCAAGGCTTGATGCCGCCGGAACCGACCGCGATCACCACCAATCCGATGATGAGAAACGTGTATGGATCCAGAGGCTGATCGACACCCCAGAACTGCCCACCCATGAGCGCCAGCACGCCATGGCCGGCGCAGTACACCAACGAGAGCAGCATGATCGTCAGATACTTGCCGAGAAAGATGTCCGCGATGACAGCTCCGATGAATGGAGTGATGTACACCGCCGATGTGAACCAGTGATACCACTGCATGGCGGTGGTCGTCGCCATCGGGGTGGCATTGGGATCGTCGGTCATCGCGTAGAGAAATCCCGTCATGAACACGACGAGGATTCCCTTCATTCCGTAGAAGCTGAATCGCTCTGCGGCCTCGTTGCCGATGATGAACGGTATGCCGCGAGGAAGTGATTTCGTGGCGACAGGAGCTGTGAGATACTTCGACATGATGATCCTCGGTGGGAGAAGTTCGTTTCAGAAGTGCCGAGTGTACAGAGGCGGGCCCTACCGCGTGCGGGAGATGAATGTCCCCAACCCGGGGTCCTTCTCGACACCTGGAAAACTCAGAACCTGCGAATGCATCACGCAATACACCCCGGGATCGAGCCATTGGGCGGCGAGGATCGCCTCGGTCATGTTCTGGCTGGCATCTGAGGTTCTGAGTTCGTAGGGCCTCATGGCTCCGGTCAGGATCACAGGCAAGGGCAGGGATTCCTCGGCATGACGCCGGAACAGTAATTCACCAGTCACGGAAAGACGATCCGTTCCGTGGACGACGACGATGCCATCCACCGTCTGGATCAACTCATGGACCTCGCCGACGATCCTCTCATGATCCTGCTCGACCATGTCCAGTGAATCGAGGTTGCAGACCGATCTCCGATGAATCTCCACACCGGGCAGTTCCAACCCTGAGAGCAGAACGTCGAGGACGGAAGAGCCGTTGATGAGCGCGCCGTTGAGAGCACAGTAGGTCTTCTCAATGGTTCCACCGGTTGAAACGATGCCCAGCTTGAATGTCATGACGGGTCCTCTGAAGGTGATATCTCGATGGGGATGTCGAAAGACTGGGGTGGAAGGCATGCGGCGTCGGTGCAGGCCTGAAGACG
>PAQN01000002.1 GCA_002709755.1 Phycisphaerae bacterium
AGATGCAGGATTCGATTTCCTCATCGCTGTTGGAGCCATCGCCTATGCATGTCACGATGCCGTCCATCAGTCTCACCACCACAGGCGTCTGGATGAGATAGCTCGGTCCCTCGGGGAGTTCCGCAACGTCGCATGCCTCGCAGAAGAACTCAAGGGATCCTGCCACGTCGTAGTCCATGACGTCGACCGCCAGGACCGGAATCTCCAGCTCGGGCGCGGAGAAGTATGTCAGGAACATCTCCTGGCAGTGATCGCAGTCTCCTCGGTAGAAGATCACGAGCTGCTCTCCGCTGAGGAGCCCTCTGGGAAGCGGGCGGGGCAGAAGTTGTGCCAGTTCCTGATCCTTGAGCGGCTTGCCCAGCCAGTCCTTGAATTGAGGGAAATAATTGGCCTTCAGGATCGTGGGTGGAAGCTGCCAGCCGTCCTCGTCCATTGTGACTTCCGATTGGCCCGGTTCCTCGCTCGTCTGAATCTGTCGATCTGGAAGAGCAAACGCGGGTATGAAGGCAAGTATTCCCAGGCCGATCAGGCCCGGTTGCAGGGCGTTCGATGGAGTTCGAGTGGGGCGGAGGAACAGGACAAGCGTGAGAAGGGCGCCATCAATCAGCAGCATCACGATCGGAGGAGGGCCCGAGCTGCCGAAGCATCCGCAATCTCCTGAAAACAGGCTTGAAAGGCCGATCTTCGAGTCGTAGCCCTGACCAAGTACGATGGCGAGGATCACGATGAACAACGAGAGCAGTGCGATCGCGATGGGTCGTGCGAGTCTGGCGCTCGCGATCATGATCACGGCCAGCGCGAACTCGCTGCCGATGATGAAACGCATGGTGAAATCCAGCCATGCTTCCGGATCACGTCCCAACCATTCTCCTATCGTGCCGCTCACGCTTCGCACTGGCGGTGGAAGCAGCTTCCAGTCCAATTCCATGAGTTTGAAGACAGCACCGGCCAGCAGCCAGCAGGGAACGACGATCCTGCAGAGGATGGTCCCCGCCAGAGAACCACTCCGGTCGATGTTTGGTGAGTCGTTTTCTTTCTGGTTGGCCATTCTGGTGCCTCTTGTGTCTTATGTGGTTGGTTCGAAGCAGTTGCAGATCGCATGCATGGCGATCTGGTGGCATTCCTGGATGGCCGCGGAATCAATTCCCGGAGAGAGGAAGGAGATGTCGCAGAGTCCTTCGGCCTCGCCACCGTCGAATCCTAGGAGGCCCATGGTCAAAATGCCCCTTTGCCTGGCAGATTCAAGGACCTTGACGATATTCGGACTCTTTCCGGAGGTCGAGAAGACCATCAGCGCATCTCCCGAGCGGCCGAATGCCTCGCATTGCCTCGAAAACACCTGATCAAATCCGAAATCGTTGCTGATGCAGGTGAGCGCCGTGGGGTCGGCATTCAGGCATAGCGCCGGGAGTGGCGGGCGAGTACGCGCGAATCGACCAGTCAGCTCCTCCGCGAAATGCAAGGCCTCGGCTGCGGAACCTCCGTTGCCGCATGTCATCAGCTTGCCACCATTCTGGAATCGTTCATGAATGGCTGAGGCCATCGACTCGAAAGTGGTTGCATGTGCCGGCAGTTTGGCCGTGCATGCGATGGCCTGGTCGATTCGGTCCCTGATGATCGATGTGAAACCCTCTTCGGGGGTTTTCTTTCCGATTGAATTCGTTGGCGCGTTCATATGAAAATAAGTGTAACCGCCGGCTCGGATGCTGCCGAGTTGCTAACGTTCAACCATGTCCACCTACTCACGTTCATCCACTCTCGACTCCTCCATCGAGGATGTCGCCCGCTGGCACTTTCAATCCTCCGCGCTCCTTCGGCTGGTACCGGCCTGGGCCGGGGTCGAGGTTCTGGAACTCCCTCCCCGGCTCGAGAACGGAGCCATCGTGACGCTTCGTGTCCCCGTGCCACCTGTGGGGCGAAAGAAATGGGTCTCCCGCATCGAGGATGTCCACTCCGGCATCTCCTTCGTCGATGACCAGATCAGTGGGCCGTTCCGGATGTGGCGCCATGAACATCGACTCTCCAAGGACGATTCGGGGCTCTGTCGACTGACCGATTCTCTGGAATTCACGCTGCCTCACCCGCCACCGGTCAGCACCATCGGAGAGCGTGTCGTCGAACGAGCACTCGTGAAGACGTTCAGTTGGAGGCATCGACGAACCAGGCAGGATGTGGCTCGGCTCCGTGAGACTGACTGGGTACGGAGAAAGGTTCTGCTCTCCGGTGCCTCCGGTCTCGTCGGAGCTTCGTTGAGAACATTGCTGGAAGTCGCAGGCTGCGACGTCGTCCGCCTGGTTCGGCGTCGCCCCCGGTCCGAAAAGGGTGAATTCTTCTGGGATCCGGCTCGCGGCGAAATCGATCTTCAGGCATTCGAAGGTGTGGAAGCCGTCGTGAATCTGTCAGGTGCGGGAATCGCNGANAAGCGCTGGACCGATGAGAGGAAGGCTCTCATCCGCANCAGCCGTGTCGATTCAACGGCGCTTCTNGCACGCTCNATTGCAGGACTCNCCGGNNAAAAGCCNGCGTTCCTCTGCGCCTCGGCGACCGGTCTGTACGGAAACAGGCCCGACNGNCGNTGCACCGAGCGNGATTCTCCNGGGNATTCATTNCTGGCNCGGACATGTGTGGATTGGGANTCCGCGGCCGAACCTGCGCGTGAGGCTGGTGCACGGGTTGCCAATCTTCGNATCGGTGTCGTGGTCGCCTATGCAGGTGGCGCTGTGGCCAAACTTCGACGACCGGTGGCGCTCGGAATCGCGGGGCCAGTTGGAAGTGGTCGGCAGGGGATGAGTTGGATCGCGCTGGACGATCTCGTCGGAATCATCGCTCATGCCATCGTCGACGATCGATACTCCGGGCCGATCAATTGTGTCGCGCCCGAGGTGGTCGACAATCGTGGCTTCATGAAAGCCATGGGNCGNGTCATGNGCCGTCCGACCATCGCTCCNCTNCCCGCNNTGGCGGCCAGGGCGTTGTTCGGTCAGATGGGNGAGGAGGCNCTTCTGCAGGGTGCCTTCGCGGTCCCTGAGAAACTGGAGTCATTGGGATTTCGCTTTGATTTCCCNGANCTTGAAGATGCGCTTCGNTTCGAACTNGGTCATCTCGATTGATCGTCGGCATTCCTGGACAGNAGCCAGGGCCGNANGGCCGGCCATGANGCCAGTCCGGTCACCGCGATNACNGCCCAGCCGACGGCCAGCCCGCCTCCCATGGCCAGCCCGCACAGGGCGATCATCGGCCCGAGACCGTATCCAGCTCCGATCAGCGCTTCATGTTTTCCGGCTGATTCGACATCACCATCCCCCAGGGCCAGTGCGTAATAGATCGCGGAGTAGTAGGTGATGCCCTGTCCTGCGCCCAGCAGGGCGAGCCCGAGCATCACCGACCAGGTGGAGGGGCCCGCTGTGATCAGGATGAAACCGACAGCCATGGCGGAGCCGCCGATCACGAGAGAACCCCAGCGTCCGTGCCATGTCGACATTCTCCACATGATCGCGACAGCCGCCACGCGAACGAAGAGCCAGACGGATGTGAGAGGAGTCTCCCAGACGAGTGANACCTCAAGATCGCTCAGCCGGTANGGCATGATCGGNCCCACCGCACCGATNAGCACGTAGCTCAGAGGCATCATCACCCNGCAACTCGANAGCATGGCCCGGTANTTCGGTCCGATCGTGCGTTCCTCCNGTCNTGAGGAATCGAGAATCATCGGTTCCGGTCTNTACCANAACAGCATNGAGGCGGCGATGATGCTTGCAGGNCCCAGNAGGACGATCGCCCATCGTGCGGAATCCGCCTGAAGGAACGGCGTCATTCCCACCAGTCCCATCGCNGTGCCNGTCATCCAGCAGATGTTCCACCAACCGATGCGGCTTCTCATTCGAGGGCCTGTCGTACCCGCGCTCATGTAGCTCTCGACGATCGGCCATACGAAAGCCGAGCAGATGCTGACTCCGAACGACACGACCCAGAGAATCCATGCGCCATCGATGAAGCCGATCAGCGGGGAGATCGCTCCCTGACAGATCAAGGCGATAGCGAGCACGCTTCTGGGCGAGATCCGGCCCTTGAGTTTTTCCAGTGTGGTGTGTGCCAGCAGGGCGCCGAGGCAGTAGACGATGCCACTGGCGGCGAAGAGCGGGAACGTCAGCCATTCCGGAAAGCCGTATCCATGCTTCGCGACGAAACCGAGTCCGCACCACATGACAGCCGTGGCGATGCTCGCCAGGAAGGTCAGGGCAAGCTGGGGTTTGAAGTCGGTCGGTGTGGGCATGTCGTTCTTGTCATGAATCCAGTGAGACGCCCGTGTGGTCCGTCGGACTTCGGGTCAGGATGCTGGGTCGGCCTTGATGGACCAGTCATTCTCCCCGACATCCCTGATCCCGTCGACGATGTCGGCTGCCGCCGCGGCATCGTCGCGTGTCGATGTTCTGGCCACAATCTCCCGTGTGCCAAGGACGAAAATCTCGATCTCATAGCTGGCGGTCTGGGGAGAGTGCCCCATGTCGAAATCGCCGTTGATTCCGTAGGTCACCTCCGGGTGAGCATCGAATGTGATGCTTGCCTTGCGGCGGTATTCCGAATCCTCTCGCGAATACATGGTGGCAAATGCGGGGTCAGCCATCCCCATGGTCGTTTGCGTCGTCGGCCACACGTTGAGATGCAGCGTGTTCCTGCCCGCTTTCAGACTGGCATTCTCTTCGGCAAGGAACGGAAAGTCGTTCACGGCCACGAGCTCCACTCCGATGGCGGCCGTCGGTGGATTGATTCGCAGGGTGGCGGTCTGTTCCGCGGGAAGAACCGGACCTCTGTAGGCGGCGGGTGGCGTGCATCCGCTCATTGTCGTGAGCGCCATCAGGGCGATTCCTGTCATCAAGGTCCAGTTGGTCATTGGTTCATCTGCTCCTTAGCCAGTGATTTCTCCGTTACACGATAAGTCGCTCGGGAGCGCGCGTCGAGCTTGGGCGCTTTCTCCATGTTTTTGCCAAAGATGTGTTTTTTGAAACCGATTCCCCAATGTTTTGCGTATACCTCCTGACGGGACTGGAACGATCGCCGTTTCACCCTTGACGTGTGCATTGCTGATTGGTCGAACATGTCACGATTTGATGATCTCTGGAAGTGCGTTGTCGATGAACTTGTCTCCGACGAGATACATGCTCGAGGCATGTCGACCGATTCCGTCGCGACGCATCTTGCGAGAACGGCTCGATTGCGTCTCGTGCTCCTGGCACGAATCGAGGATGAGCTTCAGAGCATGATGGCATCGTGTCTCGAGTCTCTCGTCACGTCACGATTGGTCGATATTGCAGAGGACGACTTTGTCTCGATAGTCATGGATTCCGATCTCGACGGAATCGACCCGATCCTGCTTGGCGAGTCGTTCGAACAAGAACGTGTCGCCGAATGAGCGCCAGTCACGAGCCGGGCGTTGCCGGTTTGCTGAAGCGTGGGTGTCCGGCGCCTGATATCTTCATGTGATGCAGATATCAGATTTCCAGCGTCTCATTCATGATCGTTATTTCGATTCGGATTCCGCACGCGGAGTTCCAGGCACGTTTCTCTGGCTGACCGAGGAGTTCGGCGAGCTCGCATCAGCGCTTGCGGATCGGGAGCGAGGCAGGGGTGATGACCATGAACTCGCGCTCGAGTTCGCTGACGTCCTGGCCTGGTTGTTCACCATTGCGAATGTCTGTGAGATCGACATCGAGGAAGCGATCCGAGCCAAATATCTCGATGGTGGCGGGCCTGCGGGCACGAAATGATCCGTACCCGGATCCCGCCGGGATTCAGTGTTCGAGGCGCTCCGACTCGGGCAGGTAACCGATCTTGTTCGCTGCATCGTAGGCGGCGACCTTGTAGCACTCTGCAAGCGTCGGATAGTTGAACACCGTCTCGAGGAAGTATGAAAGTCCGCCACCAAGCTTGAGGGCCGCCTGGCCGACATGCACGAGTTCGGTCGCACCGGTGCCGATGCAATGGACTCCCAGCAATCGCTTGTCCTCTGCATCGAAGAGCATCTTGAACAGCCCTGTCTCGTCTCCGAGTATCTGCCCGCGTGCGATCTCACTGTATCGAGCGACTCCCACGACGTATCTCGTGCCCATCGACTCGAGTTCCTCCTCGGTCTTTCCGACCATCGAGAGCTCGGGGATGGAATAGATTCCATATGGATAGTGTGTTCCCATCTTGGCTGCCTGAATGCCGAACATCCTGCATGCCGCGATTCTTCCCTGCTCACTGCTGGTTGCGGCGAGTGCGGGGAATCCGATCACGTCTCCCGCGGCATAGATGTGCGGGACGTTGGTGCGATAGTCCGAGTCCACTGTCAGCCTGCCTCGTTCGTCGTACTCGACACCGACACGATCGAGGTCCAGCGTGTCCGTGGCGGCGATTCGTCCGATCGAGTAGAGGACTGTCGAGCTGGTGATGCGTCTTCCAGAGTTCAGCGTAAGTTCGGCGTGAGGCTTGCTGGAGTGATTGGTTCGGATGGAGGCGACGCCATCGTTCATGAGGAACGTGACTCCTTCATCCTTCATCTGTGACATGAGTTCATCAACGATCTGGGAGTCAATGAAGCTGATCGGCTTCGAATGTCTGTCTATGACCGTCACCTTCACTCCCAGGCGGGCGAAAAAGGAGGCGTACTCGATTCCTATGACCCCGCCTCCGACCACGACCATCGAGTCCGGCACGGTCTCCATGGCGAGTATCTCATCCGAGGTCATGATGATTCGTCCATCAACGGGAACGTCCTGTGGCGTGGCAGGCCGAGTCCCCACCGCGATGAGAAAACGCTTTGAACGAACCGTCCGCAGGGTTCGCAGCGATCGTGCCTCCAGCAGATTGCCCCCCTTGAAGCGGCCCGTTCCTCTGATCAGCTCGACGCCGTTTCTCTCAAGCTGTCTTCTGACGACTTCGGCTTCCGCCAGGAGGACATCACTGACGCGTTGAAGCACCTTGGACATCGCTGGGTGGTGGTCGTTCTTCGTTCCCGGGTGGAATGCTCCTGCGCCCTCGAGTGAGATCACGGCTTCGCGAAACGTCTTCGAGGGAATGGTCCCCGTCAGAATGCAGACCCCTCCGAGCGACGGCATTCGTTCAACGAGTCCGACCTTCTTTCCCAGCTTCGAAGCCTGCACGGCCGCTCTCTGGCCCGCTGGTCCGCTTCCGATGACCACAAGGTCATACTCCTCATCCCGAGGTTCTGGTGGAGGTGATGGGCTCATTTCATCGGAGCTTCCTTGTCCGCAGAGACAAGGAGGAGCCTGAGGATCGCACGAGACGTCTTTTCCGAATACTGGAGCGCCGGTCCCTCCATCGATCCGAAGTGGATGGCTCTCGGGACTCCGAGCAGAAGCCCTCGAAACATGTTGAGTGACAGCGGATCCCTCGACAGGCACATGCCTTCGGGGGGTTCCGTCTGGTCCAGCAGTTCGGCGAAAAGCTTGGTCATTCTTCCGTACAACGGGCTTGGGCTACGCACCACGGGGGGGGATGCGAGCAGGACGTAGGCGAAAGCGTCCGGATGCTTGTCATAGAAGCTGTAGGTCGTCTCGACCCATCTCAGAATCGCATCCACCAGCTGCGGGTGTTCTCTGACCAGGCCATCCTTGTCCTCCGCCATGGAGGTCATGATCTCCGCGAACACCTCGCGTAGCATCTGGTCCTTGTTCTTAAAGTGTTGGTAGAGAATCGCTTCGTTGCATCCGGCTCGTCTGGTGATGGCTCGGACCGATGCACTCTGAAGTCCATCACTGGAAACGATTTCCAGAAGGGCGTCCACAAGCTTCTGGCGTGTTTTCACGCCTCTGTCCGTGTATCTTCGCCCTTGATTGTGAGTTTCACTGTTCCCCATGGCTGTAAAACAGGATACTCTAAAGACGCAAGATCGATATGGCTCAGGGGGAAGTTCGGGTTAATATCATCCTGGCCATGCAGGAGTCCCGCGCGGGACGGCAAGTTCTCTTGCCCGTCCGGCCAGTCGTCAATGAGGTGGAACACCATGAGATACGCATCCTTCTGTAGCTTGTTCACGGCCCTTGTCGTCTCCTCCGGCCTTGCAGATGTGGAGGAGTTTCACAGTCCCTCTGCAAAGTGGTCCTATGACTTCCTCGGAACACCGAAGAACATCTCCGCGTCCATCAACGGCACGACCTTCGCAACCTGCTGGGATGTCGGCAATGGATCGCTCATCGCCAGTGTTCACGACTCGAGCACCGGCGAACTTGCAGAAGGCCTTTCGCTTGCAACCGTTCCCGCTCTTGAGTCGATCGATCTTGCATGGAGTGAGCAGGCAGGGCGACTTGCCGTCGGCTACATGTCCAGTGAAGGGTTCGCCAGAACACGTCTGGTCGACATCGTCACATCCCTCCCGATCGGCTTCGACCATCCCGGTGGTCGAGTTGCTTTCGACGAGAGCGGAAGTCTGCTTGTCGTTGGAGGCGCGGATTCATACGTCAGACTGATCGATGCCAAGACCGGCCAGGTCATACGTGCATTCCTTTTCGACGGAGAGCTGCTCGACGTCGCCATCGACTCGACAGGTGGTGTCGTCGGTGCTTCAGGGAAGAATGGACTCGTCGAACTGTGGGACACTGCGACGATGCTCACCATCTTCACGACCGATGAGGGAGGCGCCGACATCACCACGATCTCGATATCTCCCGGTTGCACCTACGTCGGTGGGGGAGCTGATTCACTGCTCGGCTCGGGCGACTTCACGGGCGAGAACGGCATGGCATTCGTCTGGCAGGTGAGCGACGGTACGCTGGTCGGTGAGCGACAGCTTGCTCCGGGCGGGATCGACAGGGTGGCCTGGATGGATTCGGAAATCGAACTGCTCGTTCTCGGCAGGGATTCCGAGATGATTCCACTCATCTCCGCCTGGAACATCCCTGCTGACAGAACGGTCGTCGCCAACACCCCCGACGAACTTCGCGAGCCTGGAGTCGTTAGCGATTTCGATTACGACCAGCATTCCAATGTCTGGGCGGTTTCAACGAGCACTGGCGGCTTGATGGCCTTCGAGGCCGGTAGCAGCTGTCTGTCCGACCTCACCGGGAACAATCAGATCAACGGCCAGGATCTGGCGGTGCTTCTGGCGGAGTGGGGGAATGAGTTCACCTCCGCGGATCAGAACGGTGACGGTCAGGTGAACGGCGCGGATCTTTCCATTCTGCTCGGCAACTGGGGATCGTGCGCGGAGTGAGCCTCCGGTTCGTGTCTTCCGTACTGATTGATGCACAGAGTCTGATCGGCATCACCCCGGGACGTGATGGTTCGACACGATTTCACTTGTGCCCATGATGGTCATCCGGGCCGCGATGCATGCGAGGATGCATCCCATCAGTCGTGTGATGGCCCCGACACCATTCGCTCCCAGCATGCGATGAATGAGCGCCGATCGATCAAGTGTCAGCCACACCAGCATGAGTGCGGTCAGGGCGGCGCCGCCGACCGCGATCATCCTGACAGCATCGCCGCCCGTCCATGTCCTGCTTCGGTGATCATCAATGTCAGTGCGCCCGGTCCGGCAAGAAGTGGCATGGCCAGAGGGAAGATCGAGACATCCTGCTTGCGTGCGGCGTCTTCGGGTGCCGAGCGCCTCGTGAGACCGGTGGTGGGCAATTGATCAAATGCGATCTTGAGCAGGATCAACCCGCCGCCTACCTGTACGGCATCCAGAGTGATTCCGAAGAAATCCAGAATGTGATTTCCGATCGCAAAGAACAGCATGAGAAAGCAAAAGACCCAGACGCAGCCGCGAGCAGTCTGTCTCCGTCGGTGTTTCTCGGATTCTCCCGGCGTGATTCCGATGAAAATGCCAACCGTTCCAATCGGGTCCATGATCGCGATGAGGGCCACCAACGTGGATATGCACAGAGTCGGCGTGTCCATGTGAAGGATCCCCCCCCCTGGTTTTCCGACTGTCATGCCCCCTTACGGCTTGCGTTTACCCTGATTACCTCGGATCCTGTGCCCATGTCACTTCAAGAAGTTATTCGCGATCTTCGTGCGAGCACCGAATCAATGCGGTTTTCGGCCCCCGTCACACATGTCTACGCACCCCTTGACTATGCATCAGCTTCGGTCGATCGGTATGTCGCCTCGTATGCCCGGCCGGGAATCGAAGCATTGTTTCTGGGAATGAATCCCGGTCCCTGGGGCATGGCGCAGACTGGGATCCCCTTTGGAGAGGTGGCGCATGTACGAGAGTTCCTCGGGATCGACGAGCCCGTCGGCCGCCCGGCCATAGAACACCCCAAGCGACCGGTGACCGGTTTTTCCTGTGCGCGAAGCGAGGTCAGCGGGCGACGCTTCTGGAGTTGGGTCGAAGAACGTTTTCGGACCGCGGATGATTTCTTCGCACGCTTCTTCGTCTGGAACTGGTGCCCCCTGGCCTTTCTTGAGGAGACCGGGCGAAATCGTACGCCTGACAAGCTTCCGGTCGACGAGAGAAGGCCTCTTGAACACGCATGTGACGAGGCACTTCGTTCGATAGTCGAGGTGCTGAAGCCCAGGCGAGTGATCGGTGTCGGCGCATATGCCTGCAAGCGAGCTGGCATGGCGCTTGATGAAGGCGCCATCCGGATCGACAGCATCCTTCACCCAAGTCCCGCATCTCCCGCCGCGAACAGGGGCTGGGCGCCTCAGGTGGAGGCGCAGCTCGAAGCTCTCGGTTTCGAGCTTCCCGGGTCGGTGTGATCAATCAAGCGAGCGTCTGAATGCCGCGGGTGTGGTCCCGAACTTCTTTCTGAACACGAGACCCAGTCGCCTCGAATCCGTGAACCCGGTCTGGCGAGCAAGCTTCTCGAGAGGGATGTCGGTCTCCTGAAGGAGCCTTCGCACTCGTGCCAGCCTCTGGCGCATGAGTTCGTCATGCACGGTCCTTTCCAGCGCCTCACGAAAACGCCTTTCGAGTGTTCTTCTGGAGCACTGGGCCGCATCAGCGATGTCATCGACGGAGATCTGTTCGGTGAGATTGGTTCGGATGTAGGACACCGCCTTGACCACAGCATGGTCCTTCGTGGCGACCAGATCGGTGGATTGGCGTTCGATGACCTGGACCGGAGGGAGCAGTCTTCCGTTCTCAACGGGTTCGCCCTCCAGGGTCTGTTCGAGAATCCTCGCGGCAGCTCTGCCGATCTGCACCGCCGGGATCTCGATGCTCGACAGAGTGGGCGCCGTGAACAGGCATTCGAATTCATCGTTGTCCACCGAGAGGATCGAAAGTTCCTCGGGAATGCGGAGGCCGAGTTGATTGGCGGCGTTCGTTACGGTTCTGGCCGAGACGTCATTGGAGACGAACACCGCGCAGGGACGTGGGAGTTGCAGGAGCCAACGTTCGATCTCCTCTTCAGTGCGAATCCAGCTTTCGTCCTTGTGTCTGCTCAGCAGAGGATCCGCATGACATGAAAGCACTTTGAAACCCGCCGATTCGATTGTTTCCCGAAAACCACGCTCTCGTTCCCTGCTGAATTCAGTGGAGTCGGATCCGAAGAAGGCGAACGACCCATGTCCGTGTTCGAGAAAGTGTTCCGCGCCAAGTCTGCCGGCTGCCGTGTGGTCGACGTCGACCACCGGAAAGAGCTCGATGCCGAGTGCGCTTGTGGTGCTGACGACGGGGCCGCCCCAGGAGATCAGGCCTTCTGCGAATTCAGGGTCCGTGATGTGTCCTATCACGCCATCCGGTGCCCATTCGCGCAAGGCAGGCAGGTTGCGTGGTTCGGGGTTTGCCTGATGGATGGTCCAGTTGGCATGGCCGATCACGTGCTCGTAGATCCCGCGCAATGCGCGTCGGTTGTAGGCGAAGGCATGGTCCATCAGAAGGGCCACTCTTCTCGGTGGTGTGATGCGATTCGACTGATTCACTCTAGTCTCGCCTGTGTTTCAGGGTTTCGTCGTTTTCGACAGCCATCGTGAGACTCCATCGTAATTCGCTCGGTAGAAGGCTGGTCGACAGTGGACCTCGAGGATCTCGGCGGGGACGCCATGGGCTTCGGCACGATCCTGATGCCATGCCCGATGTCTCTCCGGAAGGTGCATTTCGTCATTGATGATCATATCGGTCAGAAAATCCACTTCGGCATGCATCTCCAGTTCGACGTCGTCGAGAAAGCCTGATTCGATCGTCACGTGACCGAAGTGTGTGAGCCAGAGCGAATCTGCGTTGGTTCTTCTGATCATCTCAAGGCTCTCGGTCCAGGCATGCAGGTCGAATTCAGGTGGAACCATGGGGATGGTCGGAAAGGCCGTTCCCGGAATTCGCATGCCAGCGGCGTCCCCGCAGAAGACGTGCACTTCGCCATCCTGACGAAGAATCCAGGCGTGGTGGTGGCTTGCATGGCCCAATGTTTCAAGGGCTTCGAACGTCATCCCTCCGAGGGTGACCGAGCCTCCGTCGGGGATCTCGTGGACTCTGTCAGGGTGATTCGGTTCCATTCGTCCGAGTTCCAGATCGAGGGCCGATCCGAAGACCCGATAGGCGCTCGCATTCAATCGTTCCGGGTCGGCGAGGTGTTTCGCGCCTCTCGGGTGTGCGTAGACATGGCAACGTTCGCTGGTCAGCAGGCCGCTGGCTCCCGCATGATCGAGGTGGATGTGCGTCACGAGCAGGCCGTCGAGCTGCTCGATGGTCATTGAAGCCGCTCGGAGGCCCTCCTGAAGTCTGTGAATGCAGGCGGCAGGTCCTGATTCCACGAGAATTCTCGTGTCACCCATGGACACCAGAAACGCTGCTGCAGATTCATCCTGTCCCATGTATCCCAGGTCGAGTGGGAGGACCCTGAGGTTGGATAGTGTCATTCGGACTGCCGCCTCTCCTTGTGATGATCCTATCCGTTTGCCGGGTTTGGTTCGAATGCAACTTCCGATTCATGGATACCATGTAGTCAAACCAATCACGGAGTCTCATTCATGCTCAGTCTCAAATCATTCATCCTGGCCCCGATATGCCTCTCTCTTCTGGGGATCTCACTTCACGCATCCGGTGGCATGGCTAAGGGCCCCGGAGTGAAGGAAAGCACGGCCGCACTTCTTGCCTCAGCATCACTCGGTCATTGCGAGGTGCCATGTGGCATTTACGATGATCATGCCGAGGTCCAGCGCATGCTTCTCGACGCGGAGACGATGCGCAAGGCGGCCGCGCAGATCACCTTGCTCGCGGGTCGTGTCGATGGGGCCAGCCTCAACACGATCTCCAGGTGGGTGGCCGTCAAGGAAGACCACTCGAAAAACATTCAGCACATGAATGCATGGTATTTCATGACTCAGAGGATCAAGCCTGTTGAAGTCGGTGCCGAGGGGTACGAGGAGTACGTCACGCGGCTTTCCGCTCATCATCAGATCAGTGTGGCGGCGATGAAGGCCGCCCAGTCTCTCGAACCCGACGTCCAGGCGAATCTGACGCGGGCCATTCAAGCTGTTTCGAAATGGTATCCCCCGTCTCGTGAACAGGCGGTCGCCCCCGATGGCTCGGGTGAATGGACACGAGTCGCCGATCGTCACTCTCCGTGATTTCTCTTTCGAACGAATGAGCGTCCCCCATGGATTTCATGCCACCTCTGCCTCGCAATCGGAGAAGCTCCAATGTTGATGCACGCCGTGTCAGGTCTTGTTTTTGTGTTTCTCTCCGTTCTGTCTTCTTCATCTTCTTTCGAAGCTTCGTGCGTTGATGACATTGATTCTGTCGAAACGACCGTCGAGCCTTTGCCTGATTCGATGCTCATTTTCAGCAAGACCGCTGGGTTCCGTCATGATTCGATCCCCGAGGGAGTGGCCTGTCTTCGCAAGATCGCAGCCGAGCTCGGTCTGTCCGTGGTTGCGACCGAGGATTCCGCCGTATTCAATTCAAAGACTCTGGCCTCCTGTGCCGTGGTGGTGTTCCTGAACACGACTGGCGACGTTCTGGATGCCGCTCAGGAGGCGGCGTTCGAGTCATACATAAGGGGAGGTGGGTCGTGGTTCGGTGTTCATGCCGCGGCTGACACCGAGTACGACTGGCCCTTCTATGGAAAGCTGGTCGGGGCCTATTTCAAATCACATCCGGCGATTCAGCCTGCAGACGTCAGAGTCGAAGTGGCGAATCACCCATCCACGAGAATGCTTCCCGGACTCTGGAGGCGGACTGATGAGTGGTACACATACCGCTTGAGTCCCCGAGAAGGCGTCACGGTGCTGGCCAGTCTCGATGAGGACAGTTTCACCGGTGGCGGCATGAACGGTGATCACCCGATTGCATGGTGCCATGAATTCGAGGGTGGAAGAGCCCTCTACACTGGAGGCGGACATACTCGTGAATCCTATGTGGAGCCGAAGTTCGTGGCGCACCTGAAAGGGGCCGTCGAGTGGCTGATCGATTTCAAGCCGTCTTCACGGGAGGAAGTTGATGAGGTCGTCGTTCCCGAGGCTTCGCCGTCAGAGTGATGCGACGCCTGTGTCAGCGTTCAGGGCATCTTTTTCATAGGTCTTCAGGGCATGTCTCGCGACATGGGTCACGATGAGCACCACCACCATTGTGACCAGGAATCCGAATCCCATGATTGCAAAGTGGGCATCGGAGAGATTGTCCGCATGAGCCGCTTTCTTCGCGACGTGGGCGGCCATGCTGCCGAAGTAGACGGTTGCGAAGTTTCCGGGTATCACGCCCAGCAGTGACAGCACGTACGGCTTGAATCGCGAGTCGCTCGCCCCGAGGGCCAGATTCAGAAAACCATAGCTGAAGGGGCCGAGCCTCAGGAGCACCATCAGTTTGAACCCTTCGTTCGCCGTCGCTTGTTCGATCGCGGAGAGTTTCGGATGGCGTGAGAGAAACCCGCTGACGTAGCCTCTGAGAAACCATCTTGCGATCCAGAACCAGACGATCGCGCCCATGAAATTGACCAGGACCACGAGCAGGAACCCCTCCACAAGGCCGAATGCGACCCCGGCTGCCACTGCGAACACGGACTCGGGGAGTTGCAGCCCCGTCAGCAGAATGAACAGCAACGTGAAGACGATCGGGCCCCAGAATCCGATCCCGTCCACCCAGTTCTCGAATTCCGGGATCATTTCACCGAAGTAGCGGCCTGCAATCCCGATCGCCGCGACAAGTGCGATGACGGCCGCGACCTTGAGGCATATTTTGAGAATGTGATTCATCTCGGAGTCCTCTGATGTACTCGAAATTAACAGACTGCGGTCGCGATGTCGAAGGACACAACCCTCGGATATGATGACGTCATGTTCTCTGAAGAAGATCCATCTCATGATTTCTATCGTCTTGATTCGAAGTTGACCGCTCGCGAGCGTGCGTTGCGGGAGCGAGTCTCGGAATGGGTCGCCCGCGAGTTCATGCCATCCGTTCCGAAATACTGGGAGGCCGGCGATCTTCCAAGGAGTATCGCCGCGGAGCTCGGTGCGCTGGGTGTGTTCGGTTCCAGCATCGATGGTTTCGGAGGCGAGTCACTCTCCGCACGAGCGACAGGAATCATCATGCGTGAACTCGAGCGGGGGGACAGCGGCCTGCGCACGTTCGCCTCCGTACAGAGCTCTCTGGCCATGAACGCGCTCTCCTTCTTCGGCAGCGAGGTGCAGAAATCCCAATGGTTGCCAGAAATGCGCACCGGGGAGAGGCTGGGGTGTTTCGCCCTCACGGAGCCGGGATTCGGGTCGAATCCCGGAGGCATGGAGACCCTTGCCACACGAGATGGCTCGGGATGGATTCTCAATGGTCGCAAGAAATGGATAGGAAATGCCGACATCGCCGACATGGCGATCGTCTGGGCCAAGACGGTCGAGGGTGATCCCGCTTCCATTCGTGGGTTCCTGGTCGAGACGGATCGTCCCGGTCTTCATGCCGAGCTCATGTCGGGCAAGATGTCTCTTCGCTGCGCCCGGACATCGGAATTGTCCTTCGATCGTGTCTCCCTCCCGGCTGATGCCCTCCTTGAACGTTCGCCTTCTGGACTGTCCGGTCCGCTGCGCTGTCTGAACGAAGCTCGTTACGGAATCGCGTGGGGCATGGTCGGCGCTTGCGAGGCCTGTCTTCAGGAGGTTCGTGGACACGTGCTTCGACGGGAGTCGTTCGATGTGCCTCTCGGTGCCTTCCAACTCGTGCAGGACAAGCTCGCGGAAATGCTCACGTTCACCACGCATTCGCACGTCCTTGCAGATCGACTCTCCGAGCTCAAGGACTCCGGTCAATGTCTGCCGGAGCAGATCAGCCTTGCCAAGTATTCGAACGTCGACAACGCCCGCAAGGTCGCAGCTCTGGCTCGTGAATTGTTCGGTGGCGTCGGAATCCTGATCGATCATTCGCCGATGCGCCACCTCATCAACCTCGAGAGTGTCGCGACCTATGAAGGCACCCGGGACATACACCGACTGGTGCTCGGTCGTGCCTTGACCGGAATGCAGGCGTTTCGATGAACATCGCCAGCGAACCGATCGGCCTGAGCCGTTTCTGCTGGGTGTCCTCAATTCTCTTGTTGGCCCTGATGTGCTTCTTTCAGGTTCTGAATTTCCTCGAATTCGCCGACATGGACTTTCGGATCTACTACGACGCGTCGATCGCCCTGCGCAGTGGGAAGGACATCTTCGCCGCCTGGAACCCCGATTCTCCCCTCACCTACATCTATCCGCCTCTGCTGGCGATTCTTTTCATTCCTCTGACCTTTCTTCCGCTGGAGGTGGCCGCGGCGCTCTGGACCGTGATCAGCATGTCACTTCTCTTCGCGTGTCTCTGGGTCGGGGCACGAGAGGTCATGGCTCGTTTCGATGGGCGGATTGACGTCGCCACTCTCCCCGTGATCATTCTGATCGCGACGCTTCTGTCTCTGCCTCGAATCAAGTCTGAAATCGATCAGGGGCAGGTCGATTACCTCATTCTTTTCGGAATCATCGGAAGTCTCGCTCTTCTCAGAAGACATCCGTTTCTCGCCGGGGTCGTCCTGGGTCTGGTGGCGAACATCAAGTACCAGACGATCATCTTCATTCCGCTGATCGTCGTACGTGGCTGGTGGAGCACGTTGCTCGGTTTCCTGCTCGGTTCGATCGGCGTCGCCTTGTCGGGGGCATTCGTCATCGGTTGGGATCTGAATCTCGACTATCTGCGTGACTCTCTCTCCAGCATCGTGCTTCTCTTCGGAGGTGAGGTGCCTGCGGATGAAGGGCCTCTTGTCTATCCTCTCGAATGGGTCGAAAGTGTCTCCCTTTCCAGTACCTGCGCTCGTTGGGCGAATTCCGTCGGCTGGGAGGTTCGTGGCGCCTATCTGATGATCGGACTGTCGAGCCTGATCTGCTTTGTAATCGGCTGGTCGATCTACCTGTGCCATGGCCTTTCACTCTTTCGTGGTCGCTGGGGCGCCAGTGGGCGCACTTCTGCGCGCTTTCAGGGGCTCATCGCTCTGGAGTGGACGGGGCTTCTGGTCGCCGTGCTCGCTTTCGCGCCTCAGACCAAGATGCGGCACATGGCGATTCTCGTGCTGTTGATGATTCTCGTCGCGCAGTTTCTCGTGGTGAAACGTGATCCAGTGCCTCGTTGGCCGATTCTGCTCGCGGCGGTCGTCTTCATGATGTCGATGGTGCTCCCGCTGGAGACCGTCTCGGAAGGGTTCGTCATGGGCGCGCGTGAGACCTGGCGAGCGAACGGGGGGGTCGTTTTTCCGCTCCTGCTGCTGCTCTTCGTGGCCCTTTGGACCGGCTGTGCATGGACGCGTCATTCGGTCGATCGGAGTGACGCGGAGGCGAGATAGGAGCATGGGGCGTTGTTCGGGCGCCGTTCGCATCTCGAGTGTCCGGGCGATCCAAGCATGATTCCGGAATGTCGGAAGCTCCCCGGGCACGCTCTTCACTCTGTGCCCGAAACGAATGGCCTGTGGTCAGGTGCGAGCCGTGTTTCGGCCTTGCCATTCGGCTTGTGTCGCCTTGAATGTTTCAATCGCTCTGACTCTAGTTGATTTCAGATCCACGATCGGCGCGAGGCTTCCAGGGGCTCTCTCTTCCAGCCAGCGGCTTCGATAGGTACCGTCCGGATCGAACCGTTCGCCCTGGGTCACCGGGTTGAAGATTCTGAAATATGGAGCCGCATCCGTGCCGGTCGAGGCGGCCCACTGCCAGCCTCCGTTGTTGCTAGCAAAGTCATAATCTACGAGTGATCTGCGGAAGTGCGCTTCACCCAGTCTCCAGTCCAGCAGGAGATTCTTGCACAGAAACATCGCGACGATCATTCGAACCCTGTTGTGCATCCAGCCGGTCTTCTTGAGCTGGATCATGCCGGCATCGACGATGTCGATACCGGTTCGGCCCTCTTCCCATGCCTCAAGATCCTCTGATGAGTTTCGCCATGGAATGTCTGAGGTCCACTCCTGCATGGGCCTGTTTCGCGAGACATCGGGGAAGGATGCCATGACGTATCTGTAGAACTCCCGCCAGACGAGCTCGCTCTGCCAGCAGCGTGCTCCCTCAGGCCAGCTCGTGATGTCCGGGCCGTGTTTCGATGTGAGCGCCTCGAGGCAACGTCCCGGGGAGATGGATCCCACGGCAAGCCATGGAGAGAGAGAACTCGTCCCATCGATGTCGGGCCGGTCTCTGTTCGTTCCGTATCGATCAGCTCGTTCGCTTTGAATGAAATCCTCGAGCCTCGAAAGTCCAGCTTCCTGTCCTGCCTGCCATGGGACTGTTGAAGTCCATGTTTCGTATCCCACGAACGCATCTGGAATGTCCGATGTCTGGACGGCCAGCGGTGTCGCCTTGCATGGTTCATTCGTCGGGTCCTGCCTGGTGTTCATGAACTTCTCCTCCCAGGCTCGCCTGAATGGAGTGAAGACCTTGTAAGGAGAACCCGACTTGTTCTTGATCTCGTAGACAGGAAGTATGGTTTGAGTGTCCGAGAGGACGAGTGTTGAATTCAACTGCTTGAGCGCCTTTGCCACGGCACGATCACGGGCGACTTCATCGACTCCGTATTCCAGGCCTGCGTGGACTTCGTCGATGTGATGCGTGCGAACCAGGGCTTCAAGAATTCGTGGCACATTCGAATACGTTGATGCGCTTTCGAAGATCAGTGGTATTCCAAGCTCGGCAAGATCCCTCTGCAGTGATTTCAACGTGGCAAGTGTGAAGGAGATTCTGGGCGTTCCAACGCCGTGCGTGATCCATGTGTCAGGCGTTGCAATGAACACCGCGGCGGTGCCCTCAGAGCCGCGTGTCACGGCTGTCTGAAGGGCCTCGTGGTCTTGCGTCCTGAGATCATCACGAAACCAGATCAATGTCTTCATGGGGGTTCAATCGTAAAAAACAGGGGGGCGCCTGAACGCGCCCCCCTGATCGTCTGTCGATGGAGAGTTGGGGAGTGACTGCATTGAGTCTCCATCGATCATCTGTCGCACCATTTCAATCGGTGCTTCCTGAAACACAACGTGTGATCAGGGGCGTCCTTGTCTGGAAGAAACTCGTGTCGGAAACAAGGAAAACGTTCATAACGTTCACTGTTGTACATGGCCATTTGCGTCCCATCAAGGGAAATAGTGATCAAATCAGTCAAAACATGCAAAACGTCCAAAAAAACCAGCTTGGGCCATCAATTGGCCTATGATTGGATCATGAAGTCTCTCGATGTGAACAGAACAGTGTCACCTCGTGACATGGCCTCGGCCATTGGAATGAGTGAGTCATCCCTCAAACGGTGGGCTGACAATGGGCTCCTCAGTTTTACCAGGACTGGCGGGGGCCACCGCAGAATCCGCATTCATGAGGCCATTCGCTTCATTCGTGAGCGCTCGATCCCCATTCAAAGCCCGGCTGCGATCGGGCTCCCCTCGGACTTCGCCACGACTGCCACAGATCCAGAGAACGATGAATCACTTCTGTCGCTCTTTCAGCGGGGTGCCACCGAGGAAGCTGAATCGTTTCTGATGGCTCGATATCTGGGTGGTGTCTCGATCGCTCAGATCGGAGATGATGATATTCGCCCCGTCCTGGAGGCACTTGGGCATGTTCCGCACACGTCAGAGGGTATTCTTCGTGAGCACTGCGCGACTCAGGTCTGCCTGCAGGTCATCGAGCGTATGCGCGTGCTGGCGAGAGGGGCAGAGCCTCGCTTTCAGGCGCTCGGTGGAGCGATCGGTGGCGATGTCTACATGTTGCCGACTCTGTTGGTGTCCGGTGTGATCGAGGAAATGGGCGGCCGTGCGGTGAATCTTGGAGCGAACACACCGACGGACTCGATTCGTTGGGACCTTGCAAATCGCTCTGCTGACTCCATGCCGGATCTCGTTTGGGTCTCTGTCAGCCATTTTATTGACGAAAATGAGCAGGTCGATGATCTCCTGAGGCTCGGGAGGGATTGTCTAGACTCGGGAATCGCCTTTTTCGTTGGCGGCCGTGCTTTGGTCGGACCCATCGTCGACAGATTCACGGGTTTCGAGGTCCACAGCTCGCTTCAGTCGATTTCAGCCTGCCTGGCATCAGCCAAGCTGGGCTGACCGAGCCAGGTAGATTTACATAAAAACGAATTTTTATCGCGCTTCGCTGTCAACGATCGTTTATAGTTGTCACATGCTCATTCCTGGTGTGGTCCGATTTTTTCTCAGGTTCGCTCCGGAAATCACTGAGCTCCTGTTAGATTCAGGAAACCCCACGTTCCACCTCTAAGGAGACTTTCATGACCAAACCGATGATCACGACGGCGGCCATCCTGCTTGGTATCGCCTCGACGTCATTCGTATCCGCAAGCCTTGTTCAATCCATCGAGTCTCGTACCGATCTCATCGGAGCGGAACCTGATTCGATTCTTCCCCAGAAGAATGGATTCGATTTCCCACACGTTGAAAACGAACTCATCGTCCGTTTCCGTCCTGAAGTTTCACAACAGGAGCGTGAGGCGCTCTTCGGACTAGTCCAGGGCCATGCGAAGTATTCCTACAAGCTGGTGAGTGATCTCTACTGCATCGAACTCGAAGGGTCCGCTCGCGATGCTTTTGAAATGATCAAGGATCGCGGCGACATTCTCATGTATGCCGAACCGGCCTACCTGATGGAGACGTTCGAGACCCCCAACGATCCGAGCTACAGCGCGATGTACGGGCTTGCTCAGGTGAACGCTTCCGAGGCATGGGAGACCACCACCGGTCTGGCCACGACTCGTATCGCGATCATCGACAGCGGCATGGACATGGACCACCCCGACCTCGTCGGCAATCTCTTCCGCAACCCAGCAGAAGGGAACAGCGCCAATGGCCTGGACGAGGATGGAAACGGACTCACCGATGACATCAGTGGCTGGGATTTCTACTCGAACGACAACAACCCCAATGATGAAAACGGTCATGGAACGCACACCGGCGGTACCGTCGGTGCCGTCGGCAACAACGGTGTCGGTGTGGTCGGTCTCAACTGGGAGTGTGATCTGATCGCGCTTCGTGTCGGAAATCAGTCACTGTCCTCTTCCGCCATCTACGCATCCGTCGAATATGCATGCGACATGGATGCACGTGTCTCGAACAACAGTTACGGCGGGGGCGGCTATTCGCAGGCCTTCTTCGACATCATCGAAGCCGCTGGCGTGATCTACGGCCACGTCTTCTGCGCGGCAGCCGGCAACGGTGGATACGAGGGTGCGAGCTATCCCGCCGCATACAACCTGTCGAACATCATTTCCGTCGCCGCGGTCGATGTGAACGAGAATCTTGCCGGTTTCAGTCAGTACGGCGTCGGCTCGGTCGACATCGCGGCGCCCGGTGTCGACGTTCTCAGCACCGTGCCCGGAGGCTATTCCCAGTTCAGTGGCACATCCATGGCGACTCCTCATGTCGCTGGTGTCGCAGGGTTGGTTTCCTCCGTCCTCGGTCCTGTTCCTGCAAGTGACGTCATCGAGGCGATCCTCGGATCGGCTCGCATCACGCCCAGCATGAGCGGTGTTGTCGCGACCGGTGGATTGCTCGATGCCGCCGCTGCAATGCAGAATCTCTTCCGTGCTCCCATCGGCACGATGCTTTCCAATGTCCCTGTGAACGTGCTGAGTGGCGAATCGCTCCAAGTGGAGTTCTCGATCGATCCACGAGATGATTCGATCTCCTCGTATTCGACCTTCTATCGGCCGTCCGGTTCGGGGCCTTGGATCCCGCTCGCGACTTCCCCTGTCAGTGGGGCGACGGACACTTACCGTGCCTTCCTTCCGACTGCCGAATGCGGTCAGACCCCCCAGTTCTACGTTTCCTACACAGGTGTCCAGACCGGAACGTTCACTCTGCCCGCAGCTGGGAGTTCCGCGCCGTTCTCTCTGATCGTTGGTGAGGAAGTGGTCCTGGCCCAGTCCGACTTCAATGCAAGTGCGGGTTGGACGGCATCCACGACGGCGACGACCGGAGGTTGGGAACGAGCCGTTCCCTCGACCGACTCGATCTCCGTCAACGACTGCAGTGCGCCTGGATCCGATTCCGACGGCAGTGGTTCATGCTGGGTGACCGGCAATGGCCTCTCGACCTTCGGTTGCGAGTTCGACATCGATGGTGGTCAGACACAGTTGACTTCCGCCATCTACTTGGCCTTGGAAGACGATCAAGTTTCAGTCGACTGGTGGTATGACAACACATCCGCCAACAACACTGAATATGACGACGACTTCATCGTGGATGTCAGTGGCAACTCAGGTACGTCCTGGACAACCGTCGCCACGGTCTCCAACGGCGACAGCGCCACCAGTGGCAGGAGCACCCTTCAGTTCAGAATCGGCGACTTCGTCTCCATCGGTTCCGGCTTCCAGATTCGCTTCACCGCATCTGACGGCGAGCCCGGATCAGTGGTCGAAGCCGGGGTCGACAACTTCAAGATCGGTAATTTCGTCTGCGAAGACGGCCCGGCCTGTGATCTTGTGGGTGATCTCAACTGTGACCAGGCCGTCAATGGTCAGGATCTCGCCATCGTGCTCTCGACCTGGGGATGCCTGGGTCAGGACTGCGCTGGTGACGTCAACGGCGACCAGAAGGTCGATGGGCAGGATGTGGCCACCGTTCTGGGAAGCTGGTCCAGCTGATCTTTCCTCAAATCAATGATCCGAGGGTCTCGTGCGCCATGCGCACGGGACCCTTTTCATTGGTCGGACGGCACGTCACAAGGGGATTCGCACGTATCTTTCGGTTTTCACCATCGTCTGCGGCACGGACTTCCTCGTCATGATCCCAATCGAGGCCGGTCGAACAGATAGAATGCGAATCGTTCAAGCCTATTCCGATTTCTCGCGAGGCCAATTCAACAAAAGAGTCATCATGCGCATACTGTCACGCCTTTCCGTCGCCGTCTCCTACCCTTTGATGACATTGCTGCTTGTGATGGGCGTCTTCATCCTGATCGGAATACTCGCTCTTCGAGGAACGAGGGCAACGACCTCGGATCTCATGATCCGACTCACCGATCAGGCCACGGAACGAATGCGCCAGTATGTGCTTTCGACTCTGCATACCCCGATTCGAATCGGTGATTTCAACGCCGAACTCGTCAGGGAAGGTGGGATGTCGATCGAGTCGTCGGACGATCTCTCAAGCCAGGTCCCTTTTCTCGTTTCGCAGCTTCAGGCATGGCGAGGCGTCAGTGCGATACTCATATCGAATCAAGATGACAACGGTTTCTGGGTCGAGCGGACGCCTGGCGGCGATTTGCGTCTGTACGAGTTCTTTCAGGAACATGAGGGATATTGCGTCGAGTGGGCGCTCGATGATCTTGGTCGCAAGCTGCCCGGCGAACTCAGTCGATTCGAATACGATCCCACACAGCGTCCCTGGTATCGTGCCGCGATCGACTCCGATGACGGAGTGGGTTGGACCCCGATATACGCCTGGGCGAATTCTCAGGAGGAGGGGATCGTCGGGAGCGGTCGTTCAGTCAGGTTGGATTCAGCAGATGGCGACCTTGTCGGAGTGATCGATGTCGGGTTCACGGTGAATGACCTCTCTCGCGAACTGGAGGGGATCAAGATCAGTCCGAATGGCCGTGTCCTCATCATGGATTCGGCCGGCATGCTGGTCGCGGCCAATGGCATTCGTGAGGCCGATGCGACCACTTCCGGCATTCTCGCGAGTGATTCGGTTGATTTCGAGATAAGCGGGGCAGTTCAGGCACTCGCCGGTCCGGACAGTTTCTACGACGAACATGGCTTCCATCATGCCACCTTCACCGGCGATGACGGTGAGATCTATCAAGTCGACTCCGAGCTTCTGAAGCAGGCCGACGGCCCTGACTGGACTCTGGTGACCATTCTTCCCGAATCCGACGTCCTCGCCGGAGTGAACGTCGTTCAGGGCAGGCTCATCTACGCATCTCTGGTCGTACTCCTCTTTTCTGCCTTCGTCGCGATTCTTCTGGCACGCTGGATCACCATTCCGATCGTTTCCCTCAAGCGCTCCGCCTTCGGAATAGCCTCGGGTAATCTTGATGAACGATTCAGTTCACGGGGTGGTTTGGAATTCACTCAACTGAGTGACGCACTCGAGCGTATGACGCGTGGGTTGCGCGAGCGTCTGGACATGAGAACCGCTCTTGAAGTCGCCATGGAGGTTCAGCAGAACCTGCTGCCTCAGAAGGCACCCAGTTCATCGAGTCTCGACATCGCCGGATTCAGTGTCTATTCGGATGAGACGGGCGGTGACTACTTTGACTATCCGATGCTTTCGGATGGAACTGGTGACACGAATGATGAATCCGTCACCATCGCGATCGGTGATGTGACAGGGCATGGCATCGGTGCCGCCTTGATCATGTGTGCCGCACGCACCGCGCTTCGAACGTGCCTTCTTCCGGATGGATCCCTGGGCACGCTGCTGCGCGATGTCAACACCTCGCTGTACGGAGATGTGCCGAATGGGAGATTCATGACGATGTTGATGTTGAGACTCGCGCCGGACGGCTCTCACATGGACTGGGCCAGCGCCGGTCATGATCCGCCGATCGTCTACTCACCTCGACTCGGGACATTCAATGAACCCTCTGGAGGAGGGGTCCCGCTCGCCGTTCTTTCGGATGAACCATTCGAGCAGTACGAAATGCGGCTTCCTGAGGGTGACGAAATCATCTTCACTGCCACCGACGGGGTCTGGGAGACGGCCAATTCGGATCATGAGTTGTTCGGCAAGGAGCGGCTCATGGACGTGATTCGTGAGTCGAGCGCTCTGACTTCGGAGGAGATCATTCAACGCGTCATAGAGGCGCTGGATGAATTCAGGGGCAGCACTCGTCCGGCCGACGACGTGACGATGGTGGTGATCAAGCGTCTTCCGTGAACGGGTGACATGCCCCTGCGGTGATCCTGCGCGAATTCCCGAGCGACCGACTGGTGTGATGGCGTTCCGGCACCGTATGCTCTCTTCATGACATCACTCGTACTACTCGTCTCATTCGCACTCGGCGGCATTGTTCACGACGGACCTGATCCGGTTCTGTTCTATCCTCTGGTCGAGCAGGATCTCGTCGATGGAACATTGAAATCCAGATTCGGGCCCGATGTCCAAGGCGTGTCCGGTCTGGGATTCGCACCGATCGAAAAAGGCGGAGGCTGCACGTTCGATGCATCCTCCGATGTTCTCATCGCGCGGTCGCATGCCACCCTGGGCACGGCGCTTCCGGTCGAATCGATGACCGTTTCAGCATGGGTTGCCGTCGACGAGCCTCAATCATGGGGCGGGGTCATGAGTTGTCTTGTGGACAATGCCTCACTCGAGAAGGGATGGGTCCTCGGGTACGACCAGAATCACTTCTACTTCGGGCTTTCCACCGTCGGCGCCGATGATGGTGACGGTCTGATGACCTATCTCAAAGGGACGACCAGATACGACTGCGGGAGGATGTATCACGTCGTCGGGACCTACGACGGAGATCAAGCGGTTCTCTATGTGAACGGTCGCGAGGAGGCGCGCACGTCTTTTCAGTCCGGTCCCATTCTCTATCCCGATTCGACCGTCGTCAGCCTCGGCGCGTATCGAGATTCGAACGAGTTCAATCGTCACGTGGGCCGACTGTCCGATGTTCGTGTCTACGACCTCGCCGCTGACGCCTCATGGATTCTCGGTCAATTCAAGGACAATGAAAGCAGGGCCGGATTGCCCGCGCATTTGGGGACTCCCGCGCCCATATCGGATGAGATCGACTGGCTCGTTCCTCCAGTCCTGCAGTTTCCGACGGAAGCGTCCATGGGGCTCATCTTCGAGACGACGCGTCCCGTCACCGGCGCCGTTCATTTCGGGGCTGACTCCGAGTTCGGCCGGCAGGTCACGATCTCGGAACCCGCCATGCTGGTGGAGGTTCTCATGGATGGACTGAATGCGGGATCCTCGTACTTCTATCAGGTGGATCTCGTGGACGACATGGGACGCCCACTGGTGAGCGACGTTCTCAGTTTTCAGACAGCGGCGTCGCGTGGCGTGCCTGTGACCTTCGCTCTCCTCAGTGACACGCAGGACAATCCTGAAGTCTGCTCCACGCTCGCGACGCACATCTGGGATCAGCGACCGGGTTTCATCATTCATCCCGGAGATCTCACCGGTACCGGGTCATTGAAGGGCGACTGGACCGAGGAGTTCTTTCCGGGAATGAACGGACTGCTTTCTCGGGTCGCGATGTACCCGGTGCTTGGAAACCACGAGCAGGATGCCCGGCACTATTACCGATATTTCTCGCTGCCCGAGCCAGAGTACTTCTATCGCTTCAGTCAGGGAGACGCGGATTTCTTCATGATCGACACCAATCGGACCGTCGCTCCCGGATCCGAACAGTACTCGTGGCTCGATTCAGCCCTGGCGGACTCCAACGCCCGTTGGAAATTCGTCGTCCACCATCATCCTCCCTATTCATCAGACGAGAACGATTATGGAGACACCTGGAGGGGGCAGGGGAGGCGCGGCGATCTTCGCATCAGGCCTCTGACCCAGCTCTATGATCGCCATGGCGTCGATCTGGTTCTCAACGGGCACATTCACAGTTACGAGCGGACCTGGCCCATCAGTGGAGGTCGGGTCGTCGATGATGGTGGTGTGATCTACACCATCACCGGAGGTGGTGGAGGGGGGCTCGAGGCGCCCGGGCCCACGCGTCCGGATTTCAACAACACGCTTCGGACCGGACACCATTACTGCATGATCCGGATCAACGGGCGGACTCTCGAATTCTTCGCTTACGACCTCCAGAACCGATTATTCGATCATATGTCGATCAGAAAGTCGGATTGAGGCCAGTAACTCACGGTCGGCCCCTGCACGGCATCCCCATCACGTGTACTCTTCCTCACCTATGCCTGAATCAACCACATCGATCGCCGATCCAAATCTCCGAAACGTCGCCATCATCGCCCATGTCGATCACGGCAAGACGACTCTAGTCGATTCGCTGCTCGACTACTGTGGATCGATGACGCTCGATCGTGATGAATCGGACTGCGTTCTCGATTCGGATCCACTCGAGAAGGAACGTGGGATCACGATCACATCGAAGAACTGTGCCGTGACCTGGAGTCCTCCATCTGAAAGCGCGCACTCCGGTCTGTTCCGGATCAACATCATCGACACTCCCGGGCACGCGGATTTCGGCGGAGAGGTCGAGCGAGTGCTCAAGATGGCGGACGGCGTGCTTCTTCTTGTCGATGCCTTCGAGGGGCCGATGCCTCAGACCCGTTTCGTGCTGGGCAAGGCTCTCGAACTCGATCATCCACTCATCGTGGTCATAAACAAGTGTGATCGGCCGAATGCCAGACCCGACGAGGTGGTTGATGAGGTGTTCGATCTTCTCGTCGCTCTGGGGGCGACCGACAAGCATCTCGACTTCAGCGTGATCTACGCATCCGGAAGGAATGGATGGACGTCCACGGACGTCGCAGTCCAGGAAGGTGACATGCGTCCACTGCTTGACGCCGTTCTCGACCAACTACCTGCTCCGACCGGTGACAGGGACGCACCGCTCCAGATGCTGGTGGCCAGTCAGGATTATTCATCGTATGCAGGAAGAATCGCGATCGGCCGTCTCTATGCCGGATCGGTGAGCGCCGGGCAGGCCGTGACCATGTGCCATGCCGATGGGCAGAGGCTCGCCAAGGTCCAGAAGCTGTTTCGCTTCAAGGACCTCGGCAAGACTCAGGTCGATTCCGTGAGTGCTGGAGATCTCTGTGCCATCGAAGGACTGGGGGATTTTGAAATTGGTGACACGATCGCCTGCCCGGACAGTCCGATTTCGATACCTCGCATCGCCGTCGACGAACCGACGTTGCACATGCTGTTTCGAATCAATGACTCTCCCAATGCGGGGCGATCTGGGAGGTACGTGACCTCGCGTCAGATCTCGGACAGGCTGCAGCGTGAACTTCGAAGCAATCTGGCGCTTCGTGTGGAAGCAGGGGACGGGGCAGAGGAGTTCCGAGTGTCAGGTCGCGGGTTGCTTCATCTGGGAATTCTCATCGAGAACATGCGTCGCGAGGGGTATGAACTCACAGTGGGTCGCCCCCAGGTCATCGAGAAGATGGTCGACGACGTCATGTGCGAGCCCATCGAATTGCTCACCATCGATGTCGATCAGGATCACATGGGGTCCGCCATGGAGCTGCTCGGAGCCCGTGGCGGCGAGGTCAAGCAGGTCGACACTCGCGGTGACAGAATGCACATCGTCAGTGAAATTCCCGCACGTGGTCTCATCGGGATGCGGAGTCAGATGCTGACCGCCACGGCGGGAGAGGCCGTCATGTTTCATGCCTATCATGAACATGCTCCCACCAGAACCACCGCATACCGCAGGCCGAACGGTGTGATGATCGCGACGATGCCCGGCCAGGCGACCACCTATTCGATGCTCAACCTCAGTCAGCGTGGTGTTCTGATGGTCGAGCCAGGTGAGACGATCTATGCAGGGCAGGTCGTCGGCGAAAACGCGCGCGACAATGACCTCGATGTGAACATCGTCAAAACAAAGGCCTTCTCCAACATGCGTGAAGCCACCAAGGAGGCCACGGTCGTCTTGAAGACATCGCGAAAGCTGTCTCTGGAGTCCGCACTCGAGTACATTCAGGACGACGAGCTCGTGGAGATCACCCCGGATGCCATTCGCATCAGAAAGAAGATCCTCGACGAGTCCAAGCGGCGTCAGGTCGCCAGACAGGGCAAGCAGGCTCGTGAGGGTGCGACCGGGCATTGAGAGGCTTGTCCGTCGCATCGTTCCGGGCGTCATTCGGATGGGATGATCACGTGAACTGGACTCGCAAGGAAGATCGCAAGGCACGACGGGAGAAACCGATCTCACGAGTCGTTCCGAATCGGCCGCCCGTCGGTGAGCGGCATCTTCTCGCCGTCGACATGGGACTTAGAACCGGCCTCGCCATCTACGGCCCCGATGGTCGACTGAAGTCGTATCGATCGAAACATTTCGGATCACTTGCCGAGTTGAGACGAGGTGTTGGAACGATCTTAAGAGAATGCCCTCCTCTGGGGTGGTTGTGGCTCGAAGGTGGCGGTGACATTGCCGAGGTCTGGGAAAAACGATGCGTGCATCTTGGAGTGGACTTCAGGCAGGTGCAGGCGTCCGAGTGGCGAAGGACTCTCCTGTTGCCGCGCCAGCAGGTCAGTGGGGAGAAAGCCAAGAAGGAAGCTGTTCTGATGGCTCGAAAAGTGATCGAATGGAGTGGGGCCCCCAGACCGAAGGGGGCGCTGAGGCATGACGCAGCCGAAGCAATTCTCGTCGGTCTCCATGGCGCGCTTTCGGTGGCGCTGCTTCCACAACTTCCACCCTTGTCATGATTCCTACGCGACTCTCCTCCCCGCATGGGTGGAGCAGATGTCCGTCGAGCGGGTTTCCTGTGCACCATGCCGTTTGGCTGCCCCTCAGGCGCTCGTGCAGGTTCATGCTTCATGGGCCGCGCCCCAGCGAAAATCANGGTTTTATGGCCATCAGGTCCCCAATTTGTCCTCCATGTTTCCGCATTTCATGTGTTTCAGGGAGACGGCACAGGCTTTGTCGCGTACAAATGGAAGGATCACGACGTCTTCTTCGAGATCGTCACGCCTGACCCACTCCCCCGCATGAGGTCACCCGACCTCGCACGACATATTCAGCCTGATCAGGTCTGCGAACCCGAATGGTCGGTCGCTCCCTGGCAATCCTGGAGACAGAGATGAGATTTCTTCCCGTCACGCTTCTTGCCGGACTGGTGATGTTCAGTGGTGCTGTGCATGGTTCAGAGACAGATTCATTGGCACCCAATCGAATGACCGTCAGCCAGGCGGTCACCCGGACCGCCGTTCCCTCCGAATGGAAATCCTTCGGGGCGTCCACGATCGAGGTCGATCGAGGGCTCCTTGACCGCATCTCTCGGGAATCAAGGCGGACTGGTCTTGATGTCAGGCTTCAGGGGTTTCCACTTGGCGAGGATCTCGACGTCGATCTCATGCTTCATGAGGTCAGATCCATCACTGATGATTCGCAGTTCGTCGTGATGCGCCCGGCTCCCGGAGGAGGTGTCGAGGAAGTGAAGGTCGCCGCGCCAGATCTCGTCGTGCTTGCCGGACATGTGTCGGGAAGCCCGGATGATTACGCTCTTCTCGCTCAGGGTGACATGGGAACCATGGGATACGTCAGAAGGGGAGATCGGACCTACATGATCTCCAGCGGAGGAGTCGGTCAGGGAAAACCGACGCTCATCTTCGACATGTCCCAGGTTCCCGAGGATTCACTCGCGCTGCTCCCTCTCGAATGCACCCTTCTTGAACCGGAGGGCGCGCTTCCCGGCGGGTCGCATCAGGAGACTGGCGGATCCCTCGCGGGCACGCTTCCCTGCCGCAAGGTCGGACTCGCTCTTGAAACGGACAACGAATTCCTGAATTCCCTGTTCGGTGGCAATGAAAACGCGGCGAATGCCTACGCATCGCTTCTCGTCACGGCCACCACCTCGATCTACGAACCTCAGTTCAACGTCAATCTGGAGATCGAATACATCCGCCTCTGGTCCTTCGACGATCCATGGACGGCAAGCAACACGTCAGCGCAGTTGAATGAATTCGTCAGTTACTGGCAGTCGAACATGGGCTCGGTCTCACGTGATCTAGCCCACTTCCTGTCAGGTCGTTCTCTCGGTGGTGGCGTCGCCTATCTGGACGGACTGTGTGGTGGCAGCTACGCATATGCCGTCAGTGCGAATCTCAATGGTTCATTCCCTTATCCAGTGGTGGACAACAGCGGTCAGAACTGGGACATCATGGTCTTCAGTCATGAACTGGGACACAACTTCGGTTCCGGGCACACGCATGATTCATACAGTCCACCGATCGACGGATGCGGAAACGGCGATTGCAGCAATTCAGATGGAACCATCATGAGTTACTGTCATCTGTGTCCAGGTGGGCTCGCCAACATGCGGATGGTGTTTCATCCTCGTGTCGAGACCGTCATCCTAAATCACATCGAAAGCGTGCCTTGCAACTACGTCGGAGGTGGTGAAGGCGCACAGGCTGCAGATGACGAGTTTTCGGTCACATTCAGTGGTGGCATTCTCGATATTCTCGCCAATGATCAGAATCTGAGCTGCGGAACCCTTTCTCTGTCGCTCTTTCCAGAAACGACCGAACAGGGGGGTACTCTTGAACTGGTCCCCGCGACGAGTGCATACCTCGACCGTCTCAGATACACCCCGCCATCCGGTTACTCCGGATTCGACAGCTTCGCATACACGGTGTCCGACACGCTTGGCAACACCGACGTGGGTGTCGTGAACCTGCTCGTCAATGCTCAGGTTTCCTTCAGTTTCGCAGGCGGACAACCTGAATCCATCGCGACTGGGCAGGTCGTGAGAGCCAACGTCTCGGCGACCGGATTCGTCTTGAATGAAGACACCGTGTCGCTTGAAATCCTGACACCCAACGAAAGCTATCAGCTGTCCATGCAAAAACTCTCAGGGAACGTCTACCAGGCCACGGTTCCCGAGGTCACATGTCCTGGAAATGGAACCCTGCAGCTCAGCGCCCGCATCGAGCAAGGCGCTCTTTTCACTGGCAACCTCGTGAGCGTGGACATCGGATACGGACTTGTTGATTTCGAATCTCCGAACTCCGAAGTGACCTGGCAGGTGTCAGGCAACGTCACCTCAGGTGATGCAGGGCTCTGGCAGATCGGAACCCCCGATGGTGCGAACGACAGGGGTGACCCGGCAACCGATTACGATGGATCAGGCAGGTGTTTCCTCACCGGTGCCGCGACGGGAAACACCGATGTCGATGACGGATGCACCATTCTCCGTTCGCAGCGAGTCGTTGCTGACGAGGACACCTTCGTCCGATGGGCGCAGTGGTACGACAACAGCTTCGGAAACGCTCCTGGACTCGATGTCATGACGGTGGAGATCAGCGGCGACCTGGGTGCCACCTGGCAGCCCCTTGATCAGGCCGGTCCGAACGACTCGGAGTCGGTGGGAGGATGGATCGTCAAGGAATTCCGAGTCTCGGATTACGTGACGACTCCGTCATTCCAGGTCTACATCCGTTGGACAGTCTGCGACGATGGTGATGGATCGGTCATCGAAGCGGCCATCGACAGCTTCGGGTACGGATCATGCGATCCCGAGGAGGAACCGAATCCGTACGACTTGAATGGAGACGGAGAGATCGATGGACAGGATCTTGCCATCCTGCTTTCGAACTGGGGCTGCCAGGGGGCGAACTGCACCGGAGACGTCAACGGCGATCTGACCGTGAACGGCCAGGATCTCGCCGGGGTTCTCGCGAACTGGGGCATTGACCTGTAGTCCGCGGCTCAGTCAGCCCAAGAGTGATTCTCAGCTCCCCCCTCGTGTTCACGGGGGGGGGCTTTTTCGTTCAATCCTTCGCCCTCTTTTCATACGGCGTTTCCAGCCCGGCAGGATCCATTTGTATACACTGAGTCATCGTCATGCGTGCCTCACGGATGCGTGTCCTTACCTCAGGCTGCGAAAAGGATTCCATACATTACTTCGATCGATCGACCCCATCTTTCGCTCCCGGACACCATTGTTCGAGGTCAGATTCGATGGGCCTATGCCGTCCCGATCGCTCTGATACACGTTCTTGCTCTTGCGGCATTCGTTCCCTGGTTCTTCAGCTGGACAGGGGTGATCTCCATGATCATCGGTGTCCATGTGTTCGGCCAGGCGATCAATCTCTGCTATCACCGGATACTCACCCATAAATCCGCCAAGCTCCCCAAGTGGCTCGAGCACTGGGTCGTCATCATGGCCTTGTGTTGCATGGAGGACACTCCCGGAAAATGGGTCGCGATGCATCGTTTTCACCACAGCCACTCGGATCACAACCCGGATCCTCACAGCCCGCTGGTCAGCTTCCTCTGGTCGCACATGGGCTGGTTGATGGTCGAGAACAGAGCGACTCACAACATCGATTCATACAGGAAGTATGCCCCCGACATTCTCAAGGACAGGTTCTACATGAATCTCGAAAAGTCCTCGCGATGGGTGTTCTACTACCTGGCCCATGCGGTCGTGTATTTTATCGTCGGTTTCGTCGTGGGCGCGCTTTCGGGGGGATGGTATTCGGGCCTTCAGTTCGGTTCGAGTCTTCTGGTCTGGGGCGTGTTCGTCAGGACGGTCGCGGTCTGGCATATCACCTGGTCGGTCAATTCCCTGACCCATCTCTTCGGCTATTCGAACTACAAGACCAATGATCACAGTCGAAACAACTGGTTCGTGGCGATTCTCACGGTCGGTGAGGGTTGGCACAACAACCACCATCATGATCCAGTGAGCGCCTCGAATCAGCACAGGTGGTGGGAGTTCGACATCACCTACTACCAGATCAGGTTGCTTGAAAAGGTCGGTCTGGCCACTGATGTCAGGGAGCCTCGCCACATAAGACGACAGAAGCGTGATGCCGCGAGACAGGCGGCGATGTCACGCTCTAACTCGAACGAAGCGTGAGCCAGAGCTCAGTCCTCGGTCGTTTCCGGCATGAGTTTGGCGAGCCTGTAGTCGATGTAGAACGGCACGAACGGCAGGATTGCTCCCACCATTCCAGCCCACATCATCTTATGTGAGATGGGCACGGCCCATTTTCCGATCAGAAACATCAAGACGAGCATGACGAACAGCCACCCATGAATCGGGCCGAGGATCTGCACGGCCTGGGGCGCTTCGTACAGATACTTCAAGGGCATGGCGATGAAGAACAGAAGGAGAGTCGAGGTTCCCTCGATCAGCCCTGCAATGATCAGGCAGATGAGGTACGTCCTGTTGATGTCTGGGGCAGTGGTCATGGATGTTCCGTTTGGAGGATGTGAATGTCCTCTGAATCGTAGCAGTGTCAGAGGACTTGGATTTTTTTCCTTTTGAACTGCAAGAAAAGTCGTCCTGAGGCGTAATGCGAGTGTAATCGCTTCGTGCGCGGCCCGACCTGGACTCTCGGGCCGTCAAACAGGGACCATGGCCTGCAGGTGCTCGTTGGCCATGGTCTCTTAGGTGGTGAATGCTCATTTCGATGCGGAATTATGATCTCGATGTTCATCGACGACTCGGTACAGCGCCCATGTCGCGAACGTTCTGTACGGAGCCCATGCCTCGCCACGTGCTTCGAGCTCTCTGGCAGTTGGTCGTTCGTCAAGGCCGTCGAGAATTCTCAGGCCCTCCCGAACTCCGAGGTCCCCGCTGGGCAGGACATCGAGTCTCCCGAGTCTGAAGATCAGAAACATCTGGGCCGTCCAGATTCCAATGCCTCGTATCGTCGTCAGATCCTTGATGATTCTCTCGTCGGATCTGCCCGCAAGGCCTCTGAGAGAAAGCTGGCCCGATTCAATGCTCTGCGCGAGTTCTCGGATCGCCGCTGTCTTCGCTGATGAGACGCCGCAACCTCTGATCCGCTCGATATCCAGACGGAGGAATGATCCCGGTGTTGGAAATCGACCGTTTACTCCAAGTCGCTTCACACGATCATGAATCGTTCTTGCCGCACTGCCGGCGAGTTGCTGGGAGAGAATGGATCGAGCAAGTGAATGAAAATGGCTCTGTGCGGATCCTTTGGCTGGAAACGCCGGGAGGGATTCGAGGCGCTTCATCGCGGAGTGGAGCGCGGGGTCGTGGTGCGCCATGTGTTGAATGGCCGCTGACCGCAATTGTGCCTGAGTCTTCGGAGTGCGGGGGCTGTTCGTCATCAACCTTGCCTCGACTCAATCGGAGTCTTCCAGTCGTGTGAACGTGGCGAACGTGGACACATGCTTGGTGCCGGTCTGAATCAGATGGGCGTGCACCAGGTTCTCATTGATGGTTCGGCAATACCAGAATCCGGGCTCTTCAGTCTCGACCAGAAAGAAGACCCCGTCATGCTTGTTGAGCGAGCCCACGATTTTCTCGCGTGAATCGTCTGTTTCGCGGCCTTTGTGATGTCCTCCAGCGCCACTGATCTTGGTCCAGCCGGTCGTGCCGGTTATTCCGCCGTGCTGGTTCACGTCGAGTTCGATTCTCTTGTGTGATTCGGTCTGTCCTCTTGAATTCAGCGTCATGCTGCTGCCGATCCACGTTCCGCTCAGTTTCGTCGGATCCTTTGAAAACGCAGTGCTGCTGTTTTGCATGCAGCCGGTGGTGAGAATCACCATGAAACTCATGAGTGCGAGGAGTCCGGTGTGTCGGTACTTTGGGTTCATGATGAATGGGTTCTTTCGGATTGATGTTGGGTTGATGCACTGAATGCAAGGCATCTTATTTGTCATGATTCTATTGAAAAGAGTTCCTCCCGGCCTCCGCCGCGCATTAGGATCTGCCTTTCAAGAAGGTGGGGTGCGCAAGTGGATTTGAAACAGGCGATCGAACGGTATGCTTCTTTGGCTCTGGAGGGAGTCGAAAGACCGTTTCCCTATCATTTGAGCACCGTCTATCGTGCTCCGCTCGCCGTGGCCACGCCATCGGAGGTGCATCCGGCCTTCTACGGTTGTTTCGACTGGCATTCAGCGGTTCACGGACACTGGCTGATCGCTCTGGCCACGCAGGTATGCCATGGATCCGCCTTCTCCGAGGCGTGCCTCCTGTCGCTCCTGCGAACTCTGACCGAGCAGTCTCTGGCCGACGAGGCCTCATTCCTCGAATCGAACCCCTCGTTTGAACGCCCGTACGGCCTTGCCTGGGTCCTGATGCTCGATGTTCAGTTTCGACGGTCATCTGATCCAAGGCTGGAGTCGCTGGCGCCTCATGTCGCATCTCTTGCGTCTGTCGCCTTCGACAATCTTCGCTCGTGGCTTCCCAAGCTCACTCATCCCGTTCGAACGGGGACACACAATCAATCGGCATTTGCCTTGAAACTCGCATTCGACTGGGCCATCCATTCGGACGTCGTCGACGCGCGTGAACTGATCGAATCGACTGCACGCAGGTTCTTTCTCGGGGATCGCTCGTTGCCGATTCATCTCGAGCCCTCCGGTGAGGATTTTCTCTCTCCGGCGCTCAGCGAGGTGTGGCTCATGGCCGCGATCCTCGATGACGATGAATTCGCGGTCTGGTATCGCCGAGTTCTCGGGGATGCGGCACCGTTGTCCGATCTCCGTCCATTGGTCCCGCTCGACAGGAAGGACGGCAGGCTCGTCCATCTGGATGGGCTGAATCTGAGCCGATCCTGGATGCTCGGTGCGTTGGCAGAGAAGATCGGTTCCGACCATGAAGATTTCAATGGTCTGAGAGGGACCTGCGTCACGCATGCTCAGGCAGGACTCCGCTCGGCATTGAGCGTCGACTACATGGCGTCTCACTGGCTCGGCACCTTCGCGGCTTATCTTCTGAGAGAGCTTGACGGTTTCCTCGGATGCGAGGAGATCCTCCCGGAGTCGGACTTCAAGCTGGGTGAGGGCGCCGCCCGATCGGACGAAATCTGATCCGATCTGATGTCGGCATCGTGACTTGAGAGTCGATACGGTTCATCTGGCGCCGGGCAGCGTCCGTCGGTCCGTCAAACGGACCGCAGCCTAGAACGCACGTCTCACGATGTCGAAGCGTCCATTCTTCAGATTCTCGACTCCGGCGATCACCTGGACCTCCCGGGTCTCGACGAGACCGGAAATGACCTTCGACATGTCCAGAAGCTGGTCGATTGCCGAGCATGCATTCTTCGCGATGGCGTCATCGAGTGCTGTCTCGGAGTCCATGTCGAGATCCGTCGTGCACCGATGAATCCGTTCAACGAGTGCCGGAAGTCCGCCCGGCAGTGATCTGCGAGCATCCTCATCTGCGAGGGCCGCTGTCACCGCCCCGCATGAGCTGTGCCCCATGATGACGATGAGCTTGGTACCGAGGGCGGCGATCGCATACTCGAGGCTGGCGACGATCTCAGCCGTCGGAATGTTTCCTGCGACTCCGCACACGAACAGTGATCCCAGCGGTTGATCGAAGACGATCTCAGGCGCCACTCGTGAGTCCGCGCAGCGTATGAACGCTGCGAACGGGCTCTGTCCTGAGTCGAGACTGATCGTGGAGGGGCATGGATTCGACGAGCAGGTGCCGCCCGATTGATATCGTTCATTGCCTTCGAGCAGCATCTCAAGCGCGGACTCGTGTGTGATGATGTCCTTCTGATCCATGTTTGATTCCAGGTTGCAGGACGTGAGGAGTCATGGGTTCCAGCCACTAGGGCCATGTCACGCATGAGGGTGCGTCATCTCGGACACGTCGAGAAGAGAATCCAGCCTGTCCGGCGGGAGAATATCGTGTTCAAGACAGTATTCCCTGATCGTTTGTCCGCTCTTGAAGCATGCCTTGGCGATCGCAGCAGCTTCGTTGTATCCAAGTTCGGGAGCCAGAGTGGTTCCCAGCATGAGACTTCGTTCGACGATGTCGTTGATCACGTCCTCATTGGCTTCGATGCCATCGATGCATTGAGCCGAGAAGTTGATCGTCGAGTTCGAGAGCAATTGGATGGTCTCCAGCATCGTGACCGCTGTCAGAGGCATCGCGACGTTGAGATCGAGGAGGGATCCAAGGCCGCCCATGCCGCCCATCGTGATCGTGGTGTCATTTCCACAGATGCGCATGGAGACCTGCATGACGGATTCGATGATGACGGGATTCACCTTTCCGGGCATGATCGAAGATCCGGGTTGAACTGCAGGAAGTGCGATCTCATTCAGGCCGCAGCGAGGGCCGCATGCCATCAATCGAATGTCCGAGGCGATCTTGGACAGGCTGACTGCGATCGTCTTCAGGCGGCCGTGCGCGTCGACCATCGAATCGAGCGAGGATTGTGCTTCGAAATGGTTCGTGGCCTCCTTGAACGGGATGCCCGTCTCGCTGGAAAGCCGTTCACACACCATGCCAGCGAACTCGGGATGAGTGTTGATCCCGGTGCCGACCGCGGTTCCACCGATCGCAAGATTCCCAGCCAGGCATTGCATGCTCGACCGGGTGCGTTCGAGTGCGTTCCTGAGTTGCCTCTCGAAACCGGAGAACTCCTGACCAAGTCTGATCGGCGTGGCGTCCTGGAGGTGGGTTCTTCCGATCTTCACCAGATGTTCGAACTGGGCGGTCTTGCGTTCCAGTGAGTCTCGCAGCGTCTCGATCCCGGGTAGAAGATCGACCTGCATGCGCAAGCATGTTGCAACATGCATCGCGGTCGGGAACGTGTCGTTGGACGATTGCCCCATGTTGACATGGTCGTTCGGGTGGACCGGGTCCTGTGCGCCGATCTCCGAGCCGGCGCTCAGGCAGGCCATGTTCGAGACGACCTCGTTCACGTTCATGTTGGTGGATGTGCCCGATCCGGTCTGAAAGACGTCCACTGGAAAGTGGCGCATCATGTCTTCACGCGTGCCTGGGTCCACGAGTGCTTCTGCGATCTCGTCGCAGGCTCCGCAGATCAGGCTGCATGTCGACTCTTCGAGCTTTCCGAGCGCGTGATTGGCCTGCGCCGCCGCCTTCTTCAGCAGAGCGAAGGCATGAATGACCTCCCAGCTGACCGGGCTCTTCTTGATGGGGAAGTTCAGCAGTGCCCTCTGAGTGGTGGCTCCGTAGAGCACGTCGGCCGGAACCGACATTTCGCCCATGGAGTCCTTTTCAATGCGCGTCGCTGTCTCGTTCATCGGGTCACCATCCTCGAATGTGCATGTTGGAAATCGTCCTGAAGTCCGTCAAAATAACACTGGGGAGGGGATGCCGCCACCTGTCGATCATGACTGGGCCGATGGGACCCAGGCCGTCGTCCGACCGGCGACGGTCATGATCTCGATGGCCTCCCCACGACGGGTCAGGGCGCCCTCCGGCTTTCCCCAGCGTTCATGAAAGAGCCAGGTGCGTGGGAATTTCGATGAATTCGCGTTCACCTCCACGGATCTCTCGATGATCTTTCGGGTCCAGCGTCGAACCCTCTCGATGCTTGAATCGTCCATGCCGTCGGTCCGGGTCCGTGGGTCGATTCCCGCCTGGTAGAGAATTTCATCTGCGATCCAGTTTCCGATTCCTGCGCAGAATTTCTGATTCAGGAGCAGGCCCTTGATGGTCGTTCTTCGGGCGACCACCATGTCTCGAAATGTTGATTTGTCGGGCATCTGGTGAAGAGGGTCGAACCCGAGCATCGAGATGGGGGGCTCATTGCGTGGGTCGTCCCGCATTCTGATCCTTCCGAATCTGCGCGGATCCGGCATGGCAAGGTGAATTCCGCCCGTAAGCCGCAGTTCAACTCTGCTGAATCGTGGGGGCTCCTGTCCCTCCGGGTACGCTTGAAGTGAGCCAGTCATTCCGAAATGGATGAGAAGCGCAGGTGCGTTCTCGAACTCCAGCCAGAGCTGTTTGCCGTGCCGGCAGGCCCTGGTGATGAGCTTGTTCTTGAGCGCTCTCGCGATGCGAGCTCTGCTCTGATCGCAGAAGACGATCGAGTCGTCTTTGCCGTGGACTGACAGGCATGTGCGGCCGACTGCGGTCTTTTCCGCCACCAATCGTCCACGTTCGACTTCTGGGAGTTCAGGCATGTTTTTTCCGACGGTCCATTCTGGGTCGTGCGAGACGCCGTTGATGGCACGATAAAGAAGGCGTTGTTTTCATTGTGACGGTTGAATCTCGAGTGTCGATTCAGCCTCGAGCAGCTCGACTCTGGTCTTTCGAGGGTTGAACCGGCTCACGTCGGCATCGATCAAGGGCCATGTTCCATAGTGGCATGGAATGGTGATCTCCGCGCCGATCCAGTCCGCCGCGATGGTGCCATGTTCCGGGCCCATGGTGAATCGGTCTCCGATGGGCAGGATCAGAATGTCCGGCTTGTAGAGTTCCTTGATCAATTTCATGTCGGAGAAGAGCGAGGTGTCACCCGTGTAATAGACCGTTCGCGCCCCTATCTCGATGATGATGCCAAGTGGCATTCCCATGTATTCGCCATTGAAGGAGGACGAATGGAATGCTGGGGTGAACGACACCGAACCGAATGGTGTCCGGACCCTGCCGCCGGTGTTCGCCGGCTCGGTGTTCTCGATCCCCTCGCGCTCCATCGCGCTGGTGATTTCGAACGTGGCATGGACGGTGGCCTGGCACCGTTTCGCGATGCTGACGGCATCCGTCATGTGGTCCTCGTGTCCGTGGCTCAGCAGCACGTGGGTGCAGCTGATCTCATCGGCCGTCACCTTCGCCTGGGGGTTTCCCGTGAAGAACGGATCGATCAGCACGTTCGATGTTCCGTCCGAGAGTGAGAAGGTCGAATGTCCATGGAAGGTGATCTTGAGTGTCATCGTGATGTCCCTGAAAAGGTGGTATGCATCGGCAGTGCGACAAGAAAACGTCCCATGATCCGGTGTGGATCATGGGACGTCATGATATCTCAGGAATCGAATTCGAGGACCATGCCCCGTGGAGTCACGGTGTGCAGAGGCCCCACGATGAAAGCACGATGGCGAGGTCCTGACCGTTCACGACGAGGTCGCCGTTTATGTCGCCGACGAGGCCTGATCCGGTCTGGTTCCAGAAGGCAAGCACCGCCGCCAGATCCGTGCCGTCGACTTCGCCACTGCCATCGGTGTCGGCGGGGCACTTGGCCGGAGGTTCGCCACAGTCGAGTGCGCTCAGGCGGAAGGCATCGATGCCGGCTTCAACCACCGAGCCGGGGTCGTTGTCGGACGCCGTGATCCTGATCTGGAATCCGGATGAGAGCGTCACGAAATCACCGATTCTGAACGACGCCGTCGTCCATCCGGTCGATTTGCTGTTTCCGTTCGAGACGGTCAGAACCGTGCTCCAGGTGTCACCGGAGTTTCCGCTGGCTTCGACGATGAACTGGTCGTCGTACTCGGTGTTGTTGGCACTGGTGTTGTCATACCACCATGCGAAGCTGGCTTCGGTGTTGGGGTCGGTGACGGAATAGGTCGCGGACGTGAGGATCGTCGAGCCACCATCGATGTCGAATTCACAACCGAAGGTCGAGACACCGTTGCCGGTCACCCAGCAGTATCCGCTTTCGTCGGCATCGGTTCCGGGTGCGCTGCAATCGTCCACGGAGATCGAATCCGTGGAAGGGATTGCACGTTCCCAGCCACCCACGGACGCCGTGGTCTGAGCCGACCAGCCAGCATCTGTGTTGAAGTCGATCTCGGCGATCACTTCCACGCCTTCGGCGATCGGGGCCGAGAACGACCCTGAAGTCGGAAACGTCCTGGTGGTCCCGGAGGAATCTCGGGCCGTGAAATACCAGCTGAGTTGGCTTCCACAGGGGTTGTCGGTCAGTGTCGCCGAGTAGATGTCGCCACCCTGCGCGCTGAGTGACGTCTGCTGGAACGATCCGCCCGTCGAATAGTAGAGGGTGCCTGACCCTTGGAGGTAGCCACCTTCCTCGACCTCTGTGATCCGCACCGAGAAGGTCTGGCTTGCAGGGGAGATCAGTTCCGGATTCGTGCCGACCTGACTCAGCTGAATCAGCTGGACGATCTCGTCCGTCAGATCCGGTCGATAGTATTCGAGCGTGCATCGCATGCGCTTGTTCTGTTCAGGAGTGAATTGCTCCATGCAGATGTCGTCCGAATAGTCCATGTAGTTGTCATCGGGAACCACGCCACCACACGAGGAGCCGTTGCAGCCGAACGTCGGTGAGCTCTGGGGGCTCGTGTCGCAGATGAGATCACCGCCGGTGCTGCAGCTACCGCTTTCGCAGCCTCCGTTGAAGGTGTGATTCAAGCCGAGGTAGTGACCGACCTCGTGCGTCAGCGTACGGCCGAGGTTGTAGGGGTTGCCGATCGGAGCGTTTTCACCATAGGACTCCCACAGGACGACGACCCTGTCTGATGCCGAACCGGGACTTCCGCAGGCAGGCAGGAAGGGAACGTAGCCGAGGTTGCCGCCTGCCGTGGTGGTGTAGATGTTCATGTACCGGGATGGGTCCCAGTTGAGGCTGTTCCAGTAGGAGCCACCATCGTTGTACCAGGTGTCGTTGTTCGAAAACGTGATTCCGGTGGTTGAGTTGCCATCAGGATCGACCGTTGCGAGGTAGAACTCGATCTGGGCGTCATTGCCGTTGCTGCCGTTCGTGCCCGCCAGCGCCTTGAAGTCCTCGTTGAGGATCCTGATACCACTGATGACACGGTCGACAGGGATGTCGCCAAGCGTTCCCGAGCTGTTCCGGATCACATGGACGACGCATGGGATTCTCAGCAGTCCGACCGAGGGGTCGTACTCGGATGCCGGATTGTTGTTCGAGCAGGAGCAGTCGGATGGCGGAAGAGATGCCAGCGAGCCGTCGAAGTTCTCATCGTCGAGGGTGACCGATTCCGTTCCACAGCGGTGTGCGAGATTCCCCTGGTCTCGTTGCGCCTGAAAGTACTCGTTCCAACTCGCGAAGGTACGACCCTGATGGTGAATGAGACCGTCATTGGTCTGCCATGGTCGATCCATTCCAATCGGTATTCTGGAATTCACGGATGGACGAGCGGTATCCTCTCCATGCAGGTTGTCGGCCTGGACGAGCGCGGTAGCTGCAATTGTCATTGAGATCGTCAGGGGCAGAATCTTCATTGATTGGCTCCGAAGAGTATTCATGATCTGGCTCGAATCGACAGGGGTGTCTGGGCGAGCACTTTTGGTGGGGGTGGGGAACAGATGGTCTCAGGATACGCCACAGAGTGCCTGTTTCCACCAATATCTTCCGGAACGACACCCCTTAGTGAGCCCGTAAGGGGCTTTTGTTGATTATCCTGCCCCATCATGGAGACTTCGACACTTTCAGACACTGAACTGCTGTCTCGACTCGTTGGATTCGACACCACCACGAGGCTGAGTCCCAAGCCTTTGATGGATTTCGTCTGCGAGTATCTGGATCATGATTCGATTCGTATCACTCGATTCGACTGCGGAAACGGGTACGAGAACCTGTGGTGTGAAATCGGGCCTGAATCAGTTTCTGGAGAGGGGATCACTCTCTGTGGTCATGTCGATACCGTTCCTGCCGAAGAGCCCGACTGGACCAGCGATCCGTGGACTCTTCTCGTCCGAGATGGTCGCATGTTCGGTCGTGGCGCCTGTGACATGAAAGGATTCGATGCCATTGCGATCAATGCATTTCTTCGCAAGGCCAGGGACGGTGTCAACTATCCCGTCGGACTTCTTCTGACCCACAGTGAGGAGACAGGCACGATCGGCGCCGGTCAGTTCGTGGAGCAGTGGCCTGATGGCCGGGTCATCCCGAAAAAGACTCTTGTTGGCGAACCCACATCCTTCGACGCCGTTCGAGCGCACAAGGGGCATCTGACGATCGACCTCACCGTGTGCGGGGCACCCTGTCACACCGGTTTCCCTCACAAGGGGACCAATGCGATCACGGGATCCATCGACTTGATCGTCGCTCTTGAGAGGTTCAGGCGGGAGCTTGTTGAGGAAAGGACTTCGGCCAGCGATCTGTTTCAGGAGGTTCCATTTCCGGTCTTCACCATCTCAAGGATCAACGGGGGCACGGCCATCAATGTGATGCCTGATCGCTGCACCTTGAACGTCGGCATCAGGTTGCTTCCCGGGCAATCGGTGGAGGGCATGATCGATCGCGTGCGAACCGTGGTGCTGGACGCGGGCTTTCGAATCTCCGACGAATGCATTCCCGGTGACTGCCAGTTCGATGTCGTGAACGCGACCCCGGCGTTCGGTCTGCCCGCGGATGATGCCTTCCTGGGAATCGTGCTCGGGCATGCTCGTGCATCGACTCCCATCGGTGTGAATTATGGCACGGATGCCGGGCGCCTGGCCGCGCTTGGCTGTCGCTCGGTGGTCTTCGGGCCGGGTGACATCTCGCAGGCGCACCGTGCCAACGAATGGATTTCATGCCACGAATTCGATCGTGCCGCCGGGATCGTCGACGCGATCATTCATGAATCAGGAGTCTCCGCATGACCTGTCAATCGCTCGTGTTCACCCTGCTCGCCCTCATCGGCTCGAACTCATTCATGTGGGCCTCGCATGCAAGCATGCAAGCCGAGGACGACGGCATGGAAGATGCTCTGAACGTCGTCATCTTCTTCACCGACGATCAAGGATGGGGGGATCTCGGTTGCCAGGGCTCGGCGGACATTCCAACGCCACACATCGATGCCCTCGCGTCTCAGGGCATCCGTTTCACGAACTTCTACACGGCCCAGCCGGTGTGTTCCGCGAGCAGAGCGTCGCTCATGACCGGATGCTATGCCAACCGACTGGGCATCTCAGGGGCGTTCGCACCATCGTCTCCGATCGGATTGAATCCGGATGAAACCACCATCGCGGAGGTTCTCGAGCCGGCGGGGTACGTGTCCGGTTGTTTCGGGAAATGGCATCTGGGTCATCATCCCGAGTTCCTTCCCACCAATCAGGGGTTCTCAATCTACTCGGGCATTCCCTATTCCAACGACATGTGGCCCGGACACCCTGAGTCCCCCAAGGCCTGGCCGCCGCTTCCTTGGTACACGATCCGTGCCGGTGAGGATCGGCCTGCGGTCGAGATCATCGAAGATCTCGACGGTCAGGATCAGATCACGCGCAAGTCCACCCGTGAAGCCGTCGAGTTCGTGGAAACGCATGCGGATCGCCCGTTCTTCCTCTACGTTCCCTATTCGATGCCTCATGTTCCGCTTGGCGTGGGACCTGATTTCAGGCAATCGACTCGGTACGGCCCCTACGGCGACGTGATTCGAGAAATCGACTGGTCCGTGGGAGAAGTGGTCGATGCGCTTGATAGGACTGGAGTCCTCGATCACACACTCGTGATTTTCACCAGTGACAACGGACCCTGGCTCTCCTACGGCGATCATGCCGGAACGACAGGTGGTCTTCGTGAAGGGAAGGGCACGACCTTCGAAGGCGGGGTTCGGGTGCCGATGGTGGCGCGGCTTTCGGGGGTGATTCCGCCTGGCTCCGTGTGCGAGGAACCTTGCATGACCATCGATCTTCTGCCCACCATCGCCGCGCTCACACGAACGACTCAGCATCTCGGGATGCAGGAGATCGACGGTCGTGACATCGGACCGCTGCTGCGCGCTGAGTCCGGCGCCGTGTCCCCTCATGAAGCGCTCTTCTTCTGGTACCACAAGGGTGACCTCGAAGCGATGCGGTCGGGAAGATGGAAACTTCACTTTCCTCACGGGTATCGAACCATGAAAGGGCGCATACCCGGAAACAACGGCATCCCGGGAAAATACGATTACTCCGCACGAACGCAGGTCGAACTCTATGATCTGGCATCCGATCCATTCGAGTCTCGCAACGTCGCACAGGACCATCCCGACGTCGTGAATCGATTGTCGGAGCTTGCGGACGCCAAACGCGAGGTGCTGGGCGACCGCCTTCAGGGGGTCGACGGGTCGGAGGTGCGTGCGCCGGGCAGGATCCAAGTGGGGAGTGGGACATGACACACGAACGAGTCACCGAGGCGTTCAGACGGGCAAAGATTGAACACAGGACGACGGTCATGCCATACGTGACGGCCGGTGATCCCGTCGGTACGTCATTGGGTGATCTGCTGCTGGCCATGCAGAGAGGGGGCGCGGACATCATCGAGATCGGCATTCCCTTTTCAGATCCAATCGCGGATGGGCCGGTCATCGCATCGGCCATGTATCGCGCACTCGAGGCCGGCATGTCTCCCGGCACCGTCTTCCAGGAGGTCGCCGCCGTGCGCGATCAGCTGGATGTGGCCCTGGTCGCCATGGTGTCGATGTCGATCGTCTCGACGATGGACATCGAAAGCTTTGTCGCACGTGCGGCCGAGTCAGGATTCGACGGCCTGATCGTTCCGGACGCGGATCTCGATGATCTGCAGCTTATGGAGCAATCCTGCCGACATCATGGGGTTTCACTCACACCCCTGGTCGCTCCGTCGAGCACTCCTGAACGGATTCGCAGGATCGTCGAACATGCCAGTGGATTCGTCTATCTGCTCGCTCGTGCAGGCGTGACCGGGGCTCGTTCGGAGGCTCCGGACATCGAAGCGCGTGTCAACGACCTCCGGGCCCTCACGGAGCTGCCGGTCGGGGTCGGATTCGGAATTTCAACGGCAGAGCACGTCGACCACGTCGGGCGACATGCTGATGGTGCGATCGTCGGCTCCGCACTAGTGCGCCACCTTCATGACGTTCACGAGAACGATGAAGATGTCCTGGTGGCTGCTGAACGCTTCGTCAACGGACTCATCACGGCTCAATAGCGACGCAGCACTCCGATGACGACACCCTGGATCTGGCAGTCATCGACGATGATTGGATCGAACGCCTCGTTCGCGGGTTGCAGGCGAATTCTCCCATCCTTCTCCTTGAAGAAGGTCTTCAGAGTGCTTTCTCCCTCTGGGAGCAGTGCGACGACGCGTTCTCCACTTCGTGCGGTGTTGCGCCTCTCGACGATGACGTAGTCGCCATCGAAAATGCCCTCGTCCTGCATGGATTCACCTTCCACCTGAAGGGCGAAGGTCGCACCCACGCTCCCGGTTCGTGGCCCGAAGAACGATTCCAGGTTCAATGATTCGTCATCCTGCAGTCGTTCGATCGGGTACCCGGCGGCAATGCGTCCGACGAGAGGGAAGGAGATGCCGTCGTGCATCTCGTCAGGCAGGACGAAGTCCTCAGCAACAGATAAAGAGCGTGCCTTGTTGGTCTCTCGTGTGAGCGCGCCCTTTTTGATCAGTTGCTCGACGTGTTCGTGCACGGTGACCCGACTCACGCCGAGTCCGGCTGCCAACTCCTGGAGCGTTGGGGAAAAGCCCTGGCTCATTCGTGCGTCTCTGATCAGACGAAAGATTTCCACTTGTTTCGGGGTCAGTGACACGGGGTTGTTTCTCCGTTGAATGTTCGAGAAGAGCTGCGATGTCGTCTATGTTTCGTGCAGTGATCGTCTGTCGGCCCTGTGACGTCAGGCCAAATCCGCCGACAGCACCCCGTTGAAGCTCACTGCGAACGGACTGGAGCGTGTCGTTCTGCAGCGGCTTCGGACGAGTTCGGGTGACGGGGTGTGTGCGGGCGGTATGGCGGACATCGATTGTTTCACCGACAGGAACTCGAACCCGGAGAATTCCAAGGATTCGATCGAGCAGGCCGAGTTGTGGCATCTTCAAGGGGCTGCCCGGCTCATGAGCGATGCCATGAGTGCGATGGACCGCGGTCAGATTTCTTCCGTTGCGAAGATATTCGACCTTGTAGTCTCCTCCGGGGCCCAGCGCGATCAGGGGGGCCGCGTTGGTGGCCGTGGTGTCGTTGTGTTCGATCTGATTCGTGTGATGCATGGCAGGTCGTTTTCAGCGGTCGAGCTTTGGCGCCGTTCACGATGATTCCTCCTGGCATCGTGGCGACTGTTCGTGGAGACAGGCTCCGTTCGCGATGATCCTCATCGCCTGACAGACTTCACAGGTGAGACGGGCCCACTTCATCAGTCTGACACTTTGTTCGGCTCATGTCAGGGAACTTCGACACCTTTTGTTCGGATTTTGTCAGGATTCCACCTTTGGTGCCACTCAACTCCATTTGTTCGAGGCAGTTGTCGATTGTGACCATGTTTCGTGCCTCTGGGCACCGCCCTTTCCATTTGGGTACCTTCTCCGCATGCCTGATCACTGCACCAGTTCCGTCCCACCCGTGCGTCCGCCCCGATTCGGTCGTCAGTGTCTGAATCTCTGGCATCTCGATCCCGAGATCACCTTTCTGAATTTCGGCTCCTTTGGCGCCGTCCCACGTCGTGTGATCGATCTGCAGATGGCCTGGTCCGAGCGCATCGAGCGACGTCCGATCGAGATGCTTGATCGTCGACTCACGGAACTGCTCCAGCCCGCCCATGATGCGGCCACGCGATTCGTCAACGGCGTGCCCGGCCACAACGCCTTCATGGTCAATGCGACCGCGGCCATCAACGCCGTGCTTCGCTCCATGCGATTCGCGCCCGGCGAGCGACTTGTCGCGACCACCCACGTCTACAACGCGGTTCGAAAGACCATGGAGTGGGTGGCCCGTCGCGACGGGGCCGAGTACGTCGAGTTCGACGTTGCACTTCCGACATCGGGTTCCGAGGAATTCGCGGCTTCCTTCGTGGAAGGACTTCCTGAAGCCACCCGGCTGCTCGTCATGGATCAGGTGAGTTCGCCAACCGGACTGATCTTTCCGGTCGAGCGAATACTGGAGGCGGTCGTGCCGCTCGGCATCGAGACGATCATCGACGGAGCGCATGCCCCCGGAATGCTCGACATCAATGTCTCGCGGCTCCTCGACCTGGGGGCGATCGCGTGGACGGGGAACATGCACAAGTGGGCGTTCGCTCCCAAGGGATGTGCCATGCTTCAGGTTCACCCGGGGCTGCGTGATCGCGTGCAACCCAACGTGGTCAGCCACAACGCGGATGAATCATTCCATGAACGCTTCCTCTGGCAGGGCACCGCGGACTTCACCTCGTGGCTCTCGCTTCCCGAAGCCCTGGCCTTCGGGGAGGAGGAGTTCGGCTGGAGCGCCCTTCGAAAGGCGAATCACGAGCTGACCGTCTGGGCTCATGAACTTCTCTGCACCGCATGGAATGTCGAGCCCATCAGCCCGTTGGACGGCTCCATGATCGGTTCCATCGCCTCCGTGCCGGTTCCAGGTTCGGTTCGTGCACGTTTCAACGAGCCCGAGGAATTGATGGCAGCCCTCTATGATCATCATCACATCGAGGTTCCCGTGATGCCTTGGAATGATCGGTGGCATCTCCGAGTCTCCGCCCAGGCATTCAACGAGCCCGATGAGTACGTCTCGCTTGCCGAGGCCGTTCTCGAACTCGGGGCCTGACCCTCAGGGCTCGGTCGTTTCACGTGCTCGACGAATCTCCTCCGCGAGCGACTCGATGGCCGCCTGCTCCTTCCGGTCGCGGTCTCTTTTCGCACGATACGGTTGATAGATCCGGTCGTTCCACGCCCACCATTTCTCGCGGTCATATCCAAGAAATTCGGTGGATTGCCCCCAGTCCCTCGATGAGAGTGAGACCAGTGCCACGTGAACGGTTCGTCTGTAGATCGTGACGACGACGTCATCCACCTGGAAGACCGATCCCTCTGTGATCGTGCCGATGATCGGTCGATAGGCCGCCACTCCGTTTCCAACGACCGGGACGAGGTCGGCGATGTAGGCCATCTGCTGGCCGGTGGCGATCCATGCATTTCCGCCTCCACCGGCGCCCGTCGGGTTCCCGCCACCTCCGCCGGGCGCCGATTGTGCATAGATCAGCAATGGAATGGCCTCGAAGACATCGAGTGCGTTTGCAAGAGACGCTGCGTTCGAGATCACATCATCGTGGCGACTTCGCAGCGACCCATCGATGACGGCCAGTACCGATCTGCAGGCGGGACGTCTGATCCGTCTGGTCGCCTCGTAACGGAGCGCGACGTCACCGGAATACACCGCCGCCCATGCCAGTGCGGCCTGCCCGGCTTCTCCATTGGCCAGGAAATGCTCGAGCATCACGAGACGGACATCGTCCTCTTCAGCGTGGAGCAGTTCGAGCATGGGTTGGAACGCCGCGGGGTCCGTGATCTCCCGGAGTTTGTTCAGTCCTTCGTCGCGTCGTGCACGGGAATGCCCTGATGCGAAATGCTGCCGAATGATCTGCTTGATCCGAGTCTGCCATTCGGTCGAACGCTCCGAGGCTGTCGGTCGTGGTTGCCTCAGATCCTCGATGGTCTCGGTGGGTGGGGGGGGCGCTTCCTGGGCGATCGCGGTCGGTGTGGCGCATGCAGCGAGTCCGAGAGCCGCCAGGGCTGTCATGAGTGAGCGGTGGTATGAAGAGTGGTCGAGTCGCATGACAGGCTCCGAGGATCAATACGGCGGGGCGGCCGGACGGTTGTGACGCAACGTCGAACTCAGGTGTCCATTCTGGCGACGAAGGTCCCGGAGATGCCGAGCATTCTTCTGATGGATTCAGCATCGCTTCTCGTGTCATAGCTTCCGATCTGCACAAGGAAGCCTGCTCTCCCCTTCACCTCTGCCGGGATCACCCTGGCGGTTCCAAGAGATGTGCGCCTTGCGGCATCGGACAGTTCACGAGCTCGGGCGGTCGCCCGGGCACGATCATGAAAAGCGCCGCCCTGAATCGTGAAGCGCCCGCTGCCGATCGAGCTCGGCGCGGGTGTTCCCTCAAGACGAGCCCGGGCGATGTCGGGTCGCCCTGCGGTGCGATACGCGGCGGCAGCTGCTCTGCGGGCCTTGATGGCGTCGGAGCCAGTCAGGCATTCCGCAGCCTTGTCGAATGCGCGCGCTGCTCCGAGTGGTTCACCGTCCTCCATCAGAAGTGTGGCGAGCGAGACATTCGACCTTCCCGAAAGTTGACGATCCGTGCTTTCGGCGGCCTCCTCGAGAAGATCTCTGGCGGTGACCGGACGATCCATCTTCAGTGCGGAAAGTCCCGCCACATACGCGGCTTCCTGTCGTGCCACACCGCTTGCGGAGCGGCGTGTCAGCCATGCGGAGTCGTAGGCCTGTTTGTAGCGACCGGCTTCGTAATCCTTGATGGCGGAATCGAGTGTCTCGGATTGCTGGGAAGCGCAAGCCTGAAGCATCGTGATGAAGATCGCCATCGCGATGGGGGCGCGTGTGACGCGATTCAGGAGCCGGTTTAGGCATCTTCTTTGCATGGCGCGTATCGTATCGGACATGACAGATCTTGGGACCACTATTCGTGCGAATCTTCTTCGCTCTCCGAGGCGGGTCGTCGTCACAGACGATCAGCGCTCATGGAACGGCCTGACTCTCTGGCTACTGGCGCAGAATCTTCGGAAGATGATCCGTGACAGGAGTTCCGGAGAAAGGATCGGGGTGATGCTGCCCACCTCCGGGTTGTTTCCCGCCGCTGTCGTCGCGGCCTGGAGCGAGGGGCGCACGGTCGTGCCATTGAATTACCTGCTTTCCAGAGACGATCTCGAATATGTCGCCAGGGATGCGGGACTCGATGCGATCGTCACGGTGCAACCGATGATCGATCTGGTCGGCGGGCTACCCGATGACATCGAGGCCATACGGGTCGAGGACGTGAAGATCGGGCTGCCGCCGCTGCGCCGTTCGGCATCACCTTCGCCTGACAGGCTCGCGGCCATCCTCTACACGTCAGGTACGTCCGGAAGACCCAAGGGGGTCATGCTGACCCATGCGAATCTGTCGGCGAACGTCGATCAGGTCCGCGAGTGGG
>PAQN01000003.1:0-42850 GCA_002709755.1 Phycisphaerae bacterium
TCGAGGGCTTCGAAGCTCGCGGCGGGCTTGAGTTTGCGGGTGAGGTTGCCGGCGCGGAATGACGTTCGTCGCGTCACGGTGCCGATGGTTGGATCCGCTTCGTCGACCGCGATCATGTCCGCTCGCACGAATCCGGTCATCCTCTTGAAGACCGGTGTGTTGGTGCGGACCTTGGTCCAGCCGTATTTTTCGATCACCACTTCGACCAGATCTCCGGTCTTCAGCTTGAGGATCGGGTACCCACCTTCGACGCTTGCCGCGGTTCTGACGTTGACGTTGTCGCCAGTCAGAACGGCGTATTTCGCGGTCTTCGCATCAGCAGCGGCGTCGACTCTCGTCGCGGACTCGCTGTCCTGTGCGGTGGCGGTGAGGCAGGTGGCAAGCCCGAGGAGGGCGACGATGAAAAACAACTTCGTACTGTTCATGCTCTCATGGTACTCATCGGCCCGCTCGCTGCTAGGATTCGGCTTCATGAGCGGGTTTTCCACCAGAATCGTCAGCCTCCTTCTCGCGGTCTCTTCCTCCATCACGGTCGGATGCAGCCGTCCGTATGGCGATGATGACGCTGATGAGCGGCTGAGAATCGCGATGGAGGCGGCCATCGCCGACGAAGTCGGTGACATCCGGGCCGACACCATGAGTGAGACGGCGCCCGAGGAATTGTCCGAGATCGAGGAGGCTCTCGCGCCTCGGAGGGCGGAACTCGACCGGCTCGGTCCTCAGGCGGCGCGAGGCGGACTGCCCATCGATCTGGGAGACGATCTCTACGGCGCCCGGCAGCAGCAGGTCTTCATCAGTCTCGAGGATGCCATCGGCTCGGCCGTCCAGAACAATCTCGCGGCTCAAGGCGCCCGTCTCACCCAGGGTATCAGCGCCACCGAGATCGTTCAGGCCGAAGCGGCCTTCGATGCGGTCTTCTTCTCGAATTTCGAGTTCGCTCGTCTGGAACAACCGCGCATCGTGCCTGAATTGAACGGCGCGCCCCTGTCTCCTCTGGTCCAGGACACCAAGCAATGGTCGGTCGACACCGGTCTGCAGAGCCAACTCACTTCGGGCGGTTCCGTCCAGCTGTCGACCCGCATCGGGTACGACGACATCGCCGACGCGTCCGGCATCACCTACACGCCCGACCCTGCCTGGAGCACCGCCGTCTCCCTCGGCATCACACAACCTCTGCTTCGAGGATTCGGAAGCGACGTCGCGCTCGCCCAGCTGCGACTGGCTGAAAACGCCACTCGCGTCTCGAGCGAAAATCTTCGTGCCCAGCTTCTTCAGATCGTCTACCGGGTCGAAGCCGCCTACTGGCAGCTGGTGCTGTCGCGTCAGAATCTGGTCGCGACGAAGTGGCTGCTCGATGTCGGTGTCGCCATCAGGGACATTCTCGACAAGCGGCGTGAGATCGACGTGACCGCCGCCAACTATGCCGATGCGGTGGCGACCGTCGAGCGTCGACGAGGCGACCTCATCGTCGCACAACGTGATGCCCGCTATGCGAGTGACGCTCTGAAGGCCTTGATGAACGATCCCGAGTTTCCGCTCGGCGAGGAGACGCTGATCGCGCCCGCGGACTGGATGTCCGATCAGCCGATTCGATACAACCTCAGAGAGGCGATCTCCATCGGCATCGATCGTGCCCCCTCCGTCCGGCGTTCCCTGCTGTCCATCGACGATGCCTCGATCGGAGTCACCCTGGCGGACAACGGTCGACTTCCTCAGCTCGATCTCGAAGGCCAGATGCGTTGGAACGGTCTCGATCAAGGCCTCGGCTCGAGCTACGACAACATGGTCGATGTCGGTCTGGTGGATTATCTGCTCGGGATTCGGTTCTCCCAGCCCCTGGGCAACAAGGCCGCGGAGGCGATCTATCGCCGAGCCCGTCTTCAACGCTCGGCCGCGGTGGTGGGGTATCAGCAGTCGATCCAGGAGGTGGTGCTTCAGATCAAGAACGCTCTCCGGGACGTTCGGGCCAATGCCGCCCTGATCGGTCAGAGTCGCGCGCTGCGTCTGGCCCAGGCTGAGAACCTCCGCGCCCTGCAGGCCTCCGAGGAGACCATGGGTCAGCTGACTCCGGAGTTTCTCGCGTTGAAGTTCCAGCGGCAGGACGGTCTCGCCGCCGCCCAGATCCGTGAAGTTCAGGCGTTGGTCGACTACAACATCTCCATCGCCCGGCTGTTCGAAGTGATGGGAATCGGTCTTCGAATGAATCAGATCGAACTCGTGCAGGGTGATTCAGGAGACCGAGGCGCTCGATGACCAAGAGAATTCTTCAACCCACCGATGAGAACATCGAGCGCTGCGCCCGGCATGTGATCGCAGGCGGCCTCGTGGGGATTCCGACCGAGACCGTCTACGGTCTGGCCGCGAACGCCGCGGATGATGCCGCCGTCGCCTCGATCTACTCCGCGAAGTCACGCCCGTCCAGCAACCCCTTGATCGTGCATGTCGCCAAGACCGAACAGGCCGAGCCCTTCGTCGCCGATTGGAATGACGACTGCAGACTTCTCGCCGAGGCGTTCTGGCCGGGTCCCTTGACGCTCGTGCTCGATCGCAGCCCGCAGGTCAGCGATCTGGTCACCGCCGGTCACAAGACCGTGGCGGTCCGTTCTCCAGCCCATGACGTCGCCCGTCGTCTCATCGAGCGTGCCGATCGTGCGTTGGTCGCTCCAAGTGCGAATCAAAGCGGTCAGGTCTCGGCCACGGATGCCCGGCACGTCATCAGCGAATTCCCGCTCGAGGATTTTCCGGTGCTGGATGGAGGCGCCTGCGCGCTGGGAATCGAATCCACCGTGCTCGACCTCACCGGCGAGACCCCTCTGGTGCTCCGTCCCGGCGCGGTCACCGTGCGAGCCCTGAGAAACGTTCTTCCCGATGTCGAGGTGCCGGTCATCGGAGAACAGACCAATGCGCCCGGAACGGCGCTTCGACATTACGCACCCAGAACACCGACTGTGCTCGTCGAATCGCAGCGTTTCGACGAACGGCTCGACGAACTCGACGAAGGCGTCGCGGTCATCTCGATCGGTCCTCGACGGCTCGGATCCCAGCATGTGCTCGTCGAGATGCCGAAGGACCCCGACGACTACGCCCGGTGCCTCTATGCCGGTCTGCGCGAGGCTGATGAATCGGATCGGGGATTGATCGTCGTCGAGATCCCGCCCTGGAGCGGGGGACTCTGGCGTGCGATCAACGATCGTCTGCAAAGAGCGTGTGTTCCTCCGCTCAATCCCTGAGAGGATTGTCCATCGGAATCTTGACGTTCAACGACCGGGCGCAGTCCTGAGCGATGCCGTAGCCCGAATCCGCGTGTCGGAAGACGCCCATCATCGGATCGTTGGATAGAACCCGGGCGAGTCGTTTCGCACTGGCTTCGGTGCCGTCGGCGACGATCACCTGTCCCGCGTGCTGTGAGAATCCGATGCCCACGCCGCCACCGTGATGGAAGCTCACCCAGCTCGCACCGGATGCTATGTTCGTCGCGAAGTTGAGAATGGGCCAGTCGCTGACCGCATCGGTTCCGTCGAGCATCGATTCCGTCTCTCGATTGGGACTGGCGACGCTGCCGCAATCGAGGTGATCCCGACCGATGACGATGGGTGCCGAGACCTTGCCGCTGGCCACGAGTTCGTTGAAGAGAAGACCGGCCTTGTCTCGTTCCCCCAGGCCCAGCCAGCAGATCCTGCAGGGCAGCCCCTGGTAGGCGACTCGATCCTCGGCCATTGTCAGCCATCGATGGAGCGAAGTGTCGTCGGGGAAGAGTTCCATCAAGGCCTTGTCGGTGACTTCGATGTCCTTCGGGTCACCGGAGAGCGCGCACCAGCGGAATGGTCCACGTCCGGTGCAGAACTGAGGTCTGATGTAGGCCGGCACGAATCCCGGGAAGGCGAACGCGTCCGCGAAGCCGTTGTCGAGCGCGCGCTGTCTGATGTTGTTGCCGTAATCGAAGGTCTTCGCCCCTGCGGCCTGGAGTCGGACCATGATCCGGACATGCTCCTCCATGGTGTTCATCGAACGGACGACGTATCCCTCGGGGTCGGACGCTCTCATGGCATCCGCTTCCTCCCGGCTCATGTCGACCGGGTAGTAGCCGACGAGCGGGTCATGGGCCGATGTCTGGTCGGTGAGCGTGTCCGGCACGATCCCACGCTCCTCGAGTCGACGGAGAAGATCGACCGCATTTCCGAGGTATCCGATCGAAAGCGCCTTCTTCTCCGCCGTGTAGGCGAGCGCTCGATCGATCGCGGCGTCGAGGTCGGTCTCGATTTCATCGAGATACCGGTCGTGGACACGTTTTTCGAGACGTTCCCGGCAGGTGTCTGCGATCAGGCAGGTGCCTTCGTTCATCGTGACCGCGAGTGGCTGGGCGCCTCCCATGCCTCCGCAGCCGGCGGTGACGTTGAGCGTTCCCGACAGCGTTCCGCCGAAGTGCTGGCGGGCGCATTCCGCGTAGGTCTCGTAGGTGCCCTGAAGAATGCCCTGGGTTCCGATGTAGATCCACGACCCAGCGGTCATCTGGCCGTACATCATGAGACCCTCCGCACACAGGTCGTCGAAATGTTCCTGCGTCGCCCAATGGGGGACGAGGTTCGAGTTGGCGATCATCACTCGGGGGGCGTCCTCATGCGTCTTGATGATGCCCACCGGTTTGCCTGACTGGACCAGCAGCGTCTCGTCCGCTTCAAGCGAGCGCAGCGACTCGACGATCGCGTCGAATGCCTCCCAGCTGCGTGCGGCTTGTCCCCGTCCGCCGTACACCACCAGTGCTTCCGGGCGTTCGGCGACTTCCGGGTCGAGGTTGTTCATGAGCATCCGCATCGCCCCTTCGGCCTGCCAGGTCTTGCAGGTCATCTCGAGGCCGTGGGGTGCGCGAATCGTCCGATGTTCTGTGGTGGTCGTCATGCAGTCATTCTAGCCTGCATCACAGCCCCCCCGAAGCAATGGATTCGGCAATCCGAGCGATATCTGGGGCGGGCGGACGATCATCGGTCAGGGGCGTCACCATGGCTCGGATTCGATCGAAGGCCGATTCGACCCCCTGGCCGGAACGAAGCGGTCTCTGGTGTTCCATGGCCTCCGCCATCACCAGGAGTTCGATGGCCAGGACATCTCTGGTCAGAGCGATCGACTGGCGGGCGAGGTTGGCCGACGTGGCGCCCATCGAGTTGTAGTCTTCGATGCCCGCCGAGGTGGACACGTTGCCGACGCTGGCCGGATTGGCGATCGTCTGCAGCTCGTTGCAGCATGCCGCCGCGGTGTACTGGGCGATCATGTAGCCCGAGTGGAGGCCGGGCTGAGGGGCGAGATAGGCTGTGACCGCGTTTTCCGAGTCGTGACCTGAGAGCACCCAGAAGACGCGACGTTCCGCGATGCCCGCCACATGGACCAGAGCGATGCGCAGGGTGTCCAGAGCGATCGCCAGAGGCATGCCATGAAAGTTTCCTCCTGAGAGGATCGCATCGTCGTCGCTGAAGACCACGGGGTTGTCCGTGACCGCACCGAGTTCGCGTTCGATCGTCTCTCTGACGTAGTTGATGGCATCGATCGCCGCGCCGAGGACCTGAGGCGCCGCACGCAGGCAGTAGGGGTCCTGGACCCGGGGGTCGTCGTCGGCGTGATCCCCGACGATCTCCGAGCCTTCGAGAAGTTCGAGCACGCGACGCGCCACCTCGCATTGTCCCGGTTGTCTTCTCACCTCGTGAATTCGAGGGTCGAAGGGCCCGTACGAGCCTCGACAGGCATCGACCGACATCGCGGTTCCCATGATCGCCGTCTCGATCAGACGTGCCGCGTCCGCGCAGCACAACGCGCCGGTCGCCGCCATCAGATGCGTGCCATTCAGCAGGGCGAGTCCCTCCTTGGCTTCGAGAACGAGGCCTTCGAGACTCGCGTTCCTGAGCGCGTCGATGGTGTCGACCACCTCGCCCGAGACTCGGCAGGTCCCTTCCCCGATCAGGGCGAGCGCGACGTGTGCGAGCGGCGCCAGATCACCCGACGCACCCACTGAGCCACGCGAGGGCACCACTGGAATCACGTCGTGTTCGAGATGCCACACCAGGCGTTCGACCGTTTCGATCCGCACGCCGGAATGGCCACGGGACAGACTGCCGGCAAGAAGCAGCATCATGCCGCGAACGACATCGTTCGGAAGCGCTTCGCCGACGCCCGCGGCATGACTTCGCACGATGTGTCTCTGGATCTCATGGACCTGCTCCGGGTCGATGCGAACCTTCGAGAGCGAACCGAATCCGGTGTTGAGGCCGTAGACCGGATCCACGTGTTCCGCGGCCTTGGCGACCACCGCTCGTGCCTGGAGGACGTTTTCTCTGGCGGAGGGTGCGATCGAGACGGACGCATCGAATCGAGCGACCGCCTCGACCTCGTCGATGGTGAGCGGGCTTCCGTCAAGCGTCACGGTAGTGTGTGTGTGTTCTGGCATCAGGTCGCCAGCCTAGGTTCTGAGAGGCCTGGTGGCCAACTCGAACCCAGATGGGGCCTGTCCCGGTTGCGCCACCGGCACTTCGAAATCCGGGAACGGGTAGACTTGACCTCATGATCAACGCAGCACAGCGATACATGATTCTCCTGGGGGCGCTTCTTCTCACCCCATTCATCGTGATGCCGGCGATCGCCTGGCGACTCTCCGAATGGGGCGGTCCATCGCCCCTCGCGCACGGGGCCCTGTCGCCGTTGATGGCCGATCTCGGTCTGCTGCTCTCGCTCGTGGTTCTGCTCGCGCTCGGCGCTGTGGTGTCCCGTGGGCTGAACACCGCCGTGGGACTGTTCGTCATCGGCTTCGGCGTCTGTCTGATCGCCCTGCGGTGCGACACCGTCGAGACCTTTGCCTGGTCGGGCGCCTCGGTCTGGTCGCTCGGCGTTGAAACGATTCTCTGGATTCCCATCGTCGCGTTGATCACGATCGTGGTCTTTCGTTTTTCGAGCGGTCTTCGCGATGTCTACAGCGACTACAGCACGCCGCCTGCCGGAAGTTTCGAATCCATGCTCAGCCGGGATGGACTTGCGATGCTGCTCTGCGGCATTCCTGCCGTCGCCGTCACATGGGCGTTGCTTGCCAACTGGAACAATGGTCAGGTGCTCGGCGCCGTCTTCGTGGGTTCCCTGATCGGTGGGGTGGTCGGTCGCCTCGCGCTTCCCCGGACCCAGCCGATTCTGGTCTTCGTCGGTCCCATCCTGGTCGGCGGGATCGCTCAGATCGTCTTCGCCAGTGGATTTTCGGGATCGATGTCGGATGCTCTGGTCGCTGGATCCGCCCCTCGGCTGCTTTGGGTGATGCCCATGGACTGGGTGGGTGGAACCCTGGGCGGGACCGCGTTCGGGCTCGGGGTGGCTCGCATGTTCTTCGGGGAGACGCTCGAACTCGCGGCGAAGCCTCGCTCGACCGCCCGGGCGTGACTCTCATTCATTCACTGAAGAACTTCCCCGGCATCGGACCCTGCGGCGTGCGTCCGTGTAGACTTCTGTCATGTCACTCATAGTCACCGGAACGCTTGGAATTGATTCGATCGAAACACCCACCGGAAGCGCACAGCGTGTGCCGGGCGGGTCAGCCGCCTATTTCAGTGCAGCCGCGAGCGCGCAGGGCCCCGTCCGTCTGGTCGGCGCCGTCGGCGAGGACTGGCCGGAGGAGCACCGTTCCGTGCTGTCCTCCTTCCGCGAGATCGATCTCGCGGGACTCGAACAACGTGGTGGATCGCAGACCTTCGCCTGGGGAGGGCGTTATCACGACAACATGAACGTGCGTGACACGCTGTTCACCGAACTGGGAGTTCTCGAGGAGGCGCCTCCCTCGGTGCCCGAGTCCTTTCGCGACAGTCGATACGTCTTTCTCGCCAACTCACATCCCGGGGTGCAGAACTCCTTCCTCGACCAGCTTCCGGACCGAGCCCTCACCGTGCTCGATTCGATGGATCTCTGGATCGAGATCGCCAACGCCGATCTGCACGCCCTCATCGCTCGTGTGGATGGAGTGATGCTCAATGATTCGGAAGTCCAGCAGCTGACTGGAATCGGCAATCCCTATTCGGCAGGTCGACGCATTCTCGAGATGGGACCTGCATTCGTGATCGTGAAGAAGGGCGAGCACGGTGCGATCCTGGTCCACGAGGATGGTGTCGCCACCATGCCGGCCTTCCCGGTCGCGCTCGAGGGCGTGGTCGACCCGACGGGTGCGGGTGACAGTTTCGCCGGTGGCTTCATGGCCTATCTGAATCGAGTCGATCGGTGCGACCTGGAGGCTCTGAAATCGGCCCTCGCATGGGGGACCGTCACCGCGAGCCGCACCATCGAAGCCTTCGGGCTCGAGGGGTTGCGCGGATTGGACATGCCCGCGCTCGAGGAACGACTCGATGTGTTTCGGTCGGCGACGCATTTCGAGTGATTCGTCTCCGACAGTTCAACGAATCAAAGGAGAGACCGATGGTCCCGCTTCGTCTCATGCTTCCCTGCCTAAGCTCGTCCCTCGTGGTCGCATCACTGTTCTCCGAGTCCGCTTCGAGCTGGGATCGATTCCAGGACATTCCTCGTGCCGACGAGGTGAACGCCGCCAGCATCGAGTCGCGTCGTCTGGTCACGCCCGTCGGCACGCGCAGCGTCCGATGGGATCTCGATGCGGGGCTTGCCTTCGTGCGGCTTGACGGCGCCTGGACCGTGGTGGACCTTCAGACCTGCGCCATACGAGATGATGCCTCCGACCTCGAGGTCCCCCGGGCGACGAAACGTCCTCGAGCCGAGAACGGTCGTGGGCGCTGGGGTGGGCCCGCGCGTGGCCGTCAAGCGACGCGGGTCGTCTCTCCCGATGAGACGTGGACCGCGGTTCATGAAGACAACAACGTCCTTCTGATCGACGCGAACGACGTCGTTCGTCCGATCACCACCGAGGGCACCGATCGGATGCGCTACGGCACCGCGAGCTGGGTGTACGGCGAGGAACTCGACCAATCCAGTGCGATGTGGTTCTCCCCTGACGAGCGTCTTCTCGCGTTCTATGCGTTCGACGTCTCGGATGTCCCCGATTACTTCCTGCTCTCGGGTTTGACGAAGCTTCGGACCACCGTCATGGACGAGGCCTATCCGAAGCCCGGGGATTCCAATCCCATCGCGGGGCTGCGCATCCACGAGATCGACTCTGGAAAGACGATCAGCGCCGACGTCGGCGAGCAGGCCGATCAGTACCTCTACCGGGTGGCGTTCTCCCCGGATTCGAGGTTCCTGACCTGTCTGCGCATGAATCGACTTCAGAACGAACTGGAACTTCTGGTGATCGACCCCGAGACAGGAACGTCTCGCACGCTCATCTCGGAGACCCAGCCCACCTGGGTGGCCCATGATCCAGAGATGAGGTGGTTGCAGGACGGCCGGCGATTCATCTGGTCCTCCGAACGCTCGGGCTTCAAGACCTATGAACTCTGGGACATCGAGGATGGCCTGATCTCCGTGCTGGGCCCGGCGGATTTTCCCTCCAGTTCGATCGTGGAGGTTCGTGAAGATCCCGAACTGCCCGGCGGTGGCCGCCTGATCTACAGCGGCACCGGTGGGGCCCATCCCCTGAACGTGCATCTCCACGCTGCGGACTTCGACGGTGGTGGTCACACGCGTTTGACAGGTGACGGCCGCACCCATTCAAGCTTCTTCGTCGCCCCCGATCTTTCGGCGACGGTCGCGGTGGGGCAGGCCTGGGATGCGCCGCCCTCGCTCATGATCTACTGCGCCGAAGCCGACGATCCACTGGTCCTCACGACGGCCGACGTCTCGAAACTGACCGAGTCCGGGAGACGTCCCTCGGAACTCTTCGAATTCACGACCGAGGATGGCGCCGAGACCTGTTTCGGGCGCATTCATTATCCACGCGATTTCGATCCGTCGAGGCGATGGCCGATTCTGGTCGACGTCTACGGCGGCCCCGAGTCCCGGGCGATTTCAAATCGTTTCTCGGTCTCCAATCCGATGACCGAGTTCGGATTCGTGATGGTTCAGATCGACAATCGCGGCACCGAAGGTCGAGGCAAGGCCTTTGAAGGAGCGACCTATCTCAAGCTCGGTCTGACCGATCTCGATGATCAGGCCCACGGTGTGAAGACCCTTCTCGACCGCCACGAATGGCTCGACCCGGAACGCGTCGGCATCACCGGGCACTCATACGGCGGCTACATGAGCGCGCTCGCGGTCCTGCGGCATCCCGAGACCTTCTCCGTGGCGGTGGCCGGGGCGCCGGTCACCGACTGGCGGAACTACGACACCATCTACACCGAGCGGTACATGAGAACACCCGCTGAGAACGGTGAGAACTACGATGCGGGAAGCTGTGTGAAACTCGCCCGGAACCTCGAGGGCGAGTTCCTCCTTCTGCACGGCATGGTGGACGACAACGTTCATCCATCGAACGCCTGGCAGCTCGCCAGCGCACTGCAGAGTCTCGACATTCCCTTCGAGATGCAGTTCTTCCCCGACAGTGCACACGGCATCTATTCACCCGCCTTTCGGTCCGCCAAATGGTCGTTTCTCGTCGACCATCTGGTCGACTCGAAACCGGACGCGCCATGACCGAGCTGCCTCCCGATCGATCCCACGTGTCGACCGAAGCCGAGCATGTCAGTGGCCGTGATCTCGGTGCCGCTTCGATCGAGGAATCGATCGACTGGATCGCGGAGGATCATGAGCGAGTCGTCGAATCACTGCGACTCGCCGGGCCCGAACTTTCGGCGCTCATCGAGACCGTGGTGACCGCGCTCGAGGCCGGTGGGCGGCTGATCTACGTCGGAGCGGGGACCAGCGGTCGACTGGGCGTGCTTGACGCCTCCGAATGTCCGCCCACGTTCAATTCCGATCCATCCCGTGTGCTTGGTCTCATCGCAGGCGGCGACGCCGCACTTCGAACCTCGAGCGAAGGTCTGGAGGACGACGTGGCTGGTGCGCACGAGGCGTTGCATCGACTTTCGGTCGGATCCGATGACGTGCTCGTCGGCATCGCGGCGGGGGGAACCACGCCGTACGTCCTCGGTGCGATCGAGGAGGCGTCTCGACGCGGCGCCGTCGCGGCGATGATCACCTGCGCACCACGGAATCCGCCGCCTGGTTGCAGGCATCTGATCGTTCTTGAAACCGGTGCGGAACTCCTCGCGGGCTCGACCAGGCTGAAGGCTGGTTCGGTGACGAAACTCGCGCTCAACACCATCACCACGGTCGCCTTTTCACAGCTCGGCAAGGTTCGTGGGGGCCTCATGATCGACATGCGTGCCACCAATGCCAAGCTCTTCGATCGTGCGATCAGAATTCTTCGTCGTCTGTTCCCCGAGCTTTCGCGCCCGGAGGCCGCCAGACACCTTCGGGACTCGAATCTGGATCTTCGTGCAACAATCGAGAGGATGGAACGTTCCTCCTGAAACGAAGGAGCTCCATCATGACGATTTTCCGGCGGATCCCGAGCCTTCTTGTATTGATTCTTGTGGGCATCGGCGCGACCTCCTTGCAGAGTCCCGCGGATGATCCGCCAGTCCAGCCGAACATCCCGAAATCGAAGACGTCGGACGACCTGCCATCGACCAAGGCGCTGGTTCGAGGCAACACCAGACTCGCGCTTGATCTCCTTCGGAGCCTGAGGGATGACGGCAATCTCTTCTTCTCACCGATCGGTGTCTCCGAGGCGCTCGCGATCTGTTTCGAGGGGGCTCGCGGAGCCACCGCAAGCCAGATGGCACACGTGCTCGGATTTCCGGAGGGTGGCTCGAGGCTTGGCGAGCGATTTCAGATTTTGCGCCAGGCAGGCGTGAACTTGAATTCGGACGACGTGACCTTCAAGTCCGCCAACGGTCTCTGGAGTCAACTCCCCTTGAAGAGTGACTTCGAGAACGATGTCCGAGACGATTTCGATGCCGAAGTCTTCGAGGTCGACTTCGCGTCGCCCGCTTCTCGCGAGGAGATCCGCCGTTGGGTGCGCACGCAGACGGATGGCGCCGCCGAACTTCCCGCGGAGAGTCTCTCCGATCCGCTTCTCCGTCTGCTGGTCATCAACACGATTCTCTTCAAGGCGGCCTGGGCGCAGCAGTTCGATTCCGACTTCACTTCGAACAAGCCGTTCGAGCTGATGGATGGAACGTCTCGGGATGTCCCCACCATGCGACAGAAAGGCGTGTTTCGATATGGCACATGGGATGATCTCGAGGTTCTTGAACTGCCGTACGCCGGTGGCGGAGCCTCGGCCTTCATTCTGCTCCCCGCGAGGTCGGATTCCGAGTCCGATGAGTCCGCCGGAGCGGTCAGTCCGCTCGAGCGTCTCGAGGACACCTTGACCGCGGCCGAGCTCGACGGTCGATTGAGTGCGTTGTCCCCGAAGCATCTGAAGATCTACCTGCCACGTTTCTCGATCACGTCGAACCTCTCTCTGGGTGAGCTGCTTCGGGGGCTCGGCATGTCCCTTCCCTTTCAGTCCGGTGCGGATTTCTCCGGAATCACCGACGCCGACGAATTGAACATCGATGAAGTTCTCCAGGATGCCAGAATCGATTTCGACGAGGGTGGCACCGAGGCCGCGGTGGTCACCGTGGTCACGGTGACCGGTCGCGGCATCTCCCAGAAGCCTCCGCCTCCGCCCCCGGTCTTCAAGGTCGACCGGCCCTTCATGTTTCTGGTCAGGGAGAACACGACCGGTTCGATTCTGTTCATGGGACGGGTCACCGAACCGATCGAGGACCGAGCCGGACATGACTGAAGCATGAACATGAGACAGCCCCGTGCATGGCACGGGGCTGCTCGTGTTCCGTGATGGTTCGCGGCGAGCGCGAATCAACTCAGATCTGGTCGTTGAGCTTCTTGAGGGCGCGTGCGCGGACCTTCTTGGAAGCGGGCTTCGCGGCGAACCACTGCTCTTCACCGGTGAAGGGGTTGATGCCCTTGCGACGGGGCTTGGCAGGGGCCTTCTTCACGGTGAGCTTCATGCCCATGAACTTCACGACGCCGCTCTTCTTGAGATCGGCGACGCACATCTGCTCGAGCGCGTCGAACACGTGTGTGACCTGCTTTCTGGTCATGTCGCAGGCTTCCGCGATCGCGGTCAGCTGCTGACTTCGGGTGCGGGGTGTGGCCGAAGCGGTGATTCGCTTGGGGCCGGTTGCCGCTGCCTTGGCCTTGGGCTTGGCAGTCGTGCGACGGGTCGTCTTCTTCTTGGCTGCGGTCGTGGTTCGCTTCGCAGCCTTCTTGGCTGGACGGCGAGCCGCCTTGCGAGCGGTGGTCTTCTTCTTGGTGGTCTTCTTCTTCGTGGTCTTCTTAGCCATGGTGCTGAATCCTTTCGCGTTATCCCTTCCTTGACATCAGGCAGGTGCGCGGAAAGTATCTGCTCGGGGCCATGTCCACAAGCGGATCAGCCATAAAAAACAGTGCTTTTCGCACATTTCATCATCGCCGTGAAATCGGGATTTTTTTTAAAGATCCTGAAACGTTCCGTTTTCAAGCTGTTTTGCCGCAGTATCGAGGCATCGAACGGGGCCAGGCGGGGCTTTCAGAGTGTCTTTTCATGCCTCGATACTGCTTTTCGGTCAGATCGGCAACGCTCGAATCAGCGAGAAAACAAGGCATCCGCAGCGACCCGATCTTCCATCGCCCAGTTCGATGAACGTGCCCGGCGCCGGATTTTCCTCGCCTGTCGACTCGAGCCGTCTTTCGTCGGTGGAGGTCACGAACCACTGGTCGTTGCGTCGGAACACGATCGCATGGAGCGGGCTGACATCGGGATTTTCGAGTCTGATGTCGCATTCCGAGTCGGAACCGACGCTCACGTTTCGAAATCCTGCCAGGCAGAAGCTCTGGGTCCCACCCGTTCCCTGGGGTGAAACGGTCTCGATCTGAAGGACGTCGATGTGGTTTGCGAGACCACGGGGTGGTTCACTCGAGTGTTCCGGACCTTCCGCGAACCAGAGTCTCGCCGGGCCCATGGTCACGCACATCTCGTCGAAGAGCGTCGCGGATCGGAATCTCTCGTCCTTGCATGACAGCCCCTTGGTCGAATCGAGGTCGGCGATCACCCATTGGCCGTTGTGGTGGAACAAGAGGGCATGCATGCGACTGATCGAGGCGTGATCGATCTGCACGTCGTTGCTCGGATGTCTGCCTATCGTGTAGCCGCGAGAGGTGTCCAGCTCGAAGTCGAGGATCAGCTCGGAACGCTCGGGGTTGTCACCGTATTTTTCGATGACGATTCTCGACATCTCTCTCCTCGAGTGTGGCCTTCGTGTCAGCCCGCGTTCGAATCGACCTTGGCTCGCACCACCGGTCGGCCGACGGAGTAGTAGGTGAATCCGAGTTCCTCCATCATGGCGGCGCGATAGAGGTTCCTGCCATCGAAGATGAGCGGGGCGTTGAGTCGTTTCGAGATCTCGCTGAAATCAGGTGTTCTGAATTCATTCCATTCGGTGGCGATGACCAGTGCGTCACAGCCGTCGAGGCAGTCGTACTGTGACGGCGCTTGTTCCACTTCGGGCATCTCGCCGGCGAGGTTCTCCATCGCGACCGGATCGAAGGCCCGGCAGGTCGCGCCCGCCTGGATGGCCATTCTCATCAGGGTCAACGACGGCGCTTCGCGGATGTCGTCGGTGTTCGGCTTGAATGCGACCCCCCAGAAGGCGATCTTGCGACCNGCNAGNCTGCCTTCGAAGTGGTCCTCGATCTTGTCCCAGAATCGAAGTCGGTGGGCGGAGTTCACTCTGTGGACTGCCTCGTTGAGTTCGCACTCGAACCCAACCGCCTTGCCCATGCCGCACACGGCCAGCGTGTCCTTGGGGAAGCAGCTGCCACCGTATCCGAGACCCGGATAGAGGAACTGATTTCCGATTCGCTTGTCCGCGCACATGCCTTCCCTGACACGTTTCACGTCGGCGTCGTAATGTTCGCACAACGTCGCAAGCTCGTTNACGAACGAGATCTTGCACGCNAGCATCGCGTTGGAGGCGTACTTCACCATCTCCGCGCTTCGGACGTCCATCAGATGAATNGGATTTCCCTGACGNACGAAGGGCTCGTAGAGCGCCATCATCATCTCCGAGGCTCCATCATCCTCGANNCCGCAGACGACTCTGTCCGGTTTCATGAAATCGTCGATCGCCGCGCCCTCCTTGAGGAACTCCGGATTGTCCGCGATCCAGAACGGCGCATCGGTCTTCTCTCTGATCAGGTCGCGGACCTTGTGACTCGTGCCGACCGGCACGGTGCTCTTGACGACGACCATCTTCGGGGTCTGGTCCGGACCCAGGGCGTCGATCGCNTCCGCGATGTCGGCGGCCACTCTCAGCACGTACTGGAGATCGGCCGAACCATCCTTGTCGCTGGGGGTTCCAACGCAGATGAAGATCGCTTCNGCATCGGTGTACGCCGCGGCCTTGTCGGTGGTGAAGTGCAGGCGATCGGCCTCGGCATTCCTCGTGATCATTTCAGAAAGACCCGGCTCGTAGATGGGACTCTGTCCCTGCTTGAGCATCGCGATCTTGGATTCATCGACATCGAGGCATGTCACGTTGTTGCCTGTTTCCGCGAAACATGAGCCTGTGACTAATCCGACGTATCCGGTTCCGACCATGGTGAGGCGCATCTGAGGATCCTTTCGAGCGAGCTCCGNCCGGCCTTTNACGTGAGCCGTCGGACACTCCTCATTTCAACTACATAGTAGCCAAACACNGGTCTTCATCGGAGACTTGTCCCGTCAACTCATGCGGGTTGTTCGAGTTCGAGGAGTTTTCTCTTGATACNCATTCCCAGNGAGTCCCCGGTGGTNCCGGAAAACCCGCCTGAGCGGGGGGTGACTCCCACCACCCGATGGCACGGNACCACGATCGGCAGGGGATTCGCGCGCATGGCCTGCCCGACCGCTCGAGCGGCNCCCGGNCGACCGATCCGACCCGCAAGCCACCCATAACTCTTCGAGTCACCAGCTTCGATCAGTCTGGCGTGTCGCCAACATGCNTTCTGAAACGNCGTTCCNNNGGGTGTTTCGAACGCCTGGAAGTCCCANCTCGANCGNCCNTGTTCGAAATAGCGTTCGAATCGCCTGCGCACGGCNCGTCTCNCTCGACCGTGCGTGGAGGAGGGNGCTTCGACTCGTGCGCCNAGNGCGGGCCACCCGGTACCGATAAGCCTCGGGCCGTCGAANGTCAGCATGAANGGCCCNGTGGGTGTTTCGAACTNGANCGATTCGAGNCCNTGGCGGATCATGAGTCCGCGGCTGTGGTGAACTTCAGGTCGANGTCGATCGGCAGATGNTCGCTGGGNGCGGCCTCGGGGATNCCATGGCGCCTNCGCCAGCGATCGTCCATCTGGGCCGGATCGGTGATNACCGCCCGCCCCAGTTCGGCCGAACCACCGTACAGGATGAAATCGAGTCGTCCCGGCACGAACGCCTGACCCGCCTTCTCCCAGGTGGTGTTGGCATCGCCACGGGGACGCATCGGTTCCGCGATCACGAGATCGCCGCCGCCATCCCCAAGGCCTTCGGCCAGGACGGCAAGCACGTCGGGTGTTCCGACGAGATTCAGATCGCCACCGATGATCACCACATCNGGGTTGGTTCGTGCGACNGCCGCCCNCATCGCCTTGTTCACGGCCTGNGCNTCTCGAANTCGCTTGTCATCCTCCGAAGAGGCCAGTCGACCGCAGCANTTGAGNTGGATCGAGGCCGCAAGCACGGTGCGTCCATCGATGTCGATCACGCCGCCGGTGGCGCGCATCAGACTTTCCCTGCCGTTTCCGTTCTGACGCATGACTCGGGCGAGTTCCGGCGCCGGTTCGTATGGATGGGGGGTCACCACCGCCACGCAGAGGAAGTCACCGCCGACCGAAGCGCGCCAGGCGAGGTCGCCGTCGATGCGATCGAACCAGTCCGTCANTGTCTTCGCCTGAGTCTCATCNGGCAGCTCCTGGAGCAGCACCACGTCCGGNTNGAGCATCTCNAAGGTCTTGATGAACGGCACCGGGGTCTTGAACAACGCNCCGAATTCTCCNTTCCAGCTCATCGTTCTGAAACTGTCNGGCGCTTCCGCGTCGGCCGGGTCGAACTTGATGTTCGAGGTGNTNCTGCCACGTGCGACTCTNGTCTTGAACTCATGTTCGAGAATCGAGGTCGAATCCTCNTCGCCNCCGGCGCCCATCGAGAGAATCCTNACTCGACAGGTCTTTCCCGTGAACGCCTCCNGGCGTTCGACCCTGATTTCGAATCGATCGCTCGAGTGGGTCGGAAGCGCGACCACGCCCAGGTCNGAGAGGGTTCTTCGGGTCTGCTGCCGACCCTGACGATCCCAGTANCGATATTCGGANCCGGATCGGGGCGTNCCCTTCTTCGCGTCGAGCGGGCTGAAGACGATCATCCCGTCCCAGCCCTGGGGGCCCGTCCGCAGGGAACCGTCGAAGTCGAAGGCGATCTGAAGCTCCGCGTCGAGACCCTGGAGGGTGCATTCGCGGTCGAAATCGATCTGGAGGTGCACGTATTCGGGGTCGTCGGCGATTCGAACCTCACGAATCAGCCCCTTNCCATCGTCCGGNGCCACGGGGGCGATGGTCCANTCGTCGAATCGACCGTCGAGAACATGGTCNGGAGCGGAGGCGGAGGAGGTCGCACCGGAGAGGGCGATCACGAGGAGGTTTGAGATGATTTGTGACATGGCACAAGGGTAGCGTTACGATTCCNGTATGAANACAACCACCNCCCCANANGGTCACCTCGATTCGGTTCCTGACTCCCTNGACGCCATCTCGAAGGATGTTCTCGAGCTTCTGGCGGCATCGGACCCTCAAGCGGCACGCCTGCTGGCCCTTGAAGCGGATCGTCAGGAACACACCCTNGAANTGATCGCCAGCGAGAATCATGTCTCNCCCACCGTGATGCACGCGGTNGGCAGNTGGNTGACCAACAAGTACGCCGAAGGCTANCCNGGCAAGCGCTANTACGGTGGGTGCGCGGTNCANGACCAGATCGAGGATCTCGCTCGTGANAGAGCGAAGGAACTCTTCGGGTGCGGGTACGCCAACGTCCAGCCGCACTGCGGTGCGAACGCGAACATCGCGGCGTTCATGGCGNTGCTCAAGCCGGGNGACACCGTNCTNAGTCTTCCCATCAAGTCGGGAGGNCATCTGAGNCACGGACTCAAGCCGAANTTCTCCGGCACCTTCTACAACATCGTCGACTACGACCTCGANCCCGAGACCGAGCTNCTGGACTTCGACGAGATCCGTCGCATCGCNCACGAGTGCAANCCCCAGCTGATCATCTGCGGTTTCTCCGCCTATTCNCGTGTNATCGATTTCGCGACCTTCAGAGCGATCGCCGACGAGGTCGGCGCCTACCTGATGGCCGACATCGCGCACATCGCGGGTCTCGTCGCCGCAGGGGTGCATCCCTCTCCCTTCCCGCATGCTCATGTGGTGACCACCACCACTCACAAGACCCTTCGAGGACCCCGAGGCGGGCTGGTGCTCTCTGATGACGAGGACGTCGCGAAGAAGATCGATCGCAAGGTCTTTCCCGGTTCGCAGGGCGGGCCCTTGATGCACGTCATCGGCGCCAAGGCGATCGCCTTCGGTGAAGCCCTTCGGCCCGAATTCAAGGCCTACCAGGCTCAAGTCGTCGCGAATGCCCGTGCGCTGGCCGAGGCGCTCGTCGAGAAGGGCTACCGACTCTGTTCCGGGGGTACCGACAACCATCTCATGCTGGTCGATCTTCGTCCCAGAGATGCGGAGCTGACCGGTGCGGACGCCGAAGCCTGGCTCGAGAGATCCGGCATCATCGTCAACAAGAACGGCATTCCGAACGACCCCCGATCGCCCATGGTGACGAGCGGACTGCGTCTCGGCACGCCGGCGCTCACCACGCGTGGCTTGAAGGAGCCCGAGATGGTCCGGGTCGCCGACTGGCTCGATCGAGTCATGGTCGGGGGTGGCGATGATGCGGTGTGTGCCGCGGTCGCGGAGGAGATTCGAGCCTTCTGCGCCGATTTCCCACTTCCTCACTGAGTCCCTTCGCCGATTCGATCTCTCTTGTTCGGATTTTCGAATCCTCATCACTCCAAGGACCGGACCGATGATGACGCCCCAGGACGACGCCTCCGACTCTTCGCAGCCCGCGGATGATCCGATCTTCATCAATGCCCGACTCGAGATGCCACTGGGTGTCGAGCATGAGATCGGTCAGCTTCTTCCCATCGTGAGCGGCGCCCATCTCAAGGCCGAGCTGGCCGACCGTGCCCTCGCGGATCGTCTGGCACGTCGCATTCGTGCGATTCGTCGCCGGGAGGATGTGTCACTCGGGGAAGGACTGATCCCCGTGGTGTTGACGGACATCTGGTACCTCAACGACACCGATCTTCTCATGCAGCCCGCGATCGTCATCGGTGAGCCCGGTGTGAACGCGGCCAGCGCCCATTGGGGTGCGAGGTTGCCGAAGGCCTTCGTCGTGGACGGATCACATCAGATTCTTCTCGATCCCGAAGGCATCGATCAGGTCGCCTGTCTCTGGGGGGCGGGGCCGTCCGGGACCGAGGCCGCGGCGGATCATTTCGAACGCCATTATCTGGAAGCGTGGCTCGAATCCGTCGCCGCCATCTGACGTCCTCGTTCTGGGTTTGTACTGCTTTTTCTCCTTTGGGATCACTTCTCAGAAGCTTCCAGGGGGGGTGATGTTTCATTCGTCCAAAAAGATCTGGTCTTTCCACCCTGGTGGGTCGATGATCGCTTCTGCACACAGGTGGTCACACGCTGTCCGATCGAAGGAGAATGATGATGTCAATTCGTGCGTTCATGTCTCTTTTCACCGCGTGCGTCGTGTTCATGCCGTTCCAGTCCTCGGGTCACGCGCAGAATCAGACCTCGGATCTCAGTACGATCAGGACCAGCGGGATGCCCTTCCGGATCGAAGTGACTCCCTACAAGGCGACGTTCGACGGTCTCCCGGGACTGCACTCCGGCGTCGCCTGCGTCATCGAGAACGGGACCCCGTACATCCTGTTCTTCGGTGGGCGTTCCAACACCGCCGGCATGCATGGTTTCGAATGTGGTGACGGCAGCTTCGCCAAGGATGATTTCAATCGCACGATGTATCTGGTGGACTCCGTCAGCGGTCAGGTCTGGGCCCGGTCCGTCGACGACCCGCGAAGCGGGCTCACCATCGAGCAGGCGGATCAACTCTCCGCCGTCAACTACGTCGAGAATCAGATCGGCTCCCATGTGGTCTGTCTGGGAGGCTACGGCTATTCGAGGGCGGTCGATGACTGGGTCACCTTCGACACGATGGCGCTCGTCGAGATCGACGGCGTCGCCGACTGGGTCCGGGGGGGCAAGGGCGCGCTTTCAGATTCGATCCGATTTCTCGATCCCCCCGAGGGCGCACCCGCCGAACTGTACACCACCACCGGTGGGCGACTGATCGTGATCGACGACGACCAGCTCTGGATCTGCCTCGGGCAGTGCTTTCAAGGGCGTTACGACCCATGTGATCAGGACGCCGCGGTCCAGGTGTACAAGAGAAACGTGTACCGCATCGGATACGAGTTCGACGAGGCCGGCGACGTTTCGTTCACCTATCTCGGGGATGCCCCCGAGTCCGGGGTCGAGTGGGCGAACCGACGTGATCTGAACATCCTGCCCGCCTATGTCGATGCCGACGCCGATCGTGGTGCGGTGGCGCTCTCCGGCGTCTTCACTCCGAAGACCGACGGCTGCTGGACCCTGCCCCTCGTGATCAACGCCGACGGCAGCATGAGTCAGCCCGACCCCGATGATCCCGAGGCCCTCAAGCAGGGGTTCAACATCTATTCCTCCGCGGGCATGACCGCCTGGTCGGAGAATACCGGAACGAACTGGTTCATCATCGGTGGGGGGATCGGCTACGAGATCCTCGATCAGGGTGCGTTGACGATCACCGGCGGGTTTCCCTATTCGAGCGCGTTTTCGGCGATCAGTTACACGCCGTCATCGGACGTCTGGGCGCAGTACTTCGCCAACGAATCGTATCCACGTCTTCCCGGCGGCCCGACCGACGAGTCCTACTGGCGATTCGGCACCGAGACCTATCTGTTTCCGGTCGGTGAGTTCTGGAACGAAGGACGCATTCTCGAACTTGATGCGATCACCGAACCGACCGTGGTGGCCTTTCTGTACGGCGGAATCATGGCGCTTGGATCCGACTTCGGCGAGCCGGATTTCACCACCATCGCCTCGAGCCACGCCTTCGAGATCACTCTGATCCCCGGGCCCGGATGTCCCGCCGATTTCAACGGCTCCGGATCGGTCGGAGGAGGGGATCTCGCGATGCTTCTCCATGTCTGGGGTGAACTTCCTCTGGGCGCCACGACACCCGAGGATCTCAACGACGATGGGTGGGTCAATCAGATCGATCTCGGCATGTTGATCTCAGCCTGGGGACGATGCCCGTAGGCCCCGACATGCGCGCGAATCCCGGGCTCACAGTGCGGCGAGTCGTCTCGCCACGTCGAGTTCTATCAACGATTCGATCATCGGCGTCAGATTGCCCTGCATCAGTTCGCCTAGATTGAAGTTGGCGCCCAGTCGATGGTCGACCGCGAGGTTGTCCTTGTATCGATAGGTGCGGATCTTCTCCGCTCTGTTTCCCGAGCCGATCATCGAAGCACGCTCCTCGGCCCGACGTGCCTCGGTCTCGAGGCGCTGGCGTTCGTAGAGTCGTGCGCGCAGCAGGCGCCAGGCCTTCTCCCGATTCTGGGCCTGGCTCTTTGTCTCCTGCATTCGAACCTCGATGCCGGTCGGTTCGTGAATCAGGTGAACCGCGGTCGCGACCTTGTTCACGTTCTGACCGCCCGGCCCCTGCGCGGTGGTGATCGACTCCTTGACGTCGCTCTTCTCGAGCTGGACTTCGACCTCCTCCGGCTGGGCGAGCACCGCGACGGTCGCGGTCGAGGTGTGGATGCGTCCCTGGGCCTCGGTCGCGGGGACCCGTTTCACCTGATGGGTTCCGCCTTCATAGCCGAGCTCGCTCCAGGCGCCCTGGCCCTCGAGCTCGATGACCGCGGTCTTGATGCCGCCCATCTCGCCTGGCTGCGATTCCAGCACTTCGAAGCGCCAGCGTCGTGTGCTCGCGTAGCGTTCGTACATCTCGAGCAGGTCGCCCGCGAAGAGTGCGGCTTCATCGCCGCCGACCCCGGCTCTGATCTCGAGGATCATCGCGCCGATCGCCTTGTCATCCGACGTGACGAGTTCGGTCTTCAGCGCCTCGACGAGTTCCGTTCTGCGTGAGGCGAGCTCGGGAAGCTCCTCCCTGGCCATCGCGAGCAGTTCCTGATCCGACTCGGTCTCGACGACCTCCTCGAGTTCGGCGCGTTCGGTCTCGAGCGCGACGATCTCCCGCCACCGAGAGACCGGGCCTTCGAGTGCGGCCTTCCTCACCGAGAGCTCGCGCACCTTGTTGTGGTCCGACAGCACGGCTGGGTCGAGGAGTTCCTCCGCGATCGCCATCAATTGCTCATCCATCGCTTCGAGCCGGGTCGCCAGGTTGTCGGGTATCTGTTCGATCATCGAAGCACCTCATGGCAGTCGTCAATGAAAGCAGGGGGGCAAGAGAACAGCCGCACCCGGATCGGGTACGGCTGTGTCGTTCTCTGAGATCGAGTGGCTACTTCTTCTTGTTCTTCTTGAAGTAATCGCCCTGGAACTTCTTCTGGAAGCGTTCGACTCGTCCTGTGGTGTCGATGAAGGAGTTCTTGCCGGTGAAGAAGGGGTGCGAACCGGACCAGACTTCCACGGTGAGTTCGGGCACCGTCGCTCCGACGGTCATGACCTGCTCGCCTCGGAAGAAGACCTTGCACTCGGGGAACCATTCTGGATGGGTGTCCTTCTTCATGAGAAGAGCTCCTTGAAAAGATCGTTGGCGGGCCCTTACGGGGCCTGTTTCGAGTTCCGGATCATAGTTGAAGGGCCCACCCGGGGCAATGGCGTACCGAAGGCAGTCTTCGGCTTTTTTCCGTGCTTGACCCGCGGCGGGGTCCCGCTATCCTCTTCCCTTCAGACCTCATTCCCCTGTAGCTCAGTTGGTAGAGCGAGCGGCTGTTAACCGCTAGGTCCTTGGTTCGAGCCCAAGTGGGGGAGTTTTCAGATCAGCCTTCCGATCGCACCTCGCTTCGGAAGGCTTTTTTGTTATCGGGCGCTCCCGGGTACTCCAGAGAAAACCGGTTCGTGGCATCATGTGTCCATGGCCTTCAAGGGTTCCATCACTGAGCGCGTTCTGAGAGCGCATCGTGACCGTGCCAGGCACCGCATCCTCGCCGCGGATCTCCCGGCTCGCCTCGCGGACGTCACCGTTCGCTGGCCCGAGGCCACGGACGATCCGCTGCCCTGCGAGGATCCGACCTTCATCTTCTCGGCCGGCTGGCGCTCGGGTTCCACGCTGTTGCAGCGCATGGTGATCGCCGGCTCGGGCGCCGCTTCCGACGGGGGCTCCGGCACCATGGTCTGGGGCGAACCCCACAACCGTGCCGAGATGATTCCGAACATGGCCCGGCAGTGGCGACCGTTCACCGACCGCTGGCCGCCCCTCGCCGATCAGGACGCGACTCTGATCGACGGTCCCTTGCAGGACGCCTGGATTCCGAAACTGTCGCCACCGGTCCTCGCGCTTCGTCGTGCGCATCGCGCGTACTTCGACACGATGTTCGGTGCTTCCGCTCGCGAGCTCGGCTACGAGCGGTGGGGCATCAAGGAGGTCTTTCTCGATCCGGCGCACGTGGTCTACCTGCGCTGGCTCTTTCCCGCGTCCCGCATGCTCTTTCTGGTGAGAAATCCCAAGGACGCCTTTCGCAGCTACAAGATCCGCGGGCCCTGGTATCTCGAATGGCCGGAACGCTCGATCGCGACCGGATGGTCCTACGGCCGGCTCTGGTCGCGCCTGGTCACCGGTTACCACGCCCTCTCGCAGCAAGGTCTCGGGCCGCTGGTTCGGTACGAGGATCTCGAGACCTCGAGCGAACGAATCGCCGCGCACCTCGGTCACCCCGTGCCGCGTCCGAGTGAACTGCCCCGGCGTCGCGGTGATGCGCCGGTGCGGGGCAGGCCGCGTGTCGGGGCACTCGAGTCACTGGTCATCTCGGCATGCACGCGTTCGGCGCGTCGGCTTCTGGACTGATTCCACCGGTTTCCCGTCGGAGTTGTCCCTCACTCCCGGCGGCCTGCGTTGTGCTTCGTGGCTCCTGACCGCTTACGGACCGCCATCCTCGACATTCATCCTGATTTGATCGGAAGGGTGCGGTGATTCTCTCGCGAATCTCCCTGAGGGTGTTCCCTTGTCAGTCCCTACAGGAGCTCAGTCATGTTCGTATTTCCAAAAGCATCATCCGTCCCCGGTTTCGTCGGTTCCCTGTTTCTGTTCGCGTCCCCGGGTGTCGCCGGTGTCCATGCCGTCGATAACGCCGTGATCACGATCGACGCGGTCGATCGGACGGTCAAAGTCACTACCGACCGGCACATCGTCGCTGATTCAAGTTCCGATCCCGATCTCGAGGAGTGGGACGGACACGCCGACTTCTCGCACCCTCGACACGGCACCGCTGAAGCCATCCAGTCGTTTTCCATCAACGAAGACGGACTCGAGGGGAACATGGTGGTATCCAGTTCCCTCAAGCGGCGACTCCGTGAAGCCTCCAGCCTCCTCGAGGTCACCTTCACCGTCTCCCATCCCGACTACGGGTCACCAGATGGAACTTGGGGATGGGACGGCGCCAGCCCGCTTGAGGCCCTCTACGGAGGTCGTTCGGGACTGGATTCGATGCCTGCCTGTCGACTGGTTGCGGAGGGAGCGCTGCGCTACGAAGGTGTGACTCGCTCAGCCTTCTTCCCCACGATCGATTCCCAGGAGGGTGTTTCGAAGTTCGGGCAGCATGGTGACCGTGGAGCGATGGGATTCTCGCTCATCCGCCAGGGTGACGTCCTCGAGCGTCATGTGCTCGCACTCCATCGGAACAACGACGAAGCCGAGGTCCGTCTGTCGACCGAGCTCGTTCCCGGTGTCTACGTGCTGAGCGTCGAATGCGGACTGCTGGCCGATCCGCGTCGACCCAATGCGACGGTCCTCGGTGATGTGTTCATGCATCTGGGAATCAGTTTCGAAGCGATCGAGATCGGCTCGGTGGAACCGCTCTCCACCAGAGTTTCGGGACGATGGGATCAGATGAACGGCGCATTGCATGGCTCATGGGAGGCCCGTTCGGATCATGATCCCATCGCGACGCCCGATTTCAGTCCCTTCCCGGACCAGACGTGGATCCAGCACACCCACCTCTCGAACCGCGGGATGGCGGACGGAGGTGCGGTTTACGAGATCGCGCCGACGTACCTGAGCGGTTTCCTGTTCGCGCGCACCGTCCAGCGTTCCGGCGCTGCGGATAGCGATGACACCTCCTCGACGGTGGACATGGACATCGACTTCGAACTCGAATCGACGACGGACGTTGGAATCGCAGCCCTTGGCGCTTTCCGCAACGAGTTGTCGTCACTCAACCACAATGAAGGTACCTGTCTCATCTCGATCCGAAACAACGCCACCGGGGCTCTGGTGTACCAGGACTTCCTGCAGGCGGACGACTCGGCCGCGGATGGCCGGCAGTTCGCCGAATCCCATGACTGGCTCACGCTGCCCGCCGGGTCGTACCGCATGGAGGCGAGCAACATCTCGATCTCTCGAGATGCCTCTGATGACGATTCCGGTAATGAGAATGGATTCTGGTTCGGTTTGGCGTTCGAAAGGCCCTGAACCGCTCGGGGTTCACGTCGCCTCCGCAGCGAGTCTCGGCTCGTTGCGGAGGCGGTTCGTCCGACTCCCACGAGGCGCCGCCTCCAACTCCCTCGGTGGTGACGGTCATCCCGCCATCAGCGGACCGCGATCTTCGCCGCGGCGTCACGGGCCTTCCGACGGGCATCGCCGACCCGACCCGCCGTCGCCAGTGCGACGCCCATTCTCCGGTACTTGCGGGTCTCCGGTTTACCGAACAGTCGGATCATCGTGTCGGTTCCCTCTAGTGCCTCCTGGAGGCCCCGGTAGACCGGTGTCTTCGTGCTCGCTCGATCGGCCAGGATCACCGCGCTCGCACTGGGGCCTCGGTAGGTGATCCGCGGAATCGGCAGCCCGAGAATCGCGCGCAGGTGCAGTTCGAACTGGGAGAGATCCTGCGAGATCATGGTGACCATGCCGGTGTCGTGCGGTCTGGGCGAGAGTTCGGAGAAGATGACCTCGTCACCACGAACGAAGAATTCGACCCCGAAGATCCCTGCACCCTCGGGCCCGGCGATGCGGTCGGTGATCTTCTTCGCCATGCGCTGCGCCTTGCGGATCATCACCTCCGGCATCGGGCAGGGCATCCAGGATTCCTGATAGTCCCCGCGTTCCTGGCGGTGACCGATCGGTTCGACGTAGACCGTGCCGCGGCCGCGCTTCACCGCGCTGGCGCGCTGCTTCACCGTGAGCAGGGTGATCTCGTAGTCGAAATCGATGAACTCCTCGACGATGACGACGCCCTTGTCGCCGCGCATGCCTTTCAAGGCGTGCTTCCAGCTCTTCGCGATGTCGGCCTTCGTGCGCGCGACCGACTGGCCCTTGCCGCTCGAACTCATGACCGGCTTGATCACGCAGGGCAGACCGACGGTCTCATCGATGACGCGCTTGAGTGAGTCGAGGTCGTCGGCGTATGCGTAGCGCGCGGTGGGGAGGTTCAGTTCCTCGGCGGCGAGCGAGCGGATCGCGTCGCGGTTCATGGTGAGGTGGGCAGCGAGCGCCGAAGGGATCACGGTGGTGCCTTTGGCTTCGATGTCCATCAAGGCCTCGGTGCGGATCGCTTCGACTTCGGGGACCACGTAGTCCGGCTTGTAGCGGCGGACGAGGGTCTTGATCGCGTGGCCATCGAGCATGTCGATCACTTCGGCGTGGTCCGCGACCTGCATCGCCGGGGCGCCGGCGTAGTGGTCGGCGGCGATCACCCGACAGCCGTAGCGCTGCGCGCAGATCACGAGCTCCTTGCCGAGTTCGCCGGAGCCGAGAAGAAGAATGGTGGCGGGATGGGTGTTCATGGCGGGCATTCTAAGGGGGTACACTGGGTTCATGAAAGATCACCACACATCTCGTTTCGGAAAGCCCGTCATCGGAGGCTTGTTCTCCCTCCTGGCGCTGCTCCTCCCGTTCTGCATGATCGGTTCCACGTTCGCCGAGGAGGCCAAGGACGACACCGCCCTTCGAGTCCTGGTCTGGAACGTCTGGCGAGGCGGCAACGAGGTCGAGGAAGGTCCCGAGAAGATTCTCGCCGTCATCCGCGAGGTGAAGCCCGACATCGTCCTGATGCAGGAGAGCTACGACGTCGACGGCGACCGTCCGACCGTCGGTCGCTGGATCGCGCAGGAACTCGGCTGGCATGCCCATCAGGAGGAGAGCCCGCACCTCTGCGTCCTCACGCCCTTGAAGGTCGAGGCTGAATTCTTCCACCATGCCTGGCACGGTCTGGGCGTGCGGGTGACCGATTCCAAGAAGCGATCGTTCGTCGCCTGGTCGATCTGGTTCGACTCCCGCGCCTACATCACCTGGGAACTTCGTGATCGTCCCGATCAGTCCGACGAGGAACTCCTCGCCGCCGAGGACGTTCGATCCTCACGACTCCCCCAGGCGAAGGCCTTGCTTGCGCATCTCGAAGAGGATGGTCAGTTGGACCTCGACGTCCCTCTGCTGGTGGGTGGGGACTTCAACAACCCGTCGCATCTCGACTGGAACGTCGACACCGCCCGCGTCTATCGCCACCGGCGGGCGCTGCCGCTGCCGGTGAGTCTCGCGATGGCGAAAGCCGGGTTCATCGACACGTTTCGCGTGGTGCATCCGAACCCGGTGCAGCACCCCGGGATCACCTGGTCACCTCTCTTTCGCGTGGCACATGATGGCGGGGATCAGGGTTTCGAACGCATCGATCGTCTGTACCTGAAGAATCCCGCCGAGCAGGTGGCTGGTGCGTGGGTGCTCACGCCGGTCGACGCCGAAGTCCTTCCCGAACGCTGGGAGGATGACTCGATTCCGACCGAGAAGCGGATCTTCCCCTCGGATCATGGTGCGGTGGTGATCGATCTGACCTGGTCGCAGGTCGACTGAGTCACTCGGACTCGATCTCGTCGATCGCGGGAAGGTTCAGGATGGTCCGGCTGTCCTCTTCCGGCAGTTCCTCGACCGTCCTGAGCTTTCGCTCCATCGCTCTTGTGCGCTGCCCGGTCGCGTTGATCGTGTTCTGCGCGGTCTTCAGCTGATTGCCGAGCTTGTCGAGCACGTCGCCGAACTTGCCGAACTCNGTCTTGACCGCNCCCAGNACCTCCCAGACCTCGCTCGATCGTTTCTCGATNGCGAGCGTGTGGAAGCCCATGCGCAAGGCGTTCAGAATCGCGCTGAGCGTGGTCGGTCCGGCCAACGTGATGCGAAGATCGTTCAGNGTGTCGACCACCTTCTGCTGNCGNAGCGCNTCCGCNTAGAGGCCTTCCGTCGGCAGGAAGAGAATCGCGAATTCGGTGGTGTTCGGGGGAGCCACGTACTTCTCACGGATGTCCTTGGCCGCGGAGATGATGGCGTTGGCGAGCGCCTTCGACGCGGTTTCGATCCCCGCCACATCGGCACGATCCTGCGCGTCCTGCAGTCTGGCGTAGTCCTCCTGCGGAAACTTCGAGTCGATCGGCAGCCAGACCTGATCCTGCGAGTCGGTGCCGGGCAGGCGGATCGCGAATTCGACGATGGCGTTCGAGCCGGGNATCGGCTTGACGTTCGCNTCCCACTGGGTGGGGGTGAGCATCTCCTCGAGAATCGCGCGCANCTGNACCTCGCCCCAGGTGCCACGGCTCTTGACGTTGGTGAGNACCTTCTTGAAATCNCCGACGTCCTCGGCGAGCTGCTTCATCTCACCCAGGCCCTTCTGCACGGANTCNAGTCGTTCGCCGACCTGCTTGAACGCCTCACCAAGTCGCTTCTCGAGCGTGCCCTGAAGCTTCTCGTCGACGGTCTTTCGCATCTCCTCGAGNTTCTTCTCGTTNCCGGTGCGNAGATCCTCCGCCTGCTTCGCCTGTTCCTCGCGCATGCCCTTGAGTTGCAGCGTCAGNGTCTTCATCANNGTCTCACTNACGGANTCGAGNCGCTTGNNCATCTCNTCGCGCAGGCGNGCATCGCTNTTNTCCCCGGTNTCNCGGGCCCNTTCGAANTCATCTCTGAGCGANGNNTCCTGTCGTTTCGCCTGNTCNNTCANAANNGCTTCGACGTCNTCNGTCTCCTCGTCCTCCNCGCCTCGNCCNCGCAGNAGGCTCTGGCCGATCGCCAGAATGCTGAGAATGATCGCGACNAGNGCCAGAATGAGTGTGAGNNTCTCCATGNCNCGATNATACCCGCNTCGANCGNCGTNNCATGACANGNCGNNGCGGTCCTTCTATACTGCAGGTCCCANANCGATCGGAGAATCCCGTGTTCAGACCACTCAATTGGGGCATCGCCGGAACAGGACGAATCTCGTCGCTCTTCGCCGACTGCATCACCCGGACCGAAAGCGGCACCGTGGGTCANGTGCTCAGTCGCACGCAGGAGGCTGCGGAGTCCTTCTGTGCACGTCAGGGAGGCACGCCCTGGTCGAATCAGCGGGACATGCTCGGTGTCGACGGATTGGATGCGCTNTACATCGGAACGCCTCACTCGGAACACGCCGAACTCGCGGTGGCGGCCTTGTCCGTCGGCATTCCCGTCCTCTGTGAAAAGCCGATGACCTGCTCGCCCGCGGGCACGCTTGCGGTGGTGATGTGCGCGCATCAGAACGGCACCGCTCTCATCGAGGGGTGGATGTACCGATGCCACCCTCAGATCGAGCGGCTGGTCGAANTGATCTCGAACGGCGCCATCGGCGACCTGCAGTCGATCGAGTCACANTTCGGTTTTCGTGCGGACGTCCCACCCGAACACAGGCTTCGCAGTCAGAAGCTCGGTGGTGGTCCGATCCTCGACATCGGCGGCTATCCCATGAGCATCGCGATGCTGGTCGCCGGCACGGTCGATGGTCGGACCCATGCGTCTCCGAAATCGATGCAGGCGGTGGGTGTCTTCGATGCCGAGACGGAGGTCGATGCGGATGCGGGTGCGGTGGTGACCTTCGACAACGGTCTGGAAGCGAACCTCCGTTGTTCATTGATCGAGGATCTCGGCACCGGTCTTCGCTGCGTCGGCACCGACGGGGAGATTCGTCTTCCTCATCCCTTCATTCACGAGGGCAGAGAGGATGACCGGCGAGCGACGATCGAGATCGAACGGTTCGGCCNGGTCGAAACGGAACACTTCGAACCGTCTCTCGACTGCTTCAGTCTCGAAGCTCGCATGATGTCGGAGCTGGTCGCCTCCGGAGAACTGGAACCGGCGGCTCCGATGGTCTCGCATGAAGGTTCCGTGCTCATCGCCGGCGCCCTCGAGTCCTGGCGGTCATGTCTTGAGCAAGCGAGGGATCAGTCATGATCGACCTGGTGATATTCATCGCCGCCCTGGTGGTGATCGCGATCGTCTCGATTCTCGCTTCTCGAGGCGAGGCCACCAAGGCGCAGTATTTTCTGGCAGGACGAAAGCTGACCTGGTGGTTGATCGGCATCTCCCTGATCGCGTCCAACATCTCGACCGAACATTTCGTCGGCATGACCGGAAACGCCGCGAGATCCGGGTTGGCGGTCGCCAGCTACGAGTGGTTGGCGGTCATCGCCCTGATCGTCGTCGCCTGGTGGTTGCTGCCCGTCTTTCTGCGCGCCGGCATCTACACCATCCCCGAGTTTCTCGAGTATCGATACGACCGAACGACGCGATCGATTCTCGCCGCGCTGATGGTGGTCTTCTTCGTGCTGACCGTGCTCGCCACGGTTCTCTACGGCGGGGCGATGTTTCTGGTCAATGTCTTTCAGATCGATCTTCTGCTCCAGGAATCCTGGTCTCTGTCTCCGGAGTCCGCCGGGTCCCGGGCGTTCATGCTCTGCGTCTGGGGGATCGGTCTTGCGGCCGGGGTCTACACCATCATCGGTGGACTGGGCGCCGTGGTCTGGTCCGACCTTCTGCAGGGACTGGCGCTGCTTGCCGGCGGCCTCCTGGTCTTCTTTCTCGCCNTGGACGTCATCGGTGANGGTGAAGGCATCTTCGCCGGGTGGAGGCATTTCGCCGAGGTCAACGAAGAGAAGCTGCACGTGGTTCGTCCCTGGAACGATTCCGAGATNCCNAGTCTGAGTCTGGTCACGGGGCTCTGGATTCCGGTTCTCTTCTACTGGGGTCTGAACCAGTTCATCGTGCAGCGGACACTCGCCGCCGGGTCACTCGCCCAGGGCCAGAAGGGGATTCTCTTCGCGGCCGCGATCAAGCTGATCCTTCCATTCATCGTCGTTCTGCCGGGCATCATGGCGGTCCAGATTCTCGGTGATGACTACGACCCGCAGAACGCCGATGCCGCCTATCCCACCTTGATCCGGGANCTCCTTCCCGCCGGAGTGCTTGGCCTGATGCTTGCCGCGGTGGCCGGAGCGGTTCTCAGCACCTTCAACAGCGGCTTGAACTCCGCCGCGACCGTCTTCACCCTCGATCTGTGGGGGACGCACGTCGATCCGGACATGGACGACCGCCGGACCGTTCGCGTCGGACGCATCACCACCACCGTNCTTGCGATCGCGGCCTGTCTCTGGGCCCCTGTGATTCACGGTTTCGACGGTGTCTTCAGNTACATCCAGGAGATCTGGGGCTTCGTGTCCGCGCCGACCTGTGCGATCTTCTTCATGGGCCTGCTGGTGGCGCGGGTGCCGGCCTCCGCCGCCAAGACCGCCCTGGTGGTCGGACCGATCCTGTACCTGATCAGTCGGTCACCCACCTGGATGATGACGGCTGACGATGCGATCGCGGCTGGAGGAAGCGCCCAGTTCCTNTTCGATTACGCCTCGATGTCCTTTCTCTACCACATGTTCATCATCTTCATCGTGCTGGTGACGATGCTCTGGATCTGGAGCGTCTTCGCGCCCGGACCGGCGCGGCCGCTNCCGCGACGCGACGTGGTCGAGATGGCGCCGATGAGGGGGCTCGCCTGGGTCTCGATGGCTCTGTTNCTGGCGGTGACCGGACTGTACGTCGTCTTCTGGTGATCGATCAGTCGCTCGATCGATAGCCGGCCAGCCATTCCGACCGCGCGGCCCAGATGTTCTTCCAGTCGGAGGCGCGATTTCGATTGTGCTCGGTTCGGCGCAGTTTGGAGATCGCCCAGAACACCATCATGCGACAGGCGGTCGCGACCCGGATCAGTTCCCGACCAAGCCATGCGGCGGTCCTCGACCAATGCAGCCGCATCAGGGTGATCTCACCTCGATTGATCTTGACGCGGGTCTGCCATTTGGTCGTGGCGGAGGCCCCGACGTAGTGGATGATCGCGGCCTCCGGAGTGATGATCGGAGTCGCCCCGAAGGACTTNGCGCGCAGNCAGAGTTCCGCNTCCTCGCCGTACATGAAGAATTCAGGGGCGAATCCTNCGAGCNTCTCCCACAGNNAACGATCGATCAGCAGCAGNCATCCGGTGACGAANCCCACGTGACGGANCGTGTCGCGCTGCCAGTCGCCGTAGGCGTGGGGGTTGAAGAATTCACTGCCTGAGAANGCCTTCGANAGCCCGATCGTCCTGAAGAAGACGCCACGCAGGGTCAGATCGGCCCAGCATGATCGCGGGTCGAGTGTGACGCCGTCCGCCTNCATGGTCCTGCCNCCCCAGATCCCGCATTCGCTTCGTTCGTCCGCGAACGCATTCAGCTTTTCCAGCGCTCGGTCGAGGACCACCGTGTCCGGGTTGAGCAGCAGCAGTCTTCGGCCACGGGCCCGTTTCGCCATCACGTTGTTGGCCCGGGCGAATCCGAGGTTCTCATCGCTGTCGACGATCTGGAAGCGAGCATCCGATCCGAACTCCGATTCCACGGCCTTGAACGATCCATCGGTCGACTGGTTGTCGATGAAGAGCACCTCGAAATCCAGATCCGGTGACTGTGCCACGACCGAACGAAGGCAGTCGAGCGTCATCTCGCGTGTGTTGTAGCTGACCACGATGATCGAGACATCGACGTCTTTCGGTGCGTCCCGGGATTTCGAATCCGAAGGTGACATGTCGTCATTATCGAGTGAATCCGTCACTCAAGTCCACCAGAAACAATGCCAACATCGAATCAGGCCTCGCTTTCGGCCATCACCTGATCGGGATTCCGTCGTGAGGACCTGCGTCCATGGAATCGTTCAACCCGGCGATCGGATCAAATCCACATCACAACGCGCCCGAGCGGTCTCATGCCTCGACCGTGGTGGTGATGTCGTCGATGATCCCGTTGAAGACATTGCACGGCCGCATGGCGCGGCTTGCCTTCTCCGGGTCTGGCTGGAAGTAGCCGCCGATGTCCATCGCATCACCCTGGGCGTCGTTCATGGCGGACACGATCGTGTCCTCCTGTTCGCGAAGTCGTCGGGCGATCTCTTCGAAACGCGTGGCGAGTTCCGCATTCTCCGTCTGCTCTGCGAGCGCTTCGGCCCAGAACATCGCCACATGGAAGTGGGTCGTCCGGTTGTCGGGTTCACCGCATCGTCTCGATGGCGCCTTGTTCTGAAGCAGGTACTGCGTGGTGGCCTTGTCGAGCGTTCGACCGAGCGTTCGCGCCGACTCCAGTCCGAAGTGATCCGCGAGATGTTCGAAGCTCGCGGCCAGTGCGAGAAATTCGCCCAGCGAGTCCCAGCGAAGGTGATTCTCCTTCTCGAACTGCTGGACATGCTTGGGCGCGGAGCCGCCCGCACCCGTTTCGAAGAGCCCGCCACCGTTCATGAGGGGGACGATCGAAAGCATCTTGGCGCTGGTGCCGACCTCGAGAATCGGGAAGAGGTCGGTCAGGTAGTCCCGAAGCACGTTTCCGGTCACCGAGATGGTTTCCTCTCCTCGTCTGATCCGCTCCAGCGAGAAGCGGCAGGCGTCCGCCGGGGCCATGATGTGGAAGTCCAGTCCTTCGGTGTCGTGGTCCTTGAGATAGGTCCGCACCTTGGTCATCAGGTTCGTGTCGTGGGGGCGTTGCGGGTTCAGCCAGAACACGGCGGGGCTTCCGGTGGCGCGTGCCCGCGTGACGGCGAGCTTGACCCAGTCTCGGATCGGACCGTCCTTGACCTGGCACGCCCGCCAGATGTCGCCTTGCTCGACCACGTGTTCCGTCAGGGTGTTTCCGTCTGCATCGATGATCCTCATGGTTCCGTTCGCAGGCGCTTCGAACGTCTTGTCGTGCGAACCGTATTCCTCCGCCTTCTGCGCCATCAGGCCGACGTTCGGCACGCTTCCCATCGTGACCGGATCGAGCGCCCCGTTCGCCTTGCAGTCGTCGAAGACCGCCTGGTACACGCCCGCGTAGCAGCGGTCGGGAATCACGGCCATCGTCTCCTGGGTCTCCCCGTCCTTGTTCCACATGCACCCCGAGGTGCGCAGCATGGCCGGCATCGAGGCGTCGATGATGACGTCGTTCGGGACATGGAGGTTGGTGATGCCGTTGTCGGAATCGACCATCGCGAGATCGGGGCCCGCCGTCAGAGCGGCTTCGATGTCGACTTCGATCGCATGACGTTCGGCGTCCGGAAGCCCCGCGATCTTCGAGAGAAGATCGCCGAATCCGTTTCGCGTGTCGACGCCGATCCGCTCGAGAGTCGCGGAATGTCTGTCGAACACGTCGGCGAAGAAGACCGTGACGGCATGGCCGAAGATGATCGGGTCGGAGACCTTCATCATGGTGGCCTTCATGTGAAGGGAGAAGAGGATGCCGGACTCCCTGGCGTCATCGATCGCCTTCGCGAGGAAGGCTCGAAGCGATCTTCGACTCATGAAGGTCGCGTCGAGGATCTCACCCTCCTGAAGGTCGATGCCCTCCTTGAGGATCGTGGTCGAGCCGTCTTCGGCCACATGCTCGATTCGGACCGTGGTCGCGGACGGGATGAGCACCGACTGTTCGTTCGCGAAGAAGTCGCCCTCGGTCATGCTGTTGACGTGGCTTCTCGAGTCGGCGCTCCACGCGCCCATGCGATGGGGGTTCGCTCGTGCGTAGGCCTTGACCGCCTCCGGCGCCCTGCGGTCCGAGTTGCCTTCGCGAAGCACTGGATTGACCGCGCTTCCCTTCACGGCGTCGTAGCGTCGTTGGATCTCCCGTTCGGCATCGTCGGTGGGTTCCTCCGGATAGTCGGGAAGGTCGTATCCCTGGGCCTGGAGTTCGGCGATCGCATCCTTCAGCTGCGGCACCGAGGCGCTGATGTTCGGAAGCTTGATGATGTTGGCTTCCGGGCGTTGGGCCAGTCGTCCGAGTTCGGCCAGCGCGTCCTCGATCTTCTGATCGTCGCGGAGACTGTCCGGGAAGTTCGCGATGATTCGCCCGGCAAGCGAGATGTCTCGCGTCTCGATCCGGATGCCCGTCCCCGCAGTGAATGCCTTGATCACCGGAAGGAAGGAGTAGGTGGCCAGGGCGGGGGCCTCGTCGGTGTGGGTGTAGATGATGGTGGGGGTCGAAGCTGTGTGGTCTGACATCGCTGAATCCATGTTTCCTGCTGTGCGGTCGATACCGGCCTGTGCCGGGTCGGTCAGTGTAGACGACCCCGCAGGGGAGATGGGCTCGAAACAGGCGCTTTGGGTCAGCAAACGGCCGGGCGGGCCTGAATCAGTCCTGAGCGATCTTGTGAGACACCTTGATGATCTGCGCACTCTCCTGAAGTCGGGTGATGAGCGCCTGATCCATCTCGGGTTCCACGTTCATGGTGCCGACCATCACGGTCCTGGTGTCCGCGCGTCGGTCCATCTCGTTGGAGAGGAGACGGTGCTTGATTCCGAGTTCATCGAGAACATCGGTCCAGCAGTCGTTCGTCGTGTCCGCGGGTGACAGGGTGATTCGAAGCTTGCCGTCTCTTCGGTTCCTCTTGTCCGGGTTCGACGTGAGTATCAGGATCGTGAGTCCCACCACCATCGTGCCCACGAGAGCGACCATGTGGTTGCCGTTGCCCGTGGCCAGGCCGATCACGACCGAGAAGATGACGAACACCGCGTCGAGCGGGTTTCTGATCCGGGTTCGAAAGCGGACGATCGCCAGCGTGCCGAAGAGCGTGAACGCCGCCGCCAGATTGGTCCCGACCGCGACCGTCGCCATGGCGATGAGGGGGGCGATCAGGATGAGCGTCCGCCAGAGATCGACTCGATCACGACCCCGGGTGGCGAGCAGGTGAAGACAGGCGACCACGATTCCGAAGATCGTCGCAAGAAGAACCGCGGTCAGCGCGGTGCTGAAGGTGCCCGGTTCCTGGGCCGTGGGATTGGTGAAAAGTTGATTCACGTTGATGTCCTGATCTTTCAGCGAGGGTCCGCAGATCCTCCATCATCATCGTCTGAATTCAGCTCGAGTGATTCATGTTCGAGAAGAAATTTTCTTCTCCGCGCGACAATGTCAACCAGTGAGGTTTCCGTACCCTCGAGGCTGCGAAGAAAATCGACTCGATCCGGTCCGAAGGGGTCCCGGGTCACGGCATCCGTGAGAAGGGTCCTGTAGGCATCCACTCTCGCGAGAAACACGTCTTCCTGAAGAGCCTCCTCGGCGATCTGGCGACAGAGTTCGAGATATCGCGCCTTCCATGCGGGAACCGCCAGAATCGCGGCGATCAATGGCCTGGTCTCCTTCTCGTTCTGCAGAGCGAGCGGAGCCTGGATCGATGGATCACCGCCTCGACCTCCGCGACCTCCGCGACCACCGCGGCCGCCGCGGGGGGGAGGGGCATCCTCCGCCCGATTCTCGTTTCGCCGCTCTTCGGCGGCACCTCGTCTGGGGCGATCGAGACCGGGTCTTCCTCGGACCCCGCGTCCTCGTTCGACTTCCTCCGGTGGGGGGCCGAATCCATCGGGGGGTGGCCCGAATCCCTCGGGTGGCGTCCTGCCCGGACCGCCCGGTCCTCTGGGACCACCGCCCCGTCCACCACGAGGAGGATCGAAGGTCTCGTTGTTGTCGTAATGGAAGAAGTGGAATCGTCCGTCGGGATCCTTGTAGACGTAGTAGTCGCTTCCTCGGCTGTAGTACCCATCCTGATCCATGAAGATGTTGTCGAGCACCAGAAAACGAATCGTCTCCTCGACGTCGATGTATTCGGGCAGAACCTCTTCAAGTCGCGTCTCGGGCGTGCGTTGGAGAAGTCTGCAGAAGGCGATCAGTTCCTTCCAATCCTGTTCCTTTGCCGAGCCGGTCTTCAGCTCGTATTTCTCCTTGTATCGACTGCTGGAGGTTCCCTGGTCGGACAGTGCGCCGCCACCGCTGAAGTCCGGAGGGACCTTCCAGCGAACGCCTTTTCGTGTGTCGTAGTGTTCCTCTATGAAGTCCTTGTTCAACTGCTGGACGTTCGCATAGACGCCCAGGTAGACCCCGTTGACGACCACTTTGACGAAATTGGCCTTCGGCGCCGGCATGTATTCTGAGGCGATGTTCGAGAAGAGCACCTCTCTCATCATCGAGTCGTCGCCGTTGGCGTTGAGGAGGTTGAGGGTGTTGTATCCATCCAGAGAGCGATCATCCTCGTAGGCGTCGATGGAGACGCCGAACGATTTCTTCTCGGGGTGGTCGAACGACGTGTTGCCACGGTAGGAGACACCGACCTCGCCGATCAGTCTGCCGTCGGCGCGGAGTGTCGCGGGCACCTCGACGTCGGTGCCGTGAAACGCCACCATCTCCTCGTGCCAGTCCCGCTCGGGAAACTCGAAGAAGAGTGTCCTCAGCGTTTCCCGGTCGTACAGTCCTCGATCGGGATGCAGCTCGACATCGTCCTCCGTCAGGCGAAGCGCGTCGGGTCGGTCTTGTGGCCGAACCGTCTCGGCGCCCTCGCCCCGGGGCGGCCCGCCTCGCCGGCCTCTTCCGCGTTGCGACTCCGCCTTGAGTTCGATCGCCATGCGTCGCGCGGGCTCTCTCTCCTCTCGATCGAGTCGTCCATTCCCGTCCAGATCGAATCGTTTCATGAGCTCGATGTCACTGAAACGACGGTTTCCCTTCCCGCCGGTATTGACGGGGCCGCCCGAGTCCTCGGAGGGCGCGCTTGATTGCGCCTGTGCGCTTGTCACCAAAAGTCCGCACATGAAAAGGCTCATGAATGTGACCGTGAGAGACCTGCCCTCATGCAGTGTCAGAACGTTCTTCATCGAAATCTTCTCCTCGGATTGAAGGTGTTTTCTGGTGCGGACACATGAAGAAACGAACGAGTGTCGCCTTTGATGCGGGATCGGTCGACAAAAAAGAGGGTTCTTTCGTCCGGGCCTGATAGCATCCTGATCACAGGAGCCCGTCATGATACGACCTTTCATCATCATCCTCGCATTCTCGCTGTTCGGGTGCTCTTCGTGGCTCGATCGGACCTTCGCGATTCAGGAATCCACCGACGCTCAGGCGGTCGATTCGGAGAGGGATTCCGGCTGGATTCCACTCTTCAACGGCAAGGATCTCACAGGTTGGACGCCCAAGATCTCGGGCCAGCCGCTCGGAGCGGATCCATGGCGGACCGTGCGAGTCGAGGACGGTCTCATTCGAATCGATTACGACAAGTATGAAGGCCCTTTCGACAATCGTTTTCTGCACCTCTTCCATGATCGTCCGCACGATCGTTATCGATTGCGTGTCGTCTATCGTTTTCGCGGTGACCAATGCAACGAGGGACCCGGGTGGGCCTGGCGCAACAGCGGGGTGATGCTGCATTGTCAGGATCCCAGGACGATGGGGCGCGATCAGTTCTTTCCGGTCTCCGTCGAAGGTCAGTTTCTCGGTGGCGACGGTACGAACGCCCGTTCGACAGGAAATCTCTGTACGCCCGGAACCAATGTCGTGATCAAGGGCACGCTCGAGCAGGCGCATTGCATCAATTCATCTTCGAAGACCTGTCACGGTGATGACTGGGTCACGGCGGAGTTCGAAGTCGATGGAGACGGGCGGATCAGGCATTTCATCGACGGCGAGCTCGTCCTCGAGTACGAGCAGGCGCAGTACGACCCTCGTGATTCCGACGCGAAGGAGCTGATCAAGGATGGTCCTCTCGTCATCGATCGAGGTTGGATCGCCTTGCAGGGTGAAAGTCATCCCATCGATTTCCGCGAGGTCTCGATCCGACCGCTTCCCGAGACGGCCGCCTCCGATGCCGAATGAGCCCGTCAGTCGTCCGCGATCATCTTTCGCCAGAACCAGCATCCATCACCATCACGATCCGATGAGCCATCCGCGAATCCCAGCGCTCTGTAGAGGCGTTGTGCCCCGGTGTTCTCCCGGTCGACCTCGAGGGTGATCTTGCGGCATCCCATCGCCCGTGCCATCTCCTCGACTCTGGCGATCATCCGTCTTCCCACGCCCTGTCCTCTGAGGGATTCCTCCAGATAGATGTCGTGGAGGTTCACGGAGGGTGCGCCCTCGAAACTCGAGATGGTCTTCTGACAGAGCGCATAGCCGACCGCACGGCCCTGCTCGTCTCGAGCGAGCAGGAGGAACACCGTTGGATGCGTCTGCAGCAGATGGTCCAGCGCCTCGGCGTGGCCCGTTCTCAGCGTGACCTCGCTCACGACGGCGAACGCCTCGACCAGCCGGATCAGCTCCCTCCGGATCGAGGCGGTGCCGAGGTCGGCGTCTTCGATGGAAATCGTCGTCGGCATCATCATGGTCCCTTTCTCTCGTCGGTCGGGGAGCGCGTTCAAGTCGATCAATCCGAATTCTATCGGGCCTGACCGGACAGGGCGCAGATTCACATCCGGCTCGCTGGTGAGGGCCGAATTTGAGGGCAAACTTCAGAGTTGGAATCGTTTTCTCTTGAGCAGGGGGCTTTCAGCCGGGACACTTGACTGATCGACGTCCGATCAATCCTGGAACGAATCGAGGATCATGAAGAGCCTTCGAACACTGAAGAACGCCGCCGCGGCATCGAGCCTGTTCGCATTCGCCGTTCTCGCTCATGCCGATGTCCCCTCATCGGTCACCGTCGACGGAGGTTCCACCGCGTCGGTCGCCATACAGATCACCCTCACGAGCGAATTCGGGGGAGACACTCAGACCAGGATCCTGGGGTCGAACGTCAGCGGCGGTGGCGTCGTCGTCTTCAGGCCTGATTCGGAACCATTCGACGAAGTCGAACTGGCCAATCTCGAATTCCAGCTCAGTGGGGGGACCCTCGAGTATCAGTTTCTCTGCGGAGGCATTCTCGGTTGTCTCGACGTCACCGTGACGCTGGACAACATCCGTGCGATCCTCCAGTCACCCAGCGCGGCCGGACTCGATGGTGGCGGCAACGCCGGATTCAACGCCGACTGGCGCCTGGTCGCCGACTACACGATCACATCGATCCTCTCGAACAGTGCGGGCGTCCTCGACACGGTTTCCTCTGTGCCATTCGGAGGCCGTTTCATCGCGAGCGAAGGTGATGTCTTCATCAATCAGCTCTCGCTCGGTTCGATCGCCAGTTCGTTGGGAGAGACCGCGGGTTTTCAGGTCGAACTGGTGACATCGGTCGATCTTTCGAACACATCTCTGAGCGGCAATTTCGATCCTCTTCCCCCCAAGGCATGTGGAAGCGGTGGATACTGCGGAAGCATCGGCGCCCCGGGTTGTGATGATCTCAACTGCTGCATCGCGATCTGCGAACTGGACTTCTACTGCTGTGAGACGGCCTGGGACTTCTCCTGCGTTGAGAAGGCGATCGAATACTGCGGTGTGACCCCCGACAACGACGACTGCATCGACGCACGTCCTCTCGAGCTCGGGCGTCACCCGTTCACCACCCGGAACAGCTCGCGTGACGGACCCGGTCTGATCAGTGAATGTGCGAACGAGACGAATGGTGGCATTCTTCGTGGTGATGTCTGGTTCACCCACACGCCTCAGTTCGACAATGGCGTGCTGGTCTCGACCTGCGGACTCGTCGATTTCGACACGCAGATCACGATCTACGAAAGCTGCAACGGACTGCCTCTCGCCTGTTCGGATGACGAGCCGGGATGTGCGGGCGGTTCGTCCCGCGTCGGATTCGAGGGAGTCGCCGGCGAGACCTATTACATCCGAGTCTCCGGCATCTCGGAGGATGGCTCCGGAGAGATCGACCTGGCGTGGGGGGATCTCGACGATCCCTACGCGGCCCCGGCGGTTGAATGGCCGACAGCTTCGGGCGGAAACGGTCACTTCTATGCGATGTACGCGATCGGCGCGGACCGTTCCTTCGCCGCGGCGGTGCTCGCCGCGGAGCGATTCGGGGGCTATCCCGTCACGATCACCACGCCCGAAGAGCAGGATTTCATCGACCGCAACATGCCCGCCCTCCAGAACGGAGGCAACACCGTCATCGGTCTTCTGCAGGATCCGAACGCTTCGGAGCCGTCGGATGGCTGGGGCTGGATCACCGGCGAGCCCTTCAACTGGTCCAACTGGCGCAGCGGCGAACCGAATGACAGCGCCGGGAACGAGGACTTCGTGATCATGTATCCGGATGGAACCTGGAACGACAACAGTCAGGATTTCACCTATGTCCTGATCGAGTTCGACGAGGACCCGGGGGTCGAGGAGGTCGTCTGGTCCGTGCAGGAAGGCGGCGAGGGTCAGCGATACGAAGCCGTCATTCTCTCCGAGCGGATCACCTGGACCCAGGCCCGCGTCTACGCGGAAAATCGTGGCGGCACGCTCCTGTGTCTGGAGACCACGGAAGAGGCCGACTGGGTCTTCGAGAATCTCTCCGCCTTCTCCGCGCTCTGGACGAACACCTTCTACAACACCGGACCCTGGGTCGGACTCTACGAGCGGGACGGCGAATGGATCTGGCTCAGTGAGGAACCCGTCGATGAAAGTCTCTGGTTCCCCGGCGAGCCCAACGGCACCGGGAATCGAGGCGCCTACTTCGCCAACCCCGATTTCCGCGTGAACTACTCGGAGACCTTCGATTCGGATCCGAGCGGCACGCTCTTCGGTGACGCCGTCTACGCGGATGTCTTCGGCAATCCCCGCCTCAAGCTGGTCGCCGACGGGTTCGACGGGACCTGGGGGACCTGGTTGACGCCATCCTTCTCGGGTCGGGTCACCCAGTTCATCTCGACCTTCCGTTTCAGTTTCAAGAACGTCAGCGGTGGGCCGGGGGACGGCTTCTCGTTCCTGTGGGGTGATCTTTCCGACACGTCGGGCAATCGCGTCCAGGGTGGTGAGCTCGGCATCTTCGGTTTCCTCGACGATGGCGAAGGCCTGTCGGTCGGTGTGACCGGCTATCCCGCGGCGGGCAACAATGGAATCGATGCCCGTTGGGGAGGCGCTCAGTTCGTCCAGACGCCACTGGATTTCTCCAGTGTGACCTACACCGATTACGCCACCGCCGGACTGCCCGAGTCCATGCCGACCATGACCGTGTATTGGAGCGAGATCGTCGGTCTTTCCGTCTCGATCGCGTTCCCATTTCAGAATCCCCAGGTCGTCTATGCCGACGAGGGTCTCGATGTCTTCGCCGGCATCGACCCGTCCGACTGGCGTTTCGGATTCGCCGGACGAAACGGGGCGATCGATCAGGACGTTCTGATCGGAGACTTCACGCTGCTCTACGACTATCTGCCTGAAATCGGCGGCCTCGCCGGTGGTCCGAGGAACACGCTCGACGACACCTACGAGGAGAATGTCAGGCGCGCCCTGATCATCGAATATCCCGCGGAACCGGCGACCTGCGCCGAGGACTTCGATGGCGATGGCGTGGTGGGTGGTGCGGANCTCGCCCAGCTGCTGGGCAACTGGGGAGGCTGCNTGGGCTGCGACACCGATCTCGATGGNGATG
>PAQN01000003.1:42855-64031 GCA_002709755.1 Phycisphaerae bacterium
GTGGGTGGTGCGGATCTCGCGATCCTNCTNGCACGNTGGGGCGTCTGCTCTCCNTGATCGGCTNGGTGTNTCGAANCCCGGCGACNTCTGNTCCGGCGGNNNNATCTTNNCGTCGTNTCCTTTCCNGNCCGATNCCGAACAGCGCGCAGGATGNGTGCATGAAAAAATCCCTCGACCGGGTCGAGGGATTTCACATGTTCATCCTGNGTGGNGANTTCAGTTGCGTCGACGTCTGGCGNAGATGCCGGCCAGACCGAGCAAGGCNANCGCGCCCGGCGCCGGNAGGTATTCGTAATCGACCGTGAAGTCGTCGATGATGACGTCGCTGGTCACGCCACCGTTGCGAGCGGCGAAGCCGAANCCCCAGTTGGTCGTGTCGAGGTTGCCTTCGCCCCATGAGAAGAGGTTGGTCGAGTGCGACCATGATCCCTGGCCGTTCGCCCACTCCACGAGAATGCTGAGTCCGGTGTCGATGTCCCAGTCGATGGTCGCCGTCGCGCCTCCGGCGAGGGCGGCGAGATAATCGTTGTAGCCGGCGCCGTTGGTGAAGTGACTGGTGTTCGGTGCGTTGGTCCAGGAGATCGCGTTGCCGCCCCAGTTCATGTAGTAGCCGGTGTCGTTGTCGGGACCGTAGCTGTCGAAGCCGATCGAGATTCCAGCGCCATCGTCATTGAAGGCGTTGATGCCACGCTCGTTGCCTGCCGCACGATTGCCCGAGAGGTCGCTGAGGTCTCCGATCAGGAAGGAGAATCCGTCGTTGACGTTGCCTCCGTCGCTGTTGAAGGAGAAGTTGAACGACGCCGAGAACCTCTGGATCTGGGCGCGAATGCCGCTGTCCCAGGTGCCGGCCGTGTCGCCCTGTCCCTGNGTGACCAGCTGGAGGTCGCTGTACTGAATGCCCTGATAGAAGTTCTCTTGATAGAACGCGCTNCCGTAGAGNTGCGCCTGAGTGTCGAAACTCCTGAAATCGGCTTCATACGACGCCGAGGCNAGGTCGGCGTTCGCGGTCGCCGCGAATCCTGAGATCGTCGTCGTGAGGGCGACGACNATCGTCTGCTTGGTGGAAAGCATGTGATCATCCTTTTNTGTTTTTGGAACTCTCAAATCTCTTCGCGGANCACGCGGACCAGCCAAAGTCCTNGTGNGNCGCNNTCTNACCCTAAAGCGGTTCCCAGGCGTCCGCAANAACAAAGCCCGTCGAATTCGGTCNCCAACNGCTCCGNGGNAAGTTTTCAGCCCGNTGGGCTGGATTATGACCACCNCAAGGTCAGCGAATGNGATGTTCNGGAGCCATNCTCGCNCGATTNCGGTCCACCGGGCCGGNGATGCCATCGACNCGACCGNTNCNGGTGTACTGCCAGATCAGCCAGGGGCCGATGTTTCGGACCTGCTTCGGCNTTGANACACCGTATTCAGCGACCCAGAGCGGATTGGGTGCNNGGGCNTCGAAGGCATCGGCGAGGTGCTCGTTCCAGAACGCCGGTGAGACGTAGATGATGGCATCGATGCCCAGCTCGGACTTCACCTCGGCGAGAAAATCCTTGAGTGTTCCGACCAGCTCCTTGCCGGAGCGTTCCACGTCCACGACCGGAAGGAGGTCGCCTTTGGAGAAGTTCACGGTCTTCAGAAAGTGTCTGGCCTGGGCCGCTCCGTCCTGATCGGGCTGGAGGAAGTGGTACGCGCCTCGAACGATCCCAGCCTTTCTGATGGCGGCCCAATTGAGCTTGAACCGTGGATCGATGAAACGCAGGCCCTGGGTCGCCTTCACGAAGGCGAACGCGATGTCGTCGCTCTTCACCTTCGTCCAATCGACGTCTCCTTGATGGTGTGAGACGTCGATTCCCTCGACGACCACGTCTTCGACTCCGGGCGCGGCCTGCATCATCGTGCAGGCGCATGCCAGAAGCATCGTGAGCAGTGATGTCATCCGATTCGTTCCTGACCGCCCATGTACGGGCGAAGAGGTTGCGGAATCAGGATCGAACCGTCCTCCTGCTGGCAGAGTTCGAGCAGAGGGACGAGAATTCTGGGGCTGGCACACACGGTGTTGTTCAGGGCGTAGGGGAAGACCGTCTTGCGGTTCTCGTCGCGGTAGCGNAGNTTCAANCGCCTGGTCTGNTAGTCGTTGAGTCGGCTCGCGGAGTGTGTCTCGCCCCAGTCGCCCANCGGNCGNCCGTCGGGNCCNTCCTCGCCACGTCCGGGGATCCAGCATTCCACGTCGATCATGTCCTCGTTCTTCGAACCCAGGTCGCCGGTGCAGCATTGAAGCAGTCGATAGGGGAGTCCCAGTCGTTGGAGCATGGTCTCGACGTAGCCGATCATCTTGNGATGCCACTCGCGGTGGGTCGCATCGTCCGCTTCATGAATCACCACCTGTTCGACCTTGTCGAACTGATGCACCCGATAGAGACCGGCCGTGTCCTTTCCGGCGGCGCCGGCNTCNCNTCGGAAGCAGGTGGAGACGGTGGTGCAGGTGATGGGAAGCTGATCACGTTCGAGGATCTCGTCGGCGTAATAGCCCATNAGGCCGACCTCTCCGGTTCCCGTGAGGAAGAGGTCGTGCCCGGCGCCTCGATTCGATTCCTCGACGTGATACGCCTGCTCCCGTCCTCCCGGGAAGAAGCCNGTGCCCACCATGCACTCCTCGCGCACGATCACCGGCACGCTCATCGGGGTGAAGCCGTTCTCCTGGGTCATGAAGTCGAAGGCGAAACGAAGNATCGCCTGATGCAGTCGCATGCCNTCGCCGACCAGNACGTAGTGGCGCGAGCCCGCCATCTTCACGCCACGTTCGAAATCGACCAGNCCCAGNGAATCGATCAGTTCGATGTGGGTCTTGGGAGCGAANCCGCGTTGCTCGACGAACGATTTCGANGGGTCGAAGTCCTCGGGATGCCAGCGGCGCAGTTCGATGTTGTCATCNGAGGACGCACCNCGNGGNACGTCCTCGGCNGCNGGCTGCGGCACNTTCAACCAGAGTGCGTGCCACTCGGGTTCGATCGCCTTGATCTTCTCGTCGTAGCNCTGGATCTCGCTCTTGAGGGCGGCGGGTTTCGCCTCGAGTTCGGCGATCTCCGTTTCGAGCCTGGTGCGTTCGTCACCCTCCGCCTTCTTGAGCATGCCACGTCTCTTGCCGATTTCCGGACCGATCTCCTTCGAGATCCGTTTCTGTTCGGCGCGTCGACTTTCCTGTTCCGCCATCAGCTGGCGTCGCTGTTCGTCGATCTCGCACAGGCGTGCGATGTCCACGTCGACGTTCTTGGCCTTGGCGGCGTCGATGAAGCGTTCGGGAGTGTCACGGAGTTCTTTGAGATCGATCATGGTGTGAATCAGGTTCCGCGGTCACGGTAGGTGGGTGGGGCACCCCATCGCATCTTCTCGATGAGGGTGTTCCAGTAGGAGGACTCTGGATTTCCGATCAGTTGCGNCCGCTTGCGGTGACTCTCGACGACCAGATGTTCGCCTTCNGAGAAACTGTGGGTCGCCTGACCGTCCAGAACGAGTGAGGTGCCCNGGTTGCCTCGTTTGACACCGATCTGGATGCGGGTGTCCGNGGCCGCCACGATCGGGCGGAAGGCCAGNGAGTGTGGCGCCACGGCGGAGATCACGAGNGCATCCACGTTCGGCTGGATGATCGGGCCACCGGCCGAGACGTTGTAGGCGGTCGAACCGATGGGCGTCGAGATGATGAGCCCGTCACCATTGATCGAAGGGCCATCCGTGTCGTCGATCATGAGCGAAAGCTCGATCATGCGGTAGGGAGGGCCTGCGGTCACCACGCAGTCGTTGATCGCCACGGATTCGAAGCGNGCGTCGCCCCGNGCATCGATGATTCTGATGTTCAGNACGAGATGCTCGCGCACCAGCGGAGCCGCTCCGAAGATCATCTCCGCGTGCCTCGCGAGGGACTCGACGTCGAAGTCCGCCAGAATGCCGAGACGTCCCGCATTCACACCGAGAATGGGCGTGCCATGTTCAAGAGCCTGTCGTGCCGCTCCGATGATGGTGCCGTCGCCACCGATCACGATCAGTCGGTCGAGGTCGGACGGGATCGTCTCCTCCGAGACCAGNTCCGNGACCACGGTGCCGTGTCGTTCGGCGATGGCCCNCACCTGTGCGACAAGCTGGTCCGATCCCGGCACGGTCCGTGCCTTCATGATGGCGGTCTTGCAGTCGGTCATCTGTGGCAGGAATGGTACGTCAAGAACGCNCCCAATGACATGATTCAGCCGACGATCCCNCGGGTNAGTCTCATGAAGGCTTTTTCCAGATCGACCTGTTCGCGTCTCAGTTCATTGATCCTGAAGCCCTGGGCGACCAGTCTGGCGGCCAGCTCGGACACGGGCAGGCCGGCGTTCGGGTCGACCACGATTCGCANTCGGTTCGCGNCGCCGAGNTCCNCATCCGCCTCCTCGACGAGGGTCACGCCCNGGACCTCTCTCAGNAGGGCGGCCGCTTCCTCGGCCCGGGATTCGACGTCGATGATGACGTTGGCNCCCAGTTCGGCCTTCTTCATCGCTTCGGTGACGTCGCCCGAGAAGATCAGCTTGCCCTGNTCGATGATGCCCACCGCATCGCANAGTTCGGCGAGTTCGCTGAGAATGTGGCTCGAGATGATGATGGTCTTNCCCATCCGGTGNAGTTCNCGNAGAAGTTCTCGAATCTCGATGCGTGCCCGCGGATCGAGCCCCGAAGCAGGTTCGTCCATCAGNAGCACCTTCGGGTCNTGAATGAGCACGCGTGCCACCGAAAGCCTCTGCTTCATGCCACGACTGAGCCCGTTCACGTCACTCGTNCGCTTGTATCCGAGTTCNGTCAGGTCCAGCACGTCGTCGACGACCTGCCGGCGTTTCTTCCCGTGGATTCCGTAGCATGCCGCGAAGAACTCGAGGTATTCCTGGACCAGCATGTCCTCGTACGCGCCCATGAANTCAGGCACGTANCCGATCNACGGTCGNATNAGATGATTCTGATANCCGATCACGTTGCCGTCGACCCGGGCCTCNCCCCAGCTCGGTTTCAGCAGGGTNGCGAGAATCTTGATCGTCGTGGTCTTGCCCGCNCCGTTGGGACCGATGAACCCGTAGCAGTTGCCGGACTCGATCTTCAGATTGAGATTGTCCAGNGCGACNAGGTCGCCGTACTTCTTNGTGAGGTTGATCGTTTCAATCATGGACATGGTGGGTTCATCTTCGTCGGNGGGTCAGGATTCGTCCACTTCCGGTGGAGGGGNTTGAAAACTCTGAAGTGTGCGGGGACGCGGGCGGACGAGGTCGCCNTCGACGGGAAGCGGGTGNATCCANCGCAGAACGACGGTTCCNTCCGACTCCACGAGTTCTCCGTCTATCCGGATCGGAATCGGGGAGGGGACGCCCTCGAGGATGCCGATCACCATGAGGCATGGTTGCAGGAACCAGTCCGAGCAATCCGATTCCCGGCCGAGCCATCTNCGTCGATGGATCCCGGGTGCGGTGTTCGGGATGCCGCTCTCGTCGAGGAGAAAGCTGCGTTGCGGGAGCATGTCGTAGATGGCGTACATCTCGAGAATCTCCTCGCGGTGCTCGCGCCAACTCTCGCCGGGAATCATCAGACCGAGATCGTTCTGTTTTCTCAGACGATCCCGGTAGTTCTCCGCCAGCTCCGCGTTCAGCGCCAGTTCTCCGTTGTTTCTGCCGTTCTGGATTCGCTGTCGTCCTCCAGTGAAGGTCTCCAGATCGAGTCCCTGCCCGCTTCGCCACAGTTCGGGAGCGACCGCGCTGAAGGTGCCGGGAGCGGGAAGCGGCGCCATCGGCAGTTCGCGTGAGACATCCTTGAACGGAACGTATCTGGGAAGGGGGGTGATGAACGGACTGATCTGGATGATCCGCACCCGACTGAATGCCCAGGGCAGGCCATGGGCGATCCTGCCTGACAGCTTGAAGGAATCGANNTCTCCACCGCTCGCCGACTGAACGATCTCGCCACCNGCATCATTCGGCATGTCCGCCCAGTCNTCGCTCAATTCACCCGACCAGAGGGTCGTGAAATGGGCGCTCGTGCCACGTGAGGGAATGTCCATTCGGTTCGTCGTCNGGTTGGGNATTCGAAAGACATCGGAGTTCGGGAATCGATCGAGTGATCCGTTGGGTGGTGCGCTCCAGGTNGAGATCAGGTTCTCCTGNCCCTCCACCATCACCTCCGTNGTNCCGTAGCTTTCGAGATAGGCGCTGAACCAGCTTTGCGCTCTGGCCGTCATGTCGCCGTCGACGACGTCGAGAAAGGTGAGATGCGAGACCGGCGCGCCCGAACTGATGATGCGACGGCCCACGGTCGAGGCGATGAGGGCGATCACCGTGAAGACGATCGCGAATCCNGCAAAGGCCATCCACGAGTATCGCACNCGTCCCTTNCGNCTCAGGTAGTAGAAGCTGATCGGACAGGCAAGAGCTCCGTAGACGATGAAGAGGATGAGCACGAAGAGNGTCCAGGTTCCCGCGGTGCCTCNCGCGATCTTCANGGAGCTGAATTCCCTGACCATCTCTCCGGACCCCATGTTGAAGATCGAGCTCGCGGTTCTCAGCTGCTTGTTCTCGTCGTAGGCCTTCAACTGCATGCTGGTGGGAAGGGCGCCTCGTCTTCCCAGCAANCTGTTCCAGAAGACATCCGCCTGGGGCAGACCNTCCCGTTGAAGTTGTCGTCGCTGAATNGCGTNGGCGTCGATTCCGCAGAGCACGATCCANCCGAAACCAAGGCGACGTTGCACGGCNTAGAGNCCTCCGGTCGGATCATCGNGGGCGCNCNCNCGGAGNCTTCCGTCGAAGTTTCGTGCCGCGGGGAGCGCTGCGAACGGCGCCCAGGGCGGGCTCAGGGTCTTCTCGTCGAACAGCCTGAGCGCCATCTGGGCGGTGGGATTGCGCAGCTCGTCGGATTTGCTGAGAACGGGAAGCGCCGCACGCACATCGACATTCCGCAACTGGCGTGGCGCCTCGTCCGGCAGCAGGTCCGACAACGCGGAGCGTGCCGAACCTCCGAGCCCCCATCGATCTTCGTTCTCATCAAGCACGATGACGAGTCGCCCGCCCCGCTCGATCCAGGAGCGAAGTGCGCGAGCCGTCTCGAGTCCCAGTTCGGCCGGGTCCGCATTCGACCAGATCATCGCGTCGACACCGACGTACCCTCGTGGATCATCGGGAAGCCCCTGCGGGGAGGTGTTGACCACGATCGATCGTTGATTCATCGAGGGCAGCGGGGTCTTGGTGTTGTTCATGCCCTCGTAGGCGAGCAACCCGAGCGACCCGTCCCCGACGACGACCAGCATGTCCTCCGTCATCTCCACCGGCTGTCCGGTCCGAGTCGCACCGGTGGCGTCGACCTTCCAGCTGGCGAGTTCTCGACCGAACGCCCCCTCGTCATCCTCGTACACTCGCACCGTGAACGGGACCCCCGCCAGTTCGTCCGCGGATGATGTGGGCGCGAGCACCGGATACAACCACTTCAGCGTCGGCTGTCCCGGTGACAGAAGGGCCGGGCGACTGTACTGCTCGATGTCGCCGTCGTTGTTCGAGACTTCAAAGACGATCTGGACCGGTGTCGGTGCATCGAGGCGATTCCGAATCTCCAGTCTGATCGGAACGTATGAACCCGGCCTGAACGACCCTTCTATTCCCATGTTCTCCAGTGCGATCTCGATGTCCCCCGTGGACGATCCCATCTGCTGGGCCGACCCACGTGCCGGAAACGTCATGATCAGAATGATCGTGGCCAGAACGCTCGAAAGTCCGCAGGCGGACCTCGTTCCGTGGGTGGGGATGGAGCGTCGCAACAGTGTCATCCCTCTCAGTGTACATCCACCCACACGTCGATGAAGTCACTTCGAGGCATGGCTCAAGTTCGAGGACGAATCGTCCGAAGTAGGGTCCATGGGCTCTCTCCAACCAGTCATCGATCCGTTGTTTCTACAGATCGCGCTCGGCGTCTTCATGCTGGGTGTCTGTTTCATTTCCCTCCAGCAGGTCGCACGTGTTCTCGAGCGACAGTGCCGGCTTCGCGAGCTCGAGGAACGTGTTCGAGTCGAGAAGGAGCGAAACAGCCGGTCAGGATCGATTCAGTGAGCTGACAACGCGCCGAAGGCCTCGAGCATCGCGGCGTGCGAGCGAATCCCGTTGCGAAGACAGGTCAGTTCGAACTTCTCGTTGGGTGCATGGACGTTGTCGTCATCGAGTCCGAATCCGACCAGCAGTGAGTCGATGCCGAGAATCTCTCCGATCGAACCGACGGCCGGAATGCTTCCGCCCGTGCCGATCAGCAAGGCGTCACGTCCGAACACATCGGTCAATGCTCCTCGCGCCGAGACGAGCCATTTCGAATCGGTGGGCACCGCGATCGATGGGTTGCATCCATGTGATTCGAGTTCGACTCGACAATCCGCGTGGACGTTGCTCTCGAAGAATTCGCGGATGCTCTCGAGCACCGATTGAGGATCCTGGCCTGCGACCAAGCGGCAGGAGAGTTTGGCGCTGGCATGCGCCGCGATCACGGTCTTCGCCCCCTTGCCCGTGTATCCACCGAATATGCCGTTGGCATCGCATGTGGGCCTGCACCAGGTTCGTTCGAGTGCGTTGTAGCCCGCTTCGCCCTTGCCTTCCTTCAGGCCGATGGCTCCGAGGAAACCGGTTTCGTCGAACCCAAGACCGTCCCACTGCGCCTTGACTTCGTGGTCGAGCGGGGCGACACCGTCGTAGAAACCAGGGAACGTCACCCGGCCCCGGTCGTCATGGATCATGCCGATCAGACGTGCGAGTTCGTTGATCGGATTGACCACCGCGCCACCGTACATGCCCGAATGGAGGTCGCTGCTGGGTCCGTGCACCGTGACTTCGACGTAGACCATGCCTCTGAGCATCGTCGTGATCGCAGGTGTCTCGATGTCCCACATGCCGGTGTCCGAGACCATGCAGATGTCGGCCGAAAGACGTTCTCGGTTCGCCTCCAGGAACGGATCGAGGCTGGGGCTTCCCGATTCCTCCTCGCCTTCAAGAATGACCTTGACTCGGCAGGGGAGCTCCCCTCGCGTCTCCTTGAATGCACGAAACGCCTCCATGAACGTCATGACCTGACCCTTGTCGTCCACGGCGCCTCGCGCCACGATCCTGGGCCCGTGCTCGCCCTCGATCACGATGGGATCGAAGGCTTCGTGATCCCAGAGTTCCACGGGATCCGCGGGCTGGACGTCGTAGTGCCCGTAGTAGAGCACGCACGGCGCATCCGGATTCGCTCCGGGATGTTCGGCCACGACCATCGGATGTCCCGGGGTCTGCACCGCTTCGGCTTCGAAGCCCATGTCTCGCAGCATCTGTGCCGCGAATTCAGCGCAACGTGCGGTGTCTTCGTCGTGTGCGGGGTCGGTGCTGATGCTCTTGAGCTTCAGGAACTCGCCAAGCCGTTCGACGCTTCCGTCGAAGTCACGTTCGATCTGTTCCATCACATCTGAATACGAAGTCGTGGTGTCGGCCATGTCGAAATCTCCTGTCGTCGTGTATGTCCCGTCCGAACGGACACGATAACAGGAGCAGGCCGTCTTCATCCACGGATCAGCGCGATCAGTCCCATGAGAATGACACAGGAGAAGAACACGAATCCGATCCATCGTTCGAGTGTCCGAGTCTCGAGAGTTCTCTCGGGGCATGCGTCTGGATGGGTCGGACGGGAGCGTTCGAACTCGAGGAAGCCCTCCATCCTCGCATAGCTGCTGGGAGGGCGTTCTCTGAAGTCCGTTCCACAGTTGATGCAGCAGCTGTCCGCCCGCTCGAGCATGGTTCCGGGAGGACAGATCTCGCCGCATCCCATGCAGACCTGCGTCAGCATGCCGGGACGAGTCGATGTCCCTTCAGGTTCTCCGGTTCCGCCAGGCATGAGTTCATGATGCCATGACCGGGACCCGCCACAAGACATCACTCGTGAAAATCCGTTTGGTGGTGGATCTGTAGCGATTCTGCGGTCTGGATCGTCCCGGGTCCGGAGTCACGCCGAGTCGGGATCCGAATTCGTCTCGCCGTCCGATCGCGTGCGGACACCCTCGGTGTAGTGGTCGTTGGATTCAAAGCCGGCTTCGGGGCGCTCGTTGGATCGAATGGTGGTGCCACCGACGGTGCCCGGTTGCCAGATGACCGATGGTGACTGGCGATCGGCGATCAATCGCATGCCCAGGAACAATCGGGTTCCGATCGACGCCGTCCAGCTGAAGATGTAGCCCAGCACCGCCGCGACCACGACCGTCTCCCAGAAACCGATGAAGGCGTCCGCCGCACTGGCGGTGCCCGTCGTCATGCCCGCGGGAGGTTGGAAGGTGAAGTCGAGCGGTTCGAATCCGCCGGCCATTCTGGTGGCGTCACCCTCGTAGAAGCCTCCCCAGCTCGTCGCGGCGAGATCCATCGCGAGCACCGCCACGGAATCGACCACTGCCAGAGACACCGAGAAGCCCAGGATCGCGATCACCATGAGGAGAAGAAAATGTCCGGGCTTGGCGAACAGTGCGCCCCATGCGCCTTGAATGGCCTCCCCTGCATCCGCGCGCTCGACCGCCACCGCACCGATCAGGACCGGAGCGAGCACCGCGTACCCAAGGAGGAGAACCGAGCAGATGAGTCCCAGCGCCAGAGGAATCGCGTAGAGAATGCCACCGATCACGTCGAGAACGGGCAGATTGAAGGGGATGCCCACCAGGGCCAGCAGGCCCGAGAGGAACAGCACGATCAGCAATGGAAGGAGCACCGCGCCGATCAGTCTGCCGATGTTCGCCCAGGCGAATTCCAGTCCATCCCATGCCGTCGGTTTTCGTCCAAGGCCGGTATCCAGTGCATCCAGTCGGGAGATGGCTCCACCGAAGAGCGCGAAGAAGAATCCGAGCATGAGCGCGATCAGCGAGGTCATCAGCGGGTCACCATGCCACAGCGTCGCGGGAATCTCGAACAGAATGACCTTCAACGATCGGAATGCCTGGAGCGGCGACCCTTCCACCACCAGCATCACCCCGAGGCTCAGGGCCTCCCCGGTCGCCAGCGCGGCGGCCTCGAAGGGGCCCATCCTTCTGGTGGGCATCAGCTGGGTCATCTTCGATTCGTAGAACGCCTCGAGGGCGGCGCGTTTCTCGGGATCGACGGTCTCTGCAAGTCTCTGTGCATGAAACGCCTCGAGTTCACTCACCGCGGCATCGAATTCGGATTGATCGAACGGCTCATCAGTCAGTGTCAGGCCGCTCTGGTCGGACATCCACTGGGAACCCGCGACCGCGTCGATGAAGGACCCGCCGACCGCCATGCAGGCGATGGCCAGGATCCCAAGCAGAAGTCTGGGTGGTTGCAGGGCGGACACCACCACTCCGAGGACGAGGAGAATGGCTCTGCTCAAGGCTCTGCGATCGCTCTGATGCGATGTGTCGTCTGTGGTTGAGTACACCGGACAGCATCCTTTCCGCGGGGGTGTTTCGCTGTCATAGAGTCGCGTTCATCGGGCCGAAGTGCAAGCCAGCAGTCGATTTCCTGTTGACCGCGTGGACTTCACCAGCCACCGTGGAATCATGGTGCACCCGCCGAGAGTCGCATCAGGAGGTGACATGACACGATGGAACGATCATCACGATGACCATGACGATGCGCTCGCTCGTGCCGTGGCCCGATGCCTCTTTGACGATCCGGACCTCGATTGGACCACGGCGTTCGTCGCCGCTCGGCGAGTTCTCGGCGTGTCGGTGCGGGGTGCCACACCTTCCCATGCGCTCGTCAGACGGCATCTGGAAGCCATCGAGGAAGTCCGGCTCGGACAAGAGGGCGCTCGTCGGGCACGCCAGACCCGAATCGCTCGAATCGTCGAGTTGCTCGAATTCGTCCGCTACGTGCTTCAACCCGCCGAGATTCTGATCGTGGGGTCACTGGCCCGAGGTGTCATCGTCGGGCCTCTTGACGTCCATGTGCGGATTCTTGAGGGGCGTCCCTTTCAGGAGCTCTTCGATCAACTTGAAAGTGTCGGCGTGAAGGAAGTGCTGCCCTCGACGACCGAGGGCCCCATCGGTCGGTTCGAGTCGGTTCGATTCGAGTCGGACGGGATGTCATGCACGCTGACGCGGATTCCCGAGGATTTTCGCACCAGCGCCGACGCTCGAAACCTCGTGACCGGAAAGCCGATCATGCAGGTCACTCTGGAGACCTTCTCCCGATTCTTCGAGGGATCATCCCCGGAGTCCTGAGGTGCTCAGCCGAGGCCACCCTTGAGGTCGTTCGAGGAGAAACGGGCTTTCAGCTTGCGCATGGCGGGATCCTCCTCTCGAGGGGTCATGTCGATGGCCTCACCTCGCCCTCGTCCGCGTTTTCCACCAGATCGTCCGCCTTTGCCCTCGGAACTTTTCGCCGGGGCTTCGGTCAGCGCCTTGATCGAGAGGCTGATCCTGTTTCGGCCCGGATCGATCGACAGGATCTTCGCCTGGATGACTTCGTCCTTCTTGAGGGCATGAGACACGCTTTCAATGCGTTCATGGGCGATCTGGGAGATATGCACCAGGCCTTCGACGCCGGGAGCCAGCTCGATGAAGGCACCGAAATCCATGATCTTCTTCACTCGGCCGGTCACTTAAGACCCTTCGGTGAGTTCCTGCATGACTTCGGTGGTGGGATTCGACATGACCTGCTTGCGGCCAAGTCCGATTTTGACCTGATCTCCGCTCGTATCTACTTTCAGGACCTCGACTTGCAGTGTCTCGCCGACCTTGAGGACGTCGCCCGGATTCTTGATTCTTTCGTGGGCGATGTCAGAGATGTGGATCAGTCCATCAACGCCTCCAAGATCTGCAAAGGCGCCATATGGCTGAATCGAGGTGACGGTGACGGTTCTGACCTGGCCCTCGGCAAGCTCCTCGAGCGTCGCTTTCTTCTGATTTTCCCGTTCGACCATCAGAACGGCCTTTCGACTGAGGACCAGTCGGTTCTTGGCCTTCTTCAATTCGATGATCTTGCAGGGGAATTTCTCGCCGATGAAGGTTGAAATGTCATCCACGTGACGGATTTCGACCTGACCTGCGGGCATGAAGCCCTTGTGATGGTCGACTTCCATCTCAAGGCCACCTCGATTGACCCCGATGCATCGCGCTTCGATGATCTGACCCACCTCCAGAGTGCCCCAATCCGCCTTCTGGACCGCTCCGGGTAACGACACCACGAGCAGACCGTCGAATGGGTCGAATCGTTCGACCACGAAATCGTGTCTGGAGCCCACTTCCGGGACGGCATCGTTCAAGGTCTTGAATTGCTGGACCGGACAGATTCCCTGGGATTTGGGCCCGAATTCGATCATCACATCCTTGTCCTGGACGGCCACGATCATGCCGTTTCGAGTGCGTCGGCCGTCGCTGGTGATCTGGACCGTGCCGCTCGAGCGGTCTTCCTCGTCCATGATCTGATCGATGCTCATGTCCCCGAGCGCGGCGGCGATCTCATCATCGAGTGACTGCTCGATCGATGGCTTGGCCTGCGCCTGCGCGGGTTGAGAGGCTGTTTCGGGCTCGGAAGAGGGGCCTGAGGGCCCTGCATCGGTCCCACCGCCTTGCTCGTTCTGAGGTGTTTCCGGACGTTCTTCGGGTGTGTCGTTCTGATCGTGCATGGTGTGCTCGTGGCCGGCAGGGGCTCTTCGCATCTGCCGCCGACTTTCTTGGCTATAGAGTAGCTTGTTTTCGCCCTTGTCAGCAAGGATCAGTTTGGTGCAACATCAGGTTGGTTCCATTCGAATCCTTTGGGTGATCCGCAGGTCTGAGTGCATGCCCCGAAAGCCCTCCAATTTGCTGATATAGTCACCAATTCAAGAAGGCCCTCCGTGGATCCTTCAATCAAGCAGAGTCCAGAAGGCGAGAATACGACGCATGTCCACTGCGAAAAGTGCCTGGGGAGTCGAAGTCGGATCGTTCGCGGTCAAGGCAGTACGACTCGAAAGACAAGGCTCCGGAGTCAAGATCACCGACTTCGCGATCATCCCTCACAGCAAGGTCCTGTCGGCTCCCGATGTCGATGCCGATGAAATCGTTCGCATCAGCCTCGGTCAGTTCGTTTCTCAGAAGGCCGTCGACAAGACTCGGGTGGCGATCTCCGTCCCCGGCAACGTCGCCTTCAGCGCGTTCACTCGCCTGCCACCTCATGAGCCGAAGCAGACTCCGAACCTCGTTCGCTTCGAAGCGGAACAACAGATTCCGTTCCCGATCAACGAGGTCGAATGGGATTACAAGACATTCCAGAATCAGGATTCCCCCGAGGTCGAAGTCGGCATCTTCGCCTTGCAGCGCAGTGTTCTCGATGATCGTCTCGGTCTCTACGGAGAACTCGGGATCGAGCCGGACGTCGTGACCATCAGTCCCCTGGCCCTCTACAACGCCGTGACCTACGACCTGGGGCTCAACGAGAACTCGAATCCCGTCGTCATTCTCGACATCGCCACCAGGCACAGTGATCTGATCGTCGCCGAAGGCGGCCGATGCTGGTTCCGACGCCTGCCCGTGGGTGGACACAACTTCACCATGGCGATCTCGGAAGCCTTCAAGATCTCCTATGCCAAGGCCGAGCGTCTCAAGCAGGAGGGTGCGACCGGAAAGTACGCCAAGCAGGTCATGCAGGCGATGCGTCCGATCTTCACCGAACTCCTCGAGAGCGTGCAGAGATCTCTCGACTACTACAAGACCGCGGCCACGCTCGACACCATGATCGGCGTCGGTTCGACCTTCAAGATCCCCGGCCTTCGGCGGTTCCTCGGAACGCAGCTTCAGAAGGATGTCATCAGGCTCGATGAACTCCAGAAGATTCGAGTCGAAGGGCCCGAAGCCGCCGCCTTCGCCACCGGAACCGTGAATCTCTGGACGGCCTACGGGCTCGCACTCCAGGAAGTCGGTGGTTCGGACATCGACGTCAACCTCGCGCCCATCTCGGTGCTGAGGCAGCAGATGTGGGATGGAAAGAAGGCATGGTTCGCGGGTGCCGCGGCCGTCGCCTTCCTCGCCGGCGGCGCGATGTTCGGCCGCTATCTGATCGATTCCAACGGTCTTCGATCGGGTCGCGCGAATGCCGAGACGATCGTCAACACCGTCGATCGGCAGCATCAGAACTTCAAGCGAGATCTGGACGACATCCTCGCCAAGGCGACCGGTGGAGCCTTCGCATCCTCGGTCGTCCAGTACGACGACTACCGCGACATCTGGCCCGGCATCGTGTCCGACGTCAATGAAGCGGTCAGCAGCGGAACCGACCCGCGGGTCCTTTCACAGACCCCGGAGGAGATCAGGGCCAGCGACCCGGCCACGCGCAAACTGCTGCTTCTCGATGACCTTCGTGGCGTCTACTCGAACGAGGGCAGCGGGCGGCAGTCCAAGCGTTTCATCGACATGACCGTCGATGTCACCTACAGCAACAGCCAGACCGACTACCTCAATCAGTCGGTCTGTGAGTGGTTGCGAAGGAATGCCACTCGTGACGGCGTCGGGTATCGAATTCTGGCCGACTCGATCTCCTACAACCCCGGCAAGATCCAGCGACTGGTCATGGGGGAGGATCCTTCCAACACGTCGTCGGCTTCGAATGCCTCTCAGGGCAAGAACACCAACAACCGGCCGTCTCGAGGCAACACCAGCGTGCCGACGATCGGGTCCGGTGGTGGCGATGGTGGCGGCGGAGCGGGCGGCAAGCTCGCAGGTGATCGTGAGACCGCCAAGACCGGTGGTTCGGGACTGACCATGGGCTCCGGAGCCGGCAACGGTGGCGATGCGCCCGTGGATGACCTTGATCTCGAAGACGAAGGCGTCAGCTCCGGCACCTCCGGAAGGGGTGGCGGCGCCAACCGTGAGAAACTCGGCGAGCTTGATCGAATCGCTCCACTGCCTGGTCGTCCTGCGCTCTTCGAGACCGGACAGACCTACTACCGTGGTGAAGTGACCTTCCGTATCGAGATTCTCGATCCCAACGCACAGAATGATGGAGGCGAAGGCTGACATGGACATGAACCTCGAGCAAATCAAGCCGGTCGTCGGTTGGATCAAGGGGCACCTCTTCATCTTCGTGATGAGTCTTCTGATCGTTCTCTTCCTCGGCTGCGGCTGGTACTTCGCGGGTGGTCTGAACACCCAGCTGGCCAGCGACATCGACGATCACAAGAAGAACTTCCAGAAACTCGACAAGGCCTCCAAGACCTCCGTGACGCTGCCCATGACCGATGGGGATTTCAGCGCTTCCGGGACACTCAATCAGGCATTGCTCGACAGTCTCGACGAGTTGGCCACGAAGATGTCCGATGATGTCGCTCAAGCACGAGAGATGGTGCTCAAGCACAATGGTGATCCTCACTTCGAGGATTTTCCGCATCCTGATTACGAGGGCCGTCAGTCAGGGAAGCCGAGAGAAGGCGCCAAGCGCCTGTTGGTCCCCGAGTCTGAATTCCCCAATCCACCTCGGAGCAAGCGTGAAAATCTTTCGAACAAGATTCACAGCGCCCTGGTAACCGCGTACGACGAAATGCTTGACGCCGCGAATGCAGGCGCGCCTCCGACGCTCGAATCGGTCGAGGCCATGCTTCTTCGCGAGCAGAGTCGATTCGTCCAGACCGATCTGCGCAAGACGAGTCGTGATGAGCTCTCTGAAGCGGAGCTTGCCGAACTGACCTCCAAACTGACGCAGGATCGTCTTCAGCTCTACAACGAACAGGCTTCGAAGATCACGTTCTACGGCACACCCAGAGCCTTCCAGTTGGTTGACAGCCCCTTCGAGACGAAGCAGGACCACTCGCTCGCGGAGATGTACACCTGGCACTGGGATTGGTGGATCGCGGAGGATCTCATCCGAGCGATCGCCTCGGCGAACTCGGATCCTTCATCCGGAAAGCCGATGACCGTCGTCGAAGCCCCCGTGAAACGTCTGGTCTCCGTCCGTGCGCTTGATGCACCTTTTGAGATCGAATCCTCGAATCGCGGAGGGTCCGCGGGACGTCAGCGCGGTGGCTCGGGGCGTGGAGGAGCCGCGCCCGCCACCACGGCCGTCGGGCCTCTGCCCGAGCCGATGGTCGACATGAACGGGTCTCTTGATGCCGACTATTCGGTCTCGCTGACGGGGCGAACCACCAACAAGGTCTTCGATGTCCGCAACGTCCGGGTGGTGCTGGTCGTCGAGACCGAAAAGCTTCCTGTGTTCGTGAACGCCCTCGGCAACATGAATTTCATCACCATCACCGATGTGTCGATCCAGCCCACCAATGCATTCACGGCCGCCGAGCGTGGATACATCTACGGTTCCAACCCCGTCTCCAAGGTCACGCTCGATCTCGAGACCTTGTGGTTCAGGAAATGGACGGCGGCATGGATGCCTCAGGAGGTTCGCGATGCCCTGGGCATCAAGGCGAAGAATGCAGGCTGATCGGGGCGCCGGAGACCCCTCGCGTCAATGGTGACGAAGAGACGACGAAGACTAGATTCGTGAATGGCACCAATCAAGAGGTGCACAGATAGGAACCCAGCAATCATGAGAATGAAGTCCACACCCCTCTGGGAACAGCACATCGAGAAAGCAGTCTTAGGAGTCCTGCTGGCCTTGCTGCTCGCCGTTCTGGTGATGCAGTTCATCGGCAGCCCGAACAGTGTCGATGTCCGTGTCTCCGGTGCGAACAAGACCCTCGCGCCCGGTGAGCTCAACGAGGAGTTGATCACCGCTGCCGAGTTGATCCGGACACGTCAGGGGGAGAGCGCGCCACCCATGGACGAGCCCCCCTCGATCGATTCGATTCGATTGATCAGTCCCGAGATCACGACGATGGTCGCGGGTGATCTGATGGCGAATGACAGCATTCGTCGTGGTGCACCGGTTCTGGCTTCTTCGCTCATGACATCCGGTTCCTCCGCCAGCCAACCCTTCTACGAGCCGGTTCCGCCATCGCTGGCAATGATGAGCGTTCAATCCTTTCTTGACGAGGTCACCTCGGAGGTCGCGTCCGAGAATGCGGAACTCAACAAGATGCTCGAGCCCGGCTCGAATGAGATCTCATGGTTGACACCTGTCGCGGCGATCGACATGTCATCCAGTCGCCACCAGTTCGAGCAGGCGCCTGACGGTCTCGTCACGGCGCCTCCACACTGGCGCAACAACATGTTCATGATCGTCGACGTCCAATTCGAACGTCAGGAAATGGATTCCGACGGAGGTTGGAGCGATGCTTCGACTCTGCCGCCCTTCTTCGCCACCCAGGCGTCACGTCGTTCGGAGATCGCCGAGTACGTGACCTCGTTCCCCGGGGTCGCTGCCGAAGATCAGGAGGATGTGCAGGACGCCCTCCGCTCGATGCTCATCGACACCTACTCGAAGCCACGTCTTCAGCGCGAACTGCTTCAGCCGTATTTCGTCGACACCAAGTTTGGTGCCGCGACACAGTTCCTCTCCGATCCCACCGGCGGCGCTGCCGACAATCGTGACGTCACGATCATCGAACGTGAGATCAAGATCGTGAAGAAGCAGCAGCGTTACGACAAGCTCTCAGCCGAACTTGAAGCGCTGGGGGGGCCTCTTGCGGAAGAGGAGAAGCCCGGACGTGACAATGACGGCGGGGGACGCGGTGGCCGAGGAGGCAACGGTGGAGGCGGCAAGGGTGGTGGTCTCGGAGGTGGCGGCAAGACCGTCGACGGCAACAAGGATTCCGCCCAGGACGAGCGAATCAAGCGGCAGCGCCGCAGTCGCACCCGACAGCTGAACGACCTCAAGGATGAAATCGATCGAATGCTCGAGGATCTTGCCAAGATCGCCCCTGACAGTGATCTGTTGAACACATCAGGTGAGGCTGAGGAAGTCGACATGATCGATCTCTCCAGCGACGACCTCGTCGTCACCTGGACGCACGACATCGGTGTGGAGTCTGGAAAGACCTATCGCTATCGTGCCAGCGCCAGTTTCTACAGTCCCTTCTTCGCACGCGGATTCCAGCTTGACGCCGAACAGGAAGCCATGGGTCTGATGCCCACCATCGAAACCGTCATCGGTGACTGGGGTGAGCCGGTGACCGTCGATTCCGGGACGGAATTCTTCTTCACGGCGGCTCGGCCTGCAGGCGACGCGATGATGGCCGAGGCAATCGTCGAAGTCTTCTCGCAGCAAGGTGGGCGCTATTGGAGCGAGACCTACACGGTCCGTCCTGGAGACGAGATCGGTACTGAGAGGCGTGTTCGTGGTGGCGACACCGTGAACTTCGGAACCGGTTGGTTCGTGGTCGACATCATCCCTTCAGGCCTTGATGGCAGTGGCGACACGACCTTCGAGGTGATCGTCCAGCAGATCGGTGGCGAGGAGCAGGTGCTGGTCCGCATGCCTGAAACCGAATCCGACAGCGCTCAGTTCAAGGCCATGGAGTTGAAGGTCAAGAACGCTGAAGCTCTGCAAGGTCAGGCCTCTGCAGGGGGCGGCAATGCCGGTCGTTGATCGGTGCCTCCGAAAAAGCCTTTGAAACAAGGCTTTTACATTCTGATGAAATCACAAGGGCACGACTCCGGTCGTGCCCTTGTTTCTTGAGTGCGGGTGTGGTCCGTCCGGGGGGGGATCCGAACCGTGTTGCAAGGAAGGCACGCCCGGACATGGGTTTTTTCAGAGGGCGCCGTGCTGACCCCCAGAAATCTGTGAATTGGTGAATTTCAATGCACCCGAATTTCGGAAGTGGGGGAGGGACGTTCCCATCTCCCGGCTGCCGGGTCCGCAGACATGAGATTTCAAAAAAAGGCCTTGATTGGGTTTGAAGGCCATTTTTCCCGGAACATGAGGCGATGGTCTTGGAGGCCGGCGAGGAAGACATGATCAGACTCCGCGAGCTTGGCGCCAGTGGGAACCTCATGGAATCAAAAAGTCGAAGAATCGGGCCAAAACGATGCTCCGAGCAGGTTGACACCTTCTGAGAACTCGATATCCTTCCCGATCTGCACCAAACCTTCGGGCGAGGGCAGGTGGTCCCGTTCTGCCGGGGCTTCGGCTCTTTGACAAGTCACGTTGTTAGTCGCGATCAAGTTCGATCGAGTGTGTTCTCTCGTTGTCTCAACGAGGGTCGCGCCAAGGAAGGACTTGGTCGGTAATTGCAAATATAAGCAAAGAGAATTCATCGAGAGATTTATTTAATTTTATTGACAGGCCTGAGAAAGCTGCCGGGATCGACCGCAAGGTTGATGCTCGGTTGTCGGGGGGAATCGTCCTCCGGCATGGTGCATCAAGGCGATTTCGTTGAACCGTTTTCGTTTCCGCACGTTGGTGCCAGGCGAAACGTGCCAACGGCGTCGGGTTGATGCGATCAAGTTATTAAGGGCATACGGTGGATGTCTTGGCGTTGAGAGGCGATGAAGGACGTCGGTAACCTGCGAAAAGCCTAGAGGAGTTGGTAACCAAGCATTGATTCTAGGATGTCCGAATGGGGAAACCCGGCCCGCAAGGGTCATCCATACCCGAATGCATACGGTATGGAAGCAAACCCGGAGAACTGAAACATCTCAGTACCCGGAGGAAAGGAAAGCAACCGCGACTCCGTTAGTAGCGCCGAGCGAAAGCGGATTAACCAGTAAATCAACGTGAGTCGTCTGGAAAGACGGACCACAGAGGGTGACAGTCCCGTAGCGTTGTGGCTGGTGAGGCCTAGAGTAGGTTCGAGCTCGTGAAACTCGGATTGAACATGGGGGGTCCACCCTCCAAGCCTAAGTACTACTCGACGACCGATAGTTGACCAGTAAGGCGACTGAATGGTGACAAGCACCCCTGTTAGGGGAGTGAAAGAGTACCTGAAACCATACGCTTACAAGCGGTCGGAGCCCTTTGGGGTGACGGCGTGCCTTTTGCATAATGAACCTACGAGTTACTCCTCTCTAGCAAGGATAAGAATTTATGATTCGAATCCGTAGCGAAAGCAAGTCTTAATAGGGCGCTTAGTTAGAGGGGGTAGACGCGAAACCTAGTGATCTACCCATGGACAGGTTGAAACTCCGTTAATCCGGAGTGGAGGACCGAACCATTACACGTTGAAAAGTGTTTGGATGATCTGTGGGTAGGGGTGAAAGGCTAATCAAACTAGGAAATAGCTCGTACTCTCCGAAATGCATTTAGGTGCAGCCTCGATATTATTGTCATAGAGGTAGAGCTACTGATTGGATGCGGGGGCTTCATCGCCTACCA
>PAQN01000004.1 GCA_002709755.1 Phycisphaerae bacterium
TCAGCAATGACGGCTGGTTCGGTTCGGATGATTCCATTCGTGAGATGCATGAACTCTGTGCGCGCTGGCGGTCCGTGGAGAACGAGACCTGGCTGGTCCGCACGGTCAACACCGGGCGCAGTTCAGCGATCGCACCCGACGGCAGGGTCGATCGACTCATCGCGGTCGGTTCCAGGGCGTCGGGGACCATGCGGGTCGAGGTGGAGGTACCGGGGGATGCCTGGTCGTCGGGACGTCCACCTTATGCCGTGATCGGTGAGGCGTTCGGCGCGATCTCATGCTGGCTCGCGATCCTGCTGGTCGTGTTCCGCTGGGTGTGGAGCCTGGTGTCTCGGTATACTTCGACACACCCCGAGGGCGAGTCGCCATGAGTCGCCCTTCGGAGCTCCGAACTCCTGATCCGGCACATGGAGGTGCGTGATGATTGGTTCGCCCGCAACATCCCTGATCCATGAGACCTCACGATCCTGTCGCATCTCCGGGTGCATGCTGCTTCTGGCGGTCGCCTGCGGCTTCGGATGTTCCGTCGCCCAGAATGACAGCCGTTCGACGCGCGACCAGGTCGGGCCCACCGTCCCCATGGAATCGGAGCCGGTCGCGGTCGACTCCCGTTCCTCGATTCGACCATCGCAGTCCGGTTCCGTCGGCGAGGTTCCTCGCCTCGCTCCGATTCAGCGGCCTTCGGCATCCGACACGCCGGCTTCGGAACAGGGGCGGCGCCTCGCAACGCCCGCTCCGGATCGGGTGCTCACCCCCGCGCCATCCTCGAGAGTCGAGTCCTTCGAGGCGGAAGTCGTCGAGGCGGATGCGCTCAAGCTCGGTCCACGGGAACAGGCGATCTCGATTCTTCTCGCCGCCGGTCGGTCCGAATGGCCGCAGTTTCGCGCCAATGCTCTCGAGGCCTTGACCAGCGACGTGCAGCTTCTTCGTGGCGAGATCGTGACCGGATTGCTTGATGAGAATCGAGGCGTTCGCTTCGTGGCGCTCATGGCGCTCTACACGGCTGCACTCTGGGAGCTTGCCCCGCTGGTCGAGCCTATGCTCGAGGATCCCTCCGATTCCGTGCGTGCGGCGGCGTTGCTGGTGCTTCAGTCTTCGGGAAGAACCATCGATCCCACGCCTCTCGCGGCCATGGCGACCTCGGGTGATCCGGAGATCCGCGCCAACGCCTACGTGGTGCTCGGCCTCATGGGAAACAAGAGCGCGGCCGGTCTCATTCGTGATTCCCTGACCGATTCACTCGGGCTCATCGCTCAGGATCGGATACGAATCGTCGACCTGCAAGCCGCGGCCGCTCTGGTTCGGTTGGGTGATGCCCAGGAGATCGAACCGCTTCGAGCGGCGCTCTTCGCGCCGGTCGAGCAGTCCGAGTTGACGGCGCTTGCGATTCAGGCGCTGGTCGAACTCGAGGACAAGGGCAGCACCGGCATGCTGGTTCGGTTGGTCGAGGCCTCCGGTGATCAGCAGCGCCCCCCCGAGATCAGGCTTTTCGCGGCTTCGGCCCTGGCTCGCCTTGGCATGCAGGAACCGGCCCCGTTGCTGCGTCTGGCATCTGAGTATCTCGCCTTCGATGATCCCCTGGTTCGCGCGCAGGTGGCCTTGCTGCTGGGTGATGTGTCGGATCCCACCGCTCTGAGGGAACTCACGGTGATGATGCGGGATTCCAGTCCCATCGTTCAATTGGCGGCGGCGGGGGGGGTGCTCAAGCTGCTGCCGCCTTCCCGAGAGGCGTTGGATGCCCCTTCGGTGCCGAGCCCATGACCCGAAAATCTCCCGGTTTCTCAATCCCGACACCCAGCTAGATTGAACTGGACGCCGGTTTTGGGTACAAATGAAACAGTCATACACCCTCGAGGGACGGAGGATTCGTCCCGGTGCATGCACTTTTTTCGTCGGCGCGACGGAAGACATGGATTCGTCGCCGCAACCCTCATCGGCCTCGGGGCGAATCTCCGACCGTGCTCGCCCTCTGACCTTCAAAGGAAGAATCACTTGAACGTCGTCACCAAGATCTTCATCGTGCTCGTCTCGCTCCTGGCAGTGCTTCTCGTGCCTCTCATCGCCGTCAACGCGACCAGCGCCACCGCGCTTCGCATGCGCATCCTCGACATGGAAGTCGCCGTCTCCGCGGCCGAAGCCAATGTCCAGGCCCAGGCGCTGGCACGACAGAACGCGGAAACCGCACTCAACCTGCGCAACCGCGAACTCCAGCAGACCATCATCGAACTCGAGCAGACCCGAACCAGCGATCAGCGCATGGTCGCTCAGCTCGAAGGACAGCTTGCCGGCAAGGACGAACTCCTTGCAAGCCTTCAGGGCAGCATCGACGTCTTCGCTCAGACCGACCGTTCGAAGGCCGATCTGACCAGCGCCCTCGTCGGTGAACTGCGCGACATTCGAGTCCGCGCACTCGCCTCCGAGCGTCAGGCCAACCAGCTCGACCAGACACTCAGTGAGATCAAGAACCAGCTCGACGTCGCCGACGCCGCTCGACGCAAGCTTCAGGAAGAAGTGGTTCGTCTCACCGAGCAGAAGGATCAGGCACTTGGAACGGTCTCCCGCTACGTGGCCTACGTCGGGGATCTTCCCGAAGCCCGTGCCGGCGCCACCGGCACCAGCGCTCGCGTTCCCGCCGACCGCAACCTCAGCGCCACCGTCATCGCGGTCCGTCGTTCATCCGATGGTTCGCTGGCCGAGATCAACGCCGGAAGCCGTGACGGCGTCGGTGATGGCTGGGTGATGGCGATCACCGACGGCAGCCGCTTCGTGGGCAACCTGCGCATCATCGAGACCGATGTCAACCGCGCCACCGGCGTGATCGAGCTCGAAGACAAGCAGGCCCGTGGTGAAGTCAAGCCCGGAATGAGCGTGATCGCCCGCAAGGGTGAGTGAGATCCGAAGCACGCTTCGGCCAGCAACGAACATTGGCATCCTCAGGGATGCATTGAGAGGTACAGTCGCATGAATCAGTCAATGGGTACACCCGCCGTCAGGGCCTCCGGAATGGATGTCTACACCGGCCTTCTGGTTGCCGCTTTCGTGGTCCTTCTGGCAGGTTTTCTCTGGGTCGCCGCAGCCAACATGGAGCTGGCTGACGGTGAGCGTGGATCGGGCGGTCTGCTCGACTCCATTCCCGGGTTCAAGGCAGTCCAGCAGGATTCCTGACCCGCGCAGCTTACGCACGATATGTCCACGACCCGGCGGTTTCCCTGTGGGAGCCGCCGGGTTTTGGTACGTTGACAGGTCGCTAGCTAGAGATACAGAACTTCGCACGACGTTCACCTTCTCGTCCTTTGGCGGAACGGGCAGGTGGGTTTGGAGAATACCGTGATTCTTGATGCCATTCTTGGTTGGTTCAGTGTCGACATGGGGATCGATCTGGGCACCTGCAACACGCTCGTCTGTGTTCGCGGCGAAGGAATCGTTCTGAACGAACCCTCCGTCGTGGCGGTTCGAAAGGGGACCAACAAAGTCATCCGAAACGGCACGGCCGTCGGCTGGGCGGCGAAGGAGATGCTGGGCAAGACGCCCGGAGCGATCTCCGCCATCCGCCCGTTGAAGGATGGCGTGATCAGTGACTTCGAGATCACCGAAGCCATGCTCAGCTACTTCATACGCAAGGTCAATGGAAAGTCGCGCGTGATGAGACCACGAGTCGTCATCGCGATTCCTTCCGGCATCACCGCGGTCGAGAAGCGGGCGGTGCTCGACTCCGCCGAGCGCGCCGGCGCCCGACGCGTCTATCTGGTCGAAGAGCCCATGGCCGCCGGCATCGGTGCGGGCCTNCCGATCGTCGAGCCCACGGCNAGCATGATCGTCGACATCGGCGGTGGCACCACCGAGGTGGCCATCATGTCCCTNGGCGACATNGCGACCTGTGAAAGCGCGCGTGTGGCGGGCGANGATTTCGACGAAGCCATCATCAACTACATGAAGAAGAACTATTCCCTGACGATCGGTGAACAGACCGCCGAGCGCATCAAGATCGAGATCGGCTCCGCCTCNGAACTCGAGGAGGAGANNCGNCTGGANGTCAGGGGTCGCGACATGATCTCNGGCATGCCCCGCAAGACCGTGGTCACCAGCGAGGAGATCCGNGAGGCNCTCAGCGAGCCGATCGACGCGATCATCGAGACCGTGATGAAGACGCTCGAGCAGGCCAAGCCTGAACTGGCGGGAGATCTGGTCGACAATGGGATCATGCTGGCAGGTGGTGGCGCACTGCTTCGCGGGATGGATACCGTCCTNTCGAAGGCCACCGGNCTCGACGTCCGTCTGGCGGAGGATCCGCTGACCTGCGTCGCNCGAGGCACCAGCATCTACTTGGAGAATCTCGAGGATCTCAAGTCGACCCTCGAGTCCGACATCGACGAACTCTGACCCCGTCCGGGGTCCGGATGTTCGCCCCACGCGGAGGCGTGGGTGAGAACCAGGTGAACCAGGATGTCACGATTCATTCANCCCGAACGAGGACTTCTGCTGGTCTCAGCGGCGGTGCTTGTCCTCGCATTCCTGCCCACGCGTTGGCTGGCGGGTTGGACGGCTGATGTCGGNGCGATCGTGGCCCTGCCTCTGACGCCGCTTCGNCACGCGGCCTCGGGCGCGGTGACCTGGGTGCGCCCTGAGAAGTTCACCGAAGACTACGATTTCAAGACGCTTGANCGCCTCGAGGTCGAACGTGACACCTATCGCGGACGTTGGCACGCCTCGCGTCTGAAGGTCGAGGCCCTCGAGCGTGAGTTGCAGCAACTCCAACGGGCTCGTTCCCTCGGAGGTGACGCGCAGTGGACGCCACGCACCGCGCAGGTGGTGCGCCACAATCCNGGTGGCGGCGGTGGCGTTCTCTCATTGAATGTCGGCTCCAGACACGGCGTCTCGGGCGGCACGGTCGCGGTGGTCGATGGCGATCTGCTGGTCGGTCGAGTGGCTGATGATCCGGCGGCGCTGACCAGTCAGTTGATTCCACTGGGAGCTTCCGGCGACATCGGATCCAGTGATCTTCAGGCCAGAATCCTCCCCATCGACGATGCGCTTCTCGACCCGGAACGTCGCATCGTCGGTGAACCGATCATCCTGCAGTCGATTCCCGGATCAAGCGATTTCGAAGGTCTGGTCGAACGTCGAGTCGATGTCGAAGTCGGCGCCCCGGTGCGACTCGGCATGGATCAGGTGTGGCATCAGACGGCCTGGGGCATGTTGATCGGGACCGTCGTCCAGATCGATTCGGTGCCGAGCAAACCTCTGAGAAAACGAGTGGTGGTCAGGTGTGCGACTGCTCCGGAACGTCTCGCCGCGGTCACGCTGAAGATCCAGGATGACTCGAGTGACACCCGTGCCTGGGTGCCTGATTCGGAGGACGCGCCATGAGAATCGCGGTCTTCATGCTCTTCCTCGTGTTCGCGATCGTGGCCGACACGCGTTTGATGGAGGCGCTTCGAATNGGTGAGGTGCTTCCNGGCATCGCCGGAACGCTCGCCGTCTTTCTGGTGCTCTGTGCGCAACGGTCCCAGGCGCTCTGGGCATGTCTTGCGATCGGNCTGCTGCTCGANTTCTCCGAATTCGCCTTGTNCGACGGTGACNTCGCCTACTGCCTGATCGGNCCCTACACCCTCGGGTTTCTCTTCGGCGCGAANCTGATTCTNCCCCTTCGCGCGATGGTGTTCTCTCGNAACCCGCTCACCTTCGGCGTGCTCGCCTGCCTCTTCATGCTGGCGGTGACGGTCGTCTNTCTGATGGTCTGGCAGGTCCGTGGTCTCTATCCCGGGAGTCCTCCGCCCTGGATCGAATCATCGATTCTCGATGAGCTCGGACGGCGCGTGCTGTGTGCGCTCTATTCCGGTCTGGTGGCGATTCCNGTCGGNTGGTTCCTGGTCAAGANCTCGCCNCTCTGGGGCTTCACGGGGTCCNTCGTNCGACGATGACCGCNTTTCACNGCGCTGAATCAAGCGACTNCNCCTCGGGCAGGATATCCTGTGNNCATGCCNCGACTCATTCTNCTNGANGANGGCCTNGCCCGGCTCGGNCCGCTCGGNGACCTCCGAGCAAGCTTCGAACAACGTTCGGGCNTCTTCTGCGCCCTNGAACGAAGCGAGCGGTCATTCGGTCTGAGCGCGGAGCTGCATCTCCNCNCCGGGGATGGTGCGCTCGCNCANGAACGNACCTCGAGGCCTCTGGTCGATCTCGANGATGACTCCGCNGCGATCGTNGTCAACGGACGANTCGCCGAGGGNGGNNCCGTCCCCGNNCCCGAGCTNGGNGCCGTCTGGCGNGATGCNNATGGCGCGGTCGCNCTCGCCCANCTCGAGGGNGACGCCNTGCNTNCCATGCTCNAACAACCGGTCGACGCNTCNTCGCCCTGCACACGANNNNCATTCAGGCACCCCTGGGATCTTCTCGATGGATTGGGGGATCGGATCGCCGCTGATGCCGCACTCCTCGAGAGCTCCCATGGGTTGCCGGAATGGGTCGAGACGGTGGGGGATCATCCCTGCCTGATCGAGCCCGATGTCACGTTCCTGCCGGGTGTCGTTCTCGATGCCACCGATGGCCCGATCATCATCCGGCGCGGCGCGCACATCCGAGCCAATGCGGTTCTGTGCGGTCCGTGTTCGATCGGTNCCGGNTGTCTGATCTCCGANCGCNCCCTGNTCAAGGGCNCCACCAGTCTCGGNCNNGGCTGCAAGGTNGGNGGCGAGGTCGGTTCGGTCATCATGCAGGCGCACGCCAACAAGGTCCACGACGGTCANCTCGGTGACGCNCTCGTCGGGGAGTGGGTNAACATCGGCGCCGGCACCGACAACTCGAATCTCCTGAACACCTACGGTGACGTCGCGATGCGGNTCGACTCGGATGGACCGATGCACAAGACNGGCCGCATNTTCATGGGCTGTGTCCTNGGTGACCANGTNAAANTCGCGATNGGAACCCGGATCATGACCGGAACGGTCCTCTCGACCGGCACCATGTACGCNGGGTCNACTCCACCGAAGNCNCTCGTCGAACGGTTCAGCTGGTGCACCGACGCCGGNGAGCGGCTCTATCAGTGGCGCAAGTTCGAGAGTGTGCTGCGAACCGTCTTCGCTCGTCGTTCNCTCGAGCCCGGNNCGGCGTTGCTGNATCGCCTGAAGNCGCTTCATGACGNCCGNGCATCCTCCGANGCCTGAGGCGTCGCTGGAGACNNTNNAGACGGGGTCNNTCAGGANTCGTTCGTNCGNAGCGTGTCNCGNCCCTTGATGCCATATCTGGTGAAGACNTGNTGATTCGTCCAACTGTTGAAGTTGGGCAAGNCNTCNTCCTCGAAGTAGTNCNGGCCNCCGAGNGTCGAGAACAGNNCANCGTNGTNNCCNNAGGGGCCGTCTGCGANGTCNNTGCTNTCNNANGCCTCGGTCTGGGTCAGNATTCGAGCGCTTCCGTCGAAGAAGAGCGCGAGCGGTCTGCCNTACGGTGACTGGGTGAAGAGGCAGGGNGCGGGGTTNCTTCGATNGGAGCCNGCCACANNNGGGTTGAATCCCGGNAACATNNCTTTGGGNANATTCACNTCGACGGTGGCGTGTTCCATGATNCNGGTCTTCAGTTCAGGGTGGACGCACTGGGTGACCGAAGGTGACTTGAATCCGTCATCGAATTCGCGTGGNTCGTTCCAGNATGAATCCATCGTGTCCGANTCCGCCTCNCCGAACACNGAAGGGTGCCACATCGCGGCGGGGGAGAGGATGTAGCTCGAAGCCCCCATCGGCGCNCCTTCAGGCCCGTCGAAGCCGCATNTNCCATCGAAGTGTTCGCGGGCACCGAGTGTCATCCAGNGGTCGTCCGGCGCCCAGAANATCCGGTCGTAGTAGCGNCCGTTGCCGTANGCGGTCAGGGCCGCGGCGTTNGGNAANCGATACGCGCCGGCGCTTCGGTAGTAGCTTGCGACNTCGAGGGTCGAGTTCGGGAAGTCGAGTGCGATCGGCATGCGGGCGTCCCCGTCGTCGCATCCGAAGAAACCCACCATGGCGCCGTCGCAGGATTCGCCGAGTTCGAGCCCAGGAATCGTCTTTCCATTGGCGGCTTCCCAGGCCGCGCAGTCGCCACCGAAGGCGCCGAGNTCATCNGGCACGGCNGTGAACTGTCTCTGGTTCCAGTCGGCCGCGTACATGCCGTGGATNNTGTGCTGCTGTGCGAGATTGCTCATCGACTGAATGCGCATGCGCTTTCCNCCGACCGTGTTCTGAATCGGCCACATCGTGGCGATGCAGGCGGTGGCGACGACCAGAAGGGTCACGACTTCGNCCCGGGAGAGTCCTCTGNGGTGGTGTCNTGCAGANCGTCTCATGGGCGGNCTCCCNTTCTGGAGAGGATGTCCCGTCCCTTGATGCCGTCCGTCGTCAGGATGTGGTGACTGATGGCGATGCCATCCACCGAATCCTCGCCTCCGTACCCATCCGGTCCGAGCGGCGTGTCGCGGCTCCAGAGCCCNCGCGCGCCCTTGGTGTCGGCCTGCACGGTGAGATCATCGAGCCACGCCTGNGCGGTCGAGAGTTCGGCGATGCTCCCATCGAAGAAGAGCGTCAGCGGANTTGCNTCGAGTCCCTGATTGAACTGCCAGGGAAGTCCGGTGTCCGGCTCCTCTTCTGAGGGGCTGTTCCGGAACCAGTTGTGCTCCAGGACCCGGGTCTTCAGATCCGGTGTGGTGCAGGTTGCGGTTCGAGGGGAGGCGTAGGTCTCCGGAAGTTCCGCCGGTGATTGATAGCCACCGTCTTCGGCGGCTCGCAGGGTCTCGGGATGCAGCATCGCCGCGGGTGAGAGGCAGTAGGAACTCAAAGCGGTCGCACCGTTGGCAAGCATCTCGTATTCATTGTCGCTTCCAAACGCCTGGGAGGCGTCNTCCCAGGCCGGGTCNCCCTGGGCGTACCACACCGGGGCATAGTATTTCCGGCGCACGTACGGGTTGAAGGCGGCGGCATTGATCAGCCGAAAGCTGCCNTANCCGTTCGTGAAATCGATCGGTTTGATGAACGTCGCGTTTCCGCAGCTGCCGANGCCNGTGCAGCGTCCNCCAGTGTCGATCCAGTNNCCCCACATCGCCCAGGTGCCGTCGAAGTTCTCCCAGCCGAGAAGCGGTGTGGGNACACATGCCCNTTGTTCGATGTAGTCGTTGCAGTCCTCGTACTGTCCGAAGTCGTCGGGCGCCCAGTCGACCTGACGGTCGTTCCAGTCCGTGGCGTAGTTGACGAGGCCCTGGTTGATGCGCATGAGGTTCGCGGCCGAGGTCATGCCGCGGTTCTGTCCCTTGGCGGAGGCGACGATCGGAATGGACGCCATGAGGGCCACGAGGATCGTCACCAGCACGATCACCACGTCCGAGATGGCGTAGCCTGTCCTGATCGAGCGTCGTGGGGTCGAGTGTATCTGTTGCATGAAGCCCATCCTGCCTGAAGTGAGGGTGTCTGCAGACGTGTACGTAAGGTACCCTTGTTCCTCCTCAGAAAACATCTTTTTTTCGAAGAGGCCTCACGGGATCCCGGGCGGGTTCCATGGAGCTGTTCGACTACCATGCAGCCATGGCGACGCAGACGACCGAGAGAACCTTCTACATCATCGACGGCTACGCGCAGTTCTTTCGTGCGTATCACGCGATCCGCACCCCGATGTCGAGCCCGGTCACGAACGAGCCAACCCACATGACCTACGGCTTCGTGGGCATGCTCCTGAAGCTTTTTCGAGAGTACGGACCAGGTCATCTCGCGGTGGCGCTCGACGTCTCCAGTGATCGCGGCACATTTCGAAGTCAGCTGTATCCCGAGTACAAGGCGAATCGCGATGCGCCACCCAGCGACCTCAAGCCCCAGGTCGAGCGCTGTCTCGGGCTGATGAAGAGCATGCAGATTCCGATCTACGGCGTCGAAGGCTTCGAAGCCGATGACGTGATCGCAACCCTGGTGAAGCGAGTGCGCGCCGACCATCCCGACGTCGAGATCCGGATCATCTCGAAGGACAAGGACCTTCAGCAGCTGCTTGACGAGAAGACCGCGCTGGTCGACGTCCACAAGGACACCGTCAACGACGTCGCCGCGCTCGATGACGCGTTCGGGATCCGTCCCGATCAGGTCGTCGACATGCTCGCTCTGATGGGGGACACCTCGGACAACGTCCCGGGCGTCCCCGGGATCGGTCCCAAGACCGCCGCACAACTGATCGCCGAGTACGACACCATCGATGGCATCTTCGAGGCGATCGAGGTCCAGAAAGACCTCCCGAAGTCGAAGCAGGCCATCAAGGGCAAGCGTCTTGAGAATCTGCTGGCCTCGCGCGAGACGATTCCCCTCGGCCGCGAACTGATCACCTTGCGCGATGATTGCGAATTGCGCGATGACCGGGAGAACGAGTTCTCGCTCGACGCCACCGCGGTCGACTTCACCAGTATGGCGGTCGATGAACTCGTCGAAGCCATGCGGGTCCTCGGTTTCAACCGCCTGCGTGACGACATGGCTTCCCTGCTTGGTGGCTCCGCTTCGAAGGCCCCCGAGTCGGCGGCCACCGAGGCTTCCGCAGAGGATGCCGACGACGGCTTCGCCTCACTGGGTGGTCTCTTTGCCGAGACCGCGGCGGTCGATCCGTCTCTGCCGGTCTCCGGTGACTACGCCATCATCCGCACGCGCGAAGACCTCGACGCGCTGGTCGCCGAAGTGCGTGCCAGGGGCATGATGGCCGTCGACACCGAGACCGATGGTCTGTGCGCCCCGGTGGTGGGGCTTGCCGGTATCTCGATCGCGACCGAGACCGGGCGGGGCGCCTACATCCCGACGAACTCACCCGATCCAAGCAGCCATCTCGACGAGGCCACCGTGCTCGAGGTGCTTCGTCCGCTTCTGGCCGATCCTTCGATCGGGAAGGTCGGCCACAACCTGAAGTTCGATGTGAACGTCCTGCGTGGTCACGACGCGCCGCTCGCCGGGATCGTCGGCGACACCATGATCGAGAGCTACGTGATCGACGCCACCCGGGCGAGTCATTCGATGAACGCGCTCTCCGAGCACGAACTCGGGCGACGCTGCGTCTCGATCACCGAGGTGATCGGCAAGGGCAAGAAGCAGATCCGTTTCAGTGAAGCCGACCTCGACACCGCCGGTCCGTATGCCGCCGAAGACGCCGACGTCACGCTGCAGCTCGAGGAACGCCTGCGTCCTCAAGTCGACGCTCTGGGTCTTTCAGAACTCTACGAAAAGACCGAGCTGCCCCTGGTCGAGGTCCTGGCCGAGCTTGAATTCAACGGCATCACCGTGGACCCGGATGAACTCGACCGGCAGCGTGAGCGCTTGCAAGGTCGGATCGACGAACTGCGTCAGGCGATCATCGACGAGGCCCCGCATCCATTCAGTCCCGATTCGCCGAAGCAGCTCGCGGCGGCCCTCTTCAACAAGCCGACCGACGAGCCACCCGGGCTCGGTCTCAAGCCCTTGAAGAAGGGCAAGACCGGGCCGTCCACCAACGTCGAGGTCCTCACCAAGATGTCGGAGGACCCCGCGATCGAGACCTCGATACCGGAACACATCCTCGAGTACCGCCAGCTCACCAAGCTGGTCAACACCTACCTCGTCGCCTTGAAGGAGGCGATTCAGCCGAAGACCGGCCGCATCCACGCGAGTTTCAATCAGGTCGTCACCGCGACCGGGCGACTCTCCTCGAGCGATCCGAACCTTCAGAACATTCCGATCAGAAGCGATGCGGGCCGAGAGATCAGAAAGGCGTTCGTCGCCAAGCCCGGTCACGTGTTGCTCGCCGCCGACTACTCGCAGATCGAACTGAGACTGCTCGCCCATCTCTCGGGCGACGAGAACCTGATCCAGGCGTTCAAGGACGGGATGGACATCCACACCGCGGTCGCCGCCGAAGTCATGGACGTGGCCCCCGAGGACGTCGATGGCGACATGCGCTCGACCGCGAAGATGATCAACTTCGGGATCGTCTACGGCATCACCGCCTTCGGTCTCGCCCGCCGACTGGGAGGCGACGTCTCGAACCAGGAAGCCGCCGACATCATCGAGGACTACAAGTTCCGCTTCCCACGGATCACCGAGTTCCTCGACAACTGCGTCGCGCAGTCGAAGGGGCACGAGGACGGACACGTCGAGACGATCCTGGGACGCCGGCGCGCCATTCCTCAGATCCACGCGAGAAACCCGAACGAAAAAGCGCTCGGCGAACGCATGGCGATTAACACCGTGGTGCAGGGGTCCGCCGCCGACCTCATCAAGCTCGCGATGCTCGACCTGCATCGCTGTCTGCCGGTAGAAGCGCCCGGCACGAAGATGCTCCTGCAGATCCACGACGAATTGGTCTTCGAAGTGCCGGAGGCGGAGATCGAACCCGTCACCAGGCTCGTCATCGAACGCATGGAAGGGGCGATGGCCATCGACGTCCCACTGGTGGTCGACGCCGCCCATGGTCGCGACTGGTTCGCTGCCAAGTAGCCTCAGGTCACCACCAAATCGCCATCCACGACCCAGCCCCTGGCTGATTTCGTCTGGTTTTCAGCAAACGCGCCCTGAGCCCGCTTCATGGGGGGACTGCTTCTAAGTGGTCGGTCGGTCATGACCTGTGTGATCCGTGCGTGGTTTCGCACTGTCCGCTTGATCATGATTTGTGCGGTCGGGACGTCGAAGTGTCCGATTCAGATCTCATTCGATAACGTGCGTCCCGTGCGTGGCCGTTCCTGATCCATCTGGTGGCTCGTCATGAAACCCACATTTCTCGGTATCGGCCCGGCCCGTTGCGGCTCGACCTGGCTTCACAGGTCTCTTGCGCTGCACCCCGACATCCAGATGAGCGACCCCAAGCAGGTCTGTTACTTCAATCAGTGGATCCTCTCCCGGGATCTCGAGTGGTACTGGCGCCACTTCGACCCGGCGGAAGGTGACCACCCGGCGCCGGTTCGCGGCGAGGTCACACCGTTCTACGCTCGTTTGAGCCAGCCCTCGGTCGATTCGATCGCACGTCTCCTGCCCGATGCCGGGATCGTACTGACGTTGCGAAATCCGATCGACCGTTGCTGGTCGGGCGCGCATCTCGACCTCGGGCACTACGGCAAGAACACGCTCAAGGATCTGTCTCCCGGGACCTTTTTTCGTTACTTCGAGCGCGCACGCGTCAGGCGATACACCGACTACAGCGAGATCATCCGTCGTTGGCGCTCGGCCTTCGGCCCCGCGCAGGTGCACATCGCACTCTTCGACGACATCAAGGGTGATCCGATCCCCATGCTCGAGGCGATCTACCGGCATGTGGGCGCTGATCCGTCCTGGAAGCCGCCTCTCGAGGAGGTCGCGCCTCGCGTGCGTCCCGAGGGCTCGGGGCATCAGGATCATGAGATGCCGGAGATCGTTCGCTGGTATCTGGCGGATCTCTGGCACGACCGTGTGGTCGGTCTCAATCATGAGCTCGAAGGGCTGCTCGACCACTGGGTGGCCATGATGCAGGACGCACTCGGGACCGTCCGTCCTTCATGGCGTCTTCGACGTGCGATCCTGGGCAAGGCTGGCTCCTGGCCGGAGAAGGTCGCCTTTGCATGCTACGACGCACTCAGCGAGGCCAGGCTGCGGAAGGCGTGGCGTCGAGTGGGCGCTTAAACGACTTTCTTAGGTGCCATTTTCTTCTTCAAGTTCCTCAACCATCTTCGGGCCGAATCCTCGAGATTCAGCTTGATGAAGAGTGATCTCGTCATCATGCCGAGCTTGAAGACGGTCACCATGTAGAGGTAGAGGGGGTTGAACATCGCCCTTCGCGTCGCCAGCTCTCGCTGTTCCGAGATCACGACGTTCGTGCACAGTCTCGACTTGTAGTCCGCTTTGCCGATGCCGAAGTCGAATGGCTCGTTTCGTCCGGTCTCGATGTACCGTCTCACCGTCTCGAAGAGAAGAATCGTTCCGAGCGGGTATTTGCAGAAGGTCGGATTGAACCCCATCTGCGTTCCGATGCGCTGGCCCTTGATCACCGCGTTGTTCAGGAATGCCAGGGGCGTGTCATCGATGAACAGGATGCAGATTTCAAGGTTGCCCTGTGCGGCAAGCCCCTTGTACACCGCGTTCGTTCTTTCATCATTGACGACGTTGACCCCGAGTCCTCTGTGGTAGGAGTGTTCGTCGATCTCCTGGCAAAACGTCAGCGCCTCGTCGACCTCGTCCATGTCGGAGAAGATCCTGATCTCGAATCGACCCTCGTAGAGTCGGTTGAATCGATTCAGGTTGTGCCGAAGAGTGCCTCTGGTGCTCTTTCCGAGAAGGAGCATCTGTCGGTCGAAATCCTCGGCGATCTCCAGTCGCCAGTGTTCCTCCTCCGTGCACAGAGCTTTTCTGTAGGCTTTGCTGNTGCACTCGTTCAGGGCGTTCAGAAGNGGNTCGCCCTTGTCGATGGGGGGNAGNTCGACGATGTCGANCTTCTCGCTCCTGACCGCCAGCATGGTCTCNCTCAGAAGTCTGGCGACGTTCGNCGCGGCAGCNCGGCCGAAGATGCCNCCCGGTGGGATCGTCANCTTCCTGACCCGTGCCTTNGGAAGCGGAAGATACTGATCNCGNCCGATGAACTGGCGTTCGATNCGNGAGGCGAACATGCACGCGATGCGGCCTTCGTCGTCGACGAGAATCGGCACGNANGGNNTCANGATGTGTCNGTCGCTCCGNCACAGNCGCAGGACCACNTCGGGATGCGCGAAGCGGATTGNTCGCGACCGTCTTCCACTCNTCCANGTGNCTNCGGATCTGCTCGTCCGTGGTGAGNATTTTGAACTGAAGATCGCTCATTATTCCGTGTGAATTCCGGCAGTTCNTCCGGNNGATGAATCGTTCATGCTATCGACAATGAAACGTACATCAGAACCCGGNGNTTTCGAATTGTCTGGCAGGCAATCAGGGAGAAAACNCGAATCGTNNGTTCGGACGAGTTTATCAGTCCATCCGTCCGAAGAGNTGCTTGGTCAACTNTTCAAGTGATTTCAGCGGATCATCGNAATCGATCNCGAATATCTCGCNCTCNNNNANGAACTTATCCGCCGCACGGTGCATCCATTCCCGGAGGTATGTCTTGCCATCGTCGTCGCATGTCNTGAGTGACATCACATGCATGTGGAGCAGTGCGTGGATGTTCTCCTGCTTCCATGCCACAAATGCGGCCTTGTCCGAGATGTGTTCCTGATGAATCTCGAATGGCACGCGACGGTCGGTGCTGCGCACGTACCCCAGCAGGCCATCGTAGGCGCCGCCGACGAAGGANNTCCCNTCGACGGCATCATCCGGAAGTTCGGCTGACTGGGCCTNGAAGCGGCTTCGGACCTCCTCGTAGAGTCGCAGGTCCAGAGGGTTTCTGATGGTGAAGGCNGCTTCGATCTCGGGCCAGTCATCGCCTCTCGGTGCCTTGTGAATGCTGGTGCGATGTCGTTCCAGTTCCTTCTCGCACACGATGCCCAGGCGATGCTCGGCATTGGCGATGGTGCCCGGCATGTCCTCGGTCAGGCCGAAGGTGAACTCGAGTTGGTCGAGTCTCTCCACCAGGCGGTCGAACTCCGCTGGCTCGACCGGTGATGGGTCGAACAGATCCCTCCCAAGCAGGAATTTCGTGATGCTCTCCGTGGCGGATTCCGTTTCAACGTACGCNCCGAAGGTCGATGGGTACTCCGTCGAGTTGATTCGTGTCCAGAGCTCCCGGAATTCNGTTCTGTTCTGAAGGAAGTTGTACTCCGATTCCAGTCGATCGATGGGATTTCTGAGAACGAGCGTCAGCCGCCGACCCTGATAGGCGGTCTCGCCGCCCGCCTGGAAGATGTCTCCCGCGTTCGAGATCATCCGCTCTCTCCTCGTGGGATCGACCCAGAGAATGTGGCGATAGGTGTCNTCCGCCCTGCGCTGGCGTCGTTCCCCGCTGATCGCGACGATCAGCGTGGTGCCGCCGGTCTTCGGGACATGGATCACGATCGGGGGTTTCGGGTCGGGTGCGTGCATGGCATCGGTCAGCGACCGGATCTCCCACGAAGTTTCATCGCGATCAGAAGTCCGATGCCGGTGCCGATCGCCGTCAAGGCCAGCAGGCCGCAGACGATGAGAAAGGCGTTCGGATCATCGGCGTCCGGGATGCCTTCGACGTTGATTCCCAGNAGTCCGGTNACGAACGTCAGGGGAAGGAAGATCGTCGCGATCCAGCTGAGCCGGTACATGGACGTGCTCATCTCGTCCATCGCCATCATGTGCTCGCGATCGGCCAGGACCCGGACGCGATCAAGCTGGCTGTGGACACGCTGCTCGAGTCCGTTCGCCCGGCCGAGAAGACCTTTGAGTGATGTGACATCCCGTTCTCTGAGCTCGGCGGAGAAGTCGAGCATGGAACGGCCGATCGCCGTCTGGATCGGGTCGAGTGAGCGGTCGATCGTCAGCAGGGTCCGGCGGATCTCGCCGATCGAGGCCTCCTTNACGCGGCCCTTCTCCTCGAGTTCGGCTTCGGCCCGGTCGAGCTGGATGGCGCATTCACGCACGATCGGTCGGATGTGATCGATGAATTCATCGCCGATCTCCGAGAGCACGCCAAGGGGCGTGACGTGTTCGTCACGATTCTGAGCGATCGAAAGGCAGGCTTCATCGATCACGTGCAGGCGATGCCACCCGATGGTGAAGATGCGTTCGCCCTTGGTGACCGCGGTGATCACCAGCGCGTCCTCGATCTCGCTTCCGGGTTGACTGGTCGGTGGCAGCTCCAGACGAAGAATGCTGGTGCCACTGTGGCGGTATCTGACGCTTTCTCCGGAGCTCTCTGAAAGGACCTCCATCACTTCACGTGGAATGTNCAGGCGATCGAGGCAGCGTTCGATGACGGCAAGCCCCGGTTCCGCCACGTCGAGGGCGAGATCCAGCCATTCGAAGGAGATGCCGGGAGGGCCGAGGCGACGGACACCTGGTTCGATGATCTCGAACCANTCCTCCGGAAGCGTGTTGGTCTGCATGGACATCCGTTCTTCTCCTGACACTGTCCAGACTATCGGCTGATCTCTCGAAAAGGGACTGAAGAGGGACCGAAAACCACCTCATCCGAGCTCCGATCGCCCGGAGATCGGATGGAATCTGGTCCGTGGTTGACCGATTGAGGGGGGGTGGTATACTTCCCGACTCACGAGAACGNCATTTGGACCCCCGGGTCGTCTGGCGCGCTCGAGTCCCCGTCAGGGGCGGTAGCTCAATTGGTTAGAGTACCGGCCTGTCACGCCGGTGGTTGCGGGTTCGAGTCCCGTCCGCCTCGTTGCCTGAAAGGGCGCGGAGANCACCTCAGCCGGGATGCGCATGGCGCATCCCGGTTGTCNTTTTGACNTCCGTCTCCGGCCGATCCTGTAGGATTCGGGTGTCAGATGTTCGGACTGAGTCACACCCACCTACGAGGAATGAAGACATGACCGCACCGGCCTTTCCCGCAGATCGCCGCAAACTCCTGTTCATCACCTGCTTCATCGCGTTGATCGCCACGTCATTCGGATTCATGGTCCGAATCGCGTTGCTGAACGACGTCTGGAAGCCGATGTTCGATCTGAGCGACACCCAGGTCGGTGAGATCTTCGGGGCCGGACTGTGGCCCTTCGCGATCTCGATCGTGCTCTTCTCGCTGGTGATCGACAAGATCGGCTACAAGGTCTCGATGTGGTTCGCCGTGATCTGTCACGTCATCCAGGCGGTCATGTTGATGACCGCGGGCATGTCCTGGGTGCCTGACGACCTCCAAGGCTACTGGTGGCTCTGGATCGGGTCCTTCGTGGGCGCGCTCGGAAACGGCACCGTCGAAGCCGTGATCAATCCCGTCATCGCGACCGTCTACCGAGAGCAGAAGACCAAATGGCTCACGATTCTTCATGCGGGCTGGCCCGGTGGCATCGTTCTGGCCGGTCTTCTGGCGCTCAGCGTCGGGTCGGGCGGCCTCGAGCTCGTCTGGCGGTGGCAGGTCGCGGTTCTGCTCTTCCCGGTCGTGATCTACACGGCGCTTCTGATCAGAACATCGTTCCCGGTGAACGAACGTGTCGCCGCGGGCATTCCCTACCTCACGATGCTCAAGCAGGCGGGCTTCGTCGGCGCGTTCATCATCGCGGTCATGATCGTGCTCGAGATGGCACGCGTCTTCGGTTGGAGCAGTGGAATCGCCTGGGGTGCGATCGCCGCGGTGACGTTCGGGTACGCGTTCGTCGTCAAGGGGAACCCGGGACGGGTCCTGTTCATCGTTCTGCTGCTGCTGATGATTCCTCTGGCGACCACCGAGCTCGGCACCGACACCTGGATCAAGGATCTGCTGGCGCCGGCGCTGGCGAAGTTCGACATCAGTGGCACCTGGATGCTCATCTACACGGCCTTCGTGATGATGATGCTTCGTTTCTTCCTGATCGGCCCTCTTTCGAAGAAGCTGAGCCCGCTCGCGATTCTGGCGATCTGTTCGGCGTTCGCCTCGGTCGGCATCTTCATGCTCGCCGGAGCGGAAGCGGCTGGCGTCATCCTGATCTTCGCGACGATCTACGGAATCGGACAGTCGTTCTTCTGGCCGGTCACCCTGGGCATCGTCTCCGAGCAGTTCCCGGAAGGTGGCGCCCTGACTCTGAACTCCATCGCCGGTGTCGGCATGCTCGGCGTGGGGATCATCGGCGCCCCGTTGCTGGGGAATCTCCAGGACACCCGGATTCACGACAGNCTGCAGGGCAACGAGGCGATCTACGCCAAGTACGTCGCCGACGAGGAGAAGACCTCGATCTTCGGTGACTACAAGTCCGTCGATCAGGACGTCGTCACCGAGCGTGAGGCGCGTATCGAAGTGCTCCAGGGAAACAAGGCCGACGAGGCCACCGAGTTCGCTGAGGCCGAAGCACGTGAACTCGAGGTCCTTCTCGGTGAACGTGACGTCTTCGAAGGTCTGACCAAGGAGGCCAAGGCCACCGCNCTGCGATTCGCGGCGGGGCCGGCGGTCTTCATGTTCCTCAGCTACTGCGTCCTGATTCTCTGGTTCAAGTCACGAGGCGGGTACAAGCCGGTGGACCTCGAATGACCGGTCTCGACTGACCGTTCTCGACCGGCCAACGTCGTGTCCTCCGCCGTTGTTCAGCTCACGCCGTCCATGTAGGCGGGAGCCTCTCCCGGGACCCATTTGATCCCGCATCCAAGTGCGGGCTTCTGATCNGACGGGATCGGATCACCTGATGCCAGGGCGCTCAAGGCCGCTCTGAGATCACGTCCATCGACCGGGATGTCGCTCTTGGGTCTGCTGTCATCCAGCTGGCCTCGATAGACGAGGGCCTTNTCCGAGTCGAAGAGGAAGAAGTCGGGTGTGCATGCGGCGGTGTACGCTTTCGCGACGGACTGGTCCGCATCGAACAGGTAGGGAAACGACCACCCGCAAGCCTTCGCGGTTTCGACCATCCTCTNCGGTGCGTCATCGGGATAGTTCTCGATGTCGTTGCTCATGATGCCGACCATGCCGATCCCCATCGCGCGGCAATCCTCGCCAAGCCTCGCCAGCTCCTCGTCGATGTGTTTCACATAGGGACAGTGGTTGCACATGAAGACCACGAGAAGCCCCTTGGCNCCCATGCANTCAGCCATTCGGTGGCNNCCGCCTGCGGCGGCCTCGAGGGCGAANTCGGGGGCGATGGTGCCCAGTGGGAGCATGGTCGAACTGGCTGGNGGCATGATGNTTCCCTTCATGTNNCGGATGTTCGGACTGAGTGNCCGCGNCGAGATCATGCTGAGTATAGTCATGTCATGCCGAGGCGATTCGAACAGGACGAAGGACCCAGCGAGGATGACATCCGTCGATTCGGCGGCGCTGACTCCTCGCTCGGGTACTGTCCCGAATGCGGAGCGGAGATCTCCGATCTCGCTGACATCTGTCCGTCCTGCCACAGCTGGATTCCGGAAGGTGCCCAGCGTCGACATCCTCTCACCAGCGACATGATGAGGCGTTGGTACGCCTTCATCGGCATCTGCGTGCTCGGTGTCTTCCTGTACCTGTGGCTCTTTCGCGGTGGGCCTGGTTGACAAGCGCAGCCGCCCGTGGGGGGCGTCACTTCGGGATCGATCGGCCATGAGGATCGGTGGTGGGGGTCCCCGTCTCCTCCGCCAGCTGTTCGAGCATGGCTGCGTCAGTGACGTGTTCCAGGCGCATCGCGGTGTCGTGGACATGATCCGGCGCCAGTCCGGCGCTCTTGGCCAGCCATGCCTCCCAGAGCCGGTGTGACCGGATCAGTGTCGTGGCCCGTTGCCGCCCCCTGTCGGTGAGGACGAAGCCATCTTTCGACCGTCTGAGCTCGTCAGAGGAGAGCAGGCGACGAAGGCTCCAGCCGATCTCGAGGCGCGAGAGGCGCCGTGCGAGCATCAGATCATGGGTGAGGATGCGCGTCGAAGCCTGGCCACCTCGTTCTTCCAGCCGCCATGCCAGGGCGAGGAGGTCCTCCGCGGTCGTCTGAAGGCGAAAGCGCCAGCGCCGCACGCCCTTTGGAATCACTCCATGGGTCGGATTGACAAGGACTCCGATGAAGAGCAAACCGCCGCTCATCACGGCGATCATGCCCGAGGTTGGAATGGAGCCGTAGCCGATGACGTGGGGGAGTTCGACGGCGCCCAGGTGGCCNATGGCCGCCGAGAGGATTCCAAGGATCGATGAGAGCGCGACCATNCCCATCAGCCNATTCGCGAAGAGTCGCGCGCAGACCGCCGGCACGATGATCATCGAGACCACGATGATGCTTCCAACCGCTTCGAACGACGCCACCGTGGTGATCGCGGTCATGCCCATCAACAGATGATGCATGAACCCCGGTCGCATGCCTTGCACATGTGCCTGGGCGGGATCGAATGCCGCGATTCGAAACGCCTTGAAGAAGNANGNCAGGATCAGNAGATTCATNACCAGCACGGCGGTCACCATGANAAAGGCTCGNGGCACNTCGATNCCACCCAGNAACCCGANCGTGACGAGGTCGAGTGGNGCGAATTCGAGGGCGCCGTANAGCACGCAGCTNGGATCGAGTTCCACGGAATCGGCGCCCCGNACGATCAGCAGAAGGCCGATCGCGAACAGGATCGTGAACACCACCCCCATNGCGGCCCCTTCGTCCACCNTGCCGAANCGTTTCAGCCATTGNGAGAAGAAGGCGGTGAGNAAACCCGCGATGATCGCCCCGATGAACATGATGCCATTCGAGCGGGATCCGGTCAGAAGAAANCCGATCGCGATGCCGGGAAGCACCGCGTGACTGATGGCATCNCCCATGAGGCTCATCNTTCTGAGGACGAGAAAGCATCCGGGCAGGGCGCAGGCCATCGCACAGGTCGCCGCGATCGCAATGATCCATCCGTCGAAGAAGAGGTTCCANTCCATCATCCTGAGGCATCCTCCTTGCGCNTCGNGGCAGGCATCGGGATGGGATGCGGGCTCGGGGGGATCGCNCCGGGGANNGTGTTCAATTCCTTCTCGAGTTGGTCGAGGAGGTCGAGCGGGAGGAGATGNTCGAGATCGTCCGCGCCGCGATCGACGTGTTCCTCATCGAANTCCGCNCGTCGAATCAGNTAGTGTTCCCAGAGTCGATGNCGGCGGACCACTTCCNCGGCNNGGCGCTCGCCCTGCGGNGTGAATCGAATCTCCATCCCATCTCGCGTNCCACTGGTCGTGATCAGNCCGGCNCGACGNAGACGATCACAGGTTCGAGNGTTGGCCCAGCCNCCGCGAAGGGNGATCTCCTCCTTGANGCAGCATNCCNNGTTCGCGTGCTCGATGCTNTCCCAGATCGATCGNAGNGCATGTTCCCGNTCCATCAGTCGNGCACGTCGGTTCATGCGAAGCGCGCGNCGAAGCAGGCCTCGTTGNCTTCCCAGGATCAGACTGATGAGGAACANNGCCCCCAGCGCCAGAACGACCATCGCTCCNGCGGGAAGGTCCGGGGCCANCGCGCTTGACAGTGTTCCCGTCCATCCTCCNAGCCCNCCGATGAGGCCCGAGACGCACAGAAGCGNNCCGGTTCTGTCGGTCCAGAATCTCGCGGCGGCGGGTGGAATCACGAGCACCGCGATCACGAGGACCAGGCCGACTGCCTGAAGACCGACGACCACGATCGCGATCACCATGCCCATGAGAAGCAGATCGTAGCCGAGTGTCTTCATGCCTCTGCCTCGGGCGTATTCCGGATCGAAGCAGTTCAGTCTCAATTCCTTGAAGAAGATGCCGCACGTCACNATCGTGATGAATGACGTGATTCCGATCACCANCGCATCCCTCACCAGCATGGATGCGGTCTTGCCGTAGATGAATGTCTCCAGTCCGGCCGCGCTGGCGCTGGTCTCCTGCTGCGCGAGTCCCAACATGGCGGCGCCCGCCCCGAAGAACGTGCTCAGGACCACCCCGAGCGCGGCGTCCTCCGACAGGCGGCCCGCCGTCGTCAGCCACTGGACCGCGAGGATTCCAAGGATTCCCGAGCCCGTCGCTCCGAGGATGAGTAGTCCGTGTGACTTCGCTCCGAATCCCAACGCCGAGGCCAGCAGGAATGCCAGCACGATCCCAGGAAGCGTTGCATGACTGAGAGCGTCCCCCAGAAGTGCACGGCGTCTGAGCAGCATGAACGAGCCCACCACGCCTCCCGCCACCCCCAGTGCGGACACGCCCAGAACCACGACCCGAGTGTTCCAATTCGAAAGCATCAGAAGGTCGAGAAATGATGTGTTCGAAGTGGCCAGCAGCGCGTCGGTCATCGGCCGACTCCTCGCGAGTGTCCGGCAAGGGCCTTCGCGGCACGATCCAGCAGGGTCAGTTTTCCGCCATAGGTCGCTTCGATGTTTTCGGGCGTGAACACGTCCTTCGTGGGTCCGAATGCGACCACTCGTGTATTGAGCAGCAGCACATGGTCGAAGTACTCAGAGACCGTCTGGAGGTCNTGGTGCACCACCATGGTCGTGCGCCCTCTGGTCTGAAGCCCACGCAGCAGGGAGATGATCGTCTGCTCCGTGGAAGCGTCGACTCCGGCGAACGGTTCGTCCATGAGATGGAGATCGGCGTCCTGGACGAGGGCTCTTGCCAGGAACGCCCGCTGCTGCTGCCCTCCGGAAAGCTGNGAAATCTGACGTCGAGCGAATTCGGCGAGTCCGACCTCCTCCAGCGCGTCAAGGCCTTTTCGCCTGATCTNCCGGTTCACCGGTCGGAGCATGCCNAGCGTGTGNTACAGCCCCATGCAGACNACATCCAGCACGTTCACCGGAAAGTCCCAGTCGATGGACTCTCGTTGCGGGACGTATGCGACACGCTCCCTCTGGACGGCGTAGGGTCGTCCGAACACCTGAACGTGGCCGCTGAGGCGAGGCATCAGTTCAAGAGCGGCCTTGATCAGGGTGCTCTTGCCGGCGCCATTGGGGCCGATGACGCCGACCAGCGAGCCAGGAGGGATGTCCAGATCGATGTCCCACAGGACCGGACGACGGTCATAGGCGACGGTCATCGCATGAATCGAAAGNGGGGCGTCAGGTGAGTGCTCGGCGCGCGCCACTGGATGGTGGGTCGGACTNTTCATTGGGCGGCATCGGTCCCGGCGTCTGGTCCAGAGGGAAGCGAGCCACCNAGACCGCTGGTGACGGTCCTGATGTCATGCATGACCATGCCCNTCCATGTGCCTTCCGGTGTTCCCGCGGGACCCATCGAGTCGCTGTAAAGTTCCCCGCCGATGANGACATCGTGTCCNTTCGCCGCCGCCCCCTCGATCAAGGCCTCGATGCTACGTCGGGGGACACTTGATTCGATGAAGACGGCGCGTACGTCGCGGGTCACCACGAGAGTCACGAGCGCTTCGAGATCGGAGAGGCCGGCCTCGCTTTCCGTGCTTATTCCCTGGATGGCTCTGACTTCGATGTCGAATGCCCGTCCGAAATAGCTGAAGGCATCATGGCTGGTGATCAGGAGCCTCGACTCCTGGGGGATCGTGCCGATGGCCTCTCGTCCGTAGGACTCCATCTCNCGGCACTCCGNCAGGAGTTTCNGNTGATTNGTCCTGAAGNNCTCTGCCGANTCCGGCCTGATCTCGATGAGTTCATCCAGGATCGATTTGGAGCACATTCCCCACAGCCTTGGTGACAGCCAGAGGTGCGGGTCGGGGTGGTGATCCACACCGTCGGGGAAGAGGAGATCATCCGTCGGAACACTTTCGGCGATGGCGATCGTGGGTCGGTCTTCGCCTGCACGTTCGAGAATCTCGCCCATGCGCCCCTCCAGGTGATGGCCGTTGAAGAACACGATCTGAGAGTCCAGAATCTCCGTGATGTCGTCACGGGTCGGTTTGTAGAGATGAGGATCCACGCCCACACCCATGAGGCTCCGCACCGACACGGCATCTCCACCGATGCTGCGCACCAGATCCGCGATCATTCCAGTCGTCGTCACCACCTTGACGGGAGTGGCTTCACCGGCGCCTTCGCTGCGGTCTGCGGACTCGGAATCCTGCCGGCAGGATTGCATCAACAGGATGCAGATGATGAGGATCTGAGTGAGAACAATCGAGCGATGTCTGAGTATTGACGGCATGTCAATGGTTCCTTGTGTTGGAGAAGTGTTTCATGGCTTTCAGAGTTTCAGGGGAGCAATGGTGTTCGATTCCCTCCGAGTCCGCCGTTGCGATCTCGGCGGGAACTCCGATGCTGATGAGAAAGTCGATCACGATCTCATGTCGTGCTTTCGCGGTTCGAGCGAGTCTTCTTCCTGAGTCAGTGAGTTCGATCGGTTGGTAGGGGCTGGTCGTGACGAGGCCGCGACTGACCAGACGTGCAACGGTCCGGTTCGCGGTGACGTGTGAGACCCCCAGACGTCTGGCTAGTCTGGTCACCCTGCAGGCCCCATCCTCGGAGTGAAGCTGGGCGATCGCCTCGACGTAGTCCTCGGCGATCTCGTTCGAGTGATCCCGACGCGTCTTGTGAAAGACATTGTCCTGGCTGGTGCCAGCCTTATTTGTAGCCATGGCTACATCATATGTAGCCATGGCTACATGTCAACCCGCTGCATGAAAAACCGGCAGCCGTCTGGACGTCGGCTGCCGGCAAGGATCCCATCCCCGAAAGGATTGAAATCTAGAGAGAAATAGGAGATTGGCACTCTGGAGAGAAAGTCTGCATCAGCCCAGCACCGGCCCGGTCCTTTCGCTGATCGCTTCGAGTTGGGTGATCTTCTTGAGTTTCGAGAGCCCGCGATGTTTCCAGTTGTTGATCGTGGTGACGGTCACGCCCAGAGCCTCGGCGGCGTGCGTGTAGCTTTTTCCGTCCTGGACGATCAGACGAATCGCATCACGTTCGTCGGAGCTCAACTGATTCAACGCTTCATCGAGGTGAAAGTTCTCTGACTTGTCATCGACCGGCGTGCGTGACGGCGCGGCGGGGCGTCCATGGCGCTGGATGATCTCATCGGTCACTGTCGTCTCGAGAATCTCACGGTGTCTGGTGCTTCTGGCATGACGCCTTCGCAGCAGATTGTGAGCGACCTTGATGAGGTAGCTCACCGACAGATCGAGCTCTTCCAGTCTGGGGTGCTGCAGAAGTCGTACGAACACCTCCTGCGTGACATCTTCCGAGACATCCTGGGGTGCACATTTTCGCGTGAATGCGAACACTCGTGTGTAGTAGGCTTCGAAGAGTCTCATCACGAAGTCTTCCCTGGTTTCTGAATTGGACTGTTTCATGGACGGTGCTCCTACGGCATTGCCTTCATCGAATTCCCTGACGGTGGGCGTCATGGACGATTGAGAATTCTTTGGAAGAAGTCGCGCAGAACCAGCGTTGAAATCTTCCCGGCAATCTATAAAATCAATGATTCATTGATTCCTCTATGGGGTACCTTCCCCATTCCGATCGCCGGGTCATGAAACCCGCCTCAATTGCTCTACAGGGCCGTTTTTTGGCTCCAGAAACATGGTTAATTCGATTCCGGGTGGTAGGATGATGTCTCAAAAGGGGTTGTTTTTTGAAGAAGATTTCCGTTGTCATTGCTGACGATCACCCGAGTCAGCGCAAGTTTCTCCTTGACGCCTTCGAAGATGAACGGTCCCTGGAGGTGATGGATGACGTCGGTACGGCTTCGGAGGCGATCGATTCCGTCATGAAGCACGACCCCGACGTGCTGGTACTCGATATCGAGATGCCGGGCCTCGATGTCTTTCACGCCGCCGAGGAGATCTGCCGCCTGAAGCCTGAGGTCAAGATCATCTTTCTTTCCGGCTACTACAAGGATCATGACATCGCATCGGCGCTCAGGGTGAATGCGCAGGGCTACGTCAGCAAGTCTGACGACGCACTTCTGATCATCGATGCGATCGCCTGTGTGATGAAGAACAAGCGATACTTCTCACCGGCGATCGAGAAGCGACTTGTCGAGAACAACGGTCATGTTTCGACTCGCACGGAGATGCTTTCGACCCGCGAGTGGGAGACACTCGAGTACGTCGCGAAGGGGTATTCGAAGAAGGAGATCGCCGGTTTTCTGCACATCTCCGTGAAGACCGTCGAGAAGCACACGCAGTCCGTCATGAACAAGCTTGATGTCCACGATCGAGTCCTCCTCGCTCTCTGGTACCTCGCTCATCTGAAGTCACTCCAATAGCGGTGGATCCGCGCTTTTCAGGATTCCCTCGATTCCCTGAGCATCCGGAGGCAGAGTGTCTCGAGTTCTTCGATCTCGAACGGCTTTCTCAGGAAACCGAGATTGTCGATTCCGTCCGGTTTTTCCGACAGTCCGCCCGTGATGAGAATGCAGGGTGTCTGGATTCCCTGCCCACGTATCTCCCTGATGCATTCGATCCCGGTCTTGTGCGGTAGATCGATGTCCATCACGAGGACGTCGATTGTTGTTGTCGTTTCACGAAGTGATGATTCGACCTCTCTGGCATCACTGAAGCTGGAGACCATGACTCCGATTGATTCGAAGAAACGGGTGAGCAGCGCCTTGATCGTTTCGTCGTCCTCAACGATGAGCACTCTCTTCAGTTGATCTCCGTTCTCGAGATCGGATCGTTCAGTCTTCGATTCAGGAGTCGTTCGTGCATGGTCCTCCTCGGCGCTGGCGGGGAGTCTCACGTGGACTCTGAGGCCTCCCATGGGGGAGTCCTCGAGGGCGATGTCTCCGCCTGACTCGTTGATGACTCTCTTGACGATCGAGAGGCCGAGTCCGGTGCCTCGTGAGGAGGATTTCGATGTCACGAATGGCTCAAAGACCTCCGTGCGTCGTTCTTCAGGAATCCCTGGTCCATCATCATCGATGTCGATGCAGATCATGGGCGTGTCGTAGGCATCGGTCGTTCGTGACATCGTGACCGATATTCGTCCCTTGTTGTTGATCGCATCCCTGGCATTGACGACGAGATTCATCAGGATCTGGTGGAGGGACTCGGCGCCCAGCTCGACTTCTACGTCACCGATCGCATCGATGTCCAGTGACAGTTCGATTCTTCTTGGAATGAGTCTTCGTATCATGGCGATCACCGCTCTGGTCTCGGGGGCGATGCGGACCCGACCAGTCGGTCTCGGTGATCCCTTGTGCATAGCGAGAAGGGCGCCAATGAGTCCCTTCGCACCCTTCAACGTCGTCTGGATCTCGTTCAGGGATTCCCTGGTCTTTTCATCCTCCGTGCGACGTTGGAGAAGCTGCACCCGGCCGGATATCGCGAAGACGATGTTGTTGAAGTCATGAGCGATCCCAGACGCCAGGTGGGCGATGATCTCCGAGCGCTCGTGGCCTCGCCTGATCTCATCGAACTGCGTCCGATCCTGAACGGCACGTTCTCGTTCCAGACGACGTGAGATCGATTGAGCGATCAACTGGAGGGCGGAGATCTCATCGGCATTCCACGGTTTCTCGTGGTCTCGGATCATGGTGAGCAGCAGGCAGAGTTCCCCCATGACTCGGACCGGAACCACGAGGCCATCCCAGGATTCCTGATTCCGGCACAGTGCCCGGGTCCACTTCATGGTGTGATTCGCGTCGCGACCGAAGCGCAGTGGCGACAGGCCTTCGCAGGCGGTGTTCACTTCCACGCATTCCTCGGATGTGAGCGGTCGATCGTTCAACGCGGGAGCGGTCTCGTCTTCACGCATCCAGCTGCCCAGAATGGCGCATTCCTCGGGGCTCTCGAATTCATGAATCGTGGCTTCGGAGAGTTCGAGCTCCCGTGCGATGTCCTCGAGATTCCTGTTCAGCGAGGCTCGCGTGTCGTCCGTGGCGAGGAACGACTTGAGAACCTCGGTGCTGAGCGCTTGCAGCCTCGCCGTGCGTTTCTTTTGTGCCTTCAATTCGGCGAGAGCGGTGTAGTCCACCGCAATCGTTTCATATCCGAGTGTCTGGTCCCCGGAGGTGATCCGGCGTTGCTGGACATGGAGCCAGTGCCAGTTGTTTCTCTGGTCGTGAATCCGACAGTCGATGGCTGCGGGTCCCTCTTTGCCCTCCAAACGTGCCTGTTCGAGTCCGGCCAGCGCTTCGGCGTCCTCGCGGTGGACGAGATCGCCCAGACGTCTTCGCCCGGAGATGAAATCCATCGAAGCGATTCCGGTGATCCGTTTGATCTCCGGGCTGATGTACTTCAAGTGACCGGTGGCGTCGTACTGCGTCAGCACGAGGCTGCCGGCTTCCATGAGCTTCAGCATCCGTTCATCGGTTCGGGTCCACGAATCAGCACTGTCCGCCGCGTCCGGCTGCCCGGAGGCCCTGCGAAGAGTGAACCATGCCAGGAGTCCAATGCCCGTCAATCCGGCGAGGATGCTGAGTGTCAGATAGCTTTCAATCAAGTGGCCTCCTTTCAGGGAACTCCGGTCGAAGATGACGCGGCCAGTCGTGCTTCCCGGCTTGTTCGCCGATCTGGTCGGCGGTTTTCAGGTCAGGTCCCTCGGTGAGAGAAGTTCTCTCCATGTCCGTCCGAGCTCGTCGAAGGTCTCGCAGACTTCTGGACAAGCATGGGCGTTGAAGAAATTCTCGTAGAAGGAGTTTCTCTTTCCGATCCAATTGGATCGGCACGTGTAGGGGAGGTGGGTGTGCCTGAGCAGGCTCGACATCCTGATTCTGCGTATCACATGTCTGCGCGGCAGAGTTCTTCTGAGCATGATGACGGTTCTTGCGATCATCATCCAAAGTGGCAGGCATCGAAAGGTTCCGTATCTGGAGATGTGTCTCTCGAGTCTCCGTATGAACGGTCCACCGTCATCGAATGTCTCTCGGATCGTGAGGGTGTATCCGGCGATGAACGAGACCCATCTGAGGTTGTCCCGGCTGTACATGTTCTGTCCCCAGCTCAGGTCCGACTCGAAGATCAGATGCGTTCGTTCGAGGATGGTCTTCTTCAGCGACTCGATCTCCGCCGGCTCCATGTCGCCGTCGCTTCCGTCGATCGAATCAAGCATTTCGGTTTCGAATCGTGAAAACGGATTCTTCTCTCTGAAACGAGATTCCGTGAAGAACCAGCATGTGATTTCACCTAGCAGCATCCGTGCGTTCTCTGGCTGGGTCGATGATGGGCGGCCGCATGGCACGCTCGCACCTCCATGAGGATACCTTTTGGATCCAGTCATGGTCCATGCAATTCGTGCATTACGGGGGCGGGGCACGATGTGATTCCGGCCCGGGCCGCTTCTGGTCGGGCTCAAAAGTGACAGGAACCCCCGCGTTGCGGAGGTTCCTGTGCTGAGTACCCTCGCTCGGACTCGAACCGAGGACCCGCTGATTAAGAGTCAGCTGCTCTAACCAACTGAGCTACGAAGGCAGGAAGAGGATAGCGTTTCTCACGCTCATATCAAGCCCGCCGTGGGTGCAGATCAGTCTTCAGCGAGTCTCCAGCCCTGCTCCATCAGTGGTTTGGCCTTTTTGAACTTCATCTCTTCGCGTTCGCCGTTCTCCGGATTGATCAGTGTGACAATCTCGTTCCGTCCGATGGCCTGCACGGCTGCCTGGCCGGGTGAGCCGGTCTTTCTCGGAGTTTTCTTCTGTTGGACCTGAGCCGCCGGCCTGATCGGTCTCTGTGCCGCCGGGCTGGCCATGCTGGCCTGATTCGGATCCACCCGGGCGGTTGCCGCTGCCGAAGGCGCCGGCGCTCCTCCGGTTTCCGTGGCCTGCTGCTGAGGGCTTCCGGCATTGACGCCCGGCGCACTCTGGCCCTGCCCGCCGTAGGACATCTTGCCACGCATGATGACGTCAGTGGTCTTGTCCTCCACGGCCGAGAGCATCTCGTCATAGAGTCGCGCGGCTTCCCGCTTGAATTCGATTCGAGGATCCTTCTGGCTGAAGGAGCGGAATCCAATCGCGTCCTTGACCTGGTCCATCTGGTGAAGGTGGTCCTTCCATGAGGCGTCGAGGATCTGGAGAAGGATCCAGCGCTCGAATCCCGTCAGTTCGCTTCTGAACGTTCTCCTGAGGGCGCCGGTGGTCACGTCAACGATGGATTCGCTGCCGTCGTCGATTCGTTTGATCTCGTCGTCCTTCAGCTTGGTTCGAGCGTGTTCACGGAGCCAGGGCGCGAGGGTCTCGGACGAGTCGTGTTGTGCGGCGATCGCCTTGGCCCGTTCCTCGAACCGCTCGGGTGTCCATTTCTCAGACTGTTCGATGAGAATCTTCCTGAGTTCGACGGGGTCCCCCGAGGGCAGGGCGTTCGGTGACCAGTTGAGGTCGTACCGTGAATTGACCCAGCTGGTGAAGTTGGTCACTGCCGCCTTGGGATCGCTCTGCATCTGCACGTTCGTGCGTTCGATGGCCTGGTTGATCGGGTATTGGTGCTCGCGAACGGCGTACACGGCCTGAATGGAACCCATCAGCTTCGCCGAGACATCCTCGACCGACTCCAGTCCTTCGAGGTCCTCGGGAGTGACCTTGGTGAGGAATTTTCGATTGGTCCACTCGCAGAGCTCCTGCTTCTGGAAATCCGGAACCATGAACTTGTCGAGTGGCTCAAGCGAGATCTTCGAGAACTTCGCTTCAGCAGCCTCGTCGAACCGATCGCACACCTGTTTTCTCGAAAGTCCCTGGATCTCCTCACCGGTGATCTGCGATCCGTAGGTGTCATTGCACCAGTCCGCGAGTCCCGTCCACTCGATGTCCTCCGGATCACCGTCATCCGGCATGAACTCGGTTGCCGTGATCCTGATCAGTGAGAAAGAGTCCTCCCTCGTCTCCGCGGCGACGATTCGATGCAGATCCTCCCTGTCCTTCTTGCGGAATCGGTCCTTGGGAATCTCGACACCGAAGTTCTCGGAGATCCATTCCGTGATGCAGTTGTTGCGATGATCCGGACCAAGATAGGTCGAGGTGCTCTCCCAGACTGCATTTTCCAGTTGTTCGAAGATTCGCTCCTTGATCCCTTCGCTCTCCAGGATCGGTTGACGCATCCCGTAGAAGGAGGTTCTCTGGTATTCCATCGGTTCGTCGTATTCGAGGATGTTCTTGCGCCATTGGAAGTTGCGCTCCTCGACCTTGCGCTGGGCGCTCGCCACCGATTTCGTCAGCATGCCTGCCTCGAGCACCACGCCCTCCTTGAATCCGCTCTTCGAGAGAATCGTGTTCACGATCTTTCCTGCGAACATCTTCATCAGATCGTCTTCAAGGCTGAGGAAGAATCTGGAGGAGCCGTTGTCTCCCTGTCGTCCTGCTCGTCCGCGCAGCTGGTTGTCGATCCGGCGGGATTCATGTCGCTCGGTGCCCACGATGTGCAGGCCGCCGAGTTCCTCGATCGAAGTCCACATCNGAAGCTTGTGGAGNCCTGCCATGCCTGAATCGTCCAGGCTCTCCGAGAGGTCNNTCTCCCATTCCNTNAGGGCCGGNCCGGAGGNTGGTTGCTTGGGGATTCGAAGCCCCAGTCCNTTGTCCGCCAGCTCGTCCGCGCAGTGGAGCATGAAGGCACGCCTCGCTTCTCCGAGGTCGAACTGCTGGACTTCATCCTTCTTGATCCCGGCACGTCTGATGCAGAGGTGGCGATAGACCGCCGTCAGGATGTCGTCATCCTCCCAGTCGGGCTGGACCTCCCGGGGACAGATGTCCAGTCGTTTCCAGTGGTCGACGAGTTGTTCCCGCGAGATCCTGCCGAGTTTGATGTCCGTGCCGCGTCCTGCCATGTTCGTGGCGATCATCACCGCGCCCAGCTGGCCCGCATTCTTGACGATGTCCGCCTCACGTTCATGCTGTTTCGCGTTCAGGACCTCGTGCGGAATCTGGGTTCCGCTCTTGAGCAGACGACTCAGCATCTCACTCTTGTCGACACTGGTGGTGCCGACGAGCACGGGGCGTCCGGCATCGTGGTACTGCGAGATTTCGTTCACGATCGCGTCCCATTTGCCTTTTTCGGTCGAGAAGACCCAGTCATTCCGGTCCTGTCTCTGAATGGGCACGTTGGTCGGAATGGAGATCACGTCCAGTGAATAGATCTCATGGAACTCGGTCGCTTCGGTGTCGGCGGTCCCGGTCATTCCCGAAAGACGTTCGTACATCTTGTAGAAGTTCTGGATCGTGATGGTGGCCATCGTCTGGGTCTCGTCCTTGATCGGGACCCCTTCCTTGCGCTCGACCGCCTGGTGGAGGCCGTCGGACCACTGGCGTCCGACCATCTTTCGGCCCGTGTTCTGGTCGACGATCACGATTCCGGCTTCGCCATTCTCGTCCTGAGCCACGACGTAGTCACGGTCGCGCTGATAAACGGTGTGGCCCCTGATCGATTGTTCGAGAAGGTGCGGCATGTCGATGTTCTCACCGACGTAGAACGAACCGATGTTGGATCTGCGCTGGGCTTCGGCGATCCCTTCGTCGGTGATCGTCGCCTTCTTCTTGTCGAGTTCGATCTCGTAGTACTGCGTGAAGCGATCTCGTTCCGATTCGAGTTTCGGGAGCTCCGCGCGTCTGGCCGCGATCTTCTCCTTCAGCGCCGGGATCACGGATTTGTCGGAGGCGTTTCTGACGTCACCTTCGAGGCCGGCGATGGCCACGAGACAGCTGTCCACCTTCTGGTCGGCTTTGTCCCACGCGACCTGCTTTTGAACAAGGTGCCGAGCGAGTTGGTCGGCGAGTTCGTATCTCGGTCGCGTCTGGTGGGCCAGTCCCGAGATGATCAGAGGGGTGCGGGCCTCGTCGATCAGGGTGGAGTCGACTTCGTCGACGATGGCATACTCGTGCTTCTTCTGGAACTGCATCTCCGGATCGAGCTTCATGTTGTCGCGGAGGTAGTCGAATCCGAACTCACTCGTGGTGCCATAGATCGCATCGCACGTGTACGCGACCTTCTTGTCTTCCGGAGTCTGCATGTGTTGCGGATGAATGGCTCCGACCGTGAGTCCCATGGCTCGATAGAACGGGAAGACCCAGTCCCTGTCACGCTGCACCAGGTAGTCGTTGACAGTGATGACGTGGACCTGCTTTTCCTCGATGCATGCGAGGTATGACGCCAGTGGGGCCACGATGGTCTTGCCCTCACCGGTCTTCATCTCGGCGATCTTGCCCTGTGAGAGGACCATGCCACCGATCAGCTGGACATCGAACGGACGTGCTCGATACGGAGGTCTCGATTCAGGATGAAGTTCTCGAACGGCGTGGTAGATCTCGACGGGTATGTCGATCAACTGCCAGGCGGGCGTCGGCGTCGAGCAGCCTGCAAGCTCGCCTTCCGGTGGGGCATCCTCCGCGGCCTCCATCTTCGCCTTGGTCTCGTCGAATAGGGGGCGCACCGCTTCAGGAAGACGCTCTCGATCGAACTCCTCGGCTGGATTGAAGATGTTCCGAATGCCGACCGATCGGTCCATCGCCTCGCGAGCGACGGCGAAGATCTCCGGGATCATGTCGTAGGCGGTTTCTCCATTTCGGACCCGCTCTCGGAATTCCTCCGTCTTCGCTTTCAGCTCCTGATCCGTGAGGTTGATGTATTCGCCTTCCAGCTCGTTGATCTTCGCCACTCTGGTGAGATAATGCTTCACCATGCGGTCGTTTCTGGTGCCGAAAGTCTTCTTCAAAACGTTACCGATGATTGGAACGGCCATGGCTTGATGCCTTTCAAATGACACCTGTCCGGTGTCGATCAGATTCTGTATTTCTGTTGCGTGAGCGACTTCACTCTGGAAGTCGTCGCCACCTGTTTTCGTGCGTTGCGCCCCGCGGCGCCTTCGAACTCGTCAGGCTCGGTGCGGAGGTGGCAGGTTGCGACGTGCCCTGTCGGCGGCCTGTTCGAGGCCTTCGTGAGGCGCACTGTCGTTCACGGCCTGCGCTCGTGGCATCGCCCCCTGTTCCCAGTGTTCGATCGAGAACTCGCTGCAGAACAGATGGTCCTGGGCGCTGGTGTGGGATCCCTGGGTCATTGCGATGCGACTGAAGGACGAATTCGTCCTGACATGCGGATTCTGAATCTGAAGCGCGGCACCGGATGCGATCAACAGCATGATCGCGAGCAGCGCGGCATTGGCCGTCTGTTCACCTCGATCTTGTCTGGAGTCGTTGACATGCATCGTTGGGGGTCCTTGAGTGGGGCTCGGAAGCCATGGGGAATTATCTCCCGCTTTTCGGTCTCAGGCAAGCGGCAGATCGAAGAGAACCCAAGTACCTTGGATTCATGATCACTCTCAGTCATATTTTCGGCGTTCTCTGTCTGTTTCTCCAGAGTCAGTCTTCAGATTCCGCCCCGGGTCAGGTCCGTGAGGCGCCTGTCGGCCAGCGGTACGAGGTCGTGGTGCTCGGCCGTGCTCAGGATGGAGGACTTCCCCACGTCGGTTGTGAACGCCCGTGCTGCGCGGAGGCGAGGATCAGCGGTCGACGCGAGTTGCCCGCTTGCCTTGGAATCATCGACCGTACCAACGACAAGCTCATTCTCATCGAAGCGACACCCGCCATCGATGAGCAGATCGCCATGCTGCATGAGCTCGCCGGTGTCGAGGGCAGAGGTCGTTCACCGGTCGATGGCGTTCTCCTGACTCATGCCCACATCGGGCACTATCTCGGGCTGGCTCATTTCGGCCGCGAGGTCGCCTCGACGGATTCCGTTCCGGTTCATGTCAGCCCCAGATTCGCCGAGTATCTGCGTACGAACGGTCCATGGTCTCAATTGATCGAGCTCGAGCAGATCGCCCTTAAGACGTTCGAGCCGGGTGTCCCGTTCGAGCTTCTGCCGGGTCTGAAGATCGAACCTCTTCCAGTGCCTCACCGCGACGAATTCTCCGACACGATGGCCTATCGAATACACGGGCCCAACCGGACGGTCCTCTTCGTGCCCGACATCGATCGATGGGATGCGCCGTCAGTCGGGCCCGAGTTCGTCGATTCGTTGTTCGAAGGCGTCGATGTCGCCTATGTCGACGCGACCTTCTACGACGGGCGGGAGATACCCGGACGAAATCTCATGATGATTCCGCATCCACCGATGATCGATTCGATGGAACGTTTCGCGGACCGTGTGCGTCGGAATCCCGGATCCATACGGTTCATTCACCTCAACCACACGAATCCGGCTCTTCATGATGATTCGATCAAGGAAGAGGTCACGAAGCGGGGTTTTCTGATCGCGTCCCCGAAGGAGCGGACCTCGTTGTGAGAAAATGGGCCGGCCCGGATTCGAACCGGGGTCTCGCCGATTATGAGTCGGGGGCTCTTGACCACTGAGCTACCAGCCCTGCGGCATCAAGATACACGCAGATGGCTGCGAGGGTCAGGCCTGGAGTTTGGATTCGATCAGGCCCATGTCCGATCGAGTGGTTCGATCCTGGATGGTCTCCTGGGGAATCACCCTGATTCGCGGCGCCGGCAGTGTCTCTTCCGGCACATCAGCGATCTGGAATCCGACGTAATGAAGTGATTGCTTCTCGTCACCATCCGTGTAGTCCCTCGCCTGGTCGAGAATCATTGTGACTCTTTCAAGATGACGGGCGATCTCATCCTGCTGGGAGTCTGTGAGCATTTCCCAGCGGAACAATGACATCCCCTCGTTGGCATCCGATACTGGAGGGGTCGTGAGCGAGATCTCCGCTTCTCTGATCCAGGTCTTTCGGAGGTGTGAAATTCTCTCGACATCCACTTTCGAGTTCGGGTTGAAGCTGAGCAGGATGTTGCTCATGGTCGCGACGTAGATCACAGGCGCTCTTCGGGCCACACCTTCTCGATGGCCTGCGGCCTTGATGAGCTTGTGCGCCTCGAGTGTTCTGATGTGATAGTACAGGTTGACTGGATTGGTCGATGTCAGGTTCGCGAGTTCATTGATCGTCACGCCGTCCGATCTTCTGATCATCTCGAAAAGACGCATTCTGTAGGGGGAATCGATGACTCGCCAAATCGCGTTGTCGCTTACGTCCAGATGCAAGCTCCTGTGGTCGATCTCTTGCTTCGTCCAGTTGAGGGCTGGATCCACAGCAAATTCAAGTGTCATCTCTCTCTCCAGAATTTGGGATGCGCAAATCTCGCAATTGCATCATTCCAAAACCGAAGGAGCGAAACAAGGCTAAACAGAAAATTCTGTACGCGTATGAAACCTGTTTGAGATTAAAAAGAAACGTCGTGATTCAAGGTAATTTCGGGCCTCGAACTGACGCGTGCAAGCGCTGGGATTCGGGTCATCTTGCGGCGCTAGATTCCGGGTTGAAGCGTTCCCTCTTCCAGAAGATAGAGGCCCACCAGCCAGTCTTCGATCAGGTAGGGATCGACCTTCAACCGTCCGGTAATAGTCCCATAGGTGATCGTGTGTTTCGGCCCGCGCATGACGGCCTCGTTCAGTCCCACCTCGATGGCGTCGAACGGAGTCGGTGGCACGCCGATGCAGCAGCCATCCCATTGGTTCAACATGACCAGCATCTCCTTGGTCTTTCCGCTCACCAGTGGGAAGACCGTGTATCCCGAGATGTTGATCCATTTGCCATCGAGAAGTGCGATCCTCTGAGGGATCTCGTTCTTGCCAAGTCGTGGTGCGTAGGTGTCTCCGGCACTGTAGAGGTATTCCCAGGTGGGGCGGTAGGGGTTCTCCTGCGTGCCGTCGCCTTGAAGTGTGAATTCATCGTCGACCGCCAGTTCATCCGGGCCGACACGTTTGATGTCGCCCCGGAGGACCGTGGCGGAACTGATCTCTCGATCCATGCCGATCGTGAGACCTCCCTTATCGACTTTCGATGTGTCCTGCGCGGGCCCGGAACTGACGATTTCGGAGGGCCCGGTCTTCGTGGGTCGGGTGGTGGATGCGTCGGCCAGATCCTCGGCAAGCGCCTTCGCGGAATCGATCTCCTCATCGTCCCCTTCGCTCAAATCAGGAATCGACGCCGGGGGCGTGTCCGGTGATTCCTCCATCATGTCGGACAACTGAGGGTTCGAGGTTCTCGACGGGGCGTCTTCTTTCGACAGAAGGATCGTCAGCGCCGCGCCGATGAAGATCATGATGATGAGTAGCCAGAGTGTGCGCAAGGAAAACCTTTCTGCAGATGTCGCCGTTCAACGGGTTCTGAATCCGATCATGCGATGGGACGCAGGTTCTTCGCCACACTCGTTCGATAGGCCCTGATCGCCGGAGCCACGCCCGCAAGGGCAGAAAGGGCCATCGTCGCCGCGATCACCACGAGAATCGTGCTGGCTTCGAGCGTGGGGTCGATCACGATCCCCAGTCTGGCCTGAAGTTGATCCGCGATGATGAGCGTGCCGCCCCAGCACACCGCGATGCCGGCGATCGCTCCGATCAAACCGATCAGAACCGATTCTGTGATGACAAGGCTGAACACCCGTTCGCGGGAGCACCCAAGCACTCTGAGGATCGCGATCTGGCGTCTCCGTTGTTCCATCGAATTCCACAATGCCAGGAGGATTCCGATGCCTGAGGAGGCCAGGACCACCCAGGCCATGGCGACCAGAAGTCTGTCGACGTTGCCCACGATTGCAAAGAGTCTGTCGACCTGATTGCTCGGTGAGGCGACGGTGATCGAGGTGTCTCGCCGAAGCATGTCGAAGGCCTGTGGAAGGATCGCCGAGACCGATCCACCGCCACGGCTGGGTGTCGAAAGCAGAATTCCGGTGATCACCTTGTCCTGTGGTTCGAGGTCTTCGACTTCGAGATGCGGGTGGTGATGTCCGTGGTGGTGATCATGTCCATGTCCGTGATCATGATTGTGATGGGCATGATCGTGGTCGTGGTCGTGATCGCCATGGTCGTGGTCGTGATCTCCATGGTCGTGGTCGTGATCGCCATGCTCGTGGTCGTGATCGTGATCGCCATGGTCGTGGTCGTGATCGCCAT
>PAQN01000005.1 GCA_002709755.1 Phycisphaerae bacterium
ACCTGCAGACACAGTGCGGTGAGTAGAAGACTGATCAAGGGGACGGCTCCGGTTCGAGACATCGTTTTTCCGATGACGGATCCTCTTCATGAGGGATGGCACTGGCGCAGGAAGTGGCATCATCGCTTGCTGCGGTTCGTCCTCGAATCGGAAACAATCAGGGCGACAGGATTCGAACCTGCGACTTGCGGCTCCCAAAGCCGCCGCTCTACCAAGCTGAGCTACACCCTGCACGGAGAGAAGATGGTACCGACTTGCGGGCACAATCCAGTTGATGAACGGGTTTTCCCCGATGATTACTCACATTAGTCCTCCAGAACCGCCTTCTCGGCCCGTATTCGGGATTCGATTGTTCGATCTTGGACTACTCTGGCCGCATGGCATTCGACATTCCCAATGATCTCGCATCTCTGGTCTGCCTCGGCTTCGAGGGTGACGAACCCACAGACTTCATCGAGGAGGCGTTCGCGGCCGGAGTCTCGACGATCATTCTCTTCGCGCGCAATGTCGGCGACCCCGCTGCCACCAGTGAGACGTGTCGAAGACTCCGCGAGGCGGCCGGACGCCCGATCGTCATATCGATCGATCAGGAAGGTGGCGCCAGTCGAAGACTGATCGATGGTTTCACGCCCGTACCCTCCATGAGAGAACTCGCCGGACTCGGTTCCGAGGCCGTGGCCGAGGCGGCCATGGCGACGGCTCGCGAACTCAGAGCCGTCGGCGTCGATTTCAATTTCGCACCCGTGGTCGATGTCGACTCCAATCCCGACAATCCGGTCATCGGGGAACGGTCCTTCTCGAATGATGCCGATCTCGTCGCCGAGCTCGGAGCGATCTGGATCAGGACGATGCAGGCCGCTTCGGTCGCCGCCTGTGCGAAGCATTTTCCGGGTCATGGCGACACCAGCGAGGACAGCCATCTTGAATTGCCGAAGCTTCCGCATGATCTTGAACGTCTTCGACGAGTCGAACTGCGGCCCTTCGTCTCCGCCGTGGAGGCCGGAGTCGCCTCGATCATGAGCGCTCATGTTCTCTTCGAGGCGATCGATTCCGAACGCCCCGCGACGCTCAGTCCCACCGTTCTTCAGGACGTTCTGCGCGGGGAGCTCGGATTCGAAGGTCTGATCGTGTCCGATGACCTTGAAATGGACGCGATCGCGGGTCGGATGCCGATCGAATCCGCGGCGGTCGAAGCGATCAATGCCGGAGTCGATCTGCTTCTCTGCTGTCATCGCGAGGATCGTCAGAGGAAGGTTCTGAACACCCTCTCTCGGGGTGTGGATCCCCGGATGGCCGAGCGTGCGATCGATCGAATGGCGGCGTTTCAGGCGACTTGGGCCCGATGAACACCCGGTGGTCCGTTTCCGCCGTGGTATCGTGTGGCCATGTTGCGATCACTCCTCAGTCCCCGGCATCCATTTCACCTGCTGTGTCTCGCTTTCATGCTCGTCAATGCTTCGGCATGTCATTCCACCTCGATCGAATCGACTAGGGACGGGCGATCGACCTGGCGTTCCGATCGACTCCAGATGAACCCCGGTGGGGGGCGCATCCACGTCAACGTGTCATGTGACTCGAACGAACCCGTCACGGTGGTGCTCCTGTCCGAGGCTTCGGAAGACTTCGCTGACGGTCTCGATTCAAGCTGCGCCGCGGCGTCCGGAGTCACTCGCAACGGGATGTTCCTGGTCCGTTTTCTCGACCTTCCCGCCGCGCGATACATGGTGATCGCCTTCTCGGATCAGAACGGAGACGGCAGACTCGAGGAGAGCATCTTCGCCGGCGGCTTCAAGCGCTCATTCACCGAACCGCATTCGACATTGAAGCGTTTCATGGTTCGGGAAGGAGACATCTGCAACGTGTCTCTGGAACTCGACATCGGACGTGACAGCGGAGGTCCCGATTCATGAACCTTGTTCTCTCGATCACCTTCGGTCTTCTCGCGTTCTCGACCCCTCCCGCATCGGTTCCTGTCCAGGATGCGGTCTCCGAATCCACCGGGATCGAAGTCATCGTCCAGCCCGTCGACGTTCTCCGGGTGGATCCGAAGGAGTCGGATGTCGATCGGCGTCTTCGTGAAGCCATCTCGGCCGCCAACGCCCGCTACTGGAGGAAACGTGTGCGAATGGACACGCTTCCCGTCGGCCACTGGACACCTCGGCAGGCGGGTTGGATCGACGTCTCGGGTCATCCTCTGGTGAGGAACTGGCCCTGGTGGGCGTGGTGAAACCGACTAGAACTCGGCTGAATTCGCCGTTCTGGGATACGGAATCACGTCCCTGACGTTGGTCATGCCGGTTGCGTAGAGGATCGTTCTCTCGAATCCGAGGCCGAACCCCGCGTGTGGCACGCTTCCGTATCGACGCAGATCGCGATACCACCAGTAGTCGTCCTTGTCGAGGTTCATCTCATCGAGTCGGGCGTCGAGAACATCGAGCCGTTCCTCTCTCTGCGACCCTCCGATGATCTCACCGATCCCGGGAGCCAGCACGTCCATCGCGGCGACGGTTCGCCCGTCTTCGTTCATTCTCATGTAGAACGCCTTGATGTCCTTCGGGTAGTTCATGACCACCACGGGTCGTCCCGCGAGTTCCTCGGTCAGATACCGTTCGTGTTCCGATTGCAGGTCGATCCCCCAGGAGACCGGGAATTCGAACTTCTTGCCCTTCGCGACCGCTTTCTCGAGATGCGCGATCGCTTCCGTGTAGTCCATCCGTTCGAACGATGAGTCCACGAACTTCTCCAGTCGATCGATGCATCCCTTGTCGATCCTCTGCTGGAAGAATCCCATGTCATCCTGACGTTCCTCGAGGAGCGCTCTGAAGAGGTACTTGAGCATNGCCTCCGCAAGGTCGGCATCGTCCGCGAGATCGGCGAAGGCGATCTCCGGTTCNATCATCCAGAANTCGGCGAGGTGTCGGCTGGTGTTCGAATTCTCNGCTCGAAACGTCGGACCGAAGGTGTACACCTTGCTGAGCGCGCACGCCCAGGTTTCGACGTTCAACTGCCCCGACACGGTCAGATGNGANTCCNTGCCGAAGAAGTCCNGGCTGAAATCGATCTCGCCATCCTCNNTTTTCGGCAGGTTCATGAGATCGAGCGTCGACACGCGGAACATCTCACCNGCTCCNTCGCAATCATTCGCGGTCACGATCGGCGTGTGTATCCAGAGAAAACCGTTCTCGTGCATGAATCGATGCGCGGCCATGGCCAGGCAATGCCGNACCCGACCGACCGCACCGAAGGTGTTCGATCTGGGGCGGAGGTGAGCCACTTCCCGAAGATATTCGAACGAGTGACGTTTCGGTTGAAGNGGGTAGGTGTCCGGATCCTCGATCCAGCCGACCACCTCGATGGCNCTGGCCTTCATCTCCAGTGACTGACCCTTGCCCTGNCTCTCGACGATCTCCCCNNGGCATCGCACNGCGCAACCCGTCGTCAGTTTCTGGACNTCCGACTCGTAGTTTTCGAGTTCCGCGGGCGCNACGANNTGAAAGGCATCGAANCAGGATCCATCCGAAATCTGAACGAATGAGATCCCNGCCTTGGAATCNCGCCGGGTCCGGACCCATCCGGTGACTTCAAGCTCTTNTCCNAGGTGGTCNGAGGGNNTCGAAAAAAGCGTGGCGATGGGTAGACCGGCGGACATTGAGCGCTCCTGGGAAAGAGGTCNANGGGGACTTGGNGACNGGNGTGATCTGCTCTCNCTTGAGTGNTCAAGTATCGCAGTTTTNNCGGTTCANCGGCAAGAGGATTGTNCGATGAGANCGCCCGGCGACGTGTGCCAGAATGGCAGCGTTCNNGGCGTCNGTGATGGTCCCTGACACCTCGATTCGGAGTGATGTGGCTTTTTCAGGCTTCAGGGCCCCTTTGCCGGTCATTTCTCCTCNTCCGGTTGGGCACGGAGCTTGCCTCNCTCCCNGNGATGANNCANGAANCNCAGACACCCTCCAGGACGAATCGNCTTTCCCTGNTGCTGAGCTACGGCGGNTGGGAACGGGAGAATTTCGCCGAACAGTTGCCNCGGTTGCTGGAGCCNATCGGGATCGANTGTCTCAGGGCGGACACCGCCGACGAGGCCACGGCGTTGATCCGGATCCAGCAGGTTCATATCGCNGTCATCGACCTCCGAATTCCGCTCGACCGCTCNGCGGACGGNCCCTCCGGAGAGCGTGTGCTCAAGCTTCTCCGAAGAATGGATTCACCACCTCCCACCGTGGTCGTCAGGCCNCGACCCGCGACTCTTCGCGGTGCCACGAGAGGACTGAGCAGCGCTCTTCGAGAAGGCGCCTACACGGTCATGGACGGACCCATCAAGATCGAGCCGATGCTCGAGGTTCTCAGGCGAATCGTTCGCCGTCATTATTCGGACCATTGGTCCGCGGCTTGAGACTNACGTCTCCATCCATTCGCATCAAATCGGGGCCGACGCCCCCCAGTTCCACTCAGGAGTTAGCAGACAACATGAAGGTTCGACCACTCGGCGACAAGATCATCGTGAAGCGACAGGCNGCAGAGTCNCAGACCGAATCGGGCATCTATCTTCCCGAAAGCGCCAAGGACAAGCCCAAGCAGGGCAAGATCGTCGCGGTCGGCGACGGCAATCTCAACAAGGACACCGGAGCNCGTGTTCCTTTCACCGTCAAGAAGGGCGACGAGGTGATCTTCAGCTCGTATTCCGGCACCGAAATCAAGATCGACGGCGAAGACGTCCTGATCATGACCGAGGATGACATTCTCGGCATCATCGACTGAGTCATCGAGTCAGGAGTCACAGATGGAACGCGGGCCATTGATTCGCATTCTCGAGGACATGAGAGGAACCGAGCTCGAGCTCGATCTCATCATCAACTCCAGAAACGAGCCCCTCGAAATTCGTAATGTCACCAAGGTCATCGAGCTGCACAGCGCCAATGGCATCCAGATCACGACTCGTCAGAATCAGATCTGGGTCGACGCATCACATGTCGCAGCGGCGTATCAGGCGCGGGATGACGGAAGCTGAATCCAGCCTTCCTCTGAAGCATCTTTCAGCCANTCAAATGAAATCACCGCGGGAGCGTGTCTCCCGCTCAGGAATCTAAGGAAACACAACAATGCCTGCCAAGCAGATCGCATTCGACAACGACGCCCGTGAGAAGATCCTCGCCGGCATCAAGAAGCTCGCTCGAGCCGTCAAAGTCACTCTCGGTCCCTCCGGACGAGTCGTCGTCCTTGAAAAGAGCTTCGGCGCTCCCACCGTCACCAAGGACGGCGTGACCGTCGCCAAGGAGATCGAACTCGAGGATCCCTACGAGAACATGGGCGCTCAGATGGTCAAGGAAGTCGCCAGCAAGTCCAGCAAGGATGCCGGTGACGGAACCACCACCGCGACCATCTACGCCGAGGCCATCTTCCAGGAGGGCCTGAAGAACATCACCGCCGGCGCCAATGCGAACGCCGTCAAGCGNGGCATCGACCGTGCNGTCTCNGCCGTGATCGATTCGCTCGGNTCCATGAGCAAGCCCGTGAAGGACTCGAACGAGATCTCGCAGGTCGGTTCATGTTCCGCGAATCAGGACAAGGAGATCGGCAAGATCATCGCCGAAGCGATGGACAAGGTCGGCAAGGATGGCGTCATCACCGTCGAGGAGGGCCGAAGTCTCACCACCGAAGTCGAGCTTCTNGAAGGGATGCAGTTCGACAAGGGGTATCTCAGCCCGCACTTCGTGACCGACAACGCCGAGATGGAATGCGTTCTCGAGGACTGCTACGTCCTNATTCATGAAAAGAAGATCTCCTCCGCGAAGGATCTGATNCCCATTCTCGGCAAGGTCGCCGAAAGTGGAAAGTCGGTCCTCCTCATCTGCGAGGACATCGACGGTGAAGCGCTGGCCACCCTGGTCGTGAACCGCCTCCGTGGTGTTCTCAAGGTCGCCGCGGTCAAGGCTCCCGGTTTCGGAGATCGTCGCAAGGCGATGCTCGAGGACATCGCGGTCCTCACCGGTGGCACCGCGATCATGGAAGAGCTCGGCATCGACGTCGAGAAGATCGGTCTCTCCGATCTCGGTCGCGCCAAGAAGNTCACCATCACCAAGGACGACACCACGATCGTCGAGGGCGGCGGAAAGACCTCCGACATCAAGGGTCGCATCGAACAGCTCAAGGCTCAGATCGAAGCGTCCTCCAGCGACTACGACGCNGAGAAGCTCCAGGAGCGTCTTGCGAAGCTCGCCGGTGGTGTCGCTCAGATCAACGTCGGTGCCGCCACCGAGGTCGAGATGAAGGAGAAGAAGGCTCGCGTCGAGGATGCGCTGCACGCCTGTCGCGCCGCGGTCGAAGAAGGCGTTCTTCCAGGCGGTGGCGTCGCCGTCCTTCGCGCACGCACAGCCATCGAGAAGGCTCGCAAGTCCTGCACCGGCGATGAGAAGATCGGNTGCGACATCCTCTTCCGTGCTCTGTCCGCACCCATTCGTCAGATCGCCGACAACTGCGGACTCGATGGTTCGATCGTCTGTCAGAAGGTCACCGAATCCGAAGACATCAACTTCGGTTTCAACGCTCTTGCCGGTGAATACGGTGACATGATCGCCGCCGGCGTGATCGTCCCCACCAAGGTGGAACGTGTCGCGGTTCAGAACGCGGCATCGATCAGTGGTCTTCTTCTGACCACCGATTGCGCGATCACCGACATGAAGGAAAAGACGGCCAAGGCCGGTGCCGGAGCCGGCATGGACGACATGGACTATTGAGTCCNNCGTCNAGGTGTTCNAGATCCTCACCGGGCGCCGCGTGANGCGGCGTCCGGTTTTTCTTTCCCGATGATCAACGGCGNACACGGCATCGAGCCGACGGAGNTNACATGTNCNTTCTCGCGGAATTCAGTGGTGGCGGNGGTGGTGGNATGGCNCTTGGTCTNCTGATCATGCCGATGTCCATCGCGGCGCTGCTTCTTCGTCGNCCCTCGGGGCCGATTCGAAAACTGGTCGNGGCCGGTGCGNTCTCCGAGGAGACGGCGCGAAAACCCCGCAGCGTGGACATNCCNCGGGAGATCGCCCTGAGGCCNTATGAACGTTTCGGTGTCGTTCGNCGTCTCTCCGACGGTCGCTGCTGGGTGGATCGTCGTCGTGAACGNNTGNTTCGCGGCTTCATCTGGGGTTCGGTNACCGTCGTCGCGGCGTCGCTCGCNCTGATCTCCTATCTCGTGCTCACCACACCNAAGGAAGCGATCGGATGATCCTGTGGACGGNGCCCTGTCTGGCAATNCANTTTTCCGANCNGACCGTCCTCTACGGNCTNGGATCCTGGTACGNGCTCGCCGGTCTCTGGGCCTTCGTGNGCTTNGCTNGTGACAAGCGTGCCGCTCGNANNCATCGGCGACGCACCNCGGANCGNCATCTTCATCTCCTCGAACTTCTCGGGGGCTTTCCGGGNGCCTGGCTCGCCATCCTNTTCCTGCGTCACAAGTCGAGCAANCCCTCGTTTCTNCTNATCTCGGTGNTGACCTCCGCCACGAACATCGTGCTGGTCGCTGNTCTTCTGTNTCTCNTGATGCCNTCNTNCNCNNCATCCTNATGATCTCTCCATGAGAAAACCGCCGTGCCCGGAGGCACGGCGGTTTGTGCACATGNTCGTTTCGAGCCATGAGGCNGANGCCTCGGGCTCGAGTGTTCGGAATCACTCGGCGCCGACGGTGTCGCGGCCTCGGATTCCGCAGCGAGTCAGNACGCCACAGGAGGTTTCCTCTTCAGGGAAGCCGTAGCTCTGCCCTTCGTAGTAGTCCTGACCGTTCCAGTCGTTGATCCAGAGCGGGCATGTTCCCTGTCGGGTGACACGCTCGTTGGACTTCACGGCTTCTCGCATACTGAAGACNCNCACGGAGCCGTCGAAGAACAGCGNGCACGGTGCGGACTGGATTCCGTGGTTGTAGTAGTACTCTTCAGCGGGATCGAAGAGCGGGTTCACGTCACCGGGCGAGTTCTGCAACCAGCTGTGNTCCCAGACTCGCATCTTCAGATCGGGGTAGNTNGCGGCACCGACGGGTGGGCTCTTGAAGCCACCGGGGTAGCTGCAGGGGGCGTCCGCATTNNCGGGGCANGAACCACTGCCTTCTGAAGGNGTTCCGCCCTGGTCNCCACCGCACATCGGATCCGTCGCNANCATGGCCGCTGCCGAGTAGCAGTAGCTCGACCACTCGATGATCTGATCTTCGGAGTTGAACTCGTCGGGGCTGTCGAAGAAGACTTCGACCTTCTCGATCTTTCGACGGTCCTTGGGAGCGTAGAAGACCTTGTCGTAGAAGCGGTCGTTCATGTACTGGGCGAAGATCTTCATGTTGAGGAGTCTGAAGAAGCCGACCTGTCCAGCCGCGGTGTAGGGCTGTGCGATCACGATGTTGCCGCACTGACCGACGCCGGCGCACTGACCACCNCTGTCGACCCAGTACCCCCAGAGGGCACGTCCACCGTCGAAGTTGGCCCAGCCGAGGATCGGCTGAGTCGGACAACCGATGCTGTTGATGTAGTTGGGGCAGCTGCCTTCGCCGCCACCGCTCTGGCAGTAGTCATCGGGAATCAGAGTGGGCTGACGATCGTTCCAGTCACCGGCATAGGCGGCGAGGCCTGCCGAGATCTGTCGCAGATTCGAAAGGCTGGTGGACTGCAGGGCGGAGTCTCGAGCACGACCCAGAGCTGGCAGCAGGATGCCGATCAGCAGGGCGATGATCGAAACCACCACGAGCAGTTCAATGATCGTGAATCCGTTTCGTTTGGTCTTTGTCATGTGTTTTCCTTTGTACTCTCGTAAAGATCCGGCGTCGTTTCTGGCCGAACTCATCTGAAGACCCGCATTGGCCCTGATGATCCGTGGGGAGTCGGGCCTCGGTTGTCATCAATGTTGAAATCAACGACATTCGAAGCACGACGTGGCAGGAACAGAGCCGCCACTCGGATCATCATAGAGACTCATCCCTGGATGAGCATGTGTCACCATTGAAGGTTCTGAATTGTTCGGTCAAGCACGGGCAAGATATGATTGGGTGGCCCGTGGTGTACGACCATGTGCGAATCCCCACAATGGCGGTTCAAAAGTAGTGTAGCCTGCTTTTCACTCGACTCAAACCCGGGTTTGGCAAAAATAAAATCCGGTATGGCCTCCTCAGGCCCCTTGAAGCCATCACAAAGTCCGGTAAAAACATTCTCAAATCCAGTTCATCATGTTCTGCATGCGTTCACTCATCCAGCACTCCGTTCCCATCTCCTGATCCGAGGTCCAACAGTGACGACACCTCTGATGCTTGCCACCTGGTCCTTCGCTCAGGCTGGGCTCGACCTTGCGCTTCCAGAGCTCCTGAAGGGAGGCGACCCTCTTGATGCCTGTGTGCTCGCTTGTGAAGCGGCTGAGCGTGACGAGACAGTGGATTCCGTCGGCTACGGAGGGCTTCCCGATGCATCTGGGGCCATGTCCCTCGATGCGTGTGTGATGAGATCACCTTCGGAATGCGGAAGTGTGTGTTACGTGACCAAGCACGTGCAAGTCACCAGACTGGCTCGTCATGTGATGGAACGGACACCGCATGTGATGCTGGCGGGGCGGCCAGCTGACCACTTTGCCAATGAAATGGGACTTCCCCAGTCGAATCTCCTGGCGCCAGCTGCCCGAGAGGCCTGGTTTCAATGGTCGCAGACCGGAATCGGGGGCCATGCCCCGGATGCCGCTCTGAGGCCCATGGATCCCGGCAAGGGTGGTGGTGGGGGGCTTTTCTTTGGTCAGACCGGAGGAAATCGATCCACGAGTGGCACGGATGATGAGCGACGATGGCCCAGTCATGACACGATCGGGGTTCTCTCGCTGGCTTGTGATGGCCGCCTGGCAGGCGCCTGTTCCACGAGTGGAACGGCATTCAAAGCGCCTGGACGAGTTGGTGATTCACCGATCGTGGGTCATGGTCTCTACGTCGAGCCCGGAATCGGCATGGCCGTCTGCACCGGGGAGGGGGAATTGGTGATGGGTTCATGTGCGGCCTATGCCGTGATCGAAGCCATGCGCCGAGGCGCGTCGCCTGCTGAGGCCGCGGGTTCCGTTCTCGAGCGGATCGACGATCTTTTTTCTCTGGAAAAGCATCACCAAATCGGGATCATCGTGTCCGACGCCGGTGGACGGCATATCGTTACAGCTCTCAGGGATGGTTTTCGGGCTGTTCTCGGCGACCATGACGGCAGTCGAGTGGTCGAGCCTGAGATCGTACTTCACCCCGGAACTTGAATCGTGCTCCGTGCATATGGAAGAGATGAATGAAGCTTTACACCCGCACCGGTGATGATGGGACGACGGGACTCTTCGGCGGAGATCGTGTCAGCAAGGATGATCTTCGAATAGAGGCCTATGGTGCGGTCGATGAACTCAACGCCCAGCTCGGGATGGTCCTCGTGGTCTGTGATGTCCCACTTCTCACCGAACATCTTTCGCCGTTGCAGTCCCGGCTCTTCGATCTCGGAGCCGATCTCGCCACGCCATGCGGATCCGGACACGAGGACAAGATCAATCGGATCGTAGAGCACAACGTGACCGTGCTCGAAGAAGCCATCGATGTGATTGAAAGTCGCAACGAGCCGATCAAGACCTTCGTCATGCCGGGCGGAACCGAACTTGCATCACGAATTCATGTGGCTCGCTGCACCTGCCGTCGCGCGGAGCGCGCGATCGTCCGACTTGCCCATCGGGACACGGTCAACATCCACACCGTCGAATTCGTGAATCGCATGAGCGATCTGCTTTTCGCGGCTTCCAGGCTCGCGAATCGCGAGGCGGGTGTTCCGGACGTTCCCTGGATTCCCCACCGTCCCTGATCTACAGGCACCGGTTCACTGCGTTCCGAAGATCCGGTCTCCTGCGTCTCCCAATCCCGGAACGATGTAGCCGCTCTCATTGAGTCTCTCATCCAGAACCGCCGAGTAGATCGTCAGGTTCGGGTGGTCCTTCTCGAGGCGGCGAACACCTTCCGGCGCCGCGACCAGACAGATGAATCGAATGCGCTCGCAGCCTCTTCTCTTCAGCAGGTCGACTGCAGCCGAGGCGCTTCCCCCGGTGGCGAGCATCGGGTCGATGAGCAGAACCATTCCCTGAGCCATGTCGGGGGGGAACTTCGCGTAGTACTCGACGGGTTCGAGCGTTTCCTCGTCCCGGTAGAGACCGACATGCCCCACCCTGGCTTCCGGGAGAAGTCCCAGCATGCCGTCCGTCATGCCGATGCCCGCGCGGAGGATGGGGACGAGCGTGAGAGGTTCGTCGAGGTAGCGACCGTTGGTCACGCCCACCGGCGTCTCCACTTCGGTGTTCCTCGTCTTCAGTTCACGACAGACTTCATAGGTCATCAGGCCCGCGATCTCGTTCAGGAGCCTTCTGAACTGTGAATGCGTTGTCTTCACATCGCGTGCTCTTGCGATCTTGTCCTGGACGAGTGGATGCTCGAACACGTGCAGGTTTCTGAAATCCTCATGAGCGATGGGCATGTCGATCTCCTACATGCGGCTTGGAGACTCGATGCCGAGCAATGCCAGCCCGTCGGCGAGAATGCGTCGAGTCATCGAACAGAGTCTGAGTCGGGAGGCACGGACATCCTCGTCGTCGTTCCTGAGCACCGGACAGCATTGATAGAAGCTGCTGTAGGTGTTCGCGAGATCGTAGAGATACGTGCACAGTCTGTGAGGTTCCAGTTGTTCGGCGGTCTCCAGAATCACCTGCGGGTATCGCATGATCGCCAGTCCGAGCTGTTTCTCCTCCGCGGTGTCCAGCTGGATTCCGGCATTCTGCCACTTGATGTCCTCTCCTTCCGCCTTCGAGAGGATGGAGCTTATTCTCGCATGGGCGTACTGGATGTACGGACCGGTGTTTCCCTCGAAGGCGATCATGCGATCGAGATCGAAGATGTAGTCGCGAGTGACGCCGCTGGAGAGGTCGGCGTACTTGACCGCCGCGATTCCGACGGCGCGACCGATCGACTCGAGTTCGTCACGTGTCATGCCGTGGGTCGGTGCGTTGAAATCCTCCGCTCTCGCGATGACCTCTCCGGTTCCTCGTTCGATGGCCTCTTCGAGAAGCGCACGCAGAGTGAAGTTCTCACCCGACCGGGTCTTGAGCGGTTTCTTGTCCCGTCCAAGGACCGATCCGAAGGGGAGGTGGTGAAGATCCGACTCGATGCCGTCGGGTGTCTTGTCCCAGCCCATCTTTCGAGACCCGTCGAAGACGTCCTTGAAGTGATCCTTCTGTCTGGCATCGACCACGTAGACGACCCGTTCGGACTTCAGTTCATGGACCCGGTGGCGTATCGCGGCGAGATCGGTCGTCGCATAGAGAAAACCACCGTCTGATTTTCTGATGAGAAGCGGTCTTTCCCGGTCCTCGAAACGAACCACGATCGCTCCGTTGTCCTCGACTCCGATTCCCGATTCGATGAATGTCTCGACCACCCCCGCGAGCTTGTCCTTGTAGAAGGATTCCCCTCGATTGTTCTCAGGACCGATGTTCACGTTGAGCAGGCCCAGCGTGTCGAAGACCTCCCGCATCGTGCAGTCGATCAACGCGTTCCACTCCGCGACCAGTTCGGGATCACCTGATTGCAGCGCGATCAGAGTCTCCTTCGCATCGGAGATGTTCTCGATCGCCCCTTCGTTCTGGGTTTCCAGTTCCGCGATCCGATGGGGTCCGCAGCCGTGTGCGATCGCCCCTTCGAGTCCCCTCACATCCGATCTTCCCGAGAGCTGTGCGTCGCGATAGGCGACGTTGAGTGCGTCCAGGGTCAGTTGTCCGAGATCCGCGCCACTGTTTCTGAGTGCGGTCATCGTCATCGCGATCGGGAGTCCCCAGTCTCCGAGGTGATTCTCCCGATGGACCGTCCAGCCGAGCCGTTCATGAAGATTCGCGATCGAATCCCCGATGATGGTGGCTCTCAGATGTCCCACATGCATCTGTTTCGCGACATTGACGCCGCACAGATCCACGGTGATGACATGACCATCGCCTTGTGGAGGAATGCCAAGGCGATCGTCGTCCATGGATTCGATGGTTCTGCCAAGCATCGCTCGACCGAGCGTGATGTTGATGAAACCCGGTCCCGCGATCTCCATCGATTCGACCACATCACCCAGTTCCACCTGCGCGAGGATCCGTTCCGCCAGATCACGAGGCTTGATTCCACGTGATTTCGCCAATGCCATCGCGGCGTTGCACTGGTAGTCGCCGAACTTCGGATTCTGAGCCGCCCGAATGACCGGATCGAAATTGCCCTCCTCTCCGAGGGCCTTGGCGATGGCCGCACGAAAGGTGTTGTCGAGAATCGAGAGGGGGTCTTGTTTGATCTGTTGCGTCGACATGCGGTGGAGTATACGAGGCGTCAGCGTTCGAGCACGAAACCTCGATCCCGGTGGAGTCCGTCGAGGAGTTCTCGGATCTTCCCCTGATGCCGGTCCAGGCGACCGGCGACCAGCTCGAGCATCCTGACCATTCCGTGAAAATCAGCCATGGCAATCTCCTCCCGGGCGACTCGGGCGGGTCTGTCGCCAGCGGTGACTCCATCGATGTCCGCCATGTTGTGGTAGTTCCCCAGAGGAAGACACAGGCACGTCGATTGAAATCCATAGGTCGCGAAGACGGTCGCCTCGCAGGCTCCTCCCGGCATGAGACGACGCTGCCATTTGAAGCCAGGGTCTCGCTTCGATTCGTCCTGACAGATCTGGGAGATCGTGTTGGTCAGGTCCGGGCTGAACACGCTGATCCTGTCCCCGACTCTGACGATCGGTCCTCCTCCGATGGGACTTTCCGGAAAGCTGCGCGAATTCTCGAGGCAGATCAGTCGCGCCGATCTGTTGATCAGGCCGCCTTTGGCGGACAGGGCGTTCTTCGCCACTTCGATCGCACCCACGAAACCGACCTCCTCCGCCACCGTGAAGAGGAGGCCGACATGTTCGCATCCTTTTCGTTTTCTGATTCGATCGAATGCGACGAGTGCGGCCGCGGCCGCCGCCAGATCATCACATGCGTCCGTCTTGAGCCTTCCGACCTTGATCTCGGGTGCTGTGAACGCCCATCGTCCGATGTCTCCGACCTCGAGATTTCGGGGTCTGCGCGACAATCTGGCCGTCACGGTCTTGAACGGCTTCGCATCCTTGTCGAGGGAGGTGATGCGAGCGCGGTGAACCCCGTCTTCTGCGTCGAAGATCTCGATCTTCGCATCCTTGAAGTAGGGGTCATGCACACCGCCTCTGAATTCCAGCGTGACCTCCCGGTCGTCGATCGATCTGATCACGAACGCAGGGTGATCCAGGTGCGCCGTGATCAGCAACGGAGCCCTGCGGGAGGGGTTTCTTCTTCTGATCAGTAGATTGCCCGCTCGATCCCTCTTCCAGGTGAGTGATTTCGACCTTCGGGCGAGCCAACCGTCCAGGAACGCCTGAACCCGGCCCTCATGCCCGGCAGCGGTGGGGATCGCGGTCAATTCCAGAAGAAGCTTCTCCGATTTCTCTTGATTCTTGGTCATGATCCAATCGTAGCCGTTTGCGCTCCGATCTTCCGTCATCAAATCCGCCGTTCCTCGCGACGGTCGCTCGACACCCGCTACCATTCGCCCATGAGCTTTTCAACGATTCCCGAAATCATCGAAGACATCCGCAACGGCCGCATCATCATTCTCGTCGATGACGAGAATCGTGAAAACGAGGGCGACTTCGTGGTTGCAGCCGAATTCGCCACTCCCGAGGTGGTCAACTTCCTGACCCGCGTCGGAGCGGGATATCTCTGCGTGGCTCTCGACATGGAGACCTGTGAACGGCTCGAACTGGAGCCTCAGGGAACCAACAACACCAGTCTTCGCCAGACTCCGTTCACCATCAGCGTCGATGGTCATCCTCGACACGGCGTGGGAACCGGCATCAGTTCCCGCGATCGGGCGAAGACGATCCAGCTGCTCGCCGATGCCGATGCCAGACCCGATGATTTCGTCCGTCCCGGCCACATCAATCCTCTTCGAGCTCGTGATGGAGGCGCTCTGGTCCGCACCGGGCAGACGGAGGGATCCGTCGATCTCTGTCGTCTTGCCGGCCTCCGGCCCGCCGCGGCGATCATCGAAATCGTCAATCCCGACGGTGAGATGGCCCGCATGCCTGATCTCGAGAAGTTCTGCGTCGAGCATGACCTCAAGATGTGCTCCGTGGAACAGGTCATCGAATATCGTCTGGCTCAGGAGGCTCTGGTCGAAAGAAGCGAACCTCTCGACGGTCGCGAGGTCGTCACGCCCGTCGGCACGTTCAGGTTGTTCGCCTGGCGAAGCACGATCGATGCGCTTCCTCACGTCGCCTTCTGTGTCGGGGGAGTCGGAGATCGAATGGCGGATGGACACGTGCAGGAGTCCGATGAACCGACGCTGGTGCGTGTCCATCGCCGGGATCTTCTGGGTGACATCTTCGGTGTGACGTCGTCCCAGAGCGGGTCTTCGAGTCGCGATGAACTGCTCGCATCACTCGCGATGATCCAGAAGGCGGGACGGGGAACGGTGGTCTACATGCGACCCGAGTCCGGAAACCTCGAACTGACTCGCGGATTGCACGAGCTTTCGCGCGGCGCTCAGGACGTCAACGCCCCAGATCTCGCCCACCCCGAAGGCGTCGGAGGCAGAGCGATGCCCATGGATCAGAGGGAATTCGGGATCGGAAGCCAGATTCTCCGAGATCTCGGATTGTCGAAGCTACGTCTGATCACCAACCATCCCCGCCCCTGGCCGACCCTGAGCGGCTTCGGACTCGAGGTCGTCGATTCCGTGCCCATCGAGATGTGAGGCATGCCCGGTTCAATGGTCCTCGCATCGCATCCCTTCCTTGAACAATTCGTAAGAGGACATGGCGAGATGTCGTTCAGAATCACGGAGAGACGCTCATGACCAATCTGTTCATTTCCACTCTGGTGACGCTGATCATGCTCCCCTGTCTTCAGGATGCTCCTCGAACGTCACCATCGGAAGTCGACGGGCTGCTTGAAAGACTCGAAGCCAGGCACGGAGCGATCCGGTTGTTCTCCTCTCCTCTGACGTATCGAAAGGACTACGACCTCGAAGGTGACTTCGAAACCCGAATCGGTGAAATCGCGATCACGATCACCCCTTCGGATCGGGATGTGGTTCTCGTGTTCGATCGAATCATCGACGCCTCGGGTCATGGAACAGCCAAATCGGAATACCACGCCTTCGAGGATGGTTGGTGGGTCGAGGTGGCCCCCGAGCGCAGACGAATCGTCCGTCGTCAGTATTCGAGACCGGGACAGGAACTCGATCCGTTCAAACTGGGAGAGGGTCCGTTTCCTCTTCCGATCGCCCAGAAGGCCGATGCCGTGCGCCGTCGTTTCGAGCCGTCGATCGGAGTCGTTCCGGACGAGCCTCTCTTTCGCAGCCTCGAGGACGTCGAAGTGCTTCATCTGATTCCTCGGCCCGGAACCCCGGCCCATGAGGACCATGAATCCATCGACCTGATCTTTGAAAAGACGAGATTGCTCCCCGTCGGCGTCCTCGTGCGACACCGCAACGGTGATCGAACCTCTGTGTGGCTCCGTTCACCCGAACTTCATTCGGACCGGAATGCATTCATGGACGGTCGCATTCAGAAGGAGATCTCGGCGCTGCAGACCAGAGCCGATGACGAGGGGTGGGAGATCGAGGTGAAGCCCCTTCCGGAGAACACTTCCGAAATGGAAGGCCCTCGCCCTTGATGGATCTCGCCGGCACACTCCTCCTTCTCACAACCACTCTTTCCGCTTCGACACCCTCGCCAGTTCAAGCTGATGAGGCGCTGCTGGTTCCCGATGCTCCATCCTTGCGTGAGGATGTCGCGAATGCTCTCGAAGCCCCGTGGCTCGACGACCGGGAACGGATCGAATTGCGCCTGCACCATGGCGTATGGATGGACGAGGATCTCGATGATCCCGAGCGACGAGCCAGAGCGATGGCCCAGACCGGAACCTGGGACGATGAGGTCTTTCTTGATCAGCGACTTTCAGTCGATCTTCGTGCGCGATCACTGATCGCTCTTGGTCGATGCGCCGAAGCGCTCGATCTGCTCGATTCGAATCCGACCGAATCCTCCATGATCCTGCGCATCCGCGCCCATGAATCCTGCGGACGCTGGGATGACGCCCTTCGCGAGATCGAGAGACTCCTCGCAATGAATCCCGGTGGTGGTCGAACCGAAAACGAGACGCTCGTCGATCGGGTCGAAGCTCGATCGGTGCGTGCTCGGATTCTGGGAAGGCCGTCCAGCGACTATCGACTGATGATGACGGAGCTGGCTCGCGCACGTGACGAGGTCGATCGTCTCGACTGGCGACCCCGGCTGATGGAAGCTCGCCTTCTGGTGGAGAAGCACAATCGATCCGAAGCGGTCACCGCCCTGCACGAGACGTTGTCGTTGAATCCAAGATGTGCGCCTGCCTGGTACATGCTCGGTCGGATCGCGCTTGGTGGTTTCGATTTCGATTCCGCCCATCGTGCCTCCCGGTCACTGCGTCGTCTCTCGGATCGAAGCATGCTGGCGGATCTTCTGGATGCCGAATCCGCGTTGATCAATGATGATCCCGAGACCGCGATCTCTATTCTCGACCCCTTGCTCGCCCGACAACCGTTCCTTCGCTCCGGTCTCGCGCTTCGGGCGGCCTCCGACGCGGTCGCATTCGATCTGGTCTCGGCACGTGCTCGGCTCGATGCCATGGACGCCCTGTGTCCGGGTCGTGCCGACGGCTATCACACCGTGGGTCGTTTTCTCTCTCAGAACCGTCAGTACCGAGATGCCGCATTCTTTCTCGAGGAAGCCGTTTCGCGGCGACCCCGGTGGTCCGCGCCTCTCATCGAGCTGGGTCTTCTCGAGATGCAGTCCGGTCGTGATGACCGTGCTCTCCTCGCTCTTCAAGCCGTTTCGAGTCTTGATGCGTTCAATGAACGTGCGGCATTCAGTCTCCGTCTTCTCGAGGAACTTGCCGCGTTCGAAACTCTGGAGACGGAACATTTCATCATTCGCTATCGTGCCGGCGAGGACGAGGTCCTGGTGAAGATGATGCCGGACGCACTCGAAGCCATGCATCACGAGGTGGTGGATCGGTTCGATCACGAGCCGGCCCAGAAGACCGTGATCGAAGTCATGCCCGATCATGAGTTCTTTTCCGTCCGCATCACCGGCATGCCCTGGATTCACACCGTGGCCGCCTGCACCGGTCCGGTCATCGCGATGGAGGTTCCCCGAAAAGGTCCTCCATCCCTGCATCTCGGACTCTTCGACTGGTTGGACACGCTTCGTCATGAATACGCTCATACGATCACGCTTGATCGAACGCGCAACAGGATTCCCCACTGGTTGACGGAAGCGGCCTCGGTCACCATGGAACTCGCTCCTCGTGATTATGCGACGGCCAGGATGCTCGCTTCCCAGTTGAAATCTGACGGTCTCTTCGACATGCAGGAGATCAACTGGGCCTTCGTGAGACCGGAACGACCGATCGATCGGCAACTCGCCTATGCGCAGGGTGCATGGATGGTCGAGTACATGAACGAGACCCACGGATCAGACGCTCTGGTCGAGCTGCTGGATCATTACTTCGACGGTCTGCCTCAATCGGAGGCGATGAACCGGGTGCTCGGTCTTTCGGAAGAGGAATTTCATGCCGGATTCCTCGAATGGGCCGAAGGTCAGATCGCCGAATGGGGCCTCTTCACGTCGCCGTCGGTGAACGATCTCGTTCGTCGACGCACCGACGCGGTCATCGGAGATGGGGCTGGAAGATCGAACCCGGCTGATGGCGCCGGTGAGAGCGTGTTCATTCCCGAGGAGAGCGATGTCGAACGATGGCTGGAGGAGTTTCCAGATCATCCGGATCTTCTCGAGTTGATGGTCCGGGGCCGCATCGACCGTGATTCAAGAACCGATCCAGAGACTCTCGAGTATCTCAGGCGATACCGGGAGGCCCGTCCCGTCGATCCATATCCGGATCAGGTTCTTGCACGTCTCCATCTCGATTCCGATCAACCACACCTCGCCGTCGAACCACTCACTCGACTCGAATCCCTCGAGACCCGTGATCCGGTGTACGCCCATCAACTCACTCTGCTGCTTCGGGAACTCGGTCTGCATGAGAGGGCCCGGTCGAGCGCCGCGAAGATGTTGCGGATCGACCCGTACCGTCCGGAGTTCCATGAACTGGCGGCAGCGATATCGATCGAAACGGGGCGCCTCGAGGAAGCTCGCCTCTTTCTCGAGGCTCTCATCATTCTCGAACCGGATCAGACCATGCACCTGCGTCGACTCGAGGCGCTCGATCGGATCATTTCCGACGTTAATTCAAAAACCGGTTGATGCGATCACTTCGGTCTCACCTACCATGAAATCTGCGTCGAGCGGAGGTCCGAGGTGTCCCATCAAATGAACCATCACAGCGTGCAGGGTCTCATCGCCGCGATGCTCGTCGCGTCATGCGCCTTCTGTCAGGTCACGGACTTCGAGTTCGAGACTGAAGAGGTGGTTCTCCCCGAGGGAATCGGTCCGTCGTGCATCGCCTTTCACGACATCGACGGCGATGGACATGCCGACGCCGTCGTCGCAGGTAGAAACCCGGAAGGTCGCATCGCCGTGCTTTCGGGCGGCCCCGACGGATCCCTGTCCTTCGACCGTGAGCTCGTCGGATTCGGTCAGACCGACTGGGTCGAACTCGTCGATCTCAACGACGACGGACATGTCGAGATCGTGATGGCGATTCGGGATCTCGAGGGCGGCGTCCAGATATTCGACGGAATCGCCGGGAGTGGTTTCTCGGAAACACCTCGTCGTCTCGACGCCGGTCGTGAGATTCGCTGTCTCGATGTGGTCGACATCGATCTCGATGGCGACTTCGACATCGTGGCCCTCGGTCATTTCAGCGAGGATGTCCGAATTCTCGCAGGTGATGGAACCGGGCATTTCGAACCTTCGTTTCGACTGCGCATCGCACCGTGGCGAAACGGGTATCCATTTCCGCAGAGTTTCACCTTGAAGGATCTCGACGGCAACGGGACGCTCGATCTCGCGACCATCTCCCTCGGAACCAGCCGCCTTCATCTCAATCGCACCATCGATGGTCGGTTCACCTCACCAACGAGATCGTGGCAGGCACCCACCATCAACGCCGGTGACCAGGGCGGTTGCGCCTATGGCGTCTGGGCGGATTTCGACGGAGACGGCAGACTTTCCTGTCTGCTTCCCCAGACGGCGTTCGGACCTCAGTGGTTCGCCCTGTTCGAACTCGATGGATCCGGTGGCATCCAGGAAACGACCATCCTTCCCGGATCGAGCCAGGGGCTCTCCTGGTATCCCGCCGTCGGAGACTTCGACGGCGACGGCGACCCCGACGTGGCCATCGGTCACGCGCTTCCCGGTCTCGTCGTCTTCCTGGAGAACGCCACGACGATTCCCGGTCCCGAAGAGTTTCTTCCGCCTCAGACCTACTTCGGCTTCGGTTTCGTTCGACAGCTCGTCACACGTGATCTCGATGGGGATGGTGATCAGGATCTCGTCGCGCTCGATTTCAGCCAGGACAAGTTGATCCTGATGCGCAACGCCCTGGTCGGCGGCCTTGCCGGCGAGGCACGCTCCGCTCGCGCCGTCGAACCCACGCACGTCGACCCCGCCATGGTGCCTCCCGGCACGACACTCGTGAAATGGCTGAGCGATCTCATGCCGGAAGACGCTCGTGCTCTCGAACCTTCACCCCCGACTTCGAGCGAGGGAGGATCGCATTGAAGATCGAATGGCATGTTCTGACGGTTCTTCTGAGCACATGTCTTCATGCCCAGGCATCGGGCCAATGTCTCGATGGTCCCTGTGACGAGCCGCACGGTGGTCTCGGTTGCGTCGTGGACGAATGCTGTGAAGCCGTCTGCGACGTCGACGCCAACTGCTGCTCGATCGGATGGGACGAATTCTGTGCGACCATCGCCGACGAGATCTGCGCTGGTCTCGCCTGCCCGGGAGCCCAGCCCTGCGATCAGTTTTCGACCGTCCCGGGATGTGACGATCGTGACTGTTGTCGACTGACCTGTGATCATGACTGGTACTGCTGTTCGACTCAATGGGACGCCTTCTGCATCGATCTGGCATCCGACATCTGCGACGTTCCTCCGTGCGAACTCTCGATCCCGACCGGGGTGATCGTGGAAGCCGAGCCCTGCGATGAGCGCCTCAACGACGGGTGCAACATTCTTTCCGGTGAGACCAGGGCGATCCTTCTCGGTGACGTCATCCTCGGAACCACCACGACGTCATCACCTCGTGACACGGATTGGTTCTCCATCGAGATCTTCGAGACATCAACCGTTCGCGTGTTCATTGAATCGGAGTTTCCCGCGCAACTCGTTCTCCAATCCGGGGTTTGTGCCGGACCACTCGAGTTTCATTCGGTTCACGAGGCGCTTCCCTGTGCCGGGGCGCGCCAGATCGATCTGGAACTCGCGCCCGGGACATGGCATCTGATCGTCGCGCCCGGTTTCGAACGAATCGGCCTTCGAGCCTATCTCCCCTGTGAACTCGACGAGCTCGAGAAGGGGGAGGAACCCGAACCGACCTACTTCGGGGTCCGATATCTTCTTTCGGTGCTTCCGGAAGACATCACCTGTTCCGGAGAACCCGATCTCGACGGAGACGGCATGATCGATGGCGCCGATCTCACGTTGCTTCTCGTGGAGTGGGGTGGAGCGGCTTCCGAGGCGGATCTCGACTGCGATGGTGTCGTCGGCGGCGGGGATCTGGCCTTGCTTCTCTCGTCCTGGAGCCGATGAGCGCATGCTCGGGGCGTCAACCGAATCTCGACTCTTTTGATTTCTTCATGTGGCTGAAGGGGTCACGAGTAGTAGGCTTTGTTTCTTCTTCAATGAAACAGGAGATCTCGATGCCAGTGAACCGAATTCGTCCGATCGTTCTCGCCACCTGCGGTTCGTTTCTGTTCTGCACCGTCGCATCGGCCCAGAGCTACCAGTTCTCGATCGAACAGAGCGAAAGTTCCATTCAACAGAGTCTCGACGTCTCGGTCCCTCTGAACGGAACCCTGATCGGCAACTATGACGCCGAGACGAACCTTGATGGAACCCGGACACTCCCCGGCCTCTTCGGCGGAAGCGGGAACAATCCGATCGATTTCAGCGCCACCGCCGTCATCACCGGTTCGAATTCGATCTCGCCCAGCGGCGCCTTCACCCTCGACATCGATCCCAGTGGTGCCTCCGCGACTATCGACGGCTTCCAGATGGACGTGCTTGGTGGAGACACCGCCACGCTCTCCGCCACGTTCAATCTCGTCTACGACACATTCCGAACCGTGTCTCCGAACGGACTCTTCATCGGTGGGATCGAACTGCCGATTCCTCTGGGTGACATTCAATTGCTTTCATGGACGCTCGAACAGATCGAACCCTCGACCCTCACACTCGTCGAGTCTCCCGCGGGGATCGATCTGGTCGGATCCGTGACGTTCAACACCGTCTTCTCCTTCAGCCTCGCAGACCAGGAACTGGTGACCGATCCACTTCCGTTCGTGCTGCCTCTGGTGGGGACGCTCGTGGAGTCCGGCGAGACTCTCGAACTCGGTTTCATCTCCGACTTCGACTTCGATCAGCCCATCCCCGCGATCGAGGAGCCCATCGAGAACGTTCCACTTCCCATCCCGACCATTCTTCCTCCCGGTGGCACGGCCAATCTTCTTCTTTCCGCCACTTCCAGTGAAGGCACGACCTCCGGACAGTGGAGCTCGTCAGTCGTGGCCGTCGGCGAGCCTTCCGGATGTGCCGGCAATCCCGACATCGACGGAAACGGTTCCGTCAACGGTGCGGATCTCGCCGCGTTGCTGTCCAGTTGGAACCAGAACGGGGGAGCGGCCGACATCAATTGCGACGGCACCGTGAACGGCGCCGATCTCTCGGAACTGCTCGCATCCTGGTCGATCTGAGTCACCAGGGAAGCTGGCTCAGGTCCAGATTGCCACCGGAGAGAACGACGGCGGTTCGTCCCATGCCCGCCCGCGACGTGAAAGACTCCTGCAACACGGCAGCGACTCCGACGACCGCACTGGGTTCGACCACCAGTTTGGCTCGTTCCCAGATGACATGCATCGCGCAGACGATGGCTTCGTCCGACACCGAAAGGATCTCGTCGACGTTTTCTCGAATGATCGGAAACGTGAGCGTGCCCAGTGATGTTCTCAGCCCGTCCGCGATCGTGCGAGGTGGTCTCTGCGGCACGATCCGGCCGATTCGAACCGATTCCGCGGCATCGTCGGCGAGTTCCGGCTCGACGCCGATGATTCGGATGTTCGGATTCAAGGCTCGGGCCGCGATCGACATGCCTGACAGCAGTCCGCCTCCACCAAGAGGCACGATCAGTGCGTCGAGTTCGGCGACCTGTTCGTGAAGCTCCAGATAGGTCGTCCCCTGTCCGGCGATGATCCGGTGGTCGTCATAGGGTGAGATGAACGTCGCGCCCTCGCGTTCGACGATCATGCGTGCATTGCGTTCGCGTGCTTCCTGGGTCGGCTCGCATTCCACGACGACCGCGCCGTATCCCTCGACCGCCGAACGTTTCACTCGAGGCGCATCGCTCGGCATCACGATCGTCGCCTTGATGCCTCGCATGCCGGCGGCCAGAGCCAGCGCTTGAGCATGGTTTCCACTCGAATGGGTCACCACCCCACGGGCCGCATCCTCGTCGTCGAGACCCATGACCGCGTTGCACGCACCCCTGAACTTGAATGCGCCGACCTTCTGGAGGTTCTCGCACTTCAGAAAGATCGAACGCCCGGCGAGCTCGTCGAGCATCCCGCAGGTCTCGACGGGGGTCGTGCGTGCGTAGGGTTCGATCCGCTGCGCCGCCTCTCTGATGTCCTGGAGATCGACCATGAGTTTCGACCGCCTCTGGCGGAATCACTCCTTGTCGGATGTCGCCGTTTCCGATGATTCACCGGACTCATCCGATGCTGCGGCGCCCTCATCGTCGCTCGTGTCATCCTGACCCGTGACCGAGGGGGTCGCGTCTGTATCATCGAGGTCGGCAGGGGGTGTTCCAAGCACCACGTGGCTTTCACCGTCGATCTTGAGGACCGCCCAGTCGAGCTTGTTGAGACCTTCCGAGCCCTGATTGATGACCAGCAGTCCAGTTCCCTTGGGTCCGCTGATGTCGAAGCTCATTCTCTGATTCCGACCCTTTTCCCAGTCGCTCATCGAGTCATCCCAGCTCAATGTTCCCGAATCGATTGTCCCGATGTACTGCTCGATGGTCGGAGTCCCTTCGATCTGGATCTTCACGGGTTCGAAGCTTCCGTAGACCATCGTGTAGTAGGCCGTGTAGAGGCACCCTCCGCAGCAGCCGAGCAGAAGGACGATGACGACGGAAACGATTGCGAAAATCTTCATTTTTGAGACTCCTTGGACCATTGTGATCAGGGAATGATTGGGGTTTCAGGACCTTTGATTTCATTCGCCTGAAGACGCTAAGATAGTATCAATCGCTCGGGGCGTCCTGCCTTTGATCAGGACTGAGAAGAACCCGTGGAACCTGATCCGGCTGAAACCGGCGTAGGGAAGCGTGAAGCCGTGCAAGGTACCGCGGTGTCAGAGCTTCCCATCTTTTCAAGGAGGTCACAGCACCATGATCGAACACGCCCCTCACAACGCTCCGAATGACGATGATCGTGGCTGGCCGCTGCCTCTTCACGGCGCCCACAATCCCTCGACCGAGGCTCAGGGCACCACGCCCGGATCGTTCGCTCAGGCCGCCCAGGTCGGTCGGCCACTGACCTATTCATCTCCCGACACACCGGGCATGCCACCTGCGAGTGACAAGACGGCCTGGGACTTTCTTCCGGAAGGATGGATCATCCGCGAGGCCGATTCCTGGTCCACCGGATGTGCCGGACATGGTCGCACGGACTCGATGTGGATTCGATGCGAGGCTCCCGAGGGTTTCGAGCCGATCACCCAGCTGGAACACGCACGCCTCGGCACCATCACGCCCGAGATGGCTCGTGTCGCCGAGCGAGAGGAACATCTGACTCCCGAGCAGGTTCGTGACGAAGTCGCCTCCGGTCGAATGGTGATTCCCGCCAATCGAATTCATCTCGGTCACGAACTCGACCCCATGGCGATCGGTCGGGCGACGAAGACGAAGATCAACGCCAACATGGGCGCGTCACCGGTCTCGAGTTCGACCGACGAGGAGGTCGAGAAACTGAAGTGGGCCGAACGCTGGGGGGCCGACACGGTCATGGATCTCTCCACCGGTGGAGATCTCGATGCCACGCGTCTCGCGATCATCAAGCACAGTCGTGTTCCGATCGGGACCGTCCCCATCTACTCCATGATCATCGGCCGGAAGATCGAGGATCTCGAGGAATCGATGATTCTCGAGACTCTGGAGCATCAGGCGGCTCAGGGTGTCGATTATTTCACCATCCATGCCGGCACTCTGCGTGAACACCTCCCGCTGGTTCGCGACCGTCTGATCGGAATCGTCTCGCGTGGCGGCTCGCTTCTCGCGAAATGGATGATCCATCACGGCAAGCAGAATCCGATGAACACCGCATGGGAGAAGATCTGCGAAGTCATGCGACGATACGACGTCACGTTCTCCATCGGAGACGGGCTTCGACCCGGCGGCCTCGCCGATGCCACGGACGCCGCCCAGATCGGTGAACTCACCGCACTCGGCGATCTCACCGAGCGCGCCTGGCGGCACGGGGTCCAGGTCATGGTCGAAGGTCCGGGACACGTCCCGTTCGATCAGATCGAATTCAACATGAAACTTCAGAGACGCCTGTGTCATGGTGCGCCGTTCTACGTGCTCGGTCCTCTGGTGACCGACATCTTCCCGGGATACGACCACATCACCTCGTGCATCGGCGCAACGTCCGCCGGATACCACGGGGCCTCGATGCTCTGCTACGTGACCCCGAAGGAACATCTCGGCCTTCCCAAGCGCGACGACGTCAAGCAGGGGTGCATCGCTTACAAGATCGCCGCCCACGCGGCCGACGTGGCTCTTGGAATTCCGGGCGCTCGTGATCAGGACGACGAACTGACCAAGGCACGTGCGGCGCTCAACTGGGAGAAGCACTTCGAATTGTCCTTCGATCCAGACACCGCACGCGCGTATCACGACGAGGATCTCGACGTCGACACCGACTTCTGCGCGATGTGCGGCCACGACTGGTGCAGCGTGCGCATCTCGAAGGAGATTCAGGAGTTCACCAGCGGCAAGGATCCCGAATATTTCCGTGACAGATCGGTCCGATCCGACGCGTTGACACCCGAACAGCAGGAGATTCTCGAGAAAAGAGGGGTCCTCAGTCCCGAGGAGATCCACAAGCTCGCCTCCAAGACGAGCAAGCGCGCCAAGGCCAAGGAAGGGGGCAAGGCATCATGTCATTCCGACTACGTCGATCCCGATGCGGCCAAGAAGATCCAATCCGACAGTCTCGTGCAGTTGAACACGGCTCCTGCACACAATCTTCCCTCTCATGATCCGTTGATCTGATCACACCATGTCGAACTCGAACTTGAACTCGAACTCGAACCCGAGCAGCGAATCACCCGACGATCATCCGGAGCTCACCGATGTTCCGGAAATGAGATATCAGAACGCCTACATCTGGTTCATCTTCGTCTCCAGTCTCGACATCATGCTGACATGGGTGATCCTTCGGAAGGGTGGTGTCGAGGTGAATCCCGTCGCGGCGGAGGTCATCGATTCCTGGGGGCTGCCCGGCGCGATCGGATTCAAGTTCGCATTGATGCTCTTCGTGATCATCTCATGCGAGATCGTCGGCCGATCTCGAGACGCTCT
>PAQN01000006.1 GCA_002709755.1 Phycisphaerae bacterium
GTGGTTCGAATCATGAGTACTGCTCTTCGTTGTTGTATTCGATTGAAAGAACGGTGGGCCATTCAATCGCGGGGGGTTACACAGTCGCTTTCGAGACGACAGCACGGAAGTTTGCTCGAAAAACCGAAAAGGAGACTCAGGCCGTATGAATCGAAGCGGGCTCCGAGACACTGCCAATCCATTTTCCATCCCGCTTTTCTTCTCGAACGGTGTCAGGACAGCCTAAAATCTGTCTCTGAAGACAATTAAAGCAACAAGAATATGACCAGGCAAGAAAAAAAGGGCGAGAGGCAAGATGAAATGCGTGTTCGAATCCCCCCCCCACCTGGATCCAGGCCGCCAATGGTTCCCCGGGAGGGCGAGGGCTCCGGGTGCTGAGCCCGGTGCCCATGAGGCCGGGAGGGTGCAGCCCTCGACGACCGTGAACGTGAAGCACTCACGATTGCAGTTGCCACCGTTTGACCCGGAACCCATGGTTGTGAGAACCACGCGACTGCTCACGCTCTCGACGCGGAACTGGTCAGGTCGAGATGTGGCCGGAAAGATCCGCTCGCCTCATCGCACATCGAATCAGCCGATGACGCGGTCGTGATGGCCCCAGAGAAAAGGGCGGATGAAAGTGCGTGTGAACGTGATTTCCACGTTCAATCGATTGAAGATATGGGAACTTCTCGATGGCAGGAGTAGGGGGTGGTTTCTCCGGTCACGAAGGCAAGAGGCCCATGAATGTGGTTTTCGATCGTTGTTCGGATTGCCTTGACCAATGACCTGATGTCGGATGCATGGAGTCAGCACGTTGGACACCATCACTCTGGCCCACCGAAGAAAGAACTTCCTGAAATAAGGCCATTTGAAGCATCGACGGGAAAAAAGCTCCGCAAACCCATCGAAATTGGGGTCTTGGCGCGCTCGTTTGCCGAGCTCATGTCCGACTGGGAGGGAGGACAAGCGCAGTTGAGCGGCGTATGATCAGAGCTCACACCATGTATGTCGCACTCCTTGCCAATCGCTACCTCACCAGCCGGATCATTCCGTGGATCGCGGTCGCGGCGGTCGCGTTGTGCGTGGCGCTGGTCGTGATCGTGGTGAGCGTCATGAGTGGCTTCCTGGACATGCTTCGGACATCGGGCAAGACGATGATGGGAGACGTCGTGATCCGATTTCCGATCAGCGGAATCCCTCACTACCAGGACCTGATCGACGATCTCGAGAGTCTTCCCGAGGTCGCCGCAGCGACACCGACCATCGACACCTTCGGTCTCATCGAGATGCCCTACGGCACCGGGGACGGGAACAATCTCGTCGAGACCGTTCAGGTCTGGGGAATCGACCCGCAAAGCTTCAATCGTGTCAGCGAGTACGAGGACATTCTCTGGTGGAAGACGCCACCCCAAGAGGAGATCGCATCACTGCCCGCCGATGACCTCCGACTCGATCCTGCCAGGGATCGAAGTGAAGCCGCGATGCTCATGAGGGATCCCACCACGGGACAACCGGGAATCGTGCCGGGCATCCAGATCTCCGTCTTCAACGAACGACGTGCGGACGGAACCTACGGATTCGAGGGAGGTGATTCGAACTACTGGATGCCCGGAAAGCAGGTCGAACTGACGCTCGTGCCGATCAAGGGAGGCAGACTTTCGATCGAACCCGAGTCCAGGGCCTTCAGCATCGTCAATGAATTTCAATCCGGCGTGTTCGAGATAGACGACAACCGGGTGCTCATCTCGCTCGAGGATGCCCAGGAGATGCTGCGTCTTGGAGAAGGAAGGCTGTACGACCAGACGGGCAAGATCGACCCTGAAACCGGCGCGCCTCTGGAGATCGGAACCAGCCCTGCCCGGGCGACCTCGATCTACCTCCGAGCCAGCGAAAACGTCACCCCGGAGCAAGTGCGAATCGCGGCATCGACCGCCTACGATCGATTCTGGTCCGACAACGCGCAGCGTGAGGATCGCAGCGTGAAACCCCCCTTCCCGTCCAGAGTCACCGTGATGACCTGGGAACAGCAACTGTCTTCGATCATCGCACCCGTTCAGAAGGAGCGGGAATTGATGAGAATTCTGTTCTCGATCGTCTACATCGTGTGTGCGGGTCTGGTGCTTTCCATCTTCTGGGCCATCGTGCATGAAAAGACCAGGGACATCGGAATACTGCGAGCCATCGGCGCCTCGCGACCGGGCATACTCGGAATCTTCCTGATCTACGGACTCGTGATCGGCCTGCTCGGTTCGATGGTGGGCGTGGGACTCGGGTGGCTGGTGGTGACCAACATCAATGCCATACACGACGGATTGGGCGAACCGGCGCCGATCTGGCTGACGATCTCGACATTCGTGATCGCCGCGACCCTTCTCGCCTTTTCAATCCATGCCGCACTCAAGGGTTCGATACTGCGCTGGCTCCTGGGCCTGATCGGATGCCTGGTCATTGGTGTGGTCGGATCTGCAATGGCGCTCCATCGGGGATTCCTGCTCTGGGATCCCAGCGTCTACTACTTCAACGAGGTCCCGAGTCAGATGGACTGGTTCACCGCACTGCTCACCATGGGTGGAGCGGTGTTGTTCAGCGTGATCGGAGCCGCCATCCCCGCGGCACGAGCCGCGGACACAGACCCTGTGAAAGCGTTGCGTTACGAATGAACGACTCGACACCAGATACCGGGACACCGATTCTCGAAGGAAACGACCTTCGCAAGACCTATCACCTGGGGCGCGTGAAGGTCCCCGTCCTTCACGGAGCGTCGATCAGTGTCAACGAGGGAGAATGGGTCGCCATCCTCGGCTCGAGCGGATCGGGAAAGAGCACGTTGCTTCATCTTCTGGCCGGCCTGGACAGACCGGATCAGGACTCCGGTGATGTGCGATATCGCGGCGAAAAGGTCGAACTTCAGGATGGCGGAAAGACCAACCACTATCGCAACAGAACGATTGGATTCGTGTTTCAGTTCTATCACCTCCTGCCGGAACTCGACGTTCTGGAGAATGGAATGCTGGCAAATCTCGTTCCTCGCGGCAGAAGCGCCGGCGTCCTGCTCTTCATCATGGCACTTCTCGGCGGCGTGATCGGAGCCTTGATGGGCTTTCAGGCGGCCGGTGACTGGGGCCTTCTTCCGCTGGAAGAGAGGACGGAGATACGTAGCACGGTGCTTGCGGTGGCGTGCGCGATCATCGGCTCGGGGATGATGATCGCGATCTTCCAGGGCGTTCAAGCGGTGTGGCTCAAGACACGCATGAGCTCGGGAGACGCCGCTGATGTCGCTCGATCGACACTCGGTGATTTCGGTCTCAAAAAGAGATACCAGCACCGCCCCCGTGAACTCTCGGGAGGAGAGCGCCAGCGGGTCGCGATCGGAAGGGCTCTGGGAAGCAATCCGGATCTTCTCCTTGCCGACGAACCCACCGGAAATCTCGACGAACGGACGGGAACGGAGATTCTCGACCTGCTGCAGGAGAAGCATCGCGCGGGTCTGACCATCGTGATGGTGACCCATGACCCGAAGGTCGCTTCGTACGCGGATCGAGTCGTCAGACTTCGCAACGGCCGGGTCCTTCAGGATGAAGAAGCGGACTCAGTCGTTGGTGAGATGCCGCCGACGGACGTACTCGACGAGACGATCGACTGAGGCTCCGTACTGGTCCTCGAGCGCCTGACGCCAATCCTTGCCCGCCTTCACCGCACGAACCCAGTCGGCGAATCCCTGCGAGTTCTCCTCGATCATCGTCGTGCAGAGCAGATATCCGACCGCGTACCCGACCGCATGATCACCGGGCCATGAACCGTCCTCGTAGCTCATCTCGATGATCGATGAGAGGTCTCCTCCGTTGCGGATGAAATGAAGTCCCTGAGGACGGCGATTCGAGTCGACCGGCGAGCCACGAAACGAACGGCCCGCGACGTATTCGGCGAACCCCTCGTCAGCCCAGGTCGGAAGACGCGACGGAGAGATGAAACGATGCATGATGCCATGCACGGTCTCGTGAACGAGCGTGGATGCGAATTGGAGATCATCCTCCGCACGAAACGTGTTCACGAAGACCCTGGGTCCACGTTGATGGCACAATCCGATGACGCCCGGCGCGACCATGTTCTTGAATGCCTGCGCCTCGATGAGACGAAATTGGTCGGATGTACTGCATATGAAGATGGATGCCTTCCCCCAGAAGAGATTCAAACCATCCGGAATGCCGAGAAGTTCGGTCACCGTCTGGTACATGTCATCGAGTTGTCGGACAAGCGAGGCCGTCTCGCGTGGGGACAATGCGGAGTAGACGAGGAAATACTCGGTTTCAACGGGGCGGGCATTCTCGAAACCGGCGGCATCCAGCAATGCATGGCTGTCCCGCTTCATCTCGGCGACGGCTTCGGCCTGGTCGGCGTCGTCGAGAACGGGCCATGGGCGGGCCGTCCTCTTGACGCCGTCGGGAAGTCTTTCGCGAAGATTTTCGGCGGCGGCGATGCGAGCGGCCTCCTCGCGCAGACGATCCGCTTCAAGTCCCCTCTGACGAGCCGCTTGAATCTCGTGCTCGAGAGATGGATCCCGCCGGAGGGCCTGGGTGAATGACGCCTCGGAGTCCTTGTCGCCGCGCGGATCATCCCGCTCAAGCTGGAGTTCTCCCAACATCATCCAGGCCGCCCCCGAGGATCTGTCCATCAACTTCTGAAAAGTTCTTTTCAGTGAGAAATACTCAAGCGTTCCCCATGGGTGCGTGCCGAAATCACCGTGAATTCCAATCCTATCCCACTTGTTCACAACGACTTGCGTAACACGTCCGTCGTCGATCAATCGAATTGCAATACGAATTTCGAGAGGCCCTTCACCCTCCTGCGCACTGGCCCGATCCACGGGGAAAAAAACGGCAAGAACTGCCGTAAAGATCGGAATCTGAGCGATCAGAAGGGATTTCAGGGGAGTACAGATGGTGCGCATCGAAGTACTGTACGCAAAAGAGGCTCAGGAATACTCACTTTGGAAGTGAATACGCAAGCCATTCGGCCCGAAAATGAATGGGACCTTGCGAGTTGAACCAGTGGCGCTCGGGTAGAATGACCCGTCCGCAAGGAAGACCGTCCCAAGTACAGGGGCACCATTTGCCAGGAGGATCGCGGCATGTTTGAACGTCTGACGGATAGAGCTCGCAAGGTGATGGCACTCGCCAATCAAGAGGCGCAGCGGTTCAACCACGAGTACATCGGCACGGAGCACATCCTGCTCGGACTGGTGAAGGAAGGATCGGGAGTCGGGGCGAACGTCCTGAAGAATCTCGACATCGACCTTCGCAAGGTCAGGCTGGAAGTCGAGAAGCTCGTGAAAAGTGGCCCGGAGATGGTCACGATGGGCAAGCTCCCACAGACGCCACGAGCCAAGAAGGTCATCGAGTACGCGATCGAGGAAGCGCGCAATCTCAACCACAACTACGTCGGGACCGAACACCTGCTGCTCGGCCTCCTTCGCGAGCACGATGGTGTCGCGGCTCAGGTTCTGCTGAACCTTGGGCTGAAGCTCGAGGAAGTGCGTGAAGAGGTCCTGAACCTTCTCGGCGCCGGTGTCGATCAGGAAGAGACCGAAGATGGCGGAGAGCCCCCCATCGGAGGCGGCGAATCAGCCCAGGCCGCACCCCGCCGGGGCAAGAGCAAGACACCCGCCCTCGACAGCTTCGGACGGGATCTCACCGAACTCGCCAAGAACGAGGAACTCGATCCGGTGATCGGTCGATCCGAGGAGATCGAACGGGTCATCCAGATCCTCTGTCGCAGGACCAAGAACAATCCCGTGCTTCTGGGTGAAGCCGGCGTGGGCAAGACCGCGATCGTCGAGGGCCTGGCCCGTGCGATCATCGCACAGGAAGTCCCCGACCTTCTCTTCGACAAGCGCCTGGTGGTTCTGGACCTCGCCATGATGGTCGCAGGCACCAAGTATCGAGGCCAGTTCGAGGAACGAATCAAGGCGGTCATGAACGAGGTGCGACGGGCCAAGAACGTCATTCTCTTCATCGACGAGCTTCACACGCTCGTCGGTGCGGGCGGAGCCGAGGGTGCGATCGACGCATCAAACGTGCTGAAGCCGGCGCTCTCCAGAGGTGAGATCCAGTGCATCGGGGCCACGACCTTCGACGAGTACCGCAAGTACATCGAGAAGGATGCCGCTCTGGAAAGACGATTCCAATCGATCGCGGTGGAACCACCGAACGACGAGCAGACGATCATGATCCTCAAGGGGATCCGCGAGAAATACTCGGCGCACCACAGAGTGGAAATCACGGACGAAGCTCTTCGATCAGCCGTCGAGTTCTCGAACCGCTACATCTCGACCAGAGTGCAGCCCGACAAGTCGATCGACGTGATCGACGAGGCCGGCGCTCGTCTGCGACTCAAGAGCATGACCAAGCCACCGAACCTCGCCGAACTCGAGGAGAAGATCGAAAGACTCTCCATCGAGAAGGACGAGGCGGTCAAGAACGCCGACTACGAGAAGGCTGCGAGCCTGCGGGACAAGGCCGAAAAGCTCCGCAAGGAGAAGGAGGACGTCCAGCAGGCATGGCGCGCCTCGATGAACGAGACCGTCGGCACCGTGGACGAACACGTCATCGCGGAGGTCGTCTCCAAGATGACCGGTGTGCCTCTGACCAGACTCGACAAGGACGAGTCGGAACGGCTTCTCAAGCTGGAGGAAGAGCTCCACAACTCGGTCGTCAGTCAGGATGATGCCGTCAAGGCGGTCGCTCGCGCGATCCGAAAGGCGCGATCGGGGCTGAAGGATCCCAAGCGCCCCATGGGCTGCTTCCTCTTCGTCGGCCCATCCGGCGTGGGCAAGACGCTCCTGGCCAAGGCGCTGACCTCGTTCATGTTCGGTGACGAGGATGCACTCATCTATCTGGACATGTCCGAGTACATGGAGAAGCACAACGTGTCGCGACTGGTCGGCGCCCCTCCCGGATACGTCGGATACGAGGAAGGCGGCCAGCTGACCGAACGCATCAGAAGACGTCCGTACGCCGTGGTCCTGCTCGACGAAGTCGAGAAGGCGCATCCCGACGTGTTCAACATGCTTCTGCAGATCATGGAGGAGGGCCGGCTCACCGACTCGTTCGGACGTCAGGTCGACTTCAAGAACGTGATCCTGATCATGACCAGCAACCTGGGTGCGGACATCATCAAGGGCGGATCGTCCTTCGGCTTCACGAAGAAGTCGGAGACTCCCGACTACGAGAAGATCAAGAAGGCGCTCAACGGCGAAGTCGAGAAGTTCTTCAGACCGGAATTCATCAACCGACTGGACGAGACCATCGTGTTCCAGCCGCTGGTGAAGGACGATCTCAATCACATCATCGAATTCGAACTCGGCAAGCTTCGAGAACGACTCGCAGCGAAGGAGATGCAGCTGCAGATCGATCAGCCGGCAAAGGACTTCCTCATCGACAAGGGATACAACCCCGACTTCGGTGCCCGCCCGCTGCGAAGAGCCCTGGCTCGATACATCGAGGATCCGCTGGCGGAATCCCTGCTCTCGGGAGATTTTTCCGCGAATCAGGTGATCGAAGTGACCCGCAAGGGAGAGGACGAACACCTCTACTTCACCTCGACGGACATCCCGCAGGACGAGTCCGAATCCAAGGACGAACCGGAAGCCACCACGGCCTGATCCGGACTGAAAACGAAACCACACAAGGGCGTGTCCTCAAGGGGCACGCCCGTTTTCATCGGCGGTTTGCTGGGTGGGCGATCGGAGTTCAGGCCAACCGAGGCATTACGGGCGACCGCGGGGTCTCAACGAACCATGAGCCATTTCAGCCCGCCGGGCTCCTTCACGACGTCGAACTCGGTGAATGCGAACTGTGAACCAAGACTAGGATGAAGCCTGATTCGAAAGGCGTTGCTTCCGATGNACTCCTGGACGACATCCGAACTGTAGAAACCGAATCCCATNCGGTTGAACATCTCCATGAGATCCGNACGNTTNCGCTCACAGAATTCGGCGAAGNAGGTGAAATCCTNGCCGGACNTGAGATAGGCNTCNCGTGTNTCGGCGGCGAGAANCTGNTCCCAGATCAGTTGATACTCACGTTGCCGGATGCACTGCTTGGCATGAGCCAGNACATGCTCGGGNGCGAACGCCCTGAGAGTCACGACGCCGTCGGCGGTCTGCTCCCTGATCTCGATTCTTTCAGCCCCGGCCAGCGACTCGTCCGTAGCGTCGCTGCGACCGGGTCGTTTCTCGCTGAATTTCATCACGGTTCCGTCCTCCAGGATCACTTCCGAGGGAAGCTCCTGATCGGAGGCACGCTGATAGAACGCCGGTCGTTGCCGATGTTCGATTCGATAGGGCTCGCATCCCATGTGGCACAGGCCACAGGGGAAGCAGACCAGAAGTGTCGCGACCCTGATGATCATCGCTCGGTCGATGCACGCTCGGATTGCATGCGCGGGTCAAGGGTGAAGGGGGCCATCCAAAGCTGACTGGTCCCTGAGGGATCTTGCTGTGAGGTCCACATCATGTAACGCCCCTTGGGATCGAAGGCGGGAAGCACGTCGGCTCCGGGGAAATTCGTGATGCGTCTGAGCGCCGTCCCGTAACGGTCACGAGGTGGATCCGCCTCACGATCACTCATGGCATCGACGATGAAGACCTCGTAATTCCGATGCCCCATCTGGCTGGTCGCGTAGACGAGGTGCCTGCCACCGGGATGCCAGAAGGGGGCCCAGTTCACGTGGCGATTGTCGGTGACCTGATGCTCTCTTTCGACGCCGATGATGTCACCGTCGTCGTTGAACTTCAGTTCGGCGACGAAGAGCTGCAGGTAGTTGTTGTTGTGCCGATCGGATCGGTAGCAGATCCTCCTCCCGTCGGGAGAGAAGAAGGGTCCCCCGTCGTATCCCGGAGCGGTGATGAGCGCAACATCCTCACCGGTCTCGAGATCTCGAACGAAGAGATCGCCCTGTCCCGTGGAAAGTGTGCAGTAGAGGAGATAACGCCCGTCGGGAGAGATGGAGCATTCGGCGACGTAGGCGGTGCCGTCTCCGGCCATGACCTCGAGATTCTCAGGCGTCGGCTCCCCTTTTCGAAGGTCGTACTTCACCACGCGCATCTGGGGAGGGAACATCCACTTGTATCGCCCGCTTCTCTGATAGCCGGGCGCATCGGTCTCCTCCTCGGGAGGTTCGACGGTCGAAGCGAACCAGAGCACGTTGGGATCGATGGGGTCGAACCAGCCGCAGGTGTTCGCCGATCCCGGGGGGGAGACCCGTCGTACATCACGCAGCTCGGGGCGTCCGTCGGTGAAGACGACGTCACCAAGGTACATCCCGTAGAACTCGTCGGGGAGCTGACCCTCTTCGACCTGCTCGACTGCCTGGAAGATCACTCTCGACCCATCGGGGGAGAAATATGCCTCGCCGGCCTTCACGAAACGATCATGGGTGGTCAGCTGCACGCCGTCACCGAGAAACTCGTCCTCCGCGGTGACCGACCCCGGGAGCAGAATGACGACGAGAAGACCACCGAAGAATGCACACAGGGCATGTCGCCAGGAACAGATCAACATGTTTTGACTCCAATCGATCATGAGAGAGCGACATTCTATACCCTGCAGAAGTCCAATGATGCCGATTCCAGACATCTTGATCCAGGATGACCACATCGTGGTCTTCGACAAGCCCTCGGGCCTTCTTTCCGTTCCCGGCATCGGCCCGGAAAAGGCTGACTGTCTCGTTTCGAGAGCACAGACGATTCTCCCGGATGCGAGGATCGTCCATCGGCTCGATCGCGACACATCGGGTGTCATTCTTCTGGCGAGAGATGCCGACACCCACCGCGAACTGTCACGTCAGTTTCATGACAGGGAGGTCGAAAAGACCTACGTGGCGGTGCTTTCTGGGCATGTACTGGGCGAGGACGGCGTGATAGACGCCGCTCTTCGGAAGGACATGGAGAATCCACCGAGGCATCTCGTGGATCCCGTCCAGGGGAAACCGGCGAGCACCAGATGGATCGTGCGCGCGAGAGCGTCGGAACCCGAACGAACGCTTGTTCGCTTCGAGCCTCATACCGGAAGGACGCATCAACTCCGGATCCATGCATGCACGCTCGGACATCCGATCATCGGAGACGATCTCTACGCACCACCCGAAATCGTCGCCATGGGAGACCGCCTGATGCTGCATGCGAGTGAACTGACCTTCACACATCCGATCGGTGGAAAGCGAATCACCGTGAAGGCCCCCGAACCGTTCACACTATGAACACCGGATCCATGGTCATCGCAGATACCGAATGAACCAGAACGGCAGCGTGAGGATCGCCTTCAGGAATGTGAAGACCCCCGCTTTCGAGAGATCCATCTGGATCTTCAAACCGGGATCTTCGACGTTGCAGAGGAATCGAATGCATGCGAGGTCGGAGGAATCGAGTGGACGCTTCTCCTCACTGACATCACTGCTGTTCACCTTGATTCCGCAAGTCCCGTACATCGCGTCATCCGGCGCGACACCGAGAATCCGGCAGGTCTCCTCGAGAGCCAGCCGTCTCTGCTCGTCATTGGACATGATGAAGACCGAAGCGCTCTTGGGATGACGCAGGCGAAGCTTTCGTGTGGCTCTGTACGTCAGTCGCCAGACGAGAGCGGCAATGAACGGGTGATAGCGCCTGGCATGGCGTTCCCGAGTGGCGCGGGATGACTGGGACCCCTGGAACTTGTAGGAACGAAAGAAACCGATGGGTTCACGCATCGTGAGGATGAATCTCGCATCGGGCATCTTCCTCGCGATTGCAAGCACACTCTTCCCATGTGTGGCCGTCTTTTCAACCCAGACCGACTTGCCTTCACGCTGGCAGAAGGCTCGGCCGATGGAATCGAGGACACCGGCGGGCGTGGGATTCGGACCGGCGATCTGACGCGCGGATTCGAGTACGTCGGGAAGGTCATCGAAGGAAGTCCGAGAGAACCACCCCGGTCTTTTTCCGAGATCCTGCTTCAACGGCACGGCCGACCAGAATGGACAGCTGGAAAGATTCCGCCAGACCCTCTTCAATCCGGAAGAGTTGTAGCGACCGCCCCGAGAGGGCCGCACCCAGCGTCTCGTGAAGAAGTGAGTCTCGCCGAAGGCGAGAATCTTCGGATGCTGGTTCAGGGACCGCACGAGCCATGTCGTACCGGATCGAGGGAGACCCGTGATGAGAACGACTGGTGGATTGTTTTCATTCGAGTTCATGAAGAGACTGCCTGCGGATGAATCGGTGGCATGGTCGCCCTCACAGCGCCAGAGGTGTCAATGCTCACCCCGGTCGAAGGCTCCTTCGTGGAATTCACCTGAAATGCTCATCCAGAACGCGATATCGTCATCGGTTCCGAATTCACCGTCGGAACCGGAAGAGACCATCTGCAGGAACAGGCGCTCGAAGGGTTCGGAGTCGACATCGGAGCCGTCACCGAACGAGACTGAATATGAGTTTCCCCAGGCGTCACGATTGGCATCGGGATCGACCTTCTCCATGAGCTTTGGCCCGATCTCCATGGGACTGCCCGCATCATCTCGCGAGGCCCATGCCAAGCGAAGCTTCCGTGCATATTGAAACGCCGCAGACGACGTCTCGGAACGGTTGTCCTCTTCGAGCTTTCGACGCATGGGATTGTCCCGGATGGATGGAGGCAGGACTTCGAAACGATTCGTGATGACCTCAGGTGGGTAGACGTTGTTCGTCCTGTCGACATCTGCGGTCTGCCGGCGATCGTCGAATCTCACGGACACGAGCGATTGATCGGAGAGGAACAGTTTCGAGAACGTCTCAGGATTTCGTTTCCATATCTCCGCAGGAAGCATGACCTCCTCGATGGAACCGTCCTCCCAGACGAGCGAGAGCGGAAGCGGAGTCATGACGCCGCCATGATTCCTGAACCGGACGACGTTGAAATGGAGCGGTTCATCGTGAAGGCTTCGGATGACCTCACGATCCTCTGAATCGATCCGGCGCATGAGTCTCTCGAATGAACGCCTGTCGGTCTCGGTGACATCCAGTTCGTCGAACTCGTTGTAGAAATCGAGCAGCTGGGGATACAGATCGGTTCTCTTGGGGAGTCCGCCGTTGCGCAGATCCGAGATGCTCTGCGCCTGGGCATCACGTGTCGCACGTGAGAGCGATTTCGAAAGTTCCGGGTCGAGGGGATCCACGGTGAAGTCGTAGATGCGTTCCACCGAGACGTCCACATGGTCGGTCGAATAGAACCATGACCTCCAGAACCAGTCGAGATCGGTCCCTGACGCATCCTCCATGGAACGAAAGAGATCGGCGGGCTCGGGACGTTTGAAAGCCCAGCGACGGGAGAATTCGCGCAGGGCGTAGTCGAACTGCTCACGGCCCAGAACGGTCTCGCGAAGGATGTTCAATGCGGTCGCGGGTTTGGCGTAGGCGTTGTTTCCACGCTGGATGATCGACTCGCCATGCGACATGATGGGACGTTGATTCTCGGACATCATGTATCGCACGATGTTGCGAGGTTCCCCGCGTCGGGAGGGGTAGTCATCCTCCCAGACCTCCTGCGCGAGGTATTGAACGAACGTGGTGAGGCCCTCGTCCATCCATGTCCATTGACGCTCGTCCGAATTGATGATCATGGGGAACCAGTTGTGACCGACTTCATGGATGATCACACCGATCAGACCGTATTTCGTCCGCTGTGTGTAGGTCCCATCATCCTCGGGCCGTGGGCCGTTGAAGCAGATCATGGGATACTCCATGCCACCGACGGGACCGTTCACGCTGATCGCCACCGGATACGGATATGGAATGGTGAAGTGGGAGAACATCTCGAGGGCGTGAGCGACCGCCTGAGTCGAATAACGGCTCCACAGGGGTTCCCCCTCCACCGGAAAGAAGCTCATGGCCTGCGTGACACGATCGGATCGGGGTATGGCGACACCCCAGGCGTCCCAGGCAAAGGTGGGGCTCGATGCCCAGGCGAAATCTCGCACGTTCTCTGCGTCGAAGATCCAGGTCCTGCTTCCCTCGGCGACACGTTGTTCATTGGCAAGCGCCTCCTCGGGAGTGATGATGAGCACCGGCTCCTCGGCGGTCATCGAATCCTTCAATCGCCTTCTCTGGTCGTCGGTCAGGACCGCTTCGGGATTGGCGAGAACGCCCGTTGAAGCCACCACGTGCGTGTCCGGAACCGTGATCTCGACCCTGTAGTCACCGAATTCGGTCGCGAATTCGCTCGATCCGAGAAAGGCCTTGTTCTGCCATCCGTCACCGTCGGTGTAGGGGCAGAGCCGGGGAAACCATTGCGCGATCTCATAGAGCGCATGGCCATCATCGAAGAGTTCGTAACTGGAGCGCGCGCGCCTCGTCGTGTTGCGAACCACCGGATGACTCCAGTCGACGTCGAACACGAAGACGCCGCCGGCCGGAAGCGGCTGCGGAAGCTCGATTCTCATCACGGTGTCGATCACGGTGTGGTCGAGCGAATCCCCGTCCGGAAGCGCGACTCGGTGGATGTCGCAACCGCCCTCCCATTCCCTGAGTTCAAGATGCTGACGCATCGACCGCAGAGACTGACCCTCGGTGAAATCCGGTGAAGCCGAGGAGAGATTTCCAAGGGAATCACGTCGAAAACGATTCTGATCCAGCTGAAGCCAGAGATATCTCAACTCATGGGGACTGTTGTTGTGGTAGGTGATCCGCTCCTCCCCATGAAGCGTCCTTGCGGCATCGTCGAGACGCACCTTGATGTCGTAGTCGACCTGCTGCTGCCAGTACTCGGGCCCGGGAGCCCCGGAGGCCAGTCGCAGCTCATCAGGGGTGGGCAGGATCTCGTCAAGTTGGCGAAAGGTGTCGGGATGATCGATTCGTTCGATCACGATCCACGGACCATCGTGAAATTCATGGTCCTCGAAGAGCGTCGGAGGGTGCCCTTGCGCGAGGGTGGAGCATGTCAACAGGGAGACGACGATCAGGAATGTGTTCTTCATGGTTCAAGTGTAGACAATGAGGTCGAAATGGAAGGAAGACTGGCCAGAATGGCTGATTTCGAGGATCCTTGTGACATGACCAGTTCGGACTTGAGAATACTCGGTGTTCCCATGGGTATCGGCGGCGGAAAACCCGGCACCGCCATGGCGCCATGGAAGGTCCGGGAGAAGACCATCGTTGAGAGACTTCGCGGGACCATCGATCACTTCACTGTCGAGGACGCGGGCGACGTGCTTCCGGAAAAGCCCGAGGAAGGCTCACGGCTTGAACGGACCGCGGAATGGTGTGGACGCCTGAGGGCACGCACGGAAGCGCTCTCGAGGAAGGGTGCGATCCCACTCGTGATAGGCGGGGATCACACGCTGGCGGCAGGATCTCTCTCCGGAGTGGCCGCGACCCATCTCGCACGGGGAGAGGAGATCCCGGGTGTCCTGTGGATCGATGCGCATGTGGACATGAACACGCATCGAACATCGCCATCGGGCAACCCGCACGGCATGAGCGCTGCGGCGTTGCTGGGACTGGAAATCGATCATCTCAGCGATGTGGTCGGCAGAGACGGGCGCATCGCCGCCGACCGCATCGCCTTTCTGGGCGCAAGGGACATCGATCCCGGTGAACAGAAGCACATCGACGAACTCGGACTGCCCGTCTTCTCCTCCGACGAGATGCACCGCGCCGGCATCGAAGAGACGGTGAAGAGGGCATTGATGACGGTCTCTCCCAACGGCGAACCGTTCATGGTCAGTTTTGACGTGGATGTGATCGATCCCGCATTCGCGCCGGGGGTGGACACGGCGGTTCCGGGGGGCCTCAGTCCGGGACAGATCCATGAGACGATGAGGATCGTCGGCGAACATGCACCAATTGTCGCCATCGACGCCGTTGAATTGAATCCGGAGACGGACGTAGACGACAGAACGAGCGAGTTGATGATCACCGCATTGGCGACACTCCTGGAGGCGAGCGCCGTCGAAGCATCACGCCATGGCTGAGGCGCCACATTCGCTTGGAAGATCGGAGTTCTGTCGAGCGGTGACGTATCGTCCCAGCGCCATCATCGGAAAATACAATCGGTACATGTGGTAGCGAAGATAGAACACCCGGGGAAATCCGGTCCCGGTCATCTCGCGTTCGACCCATGAACCGGCAGGGTCACCGTCGGGATTGCGAACGGGGTCGCCGGCGGAGACCTCATCCAGCTGCATCGATTGCAACCAGGACACCGCGGCAACGACATGAGGGTCATCGGGGCCGAAGACGGAGAGCATCCCCATCGCCCCCCATGCCGTCTGAGACGGCGTGGAGAGGCCCTCGCTCTTCAAGGAGGGATCGATGTAGCTGTTGGCCGTTTCACCGAAGGATCCATCCGGTTTCTGGATGCTCTTCAACCATCCCCCCGCTTTCTGCATCCAGTCCTCTTCCGGTGACACACCGCATCGGATCGGTCCGACGATCGCTTGCCAGGTGCCATAGATGTAGTTCACGCCCCAACGGCCGGGAAAGGACCCGTCGCTCTCCTGACGATTTCTGATGAATTCGATCGCGGATTCCACCGCCGGGTGTCTCATATCGAGACCGTGTCCCTTGAGGAATTCGAGCGCACGTCCGGTGATGTCGGTGCACGAGAGATCCTGCATGGCGTTGTGATCCGCGAAGGGAACGTGCTCGAGGATGGTTCGTTCGATCGTTCGATCGAATGCCGACCACCCGCCATCCGTGTTCTGCATGGCGAGGATCCAGTCGAGCGCCCGTTCGCTCGCAGCGAGGTTCTCGTCACCGCCGATTCTCTGAAGCGCCTTTCCGACCATCGCGGTGTCGTCGCAATCTGGATACCAGGCATTGTGGTACTCGAAACACCAGCCGGTGAATGGAGGATCACCTTCGACGTTTCGAACCCAGTCGCCTTGAAAACGCGACTCTCTCGCTCGGAGCCACTGCGCGGCGCGGACCACCGAGTCATGTTCCCGGGTGAGACCGCACTCGGCCAGTGCATAGAGGGAGATCCCGGTGTCCCACACGGGACTGAAGCATGGCTGCAGCCGGATCGATCCGTCATCGGACTCGAGGAAGAACGCATCAAGTTCCTCCTCCGCACGACGCACTCTCGGATGCTGGCGATCGTAGCCAAGCGCCTTCATGACGACCTGGCTGTAGACCATCGCGGGAAAGATCGCTCCGAGACCATCGGTCGCGGCGGGACCATCCTGACCCATTCGATTCTTGATCCAGTCCCACGCACGTTCGATCGTGTTTCTTCGATAGCGCGTGGAGTTCAATGGATCATTGAGAAGCTTGAGGATCCGATCGACGTTTCCGAAGAAGAACTTCCAGAGACGGGGCGTCTCGGCGCGGATCGTGAGCTGGTGTCGCGCTTCCTGGTCGACGAAAAGCTCGTCGATCCCGTGGGATTCAGGCAGAGGTCTCGTCGGCCTGAGCGACGCCACCAACGAGAGGGGCAGGATCATCGTTCGAGTCCAGGCGCTCACCTTGTCGAGATGGAAGTAGAACCAGCGTGGCAGCCTGATGATCTCGGGAGGAATCGCAGGCACTGCATTCCATGAGATCTGACCCAGACAGGCAAGAAAGAAGTTGCTGAATGAGTTGCAGCTTTCGGCTCCGCCGGCCGCATGTATGGCGCTCACCGCGGCCCGCATGGGCTCGGAACGTGGATCATCACCCATGAGTTTCAAGGCGAAGTACGCCTTCACCGACCCGGAGACATCAACGGAGGAATCACGGTACTGCCCCCACCCTCCATCCGGTCGTTGCTGCGCCCGCAGGCGTCGTGCGACGCGCTGCAGAATCTCCCAGCCGTCTCGACCGTCACGCAGGGGGGCATGCTCCTGTTCGAGAATCCATTTCATGAGGATGTACTCGCTCTGGAGAATCGAATCCCCTTCGAGTTCACCACACCAATGACCGTCCTCCTTCTGCAGGGAGAGAAGCGCATCAACGGATCGATCACGTGCTTTGATCAGACTTTCAAGATCCGGATCAGAGGACATCATCGGATCATTTCACCTCTGACATCTTCACCGGTCGCTTTTCGCGAGCGCTCAGAAGGGCGGCATGCAGGACACGCTGCGTCTGGTACGCATCCTCGAAGTCTGGAAGCGGAACCACAGGCTTGTTGCCGGCAAGGACGCGTAGGATGTCCGAACACATGCTGGTGAAGCAATGCTCGTACCCGATGAGATGCGCGGCGGGCCAGTAGTTCTCGACGTAGGGATGAGTGTCGGCGTCGGTGCACATGATCCGGCTCCACCCACGGAGACCGGGATCGATCGTGTTGTCCCACCACTCGAGGGCGTTCATGCGTTCGAAATCGAATCGGAGGGAGCCCTTTTCGCCATTGATTTCAAGTCGGTTCGCATTCTGATTCCCGGTGGCCAGCCTGGTCGCTTCGAAACTCGCCACGGCCCCCTGCTTCATTCGCCCCATGAACATCAGACAATCATCAACCGTGGAGCGACCCATCCTCTTTCCGCGAGAAGCGCCCTTGCCGGAGATCGGTCCACCAACACCCTCGACCAATCGTCGTTCCTTGATGAAGGTCTCCTCGATGGCACCGGTCACCTCGGTCAACTCGTCACCGGTGACGAAACGGGCCATGTCGATGATGTGCGCGTTCAGATCACCGTGGGCGCCGGAGCCGGCGTGCTTGCCGATGAAACGCCAGAGAAGCGGCGTGTCCGGCCCGCCCCAGTCCTGCAGGTACTGTGCGCGAACGTGGAAGATGCGTCCCAGTTTTCCGCGCTTGACCAGTTGATGGGCGAATGCGACTGCCGGGCATCTTCGGTAATTGAACCAGACCCAAGCGTGCAAGCCACGACGAGACGCCTTGCGGGCGGCATTGCGCATCGCACGAGCCTCCTCGAGCGTTCCGGCCATGGGCTTTTCACAACACACGTTACGCCCCGACTCGAGGGCCGCTACGGACATCTCGGCATGCTTGTTGTTCTCCGTGGTGACGTCGATCAGTCCGATCTCGTCGTCCTCGAGCATGGAGCGCCAGTCAATGGTGCTTTCATCGAATCCCCAGCGAGCGGCGAATTCGCCCACTCTCTTCTCGGAGAGCCCTGCGACCGTCTTCATTCTGGCATGACGCTTGACCGTGAAGAAACGGTTCACGGCTCCCCATGCATTGGCATGCGCCCGCCCCATGAATCCGTTACCGATGAGACCTACTCCGATGCTTTTTGTCATGGCTGTTCAAACTCCCTGAAATGAATCGATGAATGCATCGTATGCTACGGGGGCAAGATCAACCCCCAAGGAGCATTCACGATGCACAGAGTACCCGCCTTGATCCTCGTCATCCTGTTTTCCACAGCAGCACACGCGGACGGGGAGTTTCCCGAGAGCTGGTTCTGGGGGGATGAAAAAGTCAGATCGGTGCATCAGGCGATGGTGGGCAAGACTCCGAAGGCCTTCATGCTGGCCGATCTCAATGGAAAACCTGTTCGTTCCCCCGACACCAGGGGCAAAGTGGTGGTCGTTGATTTCTGGGGGACATGGTGCGGCCCATGCCTGAAGGCCATTCCCGAGATGGTCGAACTTCAGACCGAATACAGGGACCGGGGACTCCTGGTCCTTGGCATCCATGACAGCAGACGAGGCACCGATCGGATGGCGAAGGTCGCGAAGGACAACAAGATCAACTACCCGCTGTTCGTGGATGACAAGGGGCAGAGCGCCCGAGACTGGAACGTCAGATTCTGGCCGACGATCGCGGTCCTGGACAGGACCGGCGCTATCAGAGCGGTCGGTCTGCAACCTTCTCACGTCAGGAAGGTGGTCGAGAGCCTGCTCGAGGAGAAGGCGCCCTCCAACATCGGGGGCCAGCGAACCGAGAACGTGTCGCCTCCGCCCCCGGTTCCCGACGAATTGCTCGAATCCGGAAAGAATGTCGCCAGGAGCAAACGCCTCGCTCAGATCGATGCCGTGAATCCGCCTGCGCTCGACGTCTCGAACTGGATCAATGGCGAGATGCGACCCGAGGACCTCGAGGGAAAGATCGTCATTCTCGACTTCTGGGCCACGTGGTGCGGGCCATGCATCGCGTCGATTCCGAAGAACAACGCGCTTGCGAGAAAATACGCCGATGACGTGGTCATGATCGGCGTCTGCCATGATCGAGGCGCGGAGCGAATGGCGGAGATGGTGCGATCGAAGAAGATCGAGTACCCGGTCTGCCATGACGTCGACAACACCACGATCGAAGCCTACATGGTCAACGGATATCCCGATTACTACATCTTCGACCGAAAGGGACGTCTTCGCATACCCGATTGCAGGAACTCGAAGGTCGAGGCCGCCATCCAGTTTCTCCTCAAGGAGGAGAACTGATCACATCTCCGGAACGAAGCTGGTTCCGCTTTCAAGATAGAAGTTGAGTAGATCGCCGGGCTGGAAATCGGACGCGCGCTGACCGGTCACACCGGTCTCCACTGTGATCCACATCGGCACCACGATGTCCATGAGGAGACGATCATTCTTCGCATCGACCCGAATGACGGTCCCCTGGACGATGCGAGGCTGACCGTGCACCGGTTCGATGAAACGTCCGCCTGCATCCGCTCGATGCATCTTCAAGGCTCTGCCCATGACCGTTCCGCGTATGCGACGGTTGCGACGGGAGGCCGGTTCGGGAAAATCAGACGGCCCCACGGAGGGAGTCAACCTGATCAGATAGTCGGTACCGTGGACACCGAGGATCACCGAATCTTCGGTGGGTGATTCTTCCAGAACGAATGATGCGATTTCTCGAACGGGGCCGGCTTCAGTCACGCGAATGTCCTCCTTGGAACGGGCATCCAATTCTAGTTTGTTTCACAGGATTCGTGCAGCGCGGTCGAGGCCCAGAAAATTGGCCAGCAGACGAGGCCCCTCGGCGGTGAGAAAACTTTCGGGATGAAACTGGACTCCGTCCACGGGCTGTTCGGTCTGCATCGCTCTGAGCCCCATGATCGTGCCATCCTCCAGCCATGCGCTGATTTCAAACCGCGTGGTGTCGACGGAGTCTCGGTTCACGATCAGCGAGTGATACCGTGTCGCCTCGAAGGGCTGTGAAAGACCCGCGAAGATGCCCCGGCCATCATGATGAACGGCCGACGTCTTGCCGTGGACTGGCACCGTGGCCCGCTCCACCAACATCCCGGACAAGGCGCCGATCGTCTGGTGACCGAGGCAGACCCCGAGGATCGGGACTTGTCCGCTCAGTCGGTCGAGAATCGACTTGCAGGCGCCGGTCTCATCGGGTGTGCACGGTCCGGGCGAGATGATCAGATGCGATGGAGACAGTCGCTCCGCCTCATCCGCGTCTATCTCGTCGTTGCGAACCACCCGCACCGGTATGGACGCATCGAGCTCACCGATCCTCTGGACGAGGTTCCATGTGAAACTGTCGTAGTTGTCGATGAGAAGAATCACGTCTACAGACTATCACGCAGCGTCGGAGGCCGTGCCCGCGACACCGTCACGAGTCACCACGAACAGGTCGCGTGTGATCGGATAGGGCATGCGCCGAAAATCCTGACCCACTCTCTCACGAAGCCTGTCCAGAAAGGCATCGGGACCGTTGCTGACCGCGACGAAGCAGTCTCGCGCCGGAGTGGCGACGAAGAAATCACCATCCAATTCGGGAGAGAGTCGTTTGTGAAGCGTCGTGAGAAGCAGACGCGCCGCGTCGTAGCCGTCTTTTTCGGAGACCATCGCAGCACGGCCGCCATCGTTGCTTTGAACGAACTTGATCTTCACTTCGGGGACGTAACGAGAGAGATTCTTGCGCGAGATCTCATCGAGATCCTCGGGCCCGAGCCCCCACTTGATCATCTGTTCGGTGGTGATCGAAACCGTCACTTCGGGAAGATCGATCACGTAGACGATCACGGTTCCGTTGACAAAGGGGATATGCGCGACCTGCTCTCGATCGAGTCGGTCGAAGATGCTGAGTGGCTGGATCCTGGGCATGATTCGACCTCTGGCCAGCCCAAGAGGCATCGGAAGATTGAGGACGAGATCCCCCTCGAGGACCTTTTCAAGGTAGTTCTCGACGATTTCAGTGCCTCGAGCGGGATTCCTGAGGACCATCCGGTACAGATTCTCGAGTCCGATGTGACGGCCGCTGACGACCAGATCGAGGGGACCGACCAGCTCGGGTTCTCGATCCGGGAAGTAACGTTTCAGAAGTATCGCCACCTGTTCGCCGAAAGCCTCTGGTTCTCTGGGAAGATGTGCCATCTTCGCTCTCCAAGACACCCCTGAATGTGACCCGGCCGCAGACGAGCGGCGCAGTCATGCATCATGTCGGAAGGCTTCTTCCTCCAGAAGCCTCCCGCACAGGAATCTTCGGTCATTCACTGCGCCGGCTTTGGCGAAGAAGCGATAAGAAGCTCAAATCAGTCCTCACGTCATCGAAACACGCCTCTCAGGGCGGATGTACCATGGGGACCGACGAAGGAGCAATGACCGATGTCAGGACCAATGACTGATACGCAGACCCTGCACGAGTGGTTCGATGTTTCACAGGGGGCCCGCCCCTTTCTGATCATCGCGGGCCCATGTGTGCTGGAAACCCCGGAAATCAACCGAACAATCGGACGCGAGGTCTCCGACATCTGCGCCGATCTGGACATTCCCTATGTGTTCAAGGCGAGTTTCGACAAGGCGAACCGTTCCAGCATCGGTTCCGCCCGGGGCCCAGGGGCGGAACGAGGACTCGAAGAGATCGCAAACATCGGCCGTGAGCTCTCTCGGCCGACCTGTACGGACATCCACCTTCCCGAACAGGCGAAGATGGCGGCGGATCATGTCTCGCTGCTTCAGATACCGGCATTTCTCTGCCGTCAAACCGACCTCTTGTGCGCTGCGGCGGAAACCGGGGCAGCGGTGAATGTGAAAAAAGGCCAGTTCCTCGGCCCCGATCAGATGAAGAACGTGATTTCGAAGATTCGCGCCGCAGGGGGTGAACGGTTGATGCTCACCGAACGGGGCACGTTCTTCGGGTACGACCGACTGGTCAACGACTTCATCGGTCTGGGCGACATGATGGAACTCGGAGCCGAAGAGCGGTGTCCGGTGTGCTTCGATGTCACACACTCCACCCAACTGCCGGGAGACGGCGGCACCCACACCGGGGGACGCCCTGAGAGAGCCCCGCTTCTCGCCACCGCGGCCACATCAGTCGGCGTCGACTGCCTGTTCCTCGAATGCCACCCGGACCCTCCGACCGGCAGCAGCGATGCCGCCACCATGCTTCCACTCGCCGATGTGAGAGGGCTGCTCACACGGCTTGCACGAATTCGCAGCGCATCGCTGGAGACGTGATAGCCGATCCCGGGGATGCGGCTCTTTTTTCGGATAGATCACCACCATGCCTCCGTGGATGACTATCGTGTGAAGGTCGGAGACACCACATGGAACACAAATGCGACAGATGCGACAAGCCCGCCCAGGTCCATGAGGTGAGGATCAAGAACGGCAAGAAGCAGGAGATCCATCTGTGCCCGGAATGTGCCGCCGCCGAAGGGTATGGATCCACGGGAGGACCCATGGCGCCCCAATTCGCCAAGGCCATCCCAGTGCCTGCTCAGTCGCAGAGACGCCAGATCACGAGCTGTTCGACATGCGGTCTCTCGATCGCGAAATTCCGCCACCACGGCGTGCTTGGCTGTCCCAGCTGCTACCAGGCCTTCGAAAAACATCTCGAGCCTCTGATCGCCAGAGCACAGGCAGGCGCGACCCACCATTGCGGCCACATCCCCGAACGCCAGGAGGGCCACATGGATCGGCAGCTTCAGAGATCGAAGCTCCTCAAGAAGCTGAACGAAGCGATCGCCGCGGAACAGTACGAACGCGCCGCCGAGATTCGTGATTCACTTCAAGGCCTCGGTGGCTCTATTCTCGGCGAAGAGGACTGAATCAGCATGGTCGGACCACTTGACAAGGATTCATGGCTCGGAGCCTCCGGAAAGGACTGGGACATCGTCCTGTCCAGCCGGGTCAGACTGGCACGCAATGTCGCGGGTGTTCCTTTCGTCGGCATGGCAAGCGATCCTGATCGGAATGAAGTCGTCGGAATGGTTCGAAGAATTCCCATGTTCGCAGGCTCCGAGACGGACCTGATCTGGCTCGAGATGGAGGACATGTCAGATCGTGACCGTCGCATGCTCGTCGAAAGACATCTGATCTCCCATCAGTTCGCCGATTCCACCTTTCCAAGAGGAGTCGCCATCTCCAAGGATCAGCGCCTGAGCGTGATGGTGAACGAGGAAGACCACCTGCGGATACAGACCCTGGAACCGGGACTCGCTCTCCGAGATGCGTTCGAGCGAGTCTCGGAAGTCCGAGATGAATTCGAGTCATCGATCGAATTCGCATTCAGCCCTCGCTGGGGCTTTCTGACCGCGTGCCCGACGAACGTGGGGTGTGGCATTCGTTTTTCAGTGATGCTTCACCTCCCGGCGCTTCGCATCACAGATGAACTGGGAAGAGTCAGACAGGCTGCGAAGGATCTCGATCTGGCGGTGCGGGGTTACCACGGAGAAGGGAGCGAGTCGGTCGGAGACTTCTTTCAGATTTCGAATCAGATCACTCTGGGAACCTCCGAAGAGGAGCTGCTCGAGGATTTTCTAGGAGCGGTCGTCCCCCAACTCGTCGAATACGAGAGACATGCTCGAAACGTGCTTCAGGAGAAGAGACGTGTGATGCTCGAGGATTTCGTGCACCGAGCGCACGGCACGTTGCTCTCCGCACGCCTCCTGGGGATCGACGAAGCGATCAAGCTCCTGAGCAGGTTGCGAATCGGGCGCGCACTCGATGTCGTCGGATCACCGGATCTCTCGGTCATCCACCGACTGCTTCTCAATGTGCAACCGGCACATCTGTGCGCCTTGAGCGGCACGGACATGGAAGAGGGTGACGACTCGCTCGCGGCTCGAGCCGAAATGGTTCGCAAGGCGTTGGGATGAGAGAGCGCGCCTTGAGCGCCATGGCCTCAAATGAAACCGTGAAAGAACTCGGGGCCGACGAGGGAAGGATCACGCGCGGAAGAGTGCGTCGCAGTCACCGGCGAAGGAGAGATCCTTTTCGGACAGGCCGCCCGCATCATGGGTCGAGAGCGTCAGGGTGACCTTGTTGTACCGCACCAGAATGTCGGGGTGGTGCTGAACCGATTCGGCCTTCTCGGCAACCGCGTTCACGAAAGACATCGACCTGACGAAGTCATCGAAACCGAAGGTACGCTGTATCGAGTCACCGTTCTGAGACCACTCCGGAAGCGCGGCGAGGCCCTCGGCAAGCCGTTCCTCGGTCAGCTTTTCGACTTGGTTCGTCTGATCGGTCATGTCGTGAGTTTCCGCGCAATTGCAGCTCTGGGGTTGCGCAGGCAACCCTCGACGGGGCACTATAGCGAACGAAATGGAACCTGGTGCCTCTCCGAACCAGCCTCGATGGGAAAACGAACCTGGAACCACGAAGAAAGCCGACACGCATTCATGACCGAACCCAAGAGAACCACCCGACTGGCCCCCTCACCCACGGGCCCGCTGCATCTGGGAAATGCCCGGAGCCTGCTGTTGTGTTGGGCGATCGGCCGTGCTCGCGACTGGCGGGTTCTGCTGCGCATGGAGGATCTTGACGGAGAACGCTGCACCCTCGAGTCCGAAAGTATGATTCTCGAGGACCTGCACTGGCTTGGACTCGACTGGGATGATGAGATGATCAGACAGTCCGACGACGTCGAAAGACATCGAAGAGCCCTGCAAACGGCGTCGGAGGCGGGCACGATCTTCCAGTGCGCACGATCACGCAAGGATCTGCGCGAAACGTCCGAGGCTTTGAACGCACCGCACGAAGGAGGTCCCAAGGCACGATCGACCTACGAGATGAGACCCGATCATCGAACCTCCTATCGTTTCATGCCTGGCGAACACAACCATCGGGCGACCATCGCTCCCGGTCCGCTGATCATCGAAGATGAGATCGTGGGAAGATACGAATGCGACCCTCTGGACATCTTCGGAGATCCGATCGTCTGGACGAGGCGCGACACGCCGTCCTATCAACTTGCCGTCGTTCTCGACGATGCTCATCACGGAGTGACAGACGTGATCCGGGGAGAGGACCTTCTTCCATCAGCGGCATTGCAGACCCGGCTTGCCGAGCTTTTCGGAGTGCCTTCACCGCGCTGGTGGCATGTTCCATTGTTGCGAAATCATGAAGGACGAAGGCTGGCCAAACGCGATGAGGACGAGACACTCTCGCAGATGAGGGCCCGTGGAATACCAAAGCACAATGTCATACAGCATCTGTCGGCCAGCTGCGGCATGAATGAACCGTACCCGGCGACTGCAAGGGAGTTTGCCGAACAAATCGATCATGAATCGATCATCACATGGTCGAAGAAGTTACGTCTCGACGGTGGCGACCGCCTGCCGGAGGACTTCGAAGACCGACTGAAGGAGCCGCCCTGATGCGTTCACTTGAATCTGCCATCAAGCACCTCATCACGGTGGGAGCATGCCTCGTTCTCTCCGCCTGCGGATGTTCATCAGGACCCGAAGAGACCGTGACCATCTCGGGAGAACCGTTCACATTGGAGGTGGTCTCGACAGAAGCCACCATCCAACGCGGGATGGGAGGCCGGGAAAGCATCGCCCGCAACGGAGGGATGTTGTTCGTCTTCCCCGAGGCGAGATGGCGACGATTCTGGATGAAGAACTGCCTCATTCCGCTCGACATCATGTTCCTCGATGCCAGAGGACGCATCACTGCGATTCATGAAATGCCCGTGGAGCCCCCTCAAGCCGAGGGCGAGTCCTTGCAGGAATACGAGGATCGGCTTCCGGGATATCCCAGCCTGCTGGGCGCTCAATACGCCATAGAACTCGATTACGGGCGCATTTCGGAGCTGGGGCTCAAAACCGGCCAGAAAATCGAGTTGCCCTTCGATTGCCTCAAGAAGCGACTTCCATGATCCGATGATCAGAAGGATCGTGGTTTCGGGGACCACGAGTCCAAACGTACTCGATCATCGGAAATCGTCTTGCACACAGACAGAATTCTCATCCTGTCCACTCAGAAAACGGATCAGGGGACCTGCGACCCATGGACCCGGCAGCTCGACGCCGGCCTGATGACATTTGGCCTGGCGCCGTCTGTCACCATGTCAATCGAAGATGCCGACTGGCCGCCGCGCATCGATCAGCACTGGAAGGGCCTGATCGTCTTTCCATCGGAGCACGCCCATTCCGAACACGTGCTTGCACCTTCGACGCGAGCCGTCATGGAACGAGCCCACCGAAACGACATTCCGATCGTGGTGCTCTCCGATCACGCTCCTCGCGAGGTCTCGGCCGGCATACGGGGCCTGACGGTGCTTCCTTCGGGGACATCCGCTCGAATGACGAGCGCGGTGCTCACCGGAATCCTGTCACAGGCCGACACGATCCATCACCTGCGCTCTCAGATCGAGATCAATGGAAGAATCATCGAGAATGTGACCGAAGAGATCGATCTGATGGATGAAGAACTTCAATCCGCGATGATGGTGCAGAAAGCCATGCTGCCTCAGGCAATGCCCGAAGCCGGAGATGTCTCCATGGCGGCATTCTGGAGACCTTCATCCTATGTCTCGGGTGACTTCTATCAGGCACAGATTCTCGATGAGACTCGAATCGGCGTGTTGCTGGCGGATGCGGCCGGTCACGGCGTGGCATCGGCATTGATGACGATGATCATGGCCAGATCGTTCGAACCACGAGCCGATGACGGTCGAATCCTTCCCACGGGCGAGGTGATGGGAAAAATCAATGCCGCACTCTGCCGCGTAGAACGCTCGCGTTCAAGGTTTGCGACGGGAATCTATGTGATCATCGACTGTGAAAACGGCGAAATCACCTACAGCACGGCAGGACATCCCGCACCGATGATTCTGAGCGAGGAAGGAATCGAGGCGCTCGACCTTGAAGATGGAGGTCCTGGAATGGGGATCTTCGAGGACACCGAATTCGAAACCATGCAGGCGACACTGGAATCCGGCCAGAGCCTCCTGATGTATTCGGATGGTTTCGAACAGGCCTTTCCCACGCCGGAAGCTCCCGACGACGCACTGCATCTTCCGAACAACGCCTATCTGAGGGTCTTCAAGTCACTCGCCGGACTGAGCGGTCCCGAAGAGATGATCGAACGCCTTCATGCCGCGATCGATGGCCGACGCGGGTCTCTGAGACAGAAGGATGACCTGACGCTCCTGTGCATCCACCGCACGATGGAACGCTCCCAAATCAAAGTTGCGTGAGATCAACTGACATTTCCCGGGTCCGGGGGTCTATCCTGATGGCATGTTCACAGGACTGATTCAACACATGGGGACGATCTCACGCAGGTCCGAAGCCGGCAACGTGATTCGTATCACCGTCGACAAGGACGGTTGGCAACATGATCCCGCGCGAGGCGATTCGATCGCCGTCAACGGATGTTGCCTGACCGTGGTCGAGAAGACGGGCGACCAACTCGATTTCGACATGGTTCGCACGACCTCCGACACCACGACCCTCGCTTCGCTGGACGTCGGAGCACGGGTCAATCTCGAACATGCGGCGACTCCATCCACTCTTCTCGGCGGCCATCTGGTCCAGGGGCACGTCGAATCCACCGGAACGGTCGTGCACAACCGGGAATTCGAGGACCGAGGATGGATTCTCAAGATCAAAACGAGCGAGACCCTTTCAAGATTTCTCATCAAAAAAGGGTCCATCACGGTGGATGGCGTCTCGCTCACGATCGCCGAAACGATCGACCAGACCCTCGAAATCGCCCTCATTCCCGAAACTTTGGAGCGAACAAGCCTCTCATTGCTTCAGGAGGGGGATTTGGTCAATCTCGAGGCCGACTGTCTCGCGAAGATGGTTTCAGCCCTTCTGGAACGGACCCCCCCCCCGGGCAGTTGACGCTTCAGCTCCTGATTCCGATACTGACCGGATTCGAATCGGGGGAGACCTGATTCTTCCGACCGATGCAGGAGCCCCACTCATGTCAGGAACCCACCGAATGATCTCCAATGACTCGACGTTCAAGTCTCTGCGAAGGACGATGCTTGGATGTTCCTTCGCCGCCATCGCCGCATGTGGACTGTCTGCCTGCAAGAATCCGGATCGCAGCGACCGCTACCGGGGGCCGAACGCCGTGGCGATGAAGTCCCAGACCCCCCCGCCAGCGCCCGAGCCGCAGACGACCGACTCGGAAACTGAGGGGATGAAGGCCTCATCCACCTCGACCTCGGACCGGATCATCGCCATGGCCAACGAGTCGCGGCTGGTGACCACGGACTCGAGCAGTGAACTGGGACTTCGAACCATCTGGCAGTCGACGACATCGGGTTCCGGAACCTACGGCATCGAATCGATCTACAGGATCGGAAACGAACTCATCGTCGCCGATCGAAACAACGTGCTCACCAATCTGCGTCTGGACAATGGTGACCAGATCTGGACGGACGGCTCCCTGCCGCGCAAGGAGACGATCTTCGGCATCGATCTGTTCACCTCGAACGGTCGGAACTTCTATTACGTGACCACCGACACCGACGTCTTCATCATCTCATCTGAGACGGGTTACATCGTGAACCGGCAGGACATGGTGCGAATTCCCGACACCACCGTGATTCGTGCCGGCGAGGATCTCATCTTCGGCACGGCGACCGGCAGAATCGTCTGGCACAACACCAGGGTGGGCTATGAACTCAGAGCGAACAAGCTTGATAGCGGAATCGTCAACGGCCCCATCAAGATCGGCAAGAACCTGCTTGTCGCCAGCATAGACGGCGAAGTGATGTTGATGAGTGCCGGAAGCGGCCAGCGTTTCTGGCGCAAGGACATGAAGGTCGGCATACGAAACGCACCCGCAACGTCCAACTACGCCGCCTACGTGGCGGATCAGGGACAGAGACTCACCTGCATGGAACTCGAGAGCGGGCAGAAGCTCTGGCAGTTCTTCAGCCCGAGCGCCTTCGTGGGAGGTCCGGTCACGATCGGCGACCGCGTCTTCCAGTTCACGCAATCGGAAGGCCTCATCTGCTTCGATGCACTTCCGCTCAATTCACCGCAGGGCATGAAATTATGGTCGAATGCGGACGTTCGGGGAGAGATCGTGACCGCGATCGGAAACGACATCCTCATCTGGAACCCAGAGCGCAAGACACTGTCACGCATTGATTCCGATCGAGGCGATCTTCGCTCCTCGACCACGCTTCCAATGGTCTCCATGATCAAGGCGAGTCGCGACGATGCCGGGAAGCTTCTCCTGATCGCGGCTTCGAACGATGGACGCCTTCAACTGCTGGAATCCAAGAACTAAATGCCGGATCTCGCACCTGTAGGAAGAGCTCTTCTTTCGGTCAGTGACAAGACCGATCTCATCCCGTTCGCCAGAGCCCTCGAAGGCCTCGGCGTCGAGCTTATCTCCACGGGTGGAACCGCCCGAGCGATCGAGGATGCTGGAATCGGCGTGAAGAGGGTGGAGTCGATCACCGGCTTTCCGGAGATGATGGACGGCAGAGTGAAGACGCTGCACCCGAGAGTCCACGGAGCCGTGCTGGCACGTCGTGACGAGGAAAGTCACGTTGCGGCGCTCGAGGAACATGAGATCACTCCGATCGACCTCGTCTGCGTCAATCTCTATCCTTTCGAGAAGACGATCAGACAGGAAAACGTGACCGATGACGAAGCGATCGAACAGATCGACATCGGTGGTCCGTCGATGCTTCGTTCCGCCGCGAAGAATCATGACTTCGTGACCGTGGTGACCAATGCGTCCCAATACGACCTGGTCATCCAGCAACTCCGTGACAACGAAGGCTGCACGACCAAGGCGCTGCGCAGCGAACTTGCCGCGGCCGCGTTCAGTCGAACGGCTGAATACGACGCGGCGATCAGCTCATGGATGGGCCACAAGTCCGAAGCGCTCTTCCCGGACGTCCTTCAGCTCTCGTTCGTGGCAAGAGAGAGTCTCCGCTACGGAGAGAACCCGCATCAACGAGCGGTGCTCTATGCGGATCCGGCCCCCAGCGGTGCAGACGTGGCCTCGGCCGACCAGCTCTGTGGCAAGCCACTCTCCTACAACAACATTCTGGATGCCGCGGCGGCGCTCGAACTGGTGCAGGATCTTCGAGATCTTCATCCGGATCAGACCAACGTCGCGATCATCAAGCACACCAATCCCTGCGGAACGGCCGTCGCCGAAGCTGCCTCCGAGGCATTCGCACTCGCGCACGCGGGTGATCCCATGGCCGCGTACGGCGGCATCGTGGCGATGTCGACCCACATCGACGTGGATGCGGCTCGGCAGATGACCGAGACCTGCCGTTTTCTCGAAGTGGTGATCGCCCAGAGCTTCACCCCAGAAGCGGTTGCGGTCTTCAGCGAGAAATGGGCGAACGTCAGGCTTCTGGCGACCGGTGATCTTCGTCGACCGAGTCGGACGGAAGTGATGTACCGAAGCATTCCGGGAGGTCTGCTGGCCCAGGAGCAGGACCGATCGCCCGTGAAACCGGGTGATTTCCGCCACGCGGCGGGTCCCAAACCCTCAGCAGCCATGACTCGAGATGCGGGGATTCTTGCCACGGTCGTGAAGCACCTCAAATCAAATGCGGTCTGCCTTGGCCGAGGTGGGGCTCTGCTGGGCGCCGGAGCCGGCCAGATGGATCGAGTCGCCTCCTGTCGAATCGCCATCGAGAAAGCCGGGCCCTCACTTGATGGCTCAGGCGCGCTGATTGCCGCCAGTGACGCATTCTTCCCTTTTCCGGACGGCCCGGAGCTCCTCATCGATGCAGGTGCCACCTGCATCGTGCATCCAGGTGGTTCGAAGCGCGATGAAGCCACGTTCGAGCTTTGTGAAGCCCGGGGTGTGACCTGCCTGTTGACCGGTGTCAGGCATTTCAGACACTGAATCTGCCTCCAGAGCAAAGTTAAACACTGTTTGAGCCATCGAACAGACGCTTTGCCATGAATCTGATTGTCCATTTGATTTTCAAGTTTAAAATCAGGTCGAGAGATTAGAGAGTTTCAGAGATTCATACGCCTTCCTCCCGGGGAAAAGGGGGAAAGAAGTGTTTGCAATGAACCGACTCCCTGTCGCATGCCTGTCTGGTGCATGCATCGCAACCGCCTCCCTCAGCGGTGCCACCATGGGCGACGTCTCGGATTTCAACACGACTCTGACCGCATTGAGCGGTTCGGAGTTCCAATTGAACGAGACGTTCTCCATCCTCTACGACCTCGACACTGCCTACATCGATTCCGATCTGGACAACTCACCAGACTTCGAGCAGGAACTCGGATTGGGCGAGTATCTGGGTGAATACCTCGATCCCGAGCACTACGTCCTCGATTTCGCGCTCCCAGGCTCGGGCACGAATCTGAAGCCCATGTACATGGGCAACGAGCTCACCGGTGCTGCGAGCGTCGACTGGCGACTTTCCTATGCGTCGACGCCCGGTGATTCCTCGACCATCTACAGCACGATCCTGTCCGGTTCAGCGACATCGATCGGCGGCGGACTGATTCTCGACATCACAGACGGACTCGAATGGCCCGTCAGTGGACTGGGACCGGATGGCAACTTTGCGCATGCCGGCTTCAAGATCGTCGATTTCGACAGCTTCACCTTCACCTACGGTGGTGGACCCGGGAACCCGTTCACGCTCGAGGCGAACGTCATTCCGGCTCCTGGCGTGCTGGCCCTTCTCGGACTGGGTGGCCTCGCGGCTCGACGCCGACGCAACTGATCGACAGTGATCGGGCCGAGACCCGGCCGCTGATTCAGACGACTCAAGCCCCCCGGTCGTTTTCGACCGGGGGCCTTGCTACCATGAAGAACACTGTTCGTTCCAACCGCATCGAATGAGGAATGCGTCTGATGTCCAAGAAACCATCGCTCGACCACCCGACCCTGAAACACATCAAGAAGGCCTTTCCGGATGTCCCTTTCAAGGCCTCGGAATTCCGCGGAATGACCACTCTGGTGGTCCAGGGCGAACATCTTCATGAGGTGGCCCGCTTCCTGAAGGACGCACCGGGCTGTGAGTACGACTTCCTGTCGGATGTCATCGGGATCGACTATCTCGACTATCCGGTGGAGACGCCCGGACGATTCGCGGTCGTCTATCTCCTCTCGAGCGGCAAGCACGACGACCTCTTCACATTGAAGACCTTCGTCGATCCCTCGGTCGACACGTCGGGCATCGATTTCGATCCGACGTTGCAGGTCGATTCCGTCACCGACATCTGGCCGGGCGCGGAATGGCGCGAGCGCGAGGTCTACGACATGTACGGCATCCGGTTTCAGAACCACCCGGACCTGCGCAGAATCCTGATGTGGGAGGAATTCCCCGGCCATCCTTTGCGCAAGGATTTTCCGCTGCGTGGCCGCGGCGAGCGCGAACATTACAAGACCCTCGATCGCGAATCCCGCTGATCGTCAAATGCATTTCACAGTGGAGCAACGATGACCAAAGCAGTCATACTTGGTTGTGGCAAAGTCGGTTCCGTCATGGCAAGGGATCTTGCCGAGACCGAGGGCTGGGAAGTCCTCGCGGTGGATCCCTCCGAGGACGCATTGACACAGGTGTCGGGAAGACCGGGCATCGAGACTCGTGTCGCCGACTGTTCGGATCAGACGATCGTGAGCGAGCTCGCCGAGGCCCACGACATCGTGATCGGAGCCCTTCCGAGTTTTCTCGGTTACGCCGCCATGGAGTCGGTGATCAGGACCGGAACGTCGATGTGCGACATCTCGTTCATGACCGATGAATTCAGAGACCTCAAGGATCTCGCGATCGAACACGAATGCACCGTGATCGCCGACTGCGGCGTGGCGCCGGGCATGAGCAACATCCTCTCGGCATGGGGCGTCTCGAAACTCGACCGAGCCGACATGGTCGAGATCCTGGTCGGCGGACTCCCGCGCGAAAGACATCTGCCATGGGAGTACAAGGCCGGATTCTCGCCCTACGACGTGATCGAGGAATACGTGCGCCCATCCCGGGTCGTCGAGAACGGCAAGATCGTGATCAAGGAGGCCCTCACCGAACCGGAACCCGTCACCTTTGACGGGGTCGGCACGCTCGAGGCCTTCAACACCGACGGCCTTCGTTCTCTTGTCGACACCCTTGACGTCCCGAACATGCGTGAGAAGACCATGCGATATCCGGGACACATCGACCTGGTGCGCGCGATGCGCGACACCGGGCTCTTCGACGAGGAACCGATCGAGGTCGACGGCGTCATGGTGCGTCCGCGTGCACTCGTCGCGAAACTGTTGTTTCCCAAGTGGACCTTCGAACCGTTCGAAGAGGATCTCACGGTCATGCGAGTGACGGTCGAGGGGGAACTTGACGGCATCGACACTCGGATGCGGTGGGATCTGCTCGATCGACTCGATCCCCAAACCGGGTTCACGAGCATGTCCAGGACCACGGGCTTCACCGCCACCGTGGTGGCGGCGATGATCATGGAGGGAAGTCTGACACCACGAGGCGTCTTCGCCCCCGAGGAGATCGCGACGGAAGAAGGCTTCCTCGATCGACTCATGGAGGGCCTCGCACGTCGAGGCGTGAACTACGAAGCGCACCTCGAGACCAGGGACTGATCCGACCCGAACAGGCTCCGACTCTCGAAGCCCTTCGGATCGCAGGGAGGCGAACCGTGGCCGGTGAGACCACCGAACACCTCGAACTCAAGAAACTCGCGGTCGAATGGCTGCGACGCCTCGGATGCACGGCGGTCGCCACCGAGGTCCGATGTCCCATCTCCCGATGGCGGGTCGATGTCGCAGGATGGTTCGAGGGTGACACAGGGCAGGTCAATGGAACCGGTCCCTTGTTCGACGTTCGCGAGAGCGAACGCGGCATCGCTCGTGGTAGGACCGTGATCATCGAATGCAAGCAGGCCCGTTCCGATTTCCTGCGGGACGATGCGAACCAGAAACGCCTGCTCCAGACCCGCGACCACCTCGAGAAACGCCGCCGTGAGATCGAGGAACAACGGGTCAAGCCGAACGAACCGCATCTCCGTCGTTCGGGTTCCGCACTGTTCCCGGAACTCGAGACATGGGATTTCGCGGCGAGCCGGATCGACTCCTATCGACGAGTGCTTCGAGAGATCAAGAACATCGAACGCAAACTGCACGGCGAGACCAAGTTCGAACTGCTGACCCGATACCGGCTCGCCGACCATCTGTATCTGTTCACTCCGAGCGGACTGATCAGGCGACCAGAGCTTCCACGGGGATTCGGGCTGATCGAAGCCAGCGGGATGAGGCTGCGTCACCCCATGCCGATCGACCCCGAAGCCCCCCTGCCGATTTCCGAGCGTTTCAGCGCGGAGTGCCTCCACTCCGAGGAAAAGCACAGAGTCAGATTGCTTCGAAACATCGCGATCTCAGCCTCCAGGGAAGCCCACCCACGATCACGATGATCCATACGGACTGGAACTGGCCTCGACAGGCGGGGTGCGGTATCCTTCCCGATCGAGAGGCCCCTTCGTCTAGTCAGGTCCAGGACACCAGGTTCTCATCCTGGTAACAGGGGTTCGAATCCCCTAGGGGTCATTCCAGGGCACGGCTCGCACGCAGCCCCCGTAGCTCAGTTGGATAGAGCAGCTGACTTCTAATCAGCAGGTCCCAGGTTCGAATCCTGGCGGGGGTGTTCGCGCCACCACCACATCGTGCGACTCCTCAGGGCGCTTCGAACACTCAGCTGCTGCAGGCGCCCCAGGCGTTCAGAAGCAACGTCAGATCGCTGCCACTGACGATGCCGTCCTGATCGATGTCGGCCTCGGCGGACGACGTCTGCCATGCCGTGAGCAGCAGACTGAGATCGGCTCCGTCGACGACAGCGTCCCCGTTGAGATCGGCCGTACAGGCCGGCTCTTCCGAAGGAAGCACGACCACCCACGCCTCCTGGAAGAAGAAGAGCTCCTCGTATCCCCACCCGCAGATCACACGACCATCGTCACTGATCGATTGCGCGGCAGCCAGAGTGAACGACTCGGGAATCCCGGCGCCCCGTTCATTGAGATACGACTTGAGACCGACGTACCCCGTCGATTCCGTCCAGATCGTGGCTTCGAACGTCTGCGCCCCACCGAATCCTTCACGCTGAAACCCCACGACCATGGAACCATCCTCCGTGACGTCGAGCGCACCCCCGCTGACTGGAAACTGTTGAGTCGGCAGAAGACCGAGAAGTTCGAATTCGTCGGTGTCTCGAATGACGAACGCTCCCGACGTCGCTTCGGTCGAGCCATCGGCGGAACCGACCAGGATGGAACCGTCTCCGTTCGAACCGTTGACCTCGCCATAGCCCGAAGCATTTCCCGGCGTCCCGAGCAGGACGAGCACCTCGCTCCAGGAGCCGAAGATCGGATTCTCGATCCAGATGGCCGCTCTTCGCGAACCATTGCTCGCTTCATCCCACCCACCGATGACCGTCCCATCGCCGGAGATGGTGTCGGCACGTGACGAGTTCGGTCCGAGTTGTGGAAGCGCCGAGATGCCATCGGCCTGTGTCCAGAGAAACGCACCCGCACTGCATCCGCTCCAACCGAGCCCGACGCATCGCGACCCGTCCGAGGAGATGTCGTAGGCGCTCGAGAGACTCGAGTCGCATCCGAACTGACCGAGCCCGCCGAAACTCGACCATCCAAGCCCCGGTGTGTATCGACCTGCGGACTCGTCCCTAAAGGTTGCGACATCACCGGTAATGCGCGAGCCGTCGCCGTTCGCGGCGATGGCCGCGAGACCACCGATTTCAGTCATGCCATCAAGTGTCCAGACGAACCCCTGAGTGAGCGTCTCACCGACCACGACGCGCCCATCGTCGGAGACGCCGTTCGCCAGTCCGGACGCCACCCGCTCGAAGAGAATGGTGCCTTCCTCCGCAAGCGCCCCGGAAGCGAGCAGAGTTGAGACGAAAAGAGCAATCGAACAGCTGTGTGATGATTTCATGACATGAGAATAGATCAACCGTTTGGAAAACCCTCACGAAAATTCAAACCCGGAGTTTTCCCTCGATCCAAGACATCGAGAAGGTCCGTGCCACGGACCCACTTGTCTTTTGTTCGTATTTTGTTAGGGTCTTTCTCCCATGAAAGATCCCTCCAGCACAACCACCGAGACCCGCTCCACCACACGACCACTCCTGACCTCCCGGATCGAGGCGGGATTTCCCTCCCCTGCCGACGATCATGTCGAGCGGACGCTCGATCTCAACGAAGAACTCATCACACATCCGGCGGCGACCTTCTTTCTCCGCGCGAGCGGACGCTCCATGCAGGGCGCCGGAATCCATGACGGCGACCTTCTCGTCGTCGATCGTTCCGTTCCCAGCGACGAAGGCACGGTGGTCGTCGCCGTGGTGGATGGNGACTTCACCGTCAAACGACTGNAGAGAACCCATGGAGGGATGATCCTGGCGGCCGAACATCCCGACTACCCCNCCATCCCGATCGGCNCCGAAACGGATGTNCGGATCTGGGGCGTGGTGACCTGGGTCCTGCACCGGCCNTGAAACCAACTGANNCGAGAACGATGTACGCACTCGCCGATTGCAACAACTTCTACGCNTCCTGTGAACGCGTCTTCGANCCGAGTCTTGAAGGACGNCCGGTNGTCGTGCTTTCGAACAACGACGGCTGNGTGATCGCACGTTCNCAGGAAGCNAAGACNNTCGGCGTGCGCATGGGTGAACCNATATTCAANTGCANGCAGAGAGTGAANNACGATTCACTGGTGATACGCTCGTCGAACTACACGCTGTACGACGACATGTCCCGCAGAGTCGTCGAATCGATTCGCGAATTCATACCGGACATCGAGATCTATTCGATCGACGANGTCTTTCTCGATCTGCGCACGCTGTCCGGTCGAAACGTGGANCTTCTGTGCCGACGAGNGCGNAGAGCCGTGCTCCAATGGACCGGAATACCCATTTCGATCGGAATCGGAACGACGAAGACCCTGGCAAAGCTGGCGAATCGGATCGCGAAGAAGGACNCNTCGACGGGCGGCGTCCACCGGATGCCAGAACACGAGACGGACCGGACATNCACCCTCGAGANCNTCGCGGTCGAGGATGTCTGGGGCATCGGCAGACGCTGGGCGAAGCGACTCCACGACCTCGGCATCAGAACCGCACTGGATCTGTCCCGTGTCCCTCCGATGGAGATACGTCGAGGATTCAACGTGGTCGCGATGCGNACCGCACTCGAACTTCGCGGCACNCCCTGCCAGGACGTCGAGNAAGTCGAATCCCACCGCAAGACCCTCGTNCGTTCCAGATCATTCGGATCGATGGTGACACGATGGGAGGACATGTCGGAAGCCATCGCGTCACATGCCACGCGTGCCGCGGAAAAACTCAGAAGCGAAGGCGGTCATGCCGGCAGAATATCCGTCCATGTCCAGACGAATCGATTTCGGGACGACCTCCCGCAGTACGGACGATCCGGAAGTCGGGAACTCCAACCTTCGACCAACGTCACCCCGGTGATCCTGGCACACGCACTCGANCTGGGAAGATCCCTCTGGCGTCCCGGATACCACTACAAGAAAGCCGGCGTGGTCCTCAGCGAGCTGACCTTCGAAGGCGTGCAGGGCGCACTCTTCGATCGACGCGACCACGAACGCGACGACCGGTTGATGGCGACNNTCGACCGCATCAATCNGCGAATGGGAGCGAAGACGGTCCATCCCGCGGCCACNGGATTNATGAATCGCCAGAGCTGGGCGATGCGTCANTCGTTTCGCTCACCTCGCTACACCACTCGATGGNCCGATATCCCCAGAGCGGGCGGAAAGGAATNANTCTCACCAGNNAGNCANCGGGGTGTTTTTTTCGGGAAAATAANGCCCAAGAGACAAGATTTGAAAACTAAAAACTCGGTTTCCAGACCGTCCCTGCTATTTTGAATTCACAGCGCACAACCCGCNACCTCAGATGAACGAAGGACACCGAGTCGTCAATGATTGCGATCACAACACTCATCGTGAACACCACGCTTGCCGCGACCACTTCATTCCAGGGAGAATGCCCCGCAGGAAAGGTCCAGGACTGCGCCGACAGCGACTGCATCTCGGAAATCTACATCGGCGACGGATTCTGTGATGGCATCGACCAGGCGGACGGCGCCAACCTGTGTTGCTACGAAAACGACGGAGGCGACTGCCTTCCGAACGGCGTGCAATGNCCGANCGAGGGAGATGGCGACGACGTTGACTGCTCGAACGCGATCACCGTCACCGGCAGCGAGACTGCCTTCGACAATTCAGCGTCGACTCTGGTCGTGGATCTCGTCGGCATCTGCAACGGAGGAACACTGAACTCGGACATCTACTACAAGGCGATGTTCTTCGCCTGGACCTGCCCGAGCGATGGCGGATACACGGTTTCGACCTGTGGCACGGCCACTTTCGACACACGCATGTCGATCTTCGAAGGAACGTGCGAATACGAGAACGTTGTGGCCTGCGAGGACAACACTTCCGGATGCGCGATCAACACCACCACAATCGACTTTCCCGCGACCGCCGGCGAGACGTACTACATCTGCATCGGCTCGATCGCACCATTCATCTCGGGCANCGGAACTCTGACGATCGAACCGGCACAACGNAAACTGAAGGCCGTCATGGTCTGGCCGACCGACCTCGGCGCCCCTGANGACACNCGGTACGAACTCTACGANCCCGCCGGCGGCTCNGGATCCTGGACCACGTGCCTTGCCGANGCCGAGGAAAACGGAGANGACCTGGTCTCGATTTCGAACGCCGAGGAGGACCTCGCCGTCCGAAGGACCGCCGCCAANCTGACTTCCGGAATCTGCGCGTTCGGCCTGTATCAGGAAACGACCGCGGATGATTACTCCGAACCTTCCGGCGGATGGCGCTTCACGGACGGCACGCCCCTCGGATTCACGAACTGGAACACGGGCGAACCCAACGATGTCGGAGGCGAGGATTACGGACAGATCGGACCCGCAGGCTGGAACGACAATCTGAACGAAGGTGACTGGCGCGGATACGTCGTCAAGAGACCGGGCNCCCCTTTCCGATTCGTCTGGGAGGAATCGATCGGCGGAAACGGACACGAGTACGAGGCGTTCGCGCTTCCCGTNNACATGTCGCTGGAAGACGCCATCACGTANGCAGAAAATCGTGGNGGACACCTCGTCACGATCAACTCNCNGGAGGAACTGCAGATGATTCAGGCGGTGATGATTCCGGAGACCTACAGCTCGCGTGGCATCGCGATCGGNCTGGTCCAGAACACCNCATCACCNGANTACGCCGAGCCCGCCGGAGGATGGGAATGGGTGACCGGAGAGCCGCTTGACTTCAGCTTCTGGAACGCAGGAGAACCNAACGACAGCCCGGAAGGCGAGAACCANGCCGAGATGTTCGGCAGCGGAGGCTGGAACGANGCCGTCGGTGNAGGGCCTGCNGAAGCCGTCATCATCGAATACGAAGGCCGAAACGACTGCCNCGAGGATCTCGACGGCGACGGGTCGGTGAACGGATCGGATCTGACGATNCTGTTGTCCTCNTGGGGCACCCNGGGTGAAGGTGACATCAATGACGACGGCGTCACCAACGGCGCCGACCTCAGCCTGCTGCTTTCGAGATGGGGCTTCTGCTCNTGATGANNANGNTNCGTCTCGNAGACGAGCGCATGCTCAACAGAGCATTTCCTGCAGATGTTCCTCGAGGCGTTCCAGAGTGAACGGCTTCTGCAGCATGCCTTGAAAACCATGCTTGCGATGATCGGACATCACGGGATCGTTGCTGTAGCCGCTGGCAACGACCGCACAGACCGTNGGATCGATCTCGAGAAGCCTCTTGATGGTCCAGAGCCCATCNCGACCACCGGCAATGGTGAGATCCAGNAGCACGAGNTCGAATCCNGAACCGGGNCTGCCCTCGATCAAGGATGCCTCGTANGCCTCGACGCAGGAGGCTCCTTCNGCGACCTGGACGACGTCATGCCCGAGTGACTCCAACATGGAGACGACGGTGCGTCGAACCTCGTCGTTGTCATCCATGACGAGAATTCGCGCCTGTGAGGGACGTTCTCTCGAGGAATGCTCGGGCTCATCCCTGATCACGATTTCCTGCTGCCGGGAGACCGGGAAGGAAAAGCGGATCGTCGTTCCAAGACCGGGCTCACTGGAGATCGACAGAACACCCAAGTGGCGTTTCACGATCCAGTAGACGCTGGTCAGACCGAGTCCGTTGCCGGTCTCCTTGGTCGTGAAATAGGGTTCCAGAACGTGTTTGAGATGCTCCTTGGGAATGCCGCACCCTGTATCCCTGATCTCGACGCAGACGCCGGCCCTTGGTGTGTGACCGCCTTCCGGAATGTACTCCTCCGAAAAGACACGCACCCAGATGTCCCCGCCTTCGGGCATGGCATGCTCGGCATTGATCACGAGGTTGTTCAAGACCTGATGGACCTGAGCGGAATCGATGTCGACCAGAGGAAGCTCGGGGTCGATGACGATGTGGCCGCGAACACTGGAGCCATACAAGGCGAGGGAGACTCCCTCAGAGACGACCTGCCCGAGATCCTTGGGTTCGCAGACGGGCTCCCCCCCCTTGCTGAAGGTCAGCATCCGCTTCGTGATCGCACTCGCCTGATGACAGGCATGAACGGCCACCGAGAGTTCATCGGCGACGGAACTCTCGGGACCGAGCTTGCGTTGCGCGATGTTGAGACTTCCTAGGATCTTGGTGAGGCTGTTGTTGAAATCATGCGCAAGCCCCCCCGCAAGCCTGCCGATGGATTCCAGACGCTGCGTCTGAACGAGTTCGGATTCCAGCTTCCGACGGACGGTGATGTCTTCGAGACTGCCGACGATCTGATCCTGATCCAGCCTCTTGTGAACACGAACGAACATCCAACGAGGCGCGCCGTCGTGAGCCATGAACCTGATGACGGGCTCGGCACCGACACCTTCCGGTTGCGCGGGATCGGACTGGAGTATCTCCTCCCAACGCTCCCGGTCCTCGTCGAAGACATGCTCCGACATCAGGGTGCCGGAAGCGCTCTCGATGGACAGTCCAAGACACGTCTCCCATGCCTTGTTGAGAAAAAGGACCTTCTGCGAGGAATCAAGCCGGAAGACGACATCGGAGATGAACGACATGACCTCGTTCGAATTGCGTCTGGTCTCAGCGAGTTGCTCGATGAGTCGATATTGGAATTCGACGTTGAGGTCGCCTCGTTCGATGGAATTTCCATCGTCGGACGACAATTCCTTTTCAAAGTCTGGTGTCACGACACCACGCCTTCGCTTGCCAGGAACTCATCGAGGGTGAACACACGCGAGAAGAGTGGAAAGACGTCGGAGCAGAAGAATTCCTGTTCGATCGGAGTGCGGGCGGAGGTGCAGTCGGACAGCATCGTGACTTCGTATCCGAGATCGAAGGCCTGCAACGCACTCGCATGAACGCAGATCGAGGTCACGCATCCGGCGAAGACGATTCTGGTGACGCCTCTCTCTCGAAGTGTGGTGTGAAGCTTGGTGTTAGAAAATGAATTGAAGCTCTTCTTGCCCGGCAGTTCGATGATGCGATCCCCGTACGACTTGATCTGTGGAATCGTCTCCGCGCCGGGCGTCCCTTCCTTGAAGGCCTGGACCTCGCGAATCGTCTTGAGAATTCCGATGGGATTCTCGAGCTCGTCGTACAGTTCGCTGAAGACGATGGGCGTGTTGACCATCGTCATGTCGCTGTCCTTGAAGAACTCGATCAGCTTGATCGTGTTCTCGAGAGTGCCACTGACACGGTGTGATTCCTCGACGACACCATGCAGAATCCCGCTGGGATCGAAGTAGTCGTGCTGGAAACCGATCAGCAACAGAGCCGTGTTCGCCAGAGTGTCGGATGCCATCATTCTCTCCTTGAGATACGTGTTGTATCCTGAGATGCGAAAAGCATCTCGAATGTGTTGGTCGCAGAAAGTGGACCAGATCGTTTAGATTGTGCCACAGCGAGGATTCGGTAGATATGGGGTAAAGACCCCATATCGCAAAAAGACCTCCTGAGAACACCAGAATGCGGATTCAGGGGCTGATTGGAGGCGAAACCGACCAGACGATGTCAATGTCGGGGTACTTCACCCGCGCCGCCGTCACCGCAGCCTCGGAAACCCGACTGGAGCCGACGTAGAGCTTGCGCAATGAAGATGAGCTCAGAAGCACCTCGAAACCGGAATCGTCCATCTGAGTCTCGAAGAGGTTCAATCGTTCCAGGGCAGTGAGATCCGCCAGCAGTTCGGCTGATTCTTCCGAGACGGCGGTTCCCTTGAGGGTGAGCTTGCGAAGACGGTCGAATCCCACGAGTGCCCCGAGTCCGGCATCCGTCACCTCGGTATTCGAGAGATCCAGCTCCACGAGTACGGGAGCAAGCCCGACGATCGAACGAAGGTCCGAATCACCGAAGGGTGGATCGATGCGGTGACTCAAGGATGATGCGTTGAGCTCGAAGACATCCGACTCACGGGCAAGCGGCTTCAGAGGCACGCCTCGGGCGAGAAGCAACTGAGAAATCTCCTTGACGATGGATGTCTGACTCGAAGTCAAGGCGTCCTCAACATCATCGACATCATCAAGGGGAATGGACGGCGGGACGCTCGGAGGAGGTGAAGTGCCGACCTCCTGTGCGTCGAGGGCGGTGGAGCCACCCTGGATGATCCACAACTGGATCAGCTCGACCTCCTCCACGGAAAGGCCGGGCCCACCGGGAGGCATGGCGTCATCATCGTCACGAGGAAGGGTGATCACCTCGTAGAGTTCGCTCTTCTCGGGAGACCCGGGAGAGACGACGGGATGTTCATCAAGCACTCGTGCGAAATCGGCATCGGTGACGAGGCGCAACCCCGCGCGAGCCCGCCCGGTGGGTCCGTGGCACTTCCAGCAATGGGTGTCGAGAATCGGCTCGATCTGCTTGGTGAAGGAGACCATCGCGACCTTGATCGGTTCCTGCACCTCATCCGTGCCGGATGAGGACGAAGGAGGCACATCGGTTTTCGAGGCATCGGGCTCGTTGACGGAGCTGACGGGTTTCTCGGCCTCCGAGGCCTCGGATGGAGTGGCCGTCGTGACCGGTCCATTCTCGGGGGGCGGCGAATGATCGGAGACGGAAAGCGGTTGAGCCCCCGGCTCCGGGAACAATGAATTGAGAACGATCGATTCACCCCAGACGAGTTCTCCACCGAAATGTGCGGCAAATCCGATCAGGATCGCACACACGAACGAAAGGGCTCTGACGATCGAGGTCGCCCAGCGCTGACTTCCGAACCAGGCGATCAATACGAGAACCGAAAGCAGAAGCCCGAGCAGCCCCGCAGCGGCACCCAGCCAGCGATGAAGTTCGAGTTCCCACCCCCTGCCGTAGCCGGCATCGGCGAGGGACCAGCCGCTCCAGGCGGAAAACATCGCAGAGGTGCCGCCGATCAGGAGTGCGATGACCGTGAAGGATGCGATTCTCTCACGGCGCATGAGCAGACAGACGAATTCGACCCCGGCGGCGACGATGATGAGGGCGATCGGAAAATGCGTCAGCACCGGATGCAGCCCGGCAAGGACACCCCACCAGTCAGGTGACGTGGCGAGGGTGGGACTCATCTCGCTCCGGTCGGTAGTGACCGGAAGAAGCTGTGAAAGGTGATGAAGCATGACGAGCTGAAGGCCTCCGTGAAATCAACGACAACTATATCGGAGAATGCGTCGCGAACAGCAGGAATAGTCCTACCATGGTCGCATGTCATCGCCACATGCCGATATCGGATGGGAATCGAGACTGCCGGACAGCAGGACTCCGGGAGCGGCGATCAAGATGTCGTGGAAGGATCTGCTGTTCATCCACTGGCGCGTCGACCCTGATCTTCTCCAGCAAACGCTTCCGCCCGGCCTAGAGGTCGACACCTTCGACGGCGCCGCGTGGGTCGCACTGGTCCCCTTCACCATGGCGGGCACGGGACCCACGTTTCTCCCTCCATTGCCGTTCGCCCGAAATTTCCATGAATGCAACGTCAGAACCTACGTTCTGAAGGACGGTGTGCCGGGTGTCTGGTTCTACAGTCTCGACGCCGCCAGCAGAATCGCCGTGTTCGGTGGAAGGAATCTGTGGAACCTCAATTACGTGAATGCGCGATTCGAAGTCAGCAAGAACGACACGTTGCATGAATACGCACTGACCCGACGCGACGGACGAGGTACCAGGATCAGATGGCGCACGGGCGAGGCCATGCCTCGAAGTGAATTCGGTTCACTGCGTCACTTCCTGACCGAACGCTACAACCTGTATGCCGCACGGGGCGATCGTGTCTGGCGAGGTGCGGTCCACCATGAACCATGGACTCTGCGGGAAGCCGAACTTCTGGAGCTCGAGGATGAACTCGTGGCTGAAGCGGGAATCGAGACCATCGGCGATCCGATCTGCATGGCAGCCGATCCTGTCCGGGTTCGAGGCTGGATGCTGAAGCGGGTGTGATCACCGATTGCTGAAATCCTGCCACGAGGCGAGATCGATCAGAGCAGGATGTCCTCGTCCGTGTCACCGAACTCGGGAGAACCATCGGGTGCGGGATCCTCCTCTGGAAGATCGATGCGCTCCTGTTCGAGAATGCGGACGGATTCGATCCGCCAGCCATCCTCGCTGCCACGCACGTCGAACTGCGCCAGATACTCATTGGTGCGCTCATGCACGTGCCCCCAATGGGTCACGTTTCCGTCGACCTGCCAGCGATAGGAGACATCCATCAGGATCTCGGGGGCGTCCGAATCAGGAGCGATCGACTCGATTCGCACCTCGATCGGGCGCACCGCAGTGACACGACTCACCGCACCCTGAGCCTCCTCCATCACGAGGCTGGCGTAGATCGTGCGATAGAGCTCGTCGAGCAGATCACCACTGACGCTGCGATCGAGGGCGTCGTAGATGTCCGTCTCCGCGACGTAGTCGAAGGCACGGTAGATGTTGCCGTGCAGAGGAACGAAGATCGCTTCAGCCTCGAGGGAGGTGGGAAGACGCAAACGCTCGTTCCCGGGAGGCTGGATCAGGAGGACTCCGATTCCGGACCCTGCGTAGGCGAGCACCGCCGCGCAGGGGAGAAGACACATCGCCAGAAGAGACGTGCCGGCACGCCTTGAGGCGAGCAATGGGATCGATGACGCAAGCGCCACCGTCGCCACGATGATGGACGCCAACGGAAGCGGCCACGGCGCACGAGGCTTGGGTGGCTCGATCCTTTCCAGACGTTCATCGATCGAGGTGGAGCCGCTGCGCCAGGACCAGACCGGCGCCTCCCTGCTGAAGAAGACCGCTTCTCTGATGCCCTCGACCTGGGCTTCGGCCGCGATGGTGATGGTTTCNGGCGGGTCGACCGAGCTGAAGGGATCCTCGGGATAGACGTCCCATTCCAGNGAGATGTCCGAAGGNTCGCTCTTCAANGGCCACTCGACGTCGAAACGNACCTTCCTCAGGCCACGCATTCCGGTTCGNACCATCAACGCCAGGAAGGTNGTGTCCGGATCATTGATCAGCAGNCCNTCGACGATGGGATTGACCTCCACGCCGTCNATNTCNGCGACGAGAGNGGTGTCGGCCCAGAGCTGCAAGGCCTCAAGCAGCGCGGGGCCCTCGGCGGGATCGATCCGATCGGGCAGCTCTCGCTCGAAGTCCAGAGCCTCGTCCAGAAAGACGATGTTCATCGTGGCCTGCATCCGCAGCGCATCCTGGTCGAGGGACAGTTTCAGATCGACATGCGGGCCATCCACGGGATCCCGCGTTGATTCTTCGGAGAACGCCACGGAGGTGGCCAGGAGGCACGAACTCAGCAGAATGAAGAGGGCAGACGGATGAAAACGGGCATTCTGAGAGGCGATGAGATGTACTGAACGAGGCATCAAGCACTCCTGCCTGTCCTGATTTCGACCATTGATTCAAAAGCACGAAACCAGTACGGGGTTTGGCTGAAAAAGAGTCCGCTCATAGGATACCCTTTCAGGATTGAACAATTTCCCAGACATGACCATTTGGAGCAAACCGTGAGTCACAGCTGCATGAATTCCCTGATCCGTTGGACCCTCATCCCTGCGATCGCACTCACCACCGCCTCCGGATCGATGGCTCAGGAGCGGGAAGCCCGTGAGGACGCCCCCCTTTCCGACGCGTTCCGGTCCTCACCCGAGGACGTTCGGGAATACCAGGAACACCTGATCATTCTTGCCAGTCCATGGATGGGTGGAAGACTCCCGGGAACACGTGGAGCGGAGCTGGCACGCGAATATGTCGAGAGTCAGTTCAAGACTCGTGGCTTGAAGCCGGTCATGAACGTGACCGAAGACGGCGCCGCGGGATACCGACAACCGTTTCCGCTCGGAAGCTCCTCGGATCTGGTCGAGATCGGACTCAGTGCCGGCGACCGGGAATTCGAACTCGACAGCGATTTCGTCATGACCGAGATGGGTTCCGATGCCAGCATCACCGCACCATTGTCGTTCGTCGGGTACGGCATCGAAAGCGGACCGGACGACTTCTCAAGCTTCGGCGAGGACGATGATCTCAGCGGCAGGATCGCGGTGCTCTTCCGCTTCGAACCGATGGACGAGGAAGGAAAGAGCCTCTGGGCGGAGAGTGGCTGGTCCTCGAGATCCACGTTCGACCGCAAGTTCCGAGCCGTCACCAAGCGAAACCCCGCCGGGATCATTCTGGTGAATCCTCCCGGAGCGGATGACCGCAGAGCCGGCTCGCTGTTCAACAGCGCACAGAGAATGGTCGACAACGTGCCCGTCTTCATGATGACTCCGGAAGCCGCCGAAGATCTCCTCAATGGCGGCGACGGGGAGGAGAGAACGATCGAGGAATGGCGTGCGATGGCCGATTCGGGCGAAGGCGGCAGCATCGACATCGAGGACGTCATGGTCACCATGATGGGCCGCCGCGAGACCACGAGGCTCTTCGGAGAGAACGTGCTGGGAATGATCGAGGGCCGAGGCGACATAGAGGATGAATACATCGTCATCGGCGCCCATATCGACCACCTCGGCATGGGCGACTTCGGAAGCAACGAGGGCGCCGCAGGAAAGGGCAAATTCCACCCCGGAGCGGATGACAATGCCTCCGGCGTCGCCGCTCTGATCATGCTCGCGGAATCACTCCAGACCGCCTACGACGAAGCGCCCGAAGACATGCCGTTGCGGGACATCATCATCATCGCCTTCGATGGCGAGGAGTCGGGGCTCCATGGCTCACGTTTCTACGTGAACAATCCGGCCCAACCGCTGGAGGACCTCAACCTGATGATCAACTTCGACATGATCGGCAGAATCGAGAATGACCGCCGACTCAGCATCTCCGGGACCGGCACGGGCGAGGGCATGAGCGAGTGGGCACGGCCTCTCTTCGAACAATCACCGCTCGAGATCGTCGAATCGGAGGCTTCGAGCGGCGGCAGTGATCACTCGGAGTTCCTGAGCAAGGGTGTGCCGATCCTGTTCGCCATCACGCCGTTCCCACTGCACAACGACTACCACACGTCGCGGGACACGATCGATCTGATCAACTTCGAGGGTGGCGCCGAAACAGTCAAGCTTTTCCACGAACTCGCCTACAAGGCGGCAAGCAGCCCCGAGAAGATGGAATTCTCCAACCCCAGGAGAAACAGAGGAGATTCAGGCACGGTTCGAGCACGACCCCGAAACATGCCGAAGGTGCAACTGGGCATTCGATCCACGACCGACGAGGGTGAACCCGGGCTTCGAGTGGTGTTCGTCACCGACGAGTCCAGTGCTTCGATCTCCGGAATCCAGGTCGGAGACCGACTCGTGCGATGGGGTGAGAACGAACTGAGAGATCGCAGCGTTCTGATCGACCAGTTGAGAACTCATGAACCAGGCGACGTGGTCGAGGTGGTGGTCCTTCGCGACGGCGAGGAAGTGACGCTCGAGGTGGAACTGCTGCCCCGGGGAGGATGATCGAAACGATCATTTCTCTCGAGAAGCCGAATTGGAGCCACGACGCACCGCGCGAGCTCTTGAGATCGCGCTGGACCCGAAACGCTCGATGATGGCGTCGGTGGTCTCGTCGATGGCTCGATCACGGTCGGAACCATTCTCCTCGAAGAGCCCGACCTGGCCGCTTCGGTCCAGGCCTGCGACGCTGAAACCGAGCAGACGAACCGGCTGGAACCCCTCGTGACACCAACCCTCGAAGATCGAACGGCCGAGCTCCCAGAGGGTCCTGGTGCTTTCAGTGGGTTGATCGATCGTTCGAGAACGCGTGATGGTCTCGAAGTCTCCGAAACGAATCTTCAGAGTCACCCGGGACGCTCTCGCGCCGGTTCGTCGAAGACGTTCCGCGACCTGCTCCACTTCACCCAGAAGGATGTCCCCGAGAACCTCCCGATCCGAGATGTCCTCGGAGAACGTCCGCTCCTGGCCGATGCTCTTCGAGATCCGTTCGGAGACCACGGGCCGATCATCGATGCCGTGAGCAAGCTGGTGAAAACGACGAGATGATTCGCCGAAGAGCATGACCAGATGCTCGGGATCGATCTTCTGCAGGTCGGCGAAGGTTCGTAGTCCCTGAGTTCGAAAAGCATCGGCCGACTTGCGACCGATGCCCCACATCCGCTCGATCGGAAGAGTCGCCAGTCGTTGCGCGAGTCCTTCGGCGCCGATGCTGACCAGAGCATCGGGCTTCTCGAGATCCGATGCGATCTTCGCGACGAACTTGTTGGGCGCGACCCCCACCGAAACGACGAGACCGAGCTCCTCGAGCGTTCTTCTCCGGATCTCGGTGGCGATGGTGATTCCATCGCCCAGCAATCTGTGCGAACCGGTCACATCCACGAAGGCCTCATCAAGACTGAGGGGCTGGACCAGGGGACTCGCCTCCTCGAGAATCGCCATGAACCGCCGGCTGAGTTCCGAGTATCGAGCGCCACGACCGGGGACCATCACGGCATGCGGACAGAGTCGCAAAGCGGTGCTGGTGGGCATGGCGCTGCGACATCCGAATTCCCGTGCCTCATAGCTGGCCGCGGCGACGACTCCTCTGGCGCCGACTCCGCCCACGAGCACCGGACGCCCGCGCAGAGAGGGATCGTCGAGTTGTTCCACCGAGGCGAAAAATGCATCGAGATCGCAGTGAAGAATAGTGCGCGGGGGTCGAGACATCGGATCCCAGCATACGACAGGGATGATCTGAACGACAAACGGGTCAGAACGCGACCAGCCGCACCACCAGCAGACTGGCCAGAACCACGGCGAGCAGAGTGGGCCCGAGCGACGCCCTCAGCACGGCATCTCTTCGGTCACCGAGAATCATGGCGAGGGTCCAACAGAGAAAGATCAATGTCGGCGTATCGAAATATCTCTGAAAGGACTGCGCGTTCGCCATCTGAGTCGCGGTCGTCGCAGCCAGTGCGCATGCGAGAATCGCCCAGCTCCTGCGGCGGTCGGTGGTGGCGATCGCGGACCAGAAGATCACGAGCGACATCGCACCGAAGCCGGCGAAGCATGCGAGAGAAAGCGAGCGGTCAGCCAGCACCCACATGCCGGAGAGTGTCCACAAAGGCCCGCCAGTGCGCCCGGAGGCGATCTCGGGTGCACTCGGGGGAATCAGCACGAAGAGCACGCCGGCCACGCCTGCGATGACCAGTGGGATCGACCTGGTTCGAATGAAGGACATCACTTCGGGAACGGCGAGAAGAAAGAACGGTGCGTAGAGACCGATCAACGCGAGAGCGTAGCCGGGTGCGATCCAGTTCACGCCGGATGACACGTGGAAGTCCTGGAAATGCGGGGGAACCAGCCCTCCCCAGAGAACGATGAAGGTGATGAGAAGGCCCAGTGATGGGATGGTCACCGCGACGAGCGCCGTGAGTCTCTTCACCGCACCGACGGATCGTTCCAGGCTCAGGTCGAGAAGGCCTGCAAAGACAACCGGACCGGCCAGCCAGATGAAATTCTGCCTGGCGCCGACGGCGACGAACATCGCGACCGCCGCGAGGACGAGCGTCCGAGGTCTGGGTGAAGGAGACAGCAGGCAGGCGATGCAGAACGCGGATGCCATCCAGGCGAAATCATCCGTGTGGACATGAGTCGCGCTTGCGACGACGTAGATCGAAGCGGCGAAGGGCATGGTGAGAAATGCCGCGGCACGGAATTCCGTGAATCGCCCGGCGACGCCGGCCACGACCACCACGACGCCCACACCGAAGATGACTGAGAGCACACGCAGCGTCTCGAGATCGTTTCCGAAGACCGCACCCAGTCCCGCCATCACCAGGTGGTACAACGGGCCCGTCGCGGCGGAATAGTCGCTCAGGTCGGGCGACGGCCACTGCATCTCGAACTGACGAACGACCTGGATGTGAAACAGATTCTGATCCCATGCATGCGAGGCGATCAGGTGCTCACCGAGCAGGACTCCCGCGACCAGCATGAGAAGAACCAGCACGGGAGGCCATGCCGAACGCATCACTTCTGTGACGAACCTCATGTTCCCGCTCCGAGACGCTGCCATGCTGCCAGATGATCGGAGGCGATCGCATCCACTCGACAGCGCTCGGCCTGAGCCATGGTCGCGGTGCGAAGACGAGTGCGAAGGTCAGGATCCTGAATCAACTCGATGATGGCGTCCGCAAGTCTGCGAGCCGCTCCGTCGCCTTCACGGGTGAAGACCATACCGGTGTCACGATCCCTGACATAGCCTGCGAATTGAGGCAGATCACTCACCACTGGAACCGCGCCACAGGCCATCGCCTCGAGCGGAGCGACGGGTGACGCCTCTCCATGGAATGCCATCGATGGATAACAGTGGATGTCGCAGTCCTGAAGTCGTTCGACCAACGCAGCCTGGCCGACGATGCGCCCCTCGAAGCGCAGATCGAACCCTTCCGCTCGCTTCATCAGATCGGCGAGAAAGGCATCCCCACCACCACCCTGGCTCACTTCATGAGGCCCGATGATCGAGGTGCTCAGGGGAATGCCCTCGTCATGAATGAGGCGACAGGCATCGACGAGAACATCCAACCCCTTTTCAGGATGAACGCGGCCATGAAAGACCAGGTTCAACGTCTCGCCCGGGCTGCGCGCGGAATCGGGGCGAAAGACCGACGTGTCGACGGGGTTTGGAACGACATCGATGCGAGAGGCCAGCCCGGGCGCCTGCGCCTTGACGGCATCTCCGATGGCATCGGAGACCGTGCTGATGCGGTCGACGTGGTGGTAGAGGAACATCTGTCGCTTGGGAAAACGCTGCAGGTGAAAATCAAGCAGACCGAGTTCCTGCCGGCCTCGGACCATGCGAGGCAACCAGAAGCAGTTGAAGACGGTGACGTCGGCATCGGGAAGGTGGGAACGGACGGCTTTCGAATAGCGGTAGTCGTACCAGAGATCGGTCCAGGTGGATCCCGAGCGTCCGAAACCTGACAGCCTGAGATATCGAACCCCGTCGAGCATCGAATCCTCGGGAAGATCGCCCCACGCGGGACAGACCACGGTCACCTGATGACCGGAAGCCGCGAAACTTCGACTGAGATCGGCCCAGACCTTCTCTATCGCACCTGCAGGGGCGGGTGGCATGGAGAGAAAGGCGCCGATGACGACGGTGATGCGCATGTGTGATTCCGAGTGAACAGAAGAGGAAGCCCTCAAGNCCTATCGGCTTGCAGNGGGCGTTCACTTCCCGTTGGATTCGTCTTTCTCGNCCTTTGATCCAAACCAGNGGAAGACCGAGGATGGCTCAGGAGCCGATTCNAGCAANCCAAGCCCGACCAGAGCCTCCNCCATCGCGCTCCANCGAGCATCNTCCATGAACCCAAGNCCGTGCTTCTCCGTGGTGGCGTCCAGAATCAATGGNTTCTGTCGCTTNGCGGAAAGTTCCATCGCCCGNTCGCTCATGGCCGGATTCAAGACCGACATCTTGCGGTTGGCGGCGGTGGGATCAGCGAGGTAGCTCGACCACCCNGCGGTGAAGGAGCGAACCATCGCCCGNCATGTTTCNGGGTGTGTTTCGAGAAATTCCCGCCGGGTCACGAGCACCGTGTCATAAGGGTCGTAGGCGCCACCCTGGTTCGGAAGAATCCGGGTCGCAAATCCGTCGAGCTCGAGTGAGACAGGTTCCGCGGTGATGAAACACTGACTTGCATCCTGACGTCCGGCACGAAAGGCGGGCGCGTTGTAGGCCACGAACTTGGCGGTTCGGCCCCCCCCGTATCGCTCGTCGATCGACTTGAAGAACGCGAGCGAGGTGTCGACACCNACNACCGCATCGGGGTCGCTCCAGAGTTCGGCGAGAGTCGCATAAGCGGAATCCTCGGGGACCATGATGCCATGAGGACCATGCTGATAGACCGCGAACAACGCCACCAGGGTTCCACCCTGGGCATTGAGCTGAAGGACCTGGGACCCGCCCACGATTCCGAAATCGACCCGACCGGCAGCGACCATCTGCGGCGAGGACACTCCATCCGAACCTGGGATGATCTTCACCGCCAGATCCTCACGCGCGAACACGCCNTCAAGTTCCGCTTGATAGATCCCGCCGAATTGCGGCTCGGGGACCCAGTTCAGTTGAAGACCCACCTCGACCTTGCCCGAGGAATTCGCGGCGGATCCGGGCTCGGCCTCACAACAACCGAGCACCGTCAGAACGAATGCAGGAAGAATGAACATCGAGAGAAGACGCATGAAGACATCCTTGAAAGAGGCTGGATCAGGAACGTTCACCCGAATGCCAGCGGTGGAGAAGGAACCATCCGAGCAGATTNGCCAGACCGAAGAGCGTGAAGCCGACGAGGGATGCGATGAGAACGGATGCGAACATCAGATCGGTCTGGAAGGTCCTGACGGATGAGATGATGATCGATCCCAGAGGTGCGGCATCACCGGTGTATCCACTGACGAATTCGGCGGTGATCGCACCGATCACGGAGAGCCCAGCCGCGACGCGAAGNCCGGTGATGATCCCGGGCGTGGCGGANGGCAGTTCGAGTTTCCACCAGGTGGCCAGACGACCGGCACGATGAAAACGAAAGAGCTGGCGAAGCTCGGGGTCGGTGCCTCGAATGCCGCCCAGGGTGTTGGCGATCACGGGGAAGATCGCGACCACCACGGTGGCGGTCACGGTCGATCCGAACCCGAACCCNAACCAGATCACGAACAAGGGCGCGATCGCNACGAGCGGGACCATCTGCAGAAGAAGGGTCGGAGGGTAGAAGCCCCGTTCCAACCACCGAGAAAGTCCGAGCAGACTCCCAAGCAGGATGCCGAGAAAGGCGGCGATCAGAAATCCGGAAAGAGTCGACAGACCGGTCGAAAGCGTGGCCTGCGCGAGTCGNNCGGAATGNTCGTATGCCGCAAGGGCCACCGAGACCGGGGATGGCAGAAGNNAGGGCTCGATCGAGAACACCACGATCACTCCCTGCCAGAGNCCCAGGAAGAGCATGGCGACNAGGAGAGGTGGNAGCGCTNTTCGTNCGAACNGNGTCATGAGNCACCNCCGCTTCGAATCTCGCGCTGGACGCGNCGGACCTGTTCNTTGAAGACCGTGCNCGTACGCGTGTCGGCNTCCCGNGGACCGACATCGACCTCNAGCGTCCGATGAAGGCGCCCGGGAGATGATTCCATCAGCATGATCCGNGATGCCATGTACACCGCCTGGCGAATCGAATGCGTGACCAGAACGGNGGTCATNCNTTCACGCTCCGANAGNTCGATGACNTCGTCTTCGAGTTGTTCCCGNGTCAGTTCGTCGAGNGCNGCGAANGGNTCGTCGAGCAGAAGCAGNCGAGGNCTGGTCACAAGCGCACGGGCGATGGAGACNCGCATGCGCATCCCACCGGAGAGTGTGTGCGGCAGATTGTCGAGAAAGCGATCAAGACCGACCTTCTNGAGNGATTCAGCCACACGGTCGTGACGTTCCCCGTCANNGANTCCNTGCAGTTCGAGAGGAAGNCCNACGTTNGCCGCGACCGTCCGCCAGGGCAGAAGNCGGGGATCCTGAAAACAGCAGGAAACCCCGCGNGCNNGNGAGGCTTCTCCACCATTCACGTGNATGACGCCATGNGTGGGNGCGAGCAGTCCGGCGATCANTTGNAGAAGCGTCGTCTTTCCACAACCGCTCGGNCCGACCAATGCGATGAACTCACCGGCCGCCACCTGGAGATCGATGTCACGAACCGCNACGAAGCCTCCGCTGAAATGGTGGGAGACACCGGACAACGAGATCATTGAAGTCGATNGCGAGGATGTTTCCGGGGCGANTGACATCANNCCACAGTCTATCGTGGGCGATCACGGAAAACTCGTGCCGCGNTGTGGTACAAGNGNGNGAGCACCGNANTTGGAGTGATCATGNAANGAAGAAANNTGTACGCATTCGCNGCATGCTGCCTNGGNGCNCTGATNCTNGCCTGCTCGGCCGGNGCNTTTCTCTCGGATGANGGGNNNTGGCGNGTGCANGANNTGAANCGCCCCCAACCACCCGTCGTGCGAGCNGGAACACCNTCNTCGGAACANGGCGTNGGANACGCCCCNAGCGATGCACTNGTTCTCTTCGATGGNACGAGCCTTGANGCNTGGACGGGNAAGAACGACACCCCCCCATGGGACATCGTGNACGGCNCNNTCGTCGTGGCCCCNGGAAGCGGCGACATGNCGACNCGGNAGGTGTTCGANGACATCCAGTACCACATGGAATGGATGGTTCCGGCAGANCGAAAGACATCTGGTCAGAAGGGTGGNAACAGCGGACTCTTTCTNATGGANCGTTATGAAATCCAGATTCTGGANAGTCATGAAAACAAGACGTANGCGGATGGCATGGCGGGGAGTTTCTACGGCCAGCACCCTCCNGCAGTCAATCCNGCACNNCCCANGGGNACCTGGAACACCTATGACNTCNTCTTCCGGGCGCCCCGNTGGGATTCGGAAGGCNCGCTGATCTCACCAGCCCGNGCGACNGTCNTTTTCAATGGCGTGATGGTGCATGACAATCAAACCTTCGANGGTCCGACGGAACCTTGGAAAAAAAACACACCACATGGGCCAGCCGCCATCAGACTTCAAGACCATGATGATCCGATTCACTTTCGAAACATCTGGGTCCGAAAGTTGAATCCNCGGGCGCAGTAGATGTAANNCATTNCCTGTAAGTTGTTTGAATTNATTCAACTTAAATGAAAAACAAGGNTAGAATTCAAGTCTTGCCNCCAANANANCANCNCAAAAGCCNNGNATCGAGNAAGAAGGNNGNNAGATNGNTGCATTTGACGNCATTTCNTGAAATATGNCTCATTTTAGNACNCGAANCGGCNCTTGCNTTNCNTTTCNAAGNCGCNTTGAGANAAAANCACNNGCNTNGTTCNGNCCANTCGAAGAACGCCAAAGCCATGAGTTCAAACTNGAGACNGGCTCAAGAACGAACTCNNTNGACGCCCTTGGNNGCCTCGAACTGCGATATAAATGANANCTGAATGGGCCNCATCGGCCCNCTCGCCACACACGGAGAAGATTTGGGATGCCTCGCACACGCACACTGACCGGTTTGACGACACTCACCATCGCCCTGGCCTGCAGCTCGCAAGGGCTCGCCCAATCAGCGCAGGACAACGTCTTCGATGCCGGAGGTGGCTCAGCGGGAACCTACGACTTCAGCCAGGGCTCGGAATGGTCCAAGGGAGGCCCACCATGGACCGACGACGAAGTCGATGGAGGCATCTCATTCGACCTTGAGGATGTTCCGACCGGCACCACAGACACCTACACGATCAATCTGGCCGGGAACTACAGCGCGATCGACCGATTGAACATTCTCTCGGAGTCGCTGATCATCCTCGCTGGCACGGGAAGCTTCACNTTCGATGATGACGGCGACCTTGAAACGGGAGACAGCGCCCTTCGGATCGAAAGCGGCATCGCNCTGAATCTCGAGGGCGACATGACGTTCGACTACGGAAACGGCTCCACCGACGAGGAGGATGCCGCCCAGACTCTGAACTACACGATTGGTGGCCAGGAGATCGCCTTCAACCTGATCATCGAAGGCCTCATCTCGGACAACGCCGAGGCCGCGATCAACGGCATGCTGACGTTCACCGGAGGAGGGTACGCCCTGCTGACCGGAGGCATCGAAGCNAACGNCACGGACTCNGAGTTCGGACTCACNCTCCAGAACGGCTCGAGTCTCATGCTGGCAAGCGGAACCTACACCCTTGCGGATGGNGTGANCATCANCTACTCGGGGGANCTCGANGGNCGAGAACTCGGCCAGGGCATTCTNCAGATCATCGATGGCGCCACGNTCGACACGACCGACGGCGGAGACATCTCGCTCGACGGCTTCGGNGCGCTGCTGGTGGGCCACNTCNACCTGCTCGATTCNGCACTCGCCGACCTGGGCTTCGGAGACACCAACGANCAGATCGCGACCAATGCNGCCACNGGCACCGGCACNGTGACCACCGACAACCTGACACTGGCNGGCGACTCCGTCATCGTGGTCGGTGATGGCTCGAGCATCGAAGCCACCACCACCGACGAAGGTCTGCTTCAGCTCGGAGGCGCCAGCGCCCTGGTGCTTCAGAACGGGTCGACCGGCACGTTCAACGAACTCGAACTGAACAGCGGCACCCTCTTCAATGCCGGAACCCTTTCATTCGTGAACAACTCGGAGATGAACGGCGGAACACTCACCTCGAGCGGAGACACGACGTTCTCGAACAACCTCTCGTCGACCGGCACGATCGAGATCACAGGCGGAACCTTCACCGTCGAAGGGAACACCGTCTTCGGGCAGGGCAGCGAGATCACCGTCAGCGGAAACGGCACCGCACTGGATCTGGCGAGAAACGCGGGGAGCGACAACGACATCCTGATCGAAGGGATTCTCAACATCACCGAGGATGCGATCGTCACCTTCGGTTTCGATGGTGACACGGACATCACGGGATTCAGTGGCACGTCACGCACCATCATCGACGACGCGACATTGAACGTGAACGGAAACCTGGAGATCACCGGCGAACTGTTCGTCCAGAACGAAGGCTCGTTCAACTTCAACGCCGCGGCNGTCCAGCTTCTGAANCTGGACAATGCNTTNCTCGGCGGAGGNAACGACTANGAATCCGGAGTCTCGAGCAACNCGACCTCGGTCATCGACTTCGGCGACTACACGAACGTGGATGGCGAACTCNCCATCGGAACGCTCTTCGCAGGCATGATCGACCCTGACACCGGNGACTTCATCGCAGGAGACGGNTTCCTTCAGTTCAACACCCTCGTCGACCTCGACCTGACGGACGGAGGCACGATGCTCTTCGCCCTGGGCTGGGACTATGACGAGGACACCGAGACCGGGACCCAGTACAACACACAGGTCCTGATCGGAGATCTCATCGACAACCTCGGAGTCATCGTCAACGGAGGCACCACTCTGGAACTGGCGATCACCGGTGACGAGTACATTCCGACGGGCACGGTCTGGAACCTCTTCAACCCGGAAGACATCGAAGGCATCTGGGACAACGTCGTGATCGAAGGATTCAACACCGTCACCCGAACCTTCGAACACGGCGCGGACGGTCAGGTGATCGTCGGCACGGACTACAACGCACCGGCCGAAGGCGGGTCCTCGNTCGTGATCGANCGATCCGCATGGCTTCAGGAACGAAGCGAGAACGGTCAGCTGACNGATCTTCTCGCGCAGTTCGACCAGGTGGGAACCATCGAGGGGTANCAGGCTGCNGTCACGGCGATGGGNCCCGAGAGCATCGCTTCGGGGCTTCAGATCGTCGCGGACACCGTGACCTTCAAGGCCTACAGCGAAGCGCTCAGTGAAATGCGCAACGCCAACGAGCTCGGACGCCCCGGGCCGGCACGACGCCCCCTCGGCCAGTCGTCGCGCTCACTGTTCGCCGCCCAGGACGAAGCCGACACCGTCCGGTCGCAGTACGGCTACGGCACGGCGCCCGAGTCGGGACAACGCCGCATGGAGGATGACTCCATGGTGGCCTTCGTCCAGGGCTACGGGCGAAGNCTCGACCTCAGCAACTCAGGCGACGTGGTCGGACTCAGCGCCAATCAATGGGGCATCCTGACCGGCATGGGAACCCAGGTCAGCGGCAACTCGGTCCTGGGCCTGCTCGTGGGCTACGACAGTTTCANCGGGACTCTCAACGACAACTTCGGTTCGGTCGACGTCGGCACCATTCGAGTCGGCCCGTTCTACGGTTGGTCCGACGGAACATGGAACGTCGATCTGGCGCTCACCGGAGCCTACAACGATTGGAGCGGCGACAGAAAGAACCCAGGCATCGGTGGCATCTACGACTGGAACACCGACGGCTGGGAGATCGACTTCTCAGCCAGCGCCGGCTATCGAATCCCCCTTGGAGGCGGATTCAACATCGTCCCCGAAGGCTCGTTGGTCTACAGCTACATTCAGACGGAAGCCTACACCGAGAAGGCGGTCGCAGGCCCCGGCGCCCTCGACGTGAGCACGGAAGATCTGAACGGCTTCACCGGCCGCCTCGGCGCCNGAGCCGAACTTCTGACCTTCTCNGGNCTGATTCTCGAGGGCAGCCTCGGTTGGCAGGGCAACTACAGCACCGGCGGTGACATCGAAGCNGGAATCGGCGGCTTCGCACTGCCGGGCACACCTGATCAGACCAATCGAAACAACATCTACTACGGGACCCAGATCACCTGGATGCCGACCTGGGATGTGGCATTGACGTTCCGATATGAAGGCCGNANCGGTGACGGTACGGATGATCAATACTTCGGCGGTGGCGTGAGCTTCGAATTCTGATCCAAATCCGAGGTGATNTGACCATGAGTGNCCTCATCGGGGCAATATCCACGACCGGTATCCGTTCTGTCGAGTACCGTGTCACCTGNCGCGGAGGCGTCTTCCGAAGAATCAAACCGGACCTCGCAGGATGCGGAGCAGGCACATCATGCCAGATATGAACAACCGAAGCAGACCAGGCTCATTCATCACCGTGGCCATGCTGGGCATGNCCTCNACGGTGTTCGGACAGTTTGACAACGTCTACGACGCCAGCAGCAACGGAAGCTTCACCGATCTGGGACGATGGACTCAGGGAGGACCGGCGGATTGGACCGACCTGAACATCGACGGCAACATCGATTTCGACGTGCTTGGTGGCTCGGACATCACGATCAACGGAATCGACCTGGACTACACCGGAATCACGGATTTCACGACCACGGACAACGGAGCGCTCTCGCAACTGAGGCTTGAAGGCACGGGCTCCCTGCATTTCTCCAACCCGGGCGGAACCGTGACGATCACGCCGGGCACGGGACTGGAGCTCGCGATCGACATGTACTTCGATGGCAACGTCCTCATCGACACCACGAAGATCGTCGATGGACTCGTTGAAAGCGTCTCCGTCGAGGCGCTGATGGCNCTGACCGATCCCGACGCCGTTCTCCAGATCTACGGACCGGGAGGNGTGACGTTCGAGCTCGGGTCGATCCTCGACATGACCGGCACCATCCGGGTGGGGGGCGAGGCCGAGGGCGCCATCATCACGGGATCACTGTCGATACTGGACGATCAGACCCTGACCGACGCCGTGACACTGATCATCGANGGACGCACCGGGCTTGCCGTGAGCCGAGTCGTTCTCGGAGACGCCGTCATCGCCAATCAGAGCTTCACCTTGAACGGCCTCTTCGGTGATGGCATTCTCGAGACCCAGTCCGCGGACGTGACCCTCCTCGGCGGAACCACCTCAGACTTCGGCGGAACTCTTCAGATCGACGGCGATCTGACACTCGACGGCCAGGGAACGGTGCTCAATCTGTATCCGGACGCGTCCGCAGTCAGTCCGNTCATAGGAACATCACTGATCAGCGGCAACATCGACATCTCGAACGGNTCNCAGCTTCTGCTCGGGCCGAATCTGATCTTCGGCACGACGATCCTCCAGCCGACCATCAACGATCTCAATCTCAATCTGAATGGTGGATTCTTCGGCGGGAACGCACAGGTCGGACTTTCGAGCGACTTCTCGGTTCCGAACCTGAATCTGAATTCCGGCTGGCTTGTCGGCGGCGATTTCTACACCGGAGAAGGCGCTCTCGAGTTCACGACCGGAAGCATCGGCAATGGCAACATGTTCTTTTCGAGCCAGATGGGCATCTGGACCACGTACGACCACGATCTGGGCAGAACCAACACCGAGGCGTACATCAACGGTGCGGGCCTCATGGTGTTCACATTCCTCCCGGGGGCGAACATTCATGTTGAACTCGCGCCCAGCGACAGCTGGATCCCCGATGACATCGAGCTTCTGATTCTCGAGAACACGTCAGGATTCGCCAACACGTTCTCCGACCTGACCTTCGGAAACTGGAACGGAACCACCAGCCTGGTGACCCGTCAGCTCGAACTCTTCACCAACACCAACGACACCACGTTCGACCAGTTGTTCGCGACGATCGTGGCCGACTACGCCGCCCCCGCAGGGGGGCTTTCGAACGTCGGACAGGCGATGAACGATCTGATCGACCAGGCCATGATCGATCCGAACGGCAGTGCGGGAGAGCTTCTGTACTACCTCGATCAGAATGCAGGCTCGCTGGCAAGCTATCGGAGCGCGCTCTCGGGCATGCTTCCAAACAGCCAGTTCACGGCCGACAGGATCACGGCCGACAACATGTATTCGGGTGTGGCACGACGGAACATCCGGGAACTCGCGATCGGCACCAGAGGCCCNGGAATGATTCGAGCGGAACAACTTCAGAATCCCGTCCTGCTGGCCGCGCTGCAGGAGGAGGACGCCCTCTCNAGCGGTGACATCANCCCGGACCTTCTGGAACCCCCGAAGATCATCGTCCAGACATCGAACGACTCCAAGAAGGACGANGACGTCTTCCAGGCCCTCTTCGGCGAAGGCTATGGACGCTGGAACGACATGGANGCCGTCGGATTCGTCGCCGGGNACTCCGCACGAAGCGTCGGTGTGACCGGTGGCTGGGGNGTNGGACTNGCCGANGGCGTNACCGTCGGCCTCTCCGCCGGCTGGGAGAACACCACCGCCACGCTGNACGGCAACNTCGGTGATGTGACNGTGNACAGCTTCCGAGGNACGCCCTTCGTTTCATGGAGNGACTNGGACGGTGAAATCGAACGNTATGCCATCTTCTCCGTGGGCGGTGGGTACAACACNTCCAACGGCGANCAGAGACAGAAGGCNGGCCAGGCCCTCAGCACNGACTATCGNTTCGATCTGACCGGCTGGGAGGTCGATGTCGAAGCGGCCGTCGGCACCAGGGTTCCGATGAGCGAGAATTTCGCACTCCAGCCCGAAGCCTCGATCAGATACTCCATTCTCAACTACAGCGGCACCAATACGGACAAGACGACGAACATCGAATCNGACTACGACGGAGGCGACTTCCAATTCCTCACGGGACGGCTCGGCTTCGGGATGGAATGGCTCCTGGATCCGTTCAGCAGGGTCACCACCAGCCTCGGATGGCAGGGTCAGTACATCGATTACGGAACGGCTGAATTCGCACTTCCGGGCGCCTTCGGCATGACGTCCCAGGATGGCGGCGATGGCTCGATCAATCAGTTCTACGTCGGGACACAGCTGCTCTTCAATCCGAACTGGAACACCGCCATCAGCGTCGGCTACNANGGCGCCTTCGGAGATGGCNCCAGCAATGCCTTCACGGGCAGTCTGATCATCCGNTTCTAGGTTTTTTCACGNTCGATCNGGGTTTCGGCTTTGGTGGCNCCCCCGATATTGCCGATNACGAGGGCATGCAGCAGCANCAGCCCCCGACATGTCATGCCCCGATCTCGAAAGANGAGACCTTCGANGATGCCNTGAGANTTCTCAAGGAAGCTCGNTCGCACCTCAGNGAGACGATCGGGTTCTGCAGCGCGGAGACATCGTCGCTGGTCTTGAAGACGGCACAGAATCTNATTGATCGCTCGGATCTCAGNTCTGAAAGACGATCGAAGCTNGCCNAGGAACTCNAGGCCCTCGTCTGANCCNTCGTCCGNCCCCTNCAGNGANCNTCTCANACCAGGTGGTNCATGNCGCCATGGAGTGACGCAGCTGCGCGATCGCNGANANGGACCAGAGNCCAACAAATGANCGCGGACGCCNNGGCGTCCGCGCTCGTACTCCGAGTTCATGTCGAAACGTCTTTCCGATGACATGCGCTTGCCGGGTGGCATGTCGAAAAACAAATCGATCTCACCGGAGGAATCACTCATGAAGACGACCCGTGGGGGATGGGACGTCAGCGTGAATAAACATACGTTGATATCCATGAAAGGTCAAACATCACCGTTCACAGGCCACAGAATGAGCATGGTGCATGAAAAAAGACCCGGCTGAACGCTGGATCTTGAAGTCGGGGTGACACGATTCGAACGTGCGACCTCGTCGTCCCGAACGACGCGCTCTACCAAGCTGAGCTACACCCCGGATGGGTAAATGACTTCTNAGNAAGAAGNAATGGCGGGTGAAGGATTCGAACCTTCGAAGGCATACGCCAGCAGATTTACAGTCTGCCCCCTTTGGCCACTTGGGTAACCCGCCAGGAGACAGGAAATTCTACANGTCATCAGGATCGGGGGCAAGATCGGGGATCCCAGGGATGATCGAAGAAAGTCCTTGAAAAACAGGAAAAAGCCGCCGACCGGAATCGAACCGGTAACCTCGAGATTACAAATCACGCGCTCTGCCAATTGAGCTACGGCGGCTNGNTCGAGGGGACAGGGTACCAAGGGACGCCNTNNGTTCCTAGTCAACGNTGCGAACGTCTCTTGATGGCAATGGCGANAAGCGTCAGATCGGATGGGGTGATGCCCTCGATTCGCCCTGCCTGNCCCAGTGTNTCCGGTCNATAACGCAACAGGGCATCCCTNGCTTCATTCCGCAGCCCCTGAATCCCGGCTGGATCCAGATCCGANGGGATCAGNACGGANTCCTCNCGTTTCTGACGGGCGACGTCGCGATGCTGACGTTCGATGTANCCCTCGTATCGCACCTCGGTGAGCACCCGNTCNAGNAGNGCCGGATCNTCCGGACACCCGGTCTCGANNCGGCACATCGATTCGATNCGTTCNAGCGGNGTGTCCTGNCGCCTGGCCTCNCGACTGATCTTCTCGTTGTCAGCCGCGAAGATCGCNCGNATCACGTCCANNTGACGCGCTCGATGCTNCCAGGNNTTCCANCGCTGTTCCTCGACCAGCCCCAGCTCACGCGCCCAGGGTGTCAGGCGGGCATCNGCATTGTCAGCCCTCANNAGGAGNCGNTGTTCGGCNCGACTGGTGAACATTCGATAGGGCTCACGGGGCGTNCGCGTGACGAGGTCGTCCATCATCACCCCGATGTAGGCCTGATCCCGNCCAAGGNTGCAGAGCGATNCNGAGCGNGCCAGACGGGCGGCATTCAACCCCGCCAGAAGCCCCTGCCCTCCCGCTTCCTCGTATCCGCTGGTTCCATTGATCTGACCGGCGAGAAACAGACCATGGACGGGCCGNGTCATNGTGGTGGCNTCGATCTGATGAGGNCGGACCATGTCATATTCGACGGCATANCCCCACTTGATGATCTCGGCCCTTTCGCAGCCACGCATCGAATGNACGACACGTTCCTGNACATCNTCGGGGAGGGAGGTCGAAATGCCATTGCANTAGATTTCGTCGGTTCGAAGTGACTCGGGTTCGAGAAAGACATGATGCGACTCNCGATCGGCGAAACGCACGACCTTGTCCTCGATCGAGGGACANTATCGCGGACCTGTTTCCGCTTCGATCGATCCTGAATACATCGGAGCACGATGAAGATTGGAACGGATCAGGTCATGGGTCTCGGATGCCGTCTCGGTGATGCGACAGGAAATCTGATCCAGCACGGGAAAACGAGTGCTGCAGGTGAGATCGCTGAACGGCACCGGTCTCGAATCACCCGATTGGGGATCCAGTCCATCCCAGTCGATCGATCCTCGCCTGAGCCGGGGAGGTGTTCCGGTCTTCAATCGNCCGAGTTCGAATCCGAGCTCNCGAAGCATTCCGGAGATTCCCACGGCGGTCCCCTCACCGACCCGTCCCCCCTCTTCCTGTCGCTCTCCGGTATGCATCAAGGCTCGCATGAAGGTACCGGTGGTGAGGACGACCGAAGTGGCCAGAAGTTCCAGTGGCTCGTCGCATCGATCCTGCCGGTCAGGGGTCTCGGGATAAATCGGTGTGATCGGAAGCCCGGGCGCGATGACGTCCTCTCCGGAGTCACGTGCCTGCACCACACCGGCGCCAGCCGGAAGGATGACTCCACGCATCGAACCATCTGAAGCCGTGAGCAGTTGCGCGACCGTTCCGGCGAACACGGTGATGCCGGATCTNCCGGAGAGCAGGCGTTGGACTTCATAGGCGTAGGCGTACTTGTCGTTCTGGCAGCGAGGACCGCGGACGGCGGCACCTCGAGAGGCGTTCAGGACTTTGAACATGATGCCCGACGCATCGGCGGCGAGACCCATCAATCCGCCGAGAGCATCGATCTCACGAACGATCTGCCCCTTNCCCAANCCCCCGATGGCGGGGTTGCAGGACATCGTCCCGATGCGGGAGGGATCCATCGTGACGAAGGCGACGCGCGCATCGGGACCCAGGACCCCCGCCGCCGCCCAGGCGGCTTCGGTTCCGGCGTGTCCGCCGCCGATCACGATGACGTCGAAGTGATTCTGCATGGAACNACGCAGAGTACCAATCAAGTCGATTTGGAGCGATCGACGATAAGAAAAAGACGANCTTTTCCCCTCTGCNNTTCAAAAATGGACGTTGGAGCCACCATGTACAAGTCGATCGCCGTGGGAAGTCCCAAATCTTCCAGGATCATGAGTGTGTTTCTGGTGGGTGCTGAAACGAAGAAGACCCCTGATCACGTCAAAGGCGACGAGGCGCTGGTGGCAGCCTTCAGGGATCCCGGCTTCAAGGCCGAGCCCTCCGAGATTTCGTCGGTGACCGGGTCCGGCATCTGGCTCGGTGTCGGTGATTCGAAGGAGCTGGATGAGGACGGGATCCGGTCCGTGGGCAGTCGTGTGGTCAAGCAACTGAGTCGGCTGGAACTGAAGACGGTNAGAATCGATCTGAGCTGCCTTCCAAAGAAGCAGCGAGATGAACATGCCCTCGGAAGAGCGTTCGCCGAGGGGCTCGGCATCGGCAATTGGCGAATGGATGAATTCAACGGAGCGGCCTCCAGAAAGAAGGAAGCTCGAGGCAAGCTCACCGTCTCGAGCGAGTCAACGGATTTTCGCAAAGGAATGCACTCGGGACTGATGCTGTCGGAGGCGGTGAACCTGACACGTCGNATGGCGGCGACTCCGCCGAACATCTGCACCCCCTCGCACGTGGCCACCACNGCNCGNATGCTGGCAAGAGGGGTCGAAGGCCTNNCCTGCAACGTGATCACCTATCAGCAGGCCAGACGACTCGGCATGGGAGGTCTTGAAAACGTCGGCAAGGGTTCGGCGAACAAACCNTGCATGGTGATTCTCGATTGGAAACCATCCANGCTCAGAACCAAGGAAAAGCTNGCTCTCGTGGGCAAGTCGATCACCTANGACACCGGTGGNTACTCGATGAAGTCGCCCACCGGCATGAAGGGCATGAAATACGACAAGAACGGTGGCATGGCCGTTCTGGGAGCCATGAAGGCGATCAGTGACGCGCGACTTCCCATCAGGGTCTTCGGCGTTCTGCCCGCAGCCGAAAACATGGTCTCCGCGGACGCTTATCGTCCGGATGACATCATCAGCATGTACAACGACATCACGGTGGAAGTCACGAACACGGATGCCGAAGGTCGACTCGTGCTNGCCGACGCACTTGCCTACACCTGTCGGAAACTCAAGCCGACCGCGATCGTCGACATCGCCACNNTGACCGGCGGGGTCGTCGTGGCGCTCGGGCATTTCTGCGCCGGTTACTGGTGTGAAAACGGNTCNTTCGGCAAGCGGATCGAACAGGCNGCGANTCANTCGGGCGAGAAGGTCTGGAGGATGCCACTCTGGGAGGCTCACCGTGATTTCATGCGCGCTGAACATGCCGATCTGCTCAACAGCAATCCGAAGAGATCGGCACACCCGATCCAGGGGGCCGCGTTTCTCTCNCACTTCGTGGATGANGACGTNCCCTGGGGGCACATCGACATCGCAGGAACGTCAGCTCTCGATTCGGGCAATGATGTGTTCCCACCCGGCCCCACAGGATTCGGCGTTCGCCTGATGTACGACCTGGCCGCGAGCTACGTGGGCGACGGATGAAGACGTCACTTGCTGGTCAGTTCGGAGTCCTGATCGAGCAATGAGATCTTCTTGATGCGACGTTCATGGCGACCGCCTTCGAATTCGGTGTCCATCCAGATCGAGATGATGCGTCGCCCGAGAGCATGGCCGATCAGGTCGCCGGACAGGCAGAGAACATTCGCATCGTTGTGCGACCGACTGAGCTGACCGCTCAATTCATCGGAAGCCAGTGCGGCCCGGACTCCGGGGTACTTGTTGGCGGTGATGCACATCCCGATGCCGGTTCCGCAGACAAGGACGCCTCGTTCGATGTCNCCGCTCTTCAGGAGATCACAGACACGNCCCGCCTGATCGGGATAGTCGCAGGNTTCACCCTCGGGGGGNGCGAACAGGACNACGTCGTGTCCCATGTCCTCGAGCTCGGNCGCGATGACCTTCAGGAGACCGAGTCCGCGATGATCACTGGACAGTGCAAGCTTCATGAGAAAAACTCCTTCAATCGCAAGGGGATCAGCTCATCGAAACGTCTGGCAACCTCTTCGTAGGCCTGCGTACCGCATCCGATGGGGTCGACGATGTCACCATCTGGATCGAGCGTGCGCACATGCTCCATGGCATCATCGGATGGTGCGATGTAACGGGCGATGGCATCGACATGACCGCGTGTCATGGTGAGGACCAGATCNGCCTTCGCGACCATCTCAGGAGTCAGCTGNAGNCTGTGTGACNNGGCATCCAGCCCTCGAGCCTTGAGTATTCNCGCGGTCTCATCGCTCGGGGGAGCNCCTTCNCAGGCGGCGANTCCGGCGGAGGCGACGAGCGCCTCGGANGAGGTGAGGCCCTCGACNAGCCCCTCCGNNATGACGGAACGNGCGANAGCNTCAGCCATGGGGCTGCGACATGTGTTGCCAGTGCATACNAATAGAATCGTCCGCATGATGCGGCACCTCCTCATGGNATTCTAACANGTCCTGAAGAGGCAGAAAGGATGTCTAAAATGGGNCTCGACGATGTCACAGAGTTCGGTACCATCCAAGTGACGATGGTGTCATTCAAGAACGAGAATGGAGAATCGGCGTGGACTTTTGCGGCTTTGAAGAAGCATGGAAGACTTTGAATTCAATGGGTGTGGTGAAACTGGAGGACTCCACCGAAGAGCTTCTCTGCACCGGCCTNGATGACCTCGANGAACTGATCATTCTGGATCTTCTNGGCAAGACGCAGAATGCGGACTCGATTTCCTTCCCGATCCNGGAGGAGAAGGCGGCGGACGCGCTGGAAGCCATCCTGCACAGTCTNCATCTCACNCCATTGCTGCTTTTTCCGATCGGACGATGGCGCAAGGTCTTCGAAGGNATCGGNTTCGAGCTGGCGGAGAANTCCGACTGGCAGGANATCGANTCCGCGGCNACNATCGAACTCAACACNCANGANCCGCTTCANTGCGANCCNGGNGATCTNCATGTNGTNCACGACGTGCTGGCCACGATNCTCAGATGCGGCAAGGAGCACGGNCATGGCGTGACGCTNGCCGCACTGGGCAAGCCNCTTCTNATCGTNATCGAACCNCCCGGACTNCTCAGAGTCGAANTNTTCGGAGANGCGCTGGCGANCGANGTCANGGAACTNCTGNNNCAGTTCAAGGCCTGATTNNGGGCNTGACNGNGTGNNGNACGNNGAAGCGAGCTGANTCCGAGAGGGNCCGGACTCAGGACNCGTCGTCTTCCANTTCGCCNAGATCGACGTCATCCCAGTCGATGGAGTCGCCGGCGTGCTCCCACTCCTCGAAGACGGCTTGAGCCCTCTCCTGATCGGAACGGTGAACGATCACCTTGACCACCGTGGGCGTTTCGGCTCTGAAGCCGCTTGTGACGCCGCCTTCGACTTCGCATTGAATGTCCTCCGACTCCAGGGCTTCGGCGAGCATCTGTGCGAGCATGTCTTCGGTGAACACCGCGAGGGTGACGACGCTTTCATTGCTTTCGTGGTCGGTCATAGCTGCGGAACTATACCCAAGACGCGGGGATACGTCAGGGCTTAGGCAGAAGAATCAGTCGTCGCCTTCCTCGTCGTCCTCAGCCTCCGGAGGGACTCGACGGCCGCCGGACTCGAAATGCTGACCGCAACCACCGCATAGAACGACGGAATCCCATTCACTGGAAGGAGTTACGGTCATTCCTTCGTCATGGGCACAA
>PAQN01000007.1 GCA_002709755.1 Phycisphaerae bacterium
TCCGGCGACCAAGCCTCCGGTGAGAGCGCTCCCGCCACGGAGAACGATCCTTCCGCCGGGAAGGACACTTCCGAAGCGGAATCGACCACGGCGGATACCGCTGAGAAGACCGAGACCGACGATTCCGAGGGACAACCCAGGAAGAGACGTCGTAGAAGACGACGCGGCGGACGTGGACGTTCTCGAAACAACGGTGAAGGTGATTCCGAGAACACGCCGAACGAGAAGTCTTCGAAGGAAACCGCGACCGGATCGAAGCCCGAGCGCGATGAGAGGAACTCCGATCGTGAGATGACACGGACCGAGGCCAAAAGACCTGCACGAAACAAGCGGGATGATGACCACGGAAAGGCCGCCGAGGAACGAGACGAACGAAAACCGACGATCGACTCAAAGGTCGCGCCGAGCAAGGACGCACCGAGCAAGGACGCACCGAGCAAGGACGGCATCACGGAACAGAAGCCCAAGAAACCGAGAACACTCTACGGTGGCCGGATCAGACGCACGACGCCCGGGGAATGAGATTTCACTCGATCCGGCACGATTCCGAATCACTGCATAGGCGACACGCATGAAAGCGCTTGCTCCCTCCAACAACCCCCGCACGGATCGAATCATCATCCTGGGATCCACCGGATCCGTGGGCGTGAACACGATCGAAGTCGTCGAGCATCTCAACCAAATCGGGCCGAGACGGTTTGAAATCATCGGGCTGGCGGCGGGGACCAGACTCGACGCGCTCGCGGCACAGGCTGAGACTCTCGGCGTCCGCCACGTCGCCAGTCCGGACGCGGATGCAAAGGCCCATCTCGGTGACCGAGTGGAGCATGTCCACGTCGGCGACGATGCCGCGGTCGAGATGCTTCATCAGATCGCCCGGCCCGGAGATCTCGTGATCGGGGCGATCGTCGGCGCGGCGGGAATCAAACCGTCGATCGCGGCTCTGGAACTGGGATGCGATCTCGCTCTGGCCAACAAGGAGTCTCTGGTGGCGGCGGGTCCTCTGGCGCTGGAGGCAGCCGAGCGCTCGGGCGCGAAGATCATTCCCGTGGACAGTGAACACAGCGCCGTCTTTCAATGCCTTCACGCGGGGCGGTCTGATCGTGAAGTCGCGAAGGTCGTCCTCACGGCCAGCGGCGGCCCGTTTCGGACCTGGTCCAGAGACCGAATGCGATCCGCGAACGTCAGCGAGGCCTTGAATCACCCGACATGGTCGATGGGAAGCAAGGTGACCATCGATTCGGCGTCTCTCATGAACAAGGGACTGGAATTGATCGAAGCCCACTGGCTTTTCGGGCTCGGTTCGGATCGTCTCGATGCCGTCTTCCATCCTCAATCCATCGTCCACTCGTTCGTCGAATTCACGGACCATGCGGTCATCGCACAACTTTCTCCACCGGACATGAAACTCCCGATCCAGTACGCGATCTCCTGGCCGGACCGACTTGCGGGCTCGGCATCGAGGACTGATTTCAGCTCTCTTTCCGATCTGCATTTCGAATCGATCGACAAGGAACGATTTCCGGCCATCGAGATGGCCCTCGAAGTCATCGACCGGCCCTCGGGCGCCGGTGCGATCTTCAATGCCGCGAACGAAGTCGCGGTGGCCAGATTCCTGGAGGAGAGAATCCCCTTCGGAGCGATCATCGACACCGTCAAAGCGACTCTCGAACGACTCGATCCCGGTGAGATCACCTCGCTGGAGGACGTTCTGGAGATCGACCGTGAGACCCGCCGAGTCGCGGCGGAGATACTCGAAGTCTCCGCCAACGGGTGACCGGTGAAATGCCTATGCTCTAGTCGTTCTCATGCCGTGCATGTGAACGTCACACCCGCTCAAATGGATGGTATCGCGCATGTCCGTCTTCTCCACCGGTTCCAACGTCCTGCTGATCTTTCTGGGCTTTGGAATGCTCATCTTCATTCACGAACTCGGGCACTTCCTCGCGGCGAAATGGGTCGGCATCAGAGCGGAGGGTTTCTGTGTCGGATTCGGCGCGCCCCTGATCAGCTATCGAAGAGGCGTGGGCGTCCGACTTGGGGGCACCGATCAATCCAGTCGTAAGATTCTGGGCAAGGCGCCGATCCAATGTTCCAGCCGTGAGCTGGAGGAAGCGGGCATCGGTGAAACCGAATACGCCCTGCGAATGATCCCCCTCGGTGGATACGTCAGGATGCTCGGGCAGGACGACATGGACCCGGGATCGAGAAGTCTGGAACCGAACAGCTTCAACGCCAAACCGATCTGGCAGCGGATGATCGTGATCAGCGCCGGAATCATCATGAATCTGATCCTCGCGATCGCGCTGTTCATCACCGCGTTCATGGCCGGCGTCGACTTCAACGCACCGGTGATCGGCGAGGTCATCCCGGGAGACCCCGCGGCGGTCGCCGGCATCGAATCGGGTGACACGATCGTCTCGATAGATGGAACGCCGACGCAGACGTTCGCCGACATCCAGATCGGAGTCGCCTTCGCGGCCCCCGGCGAGGAAGTCGAGGTCGAGGTGCGAAGCGCGGACGACGGCTCGCTCAGAACCATCTCGATGATGCCGGAGATGAACCCCGCCGCAGGCCTGCTTGGCATCGGTGTGACGCCTGCATCCAGTTCGACCCTGAATGACGCACCGGAATCCGCCTCTCTCGTCGAGAACGCGATCGAATCGGCCGGTCTCACGAACAGCGGGGTGGGCCCCGGCTGGCGCATCGTTCGTGCGGGCTCGAAACCGATCACGACCTGGAGCGAATGGGCGAAGGCCTTCGAGACGGCGGGCAGCGCGCCGGTCGAGGTCACCTGGGCGCCACCCGCCGGCCCGGAAGCAGGCCATGAGGTTCCGGTGTCGATGCAGGGCCTGCCGCAGCTCGAGCCACAGCGCTATCCCGAAGAGATGCCACAGAGCGTGGCGAACTACGAACTGGGCCTGCTGGGCATGACCCCACTGGTCGAGATCATGTCGGTCCTTCCCACGAGCCCGAATCATGCAACGCTCAAAGCCGGTGACGTGATTCTGCGGGCAGGAAACGATGTCGGCCCGATGAACGCCACATTCCGTGCGATGCTTCAGAAGAATGCCGGAGGCAGCATTCCCATCACTCTTCTCAGAGACGGCGAGCGAATCGAGTCGGTGGTCGAGGTCAACCGCTCGGGGCAGGTCGGCGTTCTGATCGGCTCGGCTCTCGGAAGCCCGGTCATCGCCCGCCCGATGCCCCTGGTCGGGAATCCCGTTCCAGGTGAAGCGCCTCTGAAGACCGCGGTGTCGGCTCTGGACCTGATGCCACTCACGACCATCACCAGCGTGGGCGGAAGGCCGGTCACCGACTGGACGACGCTGCGAGAGGGGTTCAAGGAGGCTTGCCGCGATGCGACCGGCGCCGTCGATGTCCCGGTGGTCATCGAGAATCCGACACCCGGGCGGGAATCGGAGACGGTGACGTTCCGCCTGAGCGAGCGGGATGTCGAGACGCTCGGCGAACTGGGCTGGTCGGCCCCGATCGGAATCGGCTACTTCGAACCGATCTGGACGACGCTGACCGCGAAAGGCAATCCGATCACCGCGGTCGAGATGGGATACAACGAGACCCGGAAGATGGTCATTCTGACCTACTTCACGATCTATCGGCTGACCCAGGGAACGGTCGGCGTCGAGCAGCTGCGCGGCCCCGTGGGAATCGTCCATCTCGGATCGCGGGTCGCGGACCGAGGCATGATGTACCTGCTGTTCTTCCTGGCGATGATCAGCGTGAATCTCGCGGTGCTGAACTTTCTGCCGCTTCCGATTCTCGATGGCGGACATTTCATCTATCTGATCTACGAGAAGATCAAGGGCCGNCCNCCCTCGGTGGGNTTCCAGAACTANGCGGCGTTGGTCGGNCTGCTCTTGATCGGATCGCTNTTCGTGGTCACGTTCTACAACGACGTNATGCGACTGATCGGATGACGGCAGCCGGGGAACAGCGCGCGAAGGGATTCCGCGACACCGCGGCGGGGATCGTGGGCAACGTCCTCGAGTGGTACGACTTCGCGGCATTCGGCTTTCTCGCGCCGTACATCGCGATCGCCTTCTTCCCGTCCGACAATGAATTCGCCGGCCTGATCAAGACCTTCGCGATCTTCGCCGTGGGCTATCTGATGCGACCGCTGGGCGCGATTCTCTTCGGACACATCGGCGATCGAGTCGGCCGCAGAGAAGCCCTGCTTCTTTCCGTGCTGATGATGATCGTCCCCACGATTCTTCTGGGCATGCTTCCCACGTACGCCGCGGTCGGACTCACCGCACCGATCCTGCTGCTGCTCCTGCGACTGATCCAGGGGCTTTCGATCGGAGGCGAATTCACCGCCTCGGCGACCTTCGTGAGCGAGCTCGCACCCGAGGGGCGCAAGGGCCTCCACGCAAGTCTCACCATGCTCGGAGCGATTCTCGGCATTCTTCTCGGAAGTGGCGTGGCGATGGTTCTCAGCGTGGCCCTCGGCGAGGAAGCCATGACGTCATGGGGCTGGCGCATTCCCTTCCTGATGGGGGTCCTCCTCGGAGCGGTCGCATTCTGGATGCGTCGATCGATGTCGAGTTCGCCGGAGATGAAGGAGATCCACTCCCGCAGGGATCAACGGGAGCATCCGTTGATCGACGTCCTGAAGAACCACCGCCCGGCGATACTCCGCCTTTCTTCGGTGGTGCTCATGCAGGGCGCCTCGTTCTACGTGGTCTTCGTCTGGCTCTCGACGTACCTGAAGGAGATCGTCCAGCACCCGGTGTCGAATCCGTTGATGCTGAACACCATCGGGCTCGCATGCCTGCTGCCCGTCATTCCGCTGGCGGGATGGCTCTCGGACCGCTTCGGCAGACGCGCGCTTCTGATGACCGCGGGATTCGGAATCCTGTTCGCGTCATGGCCGCTGTTCTCCGTGTTCCAGCGAGGCGAGGATGGCCTGATTCTCGCCGGACTCGTGCTGTTCGCGCTCTTCATCGGCATCGCCCAGGGCCCCACGCCCGCGATGATGACCGAGCTGTTTCCGCCAGAGGTGCGACTGACAGGCATCGGAATCGGATACAACGTGACGCTGGCGCTGTTCGGCGGCACCGCCCCGCTGATCAGTACATGGTTGATTTCGACGACCGGACTCTCGAGCGCGCCGGCGTTCTATCTGATGGCTGGGGCAGGCATATCATTGGTGGGGGCGCTCGGACTGCCGGGCCCCCGAGATTCGACTCAGCACAGCATGGAGAGGTCATCGTGAGTGAGATTGAAGAAGGTCGTGTCGTGATCGTGACCGGCGCGGGAAGTGGTGTCGGCGAAGCCACCGTTCGAACCTTGCACCGAACGGGACACAGGGTGGCGCTCGCCGGCCGCACCACCGAACGACTGCAACGAGTGGCGGACGATCTCGGATCATCCTGCCTCGTGGTGCCGACCGATCTGGCCCAGCCCGAATCATGCGAACGACTCATCGCGCGGACGATCGAACACTTCGGACGACTCGATGCCCTGGTCAACAATGCCGGGCATCTCGAGGTCGTTCCCATCGGCGAGCTTGATCACCACATGCTCGAACGGTCGTTCAGGACCAACGCGATCGGTCCCATCCTGCTGGTGAAGCACGCATGGCGGCATTTCGTCGAGTCCGGAGCGGGATGCATCGTCAACATCTCGTCGATGGCGAGTCTGGACCCCCTGCCTCACGTCACCGCCTACGCCGCGGGCAAGAGCGCCCTGGACTCCCTCACACGATCGATACTCGCCGAACGACCAGCCACCTCGATTCGGGCGTTCACGATCTCGCTGGGCGCGGTGGAAACCGACATGCTCAGATCGCTGGTCGACCACGACACCCTTCCCAGTCACGAGTGCCTCACACCGGACCAGGTCGCAAGCCACATCTGTGAACTGATCGACGGTGTTCATGATCATCGCGAGGGCGAGGTCATGACCTATCGCAAACAGGACCTGGACTGAACGAACGGAACATGTGCCGCAGGACAGCGATCACCGTCGACGGGACATGGCCCGTTCGATCGCGCGCTTGGCATCACGTTTCGCGATGTCGGATCGCTTGTCACCCTTCTGCTTGCCGATCCCGATGCCGATGAGAAGCTTCGCACGGCCACGCAGAAAGTAGATCTTGAGAGGAACAAGGGTCGCACCCTTGGAACGCGCTTCGGTGGCGAACTTCTTGATCTCCCGTTTGTGCGCGAGCAGACGTCGGGTTCTGGTCGGATCATGCTGCCGATGAACACCGGCAGGCGGGTATTCCGCGATGTGGACACCGTGCAGTGAAAGACTCGGGGGCTCCTCCTCGGCTCGAATCCATCCTTCAGCCAGACTCACCTGGGCGTCGCGGACCGATTTGATCTCGGTGCCCTTCAACTCGATGCCGCACTCGAGCGTGTCACCGACCACGTAGTCATGACGCACCTTGCGATTCTCGATCACAGGTTCGACGGACTTCTGTTGACGCTTGCGATCGGCCATCACACTCCACCTGAAGAGCACTCGGGGTGAGACGGACGACGCCCGGTGCATGCACCGGGCGTCGATCCGAATACTGATGCCCAGGAGAGGGCTCGAACCTCCACGGGATTTTACTCCCACCAGATCCTTAATCTGGCGCGTCTGCCAATTCCGCCACCTGGGCCTCGGATCGAGAATGATACCGAAATACGGCGCAATGTCGAACCCCGAGGCGATAACATCCACAGGTCATGGCTCGATCCCCTTCCATCCGCATCAACGAAGTGTTTCATTCGATCCAGGGTGAATCCACCCGGGCAGGTGCCCCATGCATCTTCGTGAGGCTCACGGGATGCCCTCTGAGGTGCCATTACTGCGACACGGAGTACGCCTTCAAGGAGGGTGAACGGATCGAGGTGGAGGCTCTCAAGGAACGAATACTGGCAATCAACTGCACTCTGGTCGAATTCACGGGGGGTGAACCCCTCGGTCAGAAGGCCGTCTTTCCTCTGATGAGCGAGCTCTGCGACGCCGGGAGGACCGTTCTGGTTGAAACCTCCAATGCCGTCGACATCAGCCCCTGCGACCCCAGAATCATCAGGATTCTCGACCTGAAGACGCCCGGCTCCGGCCAGGAGGCTCGGAACAGGATGGAGAATCTCGACGACCTCCGGCCGGAGGATGAAATCAAATTCGTGATCGTGGACCGGACCGATTACGAATGGGCCAGAGAGATGATCGAAACCCATGATCTGATCGCTCGATCAGCTGCGGTTCTCATGTCACCCACCTTCGAACAGGCACAGGGACTTGAGATCCTCGGGTGCAAGGCCCTGCCCCCCCATCAGCTCGCCGAGTGGATTCTCGAGGATGGCCTCGACGTACGCATGCAGCTGCAGATGCACAAGTTCATCTGGCATCCACAGACCCGAGGGGTCTGACCTACCAGATCCACCCCTCGCAGGAGGCTTCACGAGGTGTCGGTTCACAGACGGGCGCCAGGAGAAGCAACAGCGAGTCCAGCACGTCACCCTCGGGATCTTCGATGGCGCGGCGCTTGATCGATGACGGCAGCTCAAGCCCTTCGCCTTCAACCACGCGCACCAGGGCCGTTCTTCGTGCCCGAGTCTCGCTGGTGGTTCCCTTGTAGCCTCTGGCTGATTCACCGAGCCGATGAAGCACCGACGCCGGACATGATTCGACGACCGACACCGGAGAGTTCGTGCCACGGAGACAAGGCAGATCGATCCCGTCCGAGGCCAGAGGAAGAAGCACATCACAGACCACGGTCCAGGTCTGCTTGAAGACCCGCAGATTCATCGGTGCCAGCGGAGCATGGGCGGAGCGATCACAGATGCGCTTCTTCTCCTTGCGATCGACGGCACGAAGGGCTCTGCGCCATGCTCTTGGATCCTCGAATCGAGCCATCCAGCGAGCGAGCGTCAACCAGTCCTTCTTCAGATCGTGGGCCTCGAAGACGGTGACGGGAACGCTGAAGGGCGCATCGATCCGCCACAGATGACGGTCGCCATCGGTGAGACCCTCACGGATGCGACACACGAGTCGGTTGCGATCAAGCCCACGCTCCACGGAAACCACACCCTCTTCATTCCGGGAGGCGACGACGATCTTGGCGCCCCCACCGCTCTTGGCTCCCGAAAAATCGACTCCGTGAATCACGCTCGGCATCATGAACCACCACATCCGCCGGGACGCATGCCACAGGGGCAGAGGGTCGGCTCGGAGCTCGTCGAGGAGACCTGCGAAGAATGGGATCGACCCACACCGAAGACACTGTGACGACGGGAGAACATGCGTCCTCTGCCCTCTGGATCATCGACGGGCGCATCCGCCTGCGACATCGACCGAAGCAGGGTCAGGACCTCGCCGTCTTCGACGCATTCGTACTCGTATTGTGGCATTGGATCGACTCCTCCGGATCGGATTGATCCTCGTGGGAATCGGTCAGTGTAGCGGTTTGCACGCCACCGATACCGGGCCGAAGGGCGGAACGTCCCTTGATCGGACCGGAGGCGAGACGCCGGCCCTGCACCACCCGGGGGGCGGGGCGTGCGACTGCGAAGAACTCGGAGCTCAGCGCACCCAGCCAGATCGTGTTCCAGGCGAGATAGATGACCACGACCACGAGAACTCCGGTGTTTGTCACGGCACCTGACACCACGGTGATGAAGAAGATGAGCAAGGTCCCGAAGAGATGGCCCGCCTGACCGATGGACTGAATGCCACCAACGACGCTGGGATCGATCTGTTTGGGACGATGACCTGCTCCGATCACGAGAGAGGTCGGCAGAAGCAGGGTGGCTCCCACCGAAAGGATCAGTGTGCCGAGGCTGAGAAACGTGATGTTTCCACCGGAGAGAATGATCATGGTCAGCCCGCCCGCTTGAAGGGGCACACCGACCAAACGAGTTCGAATCGCTCCGATGCGATCGCAGAGCATTCCGGAGAAGTATCCACCCAGCGCACATGCCATGAGCGGCGCAGCCAGCACCGATCCGATGACGGAAGGTGTGGCTTCGAAGGATGAGACCAGCAGCAGTGGAAGGCTGACGGTGAGCATCCCGGAGATCATCCGGTCACTCGCGGAAAAGGCGCCACCAATGATCGTTCGTCGATCGATCTGACCGCGTTTGTCATCAGGCGTGGCATGCAGAGGCCTGGAAGGGAGTCCGAAGGCGCTGCCTGCCAGCATCAGAGAGATTCCGACGGAGACGGGAAAGACGGACCCCGGCTCGAAAGAGGTCAAGATGCCCCCGCCCAGCAGACCGAAGGCGAGCCCGAAAAGAATCGCCGCGCCGGCGGCGCCGAAGCCTCGCCCCGTCCCCTTGGCATGACTTGCGACCACCGTGGTCAGGGTCACGAGCATCAGCAGGTCGGCGCCACCCTGGACACCCCGAAGTACGAGCATCGTGCTCCAGTTGATCGGGAGGATCATCAGTCCGATGACGGTGGCCTGGAGGAGGGCGCAGGCCATGAACACTCTGCGGGGAGAGGCTTTGCGAACCCGGCGAAGAACGAGAACCGCCAGCAAGGCGCCGATCAACGCCACGATGGCGAAAAGCTGTGATTCGGCTTCAGACTTCTCGAATCGCTCTGAGATGAGGCTTTTGAGCCCGGCATAGGGCAACACGTCTGGGATGGCGGAAAACGCCAGAAGAAGGAGAGCCCATCTTCGGATGGTGGTCGCACCTGATGAATTGGCCGACCGTGTGTCCATCAATCACCAGCAATCGCGCGAAGGATGTCACCGACGAGCTCGAAGGTCCGCCCGGCAGCCTCGAGGATGAGGTCTTCCGATCCGGAACCATCGACGGCGCCACCCATGCGCAGCCTGAATTCCTTGAAGTGCAGGCCGACCTTGTTGCCGTAGCACCCGTAGTACAGAAGGCCGGGCTCATCGATGGTGAGGCTCAACTGGCTGGCGATGCGTGATTTCATCACGCTTCCACCCATGGTCGAACCCTCGAGCACATAAAGAACACCAAGGAGACCCCGTGGGGTCTCCTTGGTGAGATGATCGACGTAGTCGGTGAATGCGTGGACGGATTTGGACGTGGCGTCCGAGAGAACGGGACCGTCAGGGGCGAGCTGCTCGAGATCCTGATGGAGGAGTGCCTCCTTGACCAGGCCTTCATGCCAGGTCTGAGAGACGATCTCGTCGTCACAGGATCGGAGCGCCGATTCAAGATGGCTGAGGATCCTTTTCCAGGCCGCCAGGTGTTCCACGTAGGGAGACAACTGGAGCCCACCTTCCATCACCATCACTCCGAACCCGTTCCGTTCGGCCTTGTCGTGGTGAGGTCTGGTTTCGGTCCTCAGACGATCCATGATTCCTTGAGAAACATTCGAATCGACAGTCGCGGTTGCATCACTCATCTGTTGTCCTGTGTCCCTTCATACCGGTTTGGCAAGGGACACAATCTTAACGTCTTCGACGACGAGCGACACCAAGAAGTCCCATGGCCACCAGTGCGCCGGGTGCGGGAATCGTGGAGCCGAGGACATCGATCGAAAGCGCATCGAGACTGCTGTTCGCAGCGTCGTCAGAATCGAAGAAGAACGAAAGTCCCTGGAAGCCGAAGGCGACGTTGCTGAGGTCGAAGGTCACCGCCCATGTCTGAGGCGAAAACGCGCTGCCGCCGCCGCCACGGAACTCCGCAACCCCGTCGACGTACTGGCCAGAGGACTGATCACCGACGTAAGCACGCATGCCGGCGACATCGATGGGGTTGCCGGCGAACGAGATGTTCACGACGGCTTCCTGCATGTTGAAGAGGGGCGGACCTGCGGGGTACACGTGGATGTTCAGAGCGCCACCCGCACCGTAGAGGTTTCCGGAACCTGCGATGATCGCACCGGTTCCGAAGTTGTACAGGTTGAAACCACCGCCCTGCTCGGGGGCGTTGGGACCACCATCAGCACTTGTGAAGGAATCCCACTGAGCGAAGGTGGTGTTGGCATCACCGCGCCATGATGGAATATCGGGGTTGACCAGGTCGGCTGAAACTGAGCCTGCGAAAATTAGCGTCGCGGCGATCGCTGTAAGTGTCTTAAACATCTACTTTTAAAACTCCTGTGATAGGTGGGGCAGCTCTCTAACTACCCCAGAGGGCCCTTGGTGCCAGTGCCGACGAGTGGCAAAGGAGGGAAACCGAGGGCTAATGTGAAAAAGTATATCCAACTGAGAATGAAAATCAATCACAAGAAAGTGTGAAAATCAATTGCAGTGGTTGAATTCACATGACATTCCCCGACGTGTCCTTCAACCACGTCTAACAAGAAGCAAGTCACTGTATTTACAGACTCTTACGGCTGTTTAAAAACGGCTTTGTCTCGAATTCGATACGCCGCGCGTCGAAGCGAGGACAGCTCTGCCGAAGCCAACTCACGCCACTCGCCGGGCGCAAGACCTTTGAGCGCCAGAGGGCCCATGCGAACTCGACGCAGCTTCTTCACGGGAAAACCAAACTGGGCCATCATTCGTCGGATTTGACGATTACGCCCCTCGCGAAGCTCCATGTAGAGCAACGTTCGATCACGATCGCGCTTGATGATGTCAAGTTTGGACTTTTTCGTGCGAGAAGCACCCCCGCTTCGCTTGTCCGAGAGAAAGATCCCCTCCTCAAGACGTTCGACATCCTCATCACTCAAACGGCCCCCAACGGTCACCTGGTACCCCTTGTGGACGCCGTATCGGGGATGGGTCAAACGGTTGGCCAGTTCGCCATCATTCGTCAACAGAAGCAATCCCGAGGATTCGACATCCAGCCTTCCGACCGGATAGAGACGAGGGCGAGACGGATGCTGAACCAGATCGATCGCCCGGCATCGACCCTCAGGGTCACTGTTGGTGCTGACGGTTCCCCGAGGCTTGAAGAGCATCACGTAGATGTTTCGACGACTTTTGCCGACCACTCGCCCTTCGGCCACGATTCGATCGGCCTCGGGATCGACCCACGCAGGCAGCGTGTCGACGACTTCACCGTTCACGGTGACCATGCCGGATTCGATCAAGGACTCGCAGGCCCTGCGAGACGCGACCCCGGCATCGGCCAGAACCTTCTGCAACCTCGGGCCGCGACGCTTGTCGCCATATCCATGCCCCTGCTTTTTTCCTCGAGTCGACATTCGTACCATTCTAAACAGGTTCGCGAGGTTCGCCTGCGATTCTGACGATAGACCTTGGGATCGAGGCCTCAATGACCCAGAAACCTGAAAAATCCAGACCACCACTGCGCGTGCGAGCGCGTCAGGGATTTGAATGGCTGCGTCAGTCCGCATCCGAACCAAGAAAGAATCTGGATGACGTCCAGAGACGGGTCCGACATGGGTTCGACACCGCCAGGTACTGCCTGCGACATCTGGATGAGGACCGTGCACCCCAGATGGCCGCATCGCTCGCGTTTCGAACCCTGTTCGGGATCCTCCCCGTGCTGGTGGTCATCACCGTGGCGGCACGAAACATTCTGGGCGACAACTTCAACAGAACCATCGACACGCTGATCGAAGAGCTTGGCTTGAACGAAATCAAGATCATTCCGCCGACGCTCGACGCGGAGAACCCACAGGCGCCGGTCGGGCTTGGCGAATGGGTCGATGGATTCGTGGCCACGGCCTCGAGCATCAACCTGTCCGGCCTAGGCTGGATCGGCATGGCCGTGGTGACGTTTTCAGCGGTGTGGGTGATGGTCACGATCGAGAACAGTTTCAACGTGATCTATCGTGCACGGTCGGGGCGCTCGTGGACCAAGCGCCTGCTCGTCTACTGGTGCGTCCTGACCTTCGGACCGGTGATGCTCGGCGTCATTCCATGGTTGTCGGGGAACCTCTCCGCAGTGGTCTCGACACTTCCGAACTGGCAATGGCTTGCCGTCTCGATCGACGTGGGATCGAGCATTCTGGCCTTCTGGTTCCTGATGTTCGTGGTCTACTTGTGGGTTCCGAACGCACGCGTGAGAGTGCGCCCCGCCCTGATCGGCGGATTGGTCGCCGCGATTCTTCTGGAAGTGGGCAAACGCTCCCTGGGCGCCTACATGGCGAATGCGTTCACGGTGAGCAGCCTGTACGGCTCCCTGGGGCTGATACCGGTCTTCATGTTCTGGATGTATCTGATGTGGATGTTCGTCCTGGTCGGCCTCGAGGTCGCCGCGATTCTCCAGGTGCTCCGCGGGCGGGACCCTCGGGTGATGCAGAGCGAGGCGCTCGAGAATCTGATCGATCCCACATCGATCCTGACGGTGATGACGCTGATCGCCAGCGGATTCGAACACGGCACCACGTTCTCTTCGGACGACATCGCGAGAAGGAGCGGGCTCCCCGGCAAATTCACCACCGTGATGCTGGAACGCCTGGAGAAGCGGGGATTCCTGCATCGAATCGACCAGAACGAGGCATTCGTGCTTGCCAGACCGCCGGAACAGATCTCCGCGGACCAGTTGATGGATGTCGCCTACGAACTGACCGACGATGGATCGATGCACCTGCAGAGTTCCCTGGTCGACAGGCTTCGCGACGCCCAGAGACGTCAGGCGGAGGGCACGAGCCTTGCCACACTCATCCCGATCGAATCGGCGCCTGCCGAACGGGAGTGAGAGGAGGACCTGAAAGAGGAAACCATCAGGAGAGTTCTCCTGACACAACCACCGGGAGGCTGGATCTCGTAGACTCTTGGCAGTGACGAGCCGCGGCTCGATTGGCAAGGGAATGCCGATGCCCGAGAGGGCATGACTTCGGAGGATCCGATGGATCACGAATACGATGCACAAGTCGAGGACGATCGCACCGAGAAGACCGTGACGGGTCTGGACTCCCCGCCGAACGGTCCCAGTGCGGCTCATTTTCGTGAAGCTGCGAGGCTTGCCGCGGCACGTGCCAGAAAAGCCCTCGAACGCGATGAAGAACGAAACGACCCGCAGCCTCCCGCGAAGACGACCGCCGTCGTGGCCGACGATTTCAAGACCGCTGCCGGCAAGCATGCCAGATCGATGAGCGGACGCGGCAAGATCGCGGACATGAAGAAGTCGAGAGCCGCAACGGAGAAGACAGCGGCCCCGACTGCAGAAGAACGACGTGACGTCGATGAATCGATCGGCATGCTCGACGAACGACTTCATCTCGGTGCACGAATGCTTCGAGCCTTCGAATCACAGATCGAGAGACTCGAAGAGGCCGGCGCCACGGCGGTTTCGGAGACGACCACTCCGAATGATGCCGCTCGCATCGAGGAGGCCTGCACCCGTCTTGAAGAGGCCCTGACACGCGCGGCACGTGTCGAGAAGACTCTTTCGACCCTGATCGCACGAGCGGAGAACATCGCCGCTGGACTGGGCAATGGCATCGAGATCTGCAACGCCATTCAGGCCGGCACGCAGGACCGCGCTCGAGAGATCGCCGAACTCGAAAACGCTCAACAGCAGAGAAGCGATGCACTCATCGAGCGAACCCAGGCGGTGCTGACTCGGATGGAAAGGACACTTCGGGCCACGGAGGCACTCGACGCGCCGCGTCCAGAGGAAGCCGATCGACCGACGACGCCGATCGCGAAGGTCATTCAGGAGCCACCTGTCATCGAGATTCATGCACGAACCCCGCTGAGCGAGTCCGTGGCGCAGGGCGATACGACAGGGAGGGCTCGGGACGACGTATCGAAGTCAGGCGAGATCGCTGCGCACCCCGACACCGAGACTCTCGAAGCCGCCGAAGAGCTCACTGGAGAACAGTTCTCGCTCGGGACGCTTTCCGTGGAACCCGGACGAGCTCATCGCCCCACCCAGTCGCCATGACCCGCGGAGTCGCGACAACGTGTGCCCTGGCGCTGGCAGGATCAACCACGTTCTGCCTCGATGCCCTGCCCCGGGACCAGTCCCCGGACCGGAACCAGAACGCCCCCGCACGAACGAACGCCCCGCTCGTGCCGGGCCTGCCGGTTCGGATCACGGAACTCCCCGGCACGCTCACGCTTCCAGTCATCGAATCGGCGGTGATCGAATCAGATGGATGGGTGTTTCTCATGGGCGGCATGACGTCTGACTTCAACGCAACCCCCGCGATTCAGATGCGCCGACCGAATGGCGAATGGCTGCCGGTCGGATCGCAGATGCGAGAAGCCCGCATCAATCCTGACGCCGTGAAACTCTCCGACGGCCGGATCCTGATCTGGGGTGGCTTTGCAGGTTCGGCCAGAGAGTCTCTGACCCCTCACCTCGGCGGAGAGATCGTGCAGCCGAAGATCGCAGGTGACTCGGTTGCGATCACACCACCGGAAGGCTCGGCCTGGACCACCCCAAGCCCACCGAAGCCCCTGCCCGATGGGACGATCGGCCTGATCGCCCAGGGAAGTCTGCACCGATTCGACACCGACTCACTGCAGTGGCGTCCACCCGAACCACTGGACCCGCCACTGACGGCAGCGACTCTGGACGTCCTGGAAGACGGGACGCTCATCGTGTGCGGCACCTCTCCTGAAGATGAGGCCCTCGCGGTGATGCAACGCGGCCCGAAGGATGCGAACTGGAGCACGTGGCCGGCATCGGACCCTTTTCGAGCGGTGGGCGCTCATGCCAGATCGCTCGGGGACGGACGACTGATGCTGCTTGGCTGGCCTCGAAAGGACGGGCGACCGAGTCCGGAGACCCTCATCGTCGACCCGACCCGAAAGACGGTGCAGGCGGGACCGGAACTTCCTTTTCAGGGAGGCATACCCACTTGGCTCGAGGCCATCAGCGTACCGGGAGGTGTTCTGGTTCTTGCCAGCGAACAGCGGTCGAGTGATGAACTCGCCACGCCGACCGCACTCTTCATCCGTGCCGAGACGACGGGACGCCTCCGACCGTGGAGACTCGACACGCTCCCTCAGCGGCGCCGACCGAACATCCTGTCGGTCGGAAACGGTGCGATCGAGCTTTTCGGTGGCTATCACTTCTCCGCCGACGGAGCCTCCATGACAAATGGAACCAGCAGGGTCAAGTATGGAACCGGACTCGTCGGTGATTGAGTGATTACCGGACCGGTCGGATCCCGCCGACCCATCCAGATCCACACCATTGAAAACTTCTGCACCAAGCGGGAGAGCTGATCGAAAGTGCCGCGGTGATTCGCCCGAGAAAGAGGAGGTCCCAGGAATCCCACGGTCTTTCGACGAGGCAACGACATGAGCATGAGCATGAGTCCCAACACGATCAACCCCAAGAAGGGCACGTCGCAGTACGTTTCGCTCACCCGAAGCGGCCGTGGCATCACCGCACGACTGGTCGCACCTTCGATCGGACAAAGAGAAGCTCCGATCATCGAGAACGAGATCATCGATGCGCTGAAAGACAGCGACAAACGGACCAAATGGCTGGTTATCGATCTTTCGGCGGTCTCGGTGCTCTCAAGCATGGGCCTCGGGATGTGCGTCGAACTTCGCCGTCACGCCAAGGAACGGAAGATGAACACCGCGCTGTACGGACTCAACGGCCATCTTCGGGATCTTTTTCGAATGATGAAAGTCGAAAGGCTTTACAAGATCGTCCATTCCAAGGACGATCTGAGAAAGATGGTCGATGGCTGACGAGGTCGGCTCGATCGGGAGCCTGAATCGTGCGAAACCAGTCCGAAGCCGCTGAGAAGTCCCCCATCAGAGACACCACCCGGCGTGGAGGCCTCTGCTGCCTCATTCTGACCTCATTGTCTCTCCTGACGGGCTGCTATGAGCACGTGGTGTCCGTCAAAGGGGGGCCCTACAACGGGATGATCTACAAGAGCAACCTGGACACCCCCAGTGAACGGAGCTCGAACGCGGCCGACATGCGCGATCGCGCCAATGCGGACTACCAAAAACAAGTCAAAGAACTCCAGAAACCACGCGAGAACTGAACGCACCGAGCCGCTAGAATCTGGCTCACGCAAAAGGAGTTCCCATGGGCCTTGAAGCCACCCTTCCCCACGACAGCATCCTGACCACCCAGTTCAGCCGAGTGGTCAACTGGGCGAGACGTTCGAGCGTCTGGCCCCTTCCGTTCGCGACCGCCTGCTGCGGGATCGAACTGATGGCGACGGCCTGCAGTCGTTTCGACCTCTCGCGCTTCGGCGCCGAGGTCATGCGCTTCAGCCCGCGCCAGGCGGACCTCCTGATCGTGGCGGGCCGGGTCGGCATCAAGAGTCTCCCCGTGCTCCAGCGCATCTACATGCAGATGGCCGAGCCCAAGTGGGTGATCTCGATGGGCGCCTGCGCCTCGACCGGCGGGGTCTTCGACACCTACGCCGTCGTCCAGGGCGTGGATCAGTTCATTCCCGTCGATGTGTACGTCCCCGGCTGCCCACCACGACCCGAGATGCTGATCGAAGGCATCATGGCGATCCAGCGCATGATCGATCAGGACAACATCCCGAAGGATCCGAGTGGAAAACGTCTGCCGCTGAACATCGCGTTGCAGCCGAACTACGAACCGGGACTGCAGCCGATGGACGTCTCGATCGGCGCGACCTGAGCCCACGACGGTCTCCGAACCGGAAGTTCGCACAGCACTGATGAACGAAGCCTGACTTCGCCGATGGTGTTCACGTGACTGATGACATTCTGAGATGGGGCATGCTCGGTCTGCTGGGCGCCATGATGGTGGCCGGCCTGCTGTCGCTCTACCTCAGACCCGGAGGAAGCGCCTGGCGATGCCCGGGCGTGTCTCCGGGATGGTGGGTGTTCAAACCGTCTCGATACTGGTTCATCCGCGGCCGATGCTGGCATCGACTCGACGGACTTCCCGCGGACCGGACCATGACGGTCCGATGCCCGGAATGCGGGACACAGGTCACACCAGGGAAACGACTGAGAGATGGGTACCGATTCCGATTCGGAAGCCTCGCGCTTGTCTGTCTCATGAGTGCGATCGCCTGCGGCATCTCCGCGGGCATCAGAGGAAAGGCCTGGTCAAGGAGTCTCCCGGGTCTGCCCCTGGTCATGCTGGCACAGGCCGACTTCATCACCCACCGCAGCACGATGAGAAAGGATCTTGCCGAACGGAACATGGCGGGCACCCTGGGGGACACCTCGAAATCGATTCTGGCCTGGAGACTGGTGCGTGAATTCCGGGACGACGACCGATCCTGGAACGCACTCAAGGCAGAGGACCAGATGCGCTTCATCGGCGCCGCGGGCATCGAGGCCCTGCGGTCGGAATTCCTCAACGGCGACGATCAATCGAAATGGATCAGCATGGAGTTCCTTCGCACCTTCGACAGGAATCCACCCCGGCAGCTGATCGAGATCGGTCGACGGGAGATCCTGAGCGGTGACGCGAATGCACGCCGACGCTTCATGCATTACCTCGGCACCTTCGACGACGACCCCTCGGAGGAGCTGATCGATCTCTGGATTCGGAACTGTGCCAGCCATCGGTACAGCCGGAGCTCGGGCACGATTGGCTATCTGAAGAAGCATGCCACGAGAGCGCGACCGAAAATGATCGAGTTGATGAAAAACGGCACGGGCCCCGAGAAATACCTGATAGCCATCACGTTCGTGGAACTGAGCGATGACGAGCAACTGCCGCTGGCGGTGGAGATTCTGACGAGCCACCTCGAGGACAACGAGATCGCCAACGATCAAAACACGGCGATCGAAGTTCTTTCCGAGCTCGGGCCCAGGGTGCTGCCCCTGCTCGAACCCTACATGAAGACGCTCGATCTTCAGGGCCGGTACTCACTGGGACACATCACGACCTCGGTGCAGAGGTATGACGTGGAGACATGGGAGCACTGGTACCGGCTTCCCGAGGAGCAGAAGGCCCAATACCGAGACTACTGGGGACCGTGGGAGTATCTGAGAGGCATCAAGGAGGCACCCCGGTATCTGCTCGATCAGGTCAGACTCGAGACGAACGCCGCGAGCCGCTGACACCCCTTCTCGATCTCCTCCTCGCTGGCGGCGAAGCTCAGNCGGCAGCAGGCCGCGGCGGTCGGTCCGAAGTCCGTGCCGGGGACGACGGCGACGTTGGCCTCCTCGAGAAGGGCCGTGCAGAANTCGATCGCGTCATTGATGACCGCACCCTCGGGCGTGCGCCTGCCGAAGCAGCCCGAGAGTTCCGGGAAACAGTAGAAGGCNCCCAGCGGCTTCGCACAGCGAACGCCTTCGATCGCGTTCAAACGCTCGAACATCATCGCGCCGCGCTTCGCGAAGCTCGNTCGCATNCGCTCGACTTCATCCNCCCCGTGNTCGAGCGCCTCCATGATCGTCGGCATGCAGAACGCGGGAATCGAACTGAGCATCTGCGANTGNAGTTTNCCCGCNTGCGCGGCGAACTCNCCNTCGCCNGANGGCGTCGCGAGGTANCCGATGCGCCAGCCGGTCATCGCGTAGGCCTTGCTGAGTCCGTTGATGGTGATGGTGCGCTGTGCCAGTTCGGGCATCGAACCGAGCGAGAAGTGCGAGACCGCAGGATCCAGTTCGGGGTAGATCATCTTCTCGTAGATCTCGTCCGACATCAGGGTGACGTGCGGGTGGCGGATCAGCACGTCGGCAAGCGCCCTCAGCTCGTCGGGCAGATAGACCGTNCCGCACGGATTNGACGGTGAGTTGATGACGACCACCTTGGTGCGTTCCGTGATCGCNTCNTCGAGTTGCTCGGGCGTGATCTTCCACCCGCTGTCGATCGTGCCGGAGACGAAACGGGCGACGCCGCCACAGACTTCGACGATCGCGGGCACGGAGACCCAGGCGGGCGAGACCAGAAGCACTTCATCACCCTTGCCGGGCTCGAGCAGACACTGCATCGCGAGATAGATCGCCTGCTTGCCGCCTNCGGTGACCACCACATCTCGTGCTTCGACCGGAATNTCATTCTCATCTCGAAGTTTTCTTGCGATCGCCTCACGACATTCAGGCGTCCCCGGAGACGGCGCGTACCGAGTCTTCCCGGCCTTGACGGCCGCGAAAAGTGAGTCGCAGATGTGCTCGGGGGTGTCGAAATCGGGCTCACCGGTCCCGAAACCGACCACATCGACACCAGCAGCCTTGAGCGCCTTGGCCTTGGCGCTCACCACCAGGGTGGAGGACGCGGGAAGATTTCTGACATGGGATGAGAGTGGAATCGCGTTCATGACCCCCATGGTATGGGAAGCCACGAGCAAAGCGCGTCAGGGCGACTACAATCTCGGGATGACGATCAAGATTGCAGCATTTTCCGGCAGCCTCCGGGCTGATTCATTCAACCGCAAGCTGGTGACCAGAGCCGCACAGGGCGTCCGCGACGCCGGAGCGGAGGTCGAACTGCTCGACCTGCGNGCGTTCGACGCACCACTCTTCGATGAGGATCTCGAGGCCGCCGAGGGCATGCCCGAGAGCGTCATCGCGTTCAAGGCCGCCATCGCGGGATGTCATGGCATGCTCATCTCGACACCCGAGTACAACCACTCGATCTCGAGCGCGCTCAAGAACATCATCGACTGGGGCAGCCGACCGAACAGCAAGGAAGACCCCGCTCCATGCTTCCCCGGCAAGACCGCCGCGGTGATGTCATGCAGCCCGGGACGACTGGGTGGCATTCGCTGCCTNGAGCACCTGCGGGGGATTCTTCACAACACNGGGATTCGCGTCATCCACGAGCAGTACGCGATGCCCGGCGCCCATGAAGCCTTCGCCGAGGATGGCAGCATCATCGACGAACGAATCGACGCGCAGGTTCGTGACCTGGGCACGCAGCTCGTCCGAATCACGTCACTTCTCAATCCGGACGCCTGAACATGCATTACGAATCGCACAAGACCATCGTCGACGAACTGAAGANCAGGGTCGACACCATGAAGGCNTCGCTCGACTACGAGAAGAAGGCCGCCGAGCGNGATGAACTCCAGGAAGCNATGAACGACGCGGATTTCTGGAATTCACCCGAGAAGGCNCAGGTCACCATCGGGCGATTCAAGCTGATCAAGGCGCAGATCGATCCACTCGAAAAGGCCCTCGAGATGTACGAGGACGCCCTGGTCGGACTGGAACTGGCACGCGAGGCCGAGGATGCNGAGCTTCTCGAAGAGACCGATGAACAGCTCCACCAGGTCGAACTGGCGATGAACAAGGTCGAACTNCAGTCGCTGCTCAGTGGCAAGCATGACCATCGCAACTGCTACGTGACGATCTCCTCCGGCGAGGGTGGCACCGAAGCCGACGACTGGGCCTCGATCCTCGATCGCATGTATCTCTACTACTGGGAACAGTCCGGGTTCAAACCCGAGGAGCTGAACCGGGTGCAGGGGACGGAAGCAGGCGTCTCGACCGTGGAATACCACGTCAAGGGTCCTTTCGCGTTCGGCAACATGAACTGCGAACGAGGCACCCACCGACTGGCACGGGTCAGTCCGTTCAACAGTCAGGGCAAGCGACAGACGAGTTTCGCCACGGTGGACGTCACCCCGGAATTCGACGAGTCGGAGCTGGTCATTCCCGACGGCGACCTGCAGATCGACTACTTCGCGCGATCGAGCGGCCCCGGCGGGCAGAACGTGAACAAGGTCGCCAGTGCGGTTCGAATGACCCACATTCCGACCGGCATCCAGGTGGTCGCCTCCACGTTCAGAGACCAGCCTCAGAACAAGCGCCAGGCGATGCAGGTGCTCATGGCGAAGCTCGAGGAGATCGAGGAGCGACGACGCGAAGCCGAGGTCGAGGAGGCCAGCGGCGGCAAACTCGAGGACGCGGGCACCATGGGCACGCAGATTCGAAGCTACGTCTTCTACGACAACCGAGTGAAGGATCTNCGAACCGGNCACGAGGTCCGAAACCCGCAGACCGTGCTCGATGGCGAGCTGCAACCCTTCATCGANGCNGAANTNAAGCGCAGACGCGCNGACCGCGAGAAGAACAAGGCGTGACGCGAATACGCTTCGAGGATGTCGAAGTCGGCGTTCGAGGTGCGAAGCCGCTCCTCGACACCACCTCGTTCGACCTCGCCCCCGGGACGACTCTGGTGCTCTGCGGCGAGACGGGTTCGGGAAAGTCACTGCTTCTTGAATTGATGGCGGGGCTCAGAAGACCGTCATCCGGACGGGTCCTGCACGACGACAGGGAGGCCTCGAAGATCCCGGGGGCCAGACGAAGCGTCGGCATGGCGTTCCAGAACGGTCAACTCTACGAACACCTCGATGTCCGCCGCAACATCGGATTCGCCCTGCGTGACCGCAGGAGCCCCGAGATCGAGGACGCCGCGAAGATCGCCTGCTGTCTCGATGTGCTGAACGACCATCGGGGGAGGGTGCACACGCTCTCCGGCGGAGAACGACGACGCGTTGCACTGGCCAAGGCGCTGATCACGAATCCTTCGATCCTTCTGCTCGACGAACCGTTCTCGGGACTGGACCCGATCACCCGGGACAGACTTCGCCGTTCCCTGTCGGCACACATCAGGTCTCGCACCGGTACCACCGTTCTGGCGCTGCACGAGCTCGAGGATGCACTGGCATTCGGAGACCGCATCATGCTGCTCCACGAGGGACGGATCATCGCGGACGGCACGCCGGAGGATCTTCTGAAGCGGCCGCCGTCATGCGAGGCGGCGCTGCGCATGCGTCATCCGGTGCCCACTCGAATGACGGTCGAGATCAGGAAAGGCACGCTCACCCTCCCCGGCGGCGCCACCAACGCCCCGGCCGATCGTTCCGACGGACGGTACGACTTCGTGCTTCCCGCCCATGCCGCGACGATCGAAGAGATCGGCGATGACACCCTCACCGGATGGCGGGTCGTCGAAAGACTGCCGGTTCAGGATGGCGTCGATCTCCTTCTCGCGCATGAAAGTCTGGATCCTTCCGATCCGATCAGCTGCCTGAGAGTGCGTGACACCACCAACGGCCAACTAGAGCTCGGCACCATGGTGGACGTTCGTTTCGAAATCGAGAACGGCCAGCTGTTCCCATCCGATCGGTGAGAGACGACAATGGCAGCATGGCGACGACTCCCCAATCGAACCGGACCGATCGGCTCACCAGCCTTGGCGCGGACATCTGCACCAGACTGGATGAAGCTGAATCACGGGAATGGCTCCTGAGCGACGGCCTCGGTGGATATGCCTCTGGCACGGTCTCGGGTGCGGCCACCCGTCGGTACCACGGGCTTCTCTTCGATGCGTTCAGTCCTCCGACGGACCGCCGTCTGCTTGTTCATTCGGTGCACGAACGGGTGGTGATCGACGGGGTGCGTCATGAGCTCGACGTCAACCACTGGGCGGACGGCGGCATCGTTCCGAAGGGACATCGTCTTCTTCACTCGTTCGAATTGAACGGCCGAACCCCCACCTGGACGTGGCGCGTGCACGACACGGAGATCACGCGACGCCTGGCGCTCGACGAGGGGCTTCTGCAGGTGGAATGGACGATCGAGGGCTCACGTGAGGTGACCTTCGAATGCGTGGTCCTGGTGTCATGCCGCGGTCATCATCAACTGCTCGAAGCGGGCGCCCCGCCCACGGTCGAAGTCTGTGACGACCGGGCACGGGTCCTCTGGCCATCAGGCGAGGACGACACGGTTCACCTCGGCTTCGATGGCCTCGGCACCCTGATCGGATCCTGGTGGCGCGGGTTCCGTCTGACGGAGGAGACGGCACGAGGGTTTCCGGATCTGGACGACGCCTTCGCCGCCTGCTCGTTTCAGACGGACATCGACCACGCACGAACGATCCGACTTCATGCCGGACGGGACGAACGGCGGGTGGCGGAGCGTCCCGATCTTCTGAAGAAGGCGCAGGTGGATGACGAACGCTGCCTGGCCCGCGCCGGCGCGGAGTCATCGAACCCGCTTCACCAGCGACTGGTGCTGGCGGCCGATCAGTTCATGGTGGCACGAAGACATGCTGACGGACAGGCAGGTCGNNCGATCATCGCCGGNTACCCATGGTTCACGGACTGGGGACGCGACACCATGATCTCCCTGCCNGGNCTGNCGCTCGAAACCGGTCGNGTCGACGACGCGACCGAGATCCTGAGAACCTTCGCGGCGGCCGAACACGACGGCCTCCTGCCGAACGTCTTCGATGAATCCGGCGGGAGCTCGNTGAACAACACCGTCGATGCACCGCTNCTCTTCATCGANGCGATCGCCCGCTGGCACNNGNGCACNANGGACGACCGTGTNCTNNAGGAACTGTGGCCGAGGATCGAGTCGATTCTCGAGCACTACCAANGTGGCACGGACCACGGGATCGGGNTCGATCCGACCGACGGACTNGTCCGNGCGGGACNNCACGGNCTGCAGCTGACCTGGATGGANGCGAAGGTCGGCGNCAGAGTCGTCACNCCGAGNNTCGGAAAACCGGTCGAGATCAACGCNCTCTGGTTNCGTGCACTGAACCATGCCGCCGGATTCGCCCGTCGNCTGGGGCANGACCCCNCGGTGTTCGANNCNCGAGCCGAGANGACCCGCGCGGGCTTCCAGCGGTTTCTCAATNANGAGACAGGNTGTCTCGACGACGTNCTNGACGGCCCGAGCGGCGACGACGCTTCNATCCGACCGAANCAACTGTTCGCGATCGCCGAAGCNCCCGAACTGATCTCGNTCGAGCAGTGCNCGAACGGCCCTCGACGTGGTGACCCGCATGCTCCTGGTTCCGATGGGTCTGCGAACCCTGGCCCCGGATGACCCCGACTTCNTCGGNCGNTANGCNGGGGACCCGGCGACACGTGACGCGGCATACCACCNGGGCACGGCCTGGCCNTGGCTGCTCGNNCCGTTCATGAGNGCCCATTCACGGGTTCATGGCGNTNAGNANGAACGCACGANGGCGGTTCGTGCGACACTGCTGTCACAGGCGAGGCGCCATCTGGGCGTCGCCGGCATCGGAAGCGTGAGCGAGATCCTCGATGGACTCGCCCCGAACACACCACGAGGATGCATCGCGCAGGCATGGAGCGTGGCCGCACTTCTCGAGATCATCGGCACCGCAGACACGAAGGAACCGTCGCCGTGAACCCCGAACAGAGACGACTGCAGACCTGNCGCGNAGGNGACGACACGTGGCGTGCGTGGGGGCCGTACCTCAGCGACCGTCAATGGGGCACCGTCCGGGAGGACTACTCGGCCGATGGTTCCGCATGGGACTCCTTCCCCTTCGAACATGCCCGTTCACGGGCGTATCGNTGGAGTGAAGACGGAATCGGCGGACTGTGCGATCGTGATCAGNTTCTCTGCCTCAGCCTCGCACTGCACAACGGAGTCGATCCGATCCTCAAGGAACGCTTCTTCGGACTGACGAATTCGCAAGGCAATCACGGCGAGGACGTGAAGGAACTCTGGTGGCATCTCGACGGCACCCCCACCGGCGCCTACATGAAGATGCTCTACAAGTATCCGCACGCGGCATTCCCNTACGANCGTCTTCGNGAGGAGAACGCACGACGAACCGCGCAGGATCCNGAGTTCGAGATTCTCGACACCGGTGTCTTCGACGANGGNCGATACTTCGACGTCGTGATCGAACAGGCGAAGGCCGACCCCGAGGATCTGCTCTACCGGGTGGAGGTCTTCAACCGGGGCCCCGAGCCGGCNNCGATCCGCGTCCTGCCGCAGTTCTTCTTNCGNAACACCTGGTCGTGGGATTCGAACGCCCCCCGACCNCGAGGCTCGGTCGGCGACACACCCTCGNGAATCGTCTTCGAACACCCGACGCTCGGCACGATGCATGCCGCCTTCGAGGAAGGAACCGATCTTCTCTGGTGCGACAACGAGACCAACGGGGAGCGACTCTTCAACCAACCACGCGACGGNGCCTCGTTCAAGGACGGCATCAACGACCACGTCGTGCACGGGGATGCCACCGCCCTTCGTCGGGACGGTGCCGGCACCAAGGTCGCGGGCGACCATGCCGCCACCATCGAACCGGGTGCGTCGATCGTCGTCCGCGTGCGACTGGCGAGAACGCTTCCTTCCGATCCTTTCGTGAAGTTCGANTCGATCATGACGAAATGCCGGGAGGAGGCGGACGCGTTCTACGGCGAACTGCAGTCGANTGTCGACGACCCCGACCTGCGTCTCGTGCAGCGTCAGGCATGGGCGGGCATGATCTGGACCAAGCAGTACTACGGCTACAACGTCGAACGATGGCTNGAGGGCGACCCCGCNCAACCGAAGCCGCCGCAGAGCAGGTTGACCGGCCGCAACGCCCACTGGACCCACTTCGACGCGCACGACGTCATCTCGATGCCGGACAGCTGGGAATACCCCTGGTTCGCNTCNTGGGATCTNGCGTTTCACACCGTCACCTTCGCTTCGATCGATGCCGANTTCGCCAAGCGGCAGTTGATNCTGTTCACCGAAGACCGGTACATGCANCCGAACGGNGCGATTCCCGCCTACGAATGGAAGTTCGACGACGTCAATCCGCCGGTGCACGCCTGGGCGACCTGGCGCGTCTTCAAGGTGGACGCCGCGCGGCACGGATCACCCGACTTCGACTTTCTGGAACGCGTGTTCCACCGTCTTCTCATGAACTTCACTTGGTGGGTGAATCGAAAGGACGAAGGCGGTCGCAACATCTTCGAAGGCGGGTTCCTCGGACTCGACAACATCGGCATCTTCGATCGGTCCTCGNCCCTNCCCGGCGACGGCACGCTCGAGCAGGCCGACGCCACCAGCTGGATGGCGATGTTCTCGCTGACGATGATGCGNATCTCGATCGAACTCGCGACCNGAAANCCCGTCTATCAGGACATGGCGGTGAAGTTCCTGGAACACTTCCTCGAAATCGCGCAGGCGATGACCGCGATGGGTGGAGGCGAGGACGGCCTCTGGGACGAGACCGACGAGTTCTACTACGACCAGTTGCGCCTCCCCGACGGCCGGCGCCTCCCGATGCGGATCCAGTCGATCGTCGGCTTGATTCCGATGTTCGCGGTCGAAGTGGTGGAACCCGAGACCCTCGAGAGGCTCCCTGAGTTCGCGAAGCATCTCGATCGCATCTTCGAGAAGAATCCCGAACTCTACGATCTGGTCTCACATTGGAGAGTCCCCGGCCGGGGCGAACGACGACTCTTCTCGCTGCTCAGAGGACACCGCATGAAATGTCTTCTGAAGCGCATGCTCGACGAGGAGGGCTTCCTCTCGCCTCACGGCATCCGAAGTCTCTCGAAACATCACGAAGCCAATCCCTACGGACTCGAGATCGACGGCCACCGATACACCATCGACTATGAACCGGCGGAATCGAGGACCACCCTGTTCGGTGGCAACAGCAACTGGCGGGGACCGATCTGGTTTCCGATCAATTTCCTGATGATCGAGGCGATGCAACGATTCCATCATTACTACGGGGACGAGTTCACCATCGAATGCCCGGTGGGGTCGGGAGCGATGATCACCATCGAGGAAGCAGGCTTGATGGTCGCACGCCGGTTGACGACGCTCTTCACCAGAGGGCGTGATGGAACACGAGCCTTCCACGGCGGCGATCGGCGCCTGTCGGCGGACCCCCACTTCAGGGACCTGGTCGATCAGTTCGAGTTCTTCGATGGTGACGACGGCCGTGGCTGCGGGGCCGCCCACCAGACCGGCTGGACNGGATTGATCGCGAAGGTGATCGAGCGCATGCATGCTCCGGGGCCCCCTTTGAAAAACGGCGACACCACGGGACGGAATGGTTGATAGAATCCATCTACCGGGTGGGGTGGCTGAGCGGTTGAAGGCACCGGTCTTGAAAACCGGCGGACCCGTCAGGGTCTCGCGAGTTCGAATCTCGCCCCCACCGTTTTCCATACAACGTTTCCTCTCCCTGAACCTGAAGGGGAACGGACGACACGCTCCCAGATGCGCTTGCATCTCAGGGGGCTTGTGTCTTCGAGAACGCTTGATAACCGGTGGGACGGTGTCACTTTTTCCAGAAATAGCGCCTTTTCGGGAAAAATAAGCTCTCAGTGCACACTCTTTCGCACCTCAACCGAGCAGAAACTTTGGTTGATGTATACTCTGTTTGAACGAGCTTCATCCCCAAGGGCGCCGTCGCGATTCGTCGCTGCGGTGCCTTTTTTTTCAAACTGAGGGTTCCGGGCTGACCCAGTGACGGCCGCCAGAGCGGGTGCCGATAACCACCCCGAAGACGGACGCCCAGGTCCCTTCGAAGCCTCGAGCGATGCCGTCCGACCCCGCGACCGAACAGCTCCCGCCATGATGAATCGACGCGCCAAAGCACCACCCCCACTTGCCCGATTCACAGGACGTGGTACGATTCTCCTCCCTCCTCGGAGGACAACACCGACGCGGGTGTAGCTCAGTGGTAGAGCGTCACGTTGCCAACGTGAATGTCGGGCGTTCGAATCGCCTCACCCGCTTTCAGGAAACCGCCCTTGGCCGATGCCGAGGGCGGTTTTGTATGGGCGTTTGAACAGAGCACATGCGATGTGAGCACATTTGCCTCGGACACGGCGGGTGAATTTGGTACACATGAAAAGGTCTACCGGCTTCTTGAAAACACCCTCACACCATTTGAAGACATGAATCGAGAACGATGATGACACCTCGCCTCTACGCCGTCGCCCTGGCACTTGCCGGGCTGAATATGTCCCTTGCCGCCGCCGAAGACACCATCACCGTGTGTTCATCCGGTTGTGACTTCACTTCGATCAATGAGGCTATCCAGGCTGCCAACGAGGGTGACACCATCACCATCGCAGCAGGAAACTACTACGAGGGCGTGCCCGTCGACCCCAACGGCAAAGCCGTGCATCTTCTCGGAGCGATCAATGAGTGCGGTGGCCCAGCGGTCTACATTGACGGCGTGGGAACGCACAAGGGAATCGCATGCACCAGCGGCGAGACCACCGAGACTCTCTTTGAGAACCTCGTGATCCGCAATGGATACGGGTTCGTATCCAATGGAGCAGGCGTCATGATCGATGCCAGTTCGCCGCGATTCGTAAACTGCATGTTCTTCAACAACGCGGCAAAGCCGGGCTACGGCGGCGGGGGTGCGAGCATTACCAACTCTGCTTCCCCAGTATTCGAGCGGTGCATCTTCTCCGGAAACCGAGCTGATGCGGGAGGTGCCGTGTCGGTCAACTACAGCAGCAGCCCGACCTTCGATACCTGCACGTTCGTGAACAATGTGACCACGAACGGAAACAGTTGTGGAGTGTCCATTTTGAACGGCGGTTCGACCCTGATCAGCGGATGCACTTTGAGCGGAAACTCAGGTCCCGGCGGCCAGTGCAACGCCATTTCTTCGGGAGGATCGGTTCCCACGATCACGAACACCATCGTCTGTGACAACAATGTCTCTGGCGACTACACGGATGGTGGCGGCAACTGCTTCGATGCGTGCTCGACCTGTATTCCGTCCTACGGTGATATGGATTGCGACGGCGTGACGGATGACCTGGACACCTGTACCTATGGCGACGCAGTTGACTCCGACGTTGATGGCACCCCTGACTGCGAGGACCTCTGCCCGGGTGATCCGGACAAGATCGAATATGGGGTCTGCGGATGCGGCATCCCCGATATCGATACCGACCTTGATGGGGTACTCGACTGCAACGACTTCTGCCCCGATGATCCCAGCTGCTTCGAATACCAGATCACGGTCTGTAGAGACGGATGTGATTTCACCAGCATCAATGCCGCCATCGATTTCGCCAATGATGGGGACGTGATCGCTCTGTCGTTCGAACATTACTTCGAAGGGGAAACCATCGATTTCGACCGAAAGGGAGTCACCCTTCGCGGAACCGTCGATGCCAACGGGAATCCAGCGACCATTCTTGACGGTTTGAACCAACATGCCGTCCTGCGTGTCACCGGCGACTTGCTGGATGGGCACTCAATCCGACTCGAGAACCTCATCATCCAGAACGGATACTCTGACGGGTGGGCGGGAGGATTGACCGTATGGGAAGCGGACGTATCTGCCATCACGAATTGCATATTCAGATCCAACAATTCCATTGAAAGTGCTGGTGCAGCCCAGATCGAAGACAGTAGCCCAGAGATCACGGATTGCATATTCCGATACAACACCAGCAGCATAGTGAGCCCTTCGAATCAGGCCGCTGGCGCAGGTGCTATCACCTTCAGGGGCTCGAAGTCGTCCTTGAATCGCTGCGTATTCACAATGAATAAAACCGGCGCCATCTATGGGGGGGGCGGCGCTATCCGCTCCACGGCTTACGGATCGGTAAACCCGGAGCTCGACATTGTGGATTGCACTTTCGCGGACAACGAGGCAACGCGAGGTGGTGCGATCTGGGTCAGTAAGGGGGGTGTTGTTCTGAACCGTTGTTCAATTACCAAGAACCGAGCGCTGGGTGCCTTCACCCCCTCTGGTCAAATTCCAGCTTACGGCGCTGCCATTTATGTCGATGATTACTATCCCACTTTCGTACAGCTCACGTCTTGCAATGTGTGGTGTAACTTATTTGGCCAAAGCGTCATGGGACCAGGGACGTGGGTGAACGATGACAGCTGCATCGTGTTGACGAACACCTGCAGCGACACCTGCGGGACGGATTCTGACCTCGATGGCGTTGCGGACGATCTGGACCTCTGCCCCGATGAAAACGACAGGGTTGATACCGATCAGGATGGAACGCCCGACTGCCTTGATGGCTGCCCGTACAACCAGGACAAGACCGATCCTGGAGTGTGTGGATGCGGACCTCAACCCTACGTCGAGGGCGACCGCGACTGCGACGGTGACTACGACGCCGAGGATGCGCGCCTTGCGATGGCTGAATTCGGCATCATCGAGGCAGGAGCCTGTCCCGCCGACCTCAATGGTGACGGTGTCGTCGACGGTCAGGATCTTGCCGTGGTGCTTGGAGCCTGGGGACTTCCCTGCGACGGCTGAGTCCATCCGACGTCACAGTGCATGACAACCAGTGAGAAGAACCCCCACCACCTCGCGCTTCGGCGCGGGGTGGTGTTCTGTAGGAC
>PAQN01000008.1 GCA_002709755.1 Phycisphaerae bacterium
AAGAAGACCGCCAAGAAGACAGCCAAGAAGACAGCCAAGAAGACAGTCAAGAAGACCGCCAGGAAAGCAGTGAAGAAGACTTCCGCAGCCAAGAAGACGGTCAAGAAAGCAGCGAAGAAGGCACCCGCAACCAAGAAATCAGCCAAGAAGACTGCGAAGAAAGCCGCACGAAAGTGATCTGTCTTGCGGTGTGAGGGGTCGTTGGAAGGAGTCAGTTCATGGCAGGACACAGCAAATGGGCCAACATCCGTCACCGCAAGGGCCGTCAGGATGCGAAACGTGGCAAGCTCTGGTCGAAATGTTCTCGAGCGATCATCGTCGCTGCCCAGCAGGGTGGGGCGGATCCCGAGTACAACGTCACTCTTCGTTACGCCATTGATGCGGCGAAAGCCGCGAACATGCCCAAGGACAACATCGCCAAGGCGGTCAAGAAGGGTGCAGGTCTGGACGGAAGTTCGGAACGTTTCGAGGAAATCAGGTATGAAGGATACGGGCCCGGCGGAGTCGCGATTCTCGTCGACACCCTGATCTCCAACCCGAAGAAGACCGCTCCTGAGATTCGCGAAGCCTTCGACAAGAACAATGGAAATCTCGGTCAGTCAGGATCGGTTTCATTCGGGTTCACCCATCAGGGGGTGATCTTCATCTCATCCGAGGCCATCGCCGAGGACGAGCTCATGGAAATCGCGCTCGAGGCCGGAGCTGATGACGTGACATCCGAGGATGGACACTGGCACATCACCTGTCCGCCGGCTGATTTCCTGACTCTCAAGGATGCCCTCGAGGGCGCCGGACTCGCCCTCGAGAATGCTGAACTGACTTGGACACCTCAGACGATGGTCCAATGTGATGACAAGGTCGCGCGTCAGATTCTTCGTCTGATCGATGTTCTGGATGATCATGATGACGTCCAGGCCGTTCATCACAATGCTGAGATACCAGAGGACAGCCTCGAGGGTTGAGAACCCGCAGCGCGTCGACTCATGGCTTCCATCCACGCTCGATCTGAGGAAATCATTTTTCACGGCCTTGTCCAGGGCGTCGGCTTTCGCATGACCGCAGCCAGGCATGCTCGCCACCACGAGCTGCGGGGATGGGTCAGAAACGACCCTCATGGGACCGTCACGGCCATCGTTCAAGGACTCGGGAATCGGATCGAAGCGTGGCTTGAGTGCATCGAAGGGTCGCTTCCAGGGCATGTAGCGAGGATTCAGCGCCGAGAACTCCCAGGAACTGACGAGTTCGCGGCTTTTCGCATTCTCCGGGGCTGATTGCTCCGATACTGTGTTGAGTTGCGACCCTTCGTCCACGGAGCGAATGATGCCCTGTTCACGCCTTCTCCCGATGCTTCTTCTCGCCGGCACCGTTCTGGCGGGATGTACCTCCAAATCCGAGGTCTTTTCCGGCCGAACCCCGGAGCAGGTTTGGACCGTCATGGCTACGGTCGCTCAGGAGCCCGACTACGACAATTGGATCCTGCTCGAGAACAACGTGTGGGTCGACTCTAACTACGACCGCATCGAGATCAACAGACGGATCAAGCGTGACTTTCACGATGAAGGTGCGAATGCACAGCGTCAGATCGAGACGATCGACATGCAGTTCGTTCTCGAAAGAACGAATCCTCCGGCCGTCACCGGAACCGTGCGCAGCAGGATGATTCCGGTGAAGGCGCATGCTGCGCTCGATCAGTTCTTCGCCGAAATGCATCAACTTCTCGATCCCGAGAGCGTGTCCGGCATCGATGTGGTGGAGATGATCGAACTCGTGCCCGCCGATCCTGTCGATGAATCCTCCGGCGAATGATTCATCATCCGAGCCGCCCTCGATTCGTCCTTTTTCAGACCAGGTGGAGTCTTCATGAATCAACGGACCCCTGATGAAGTGTCGGAAAGACGCCGACTCATCGGCTCGACCATTCTTGGTGTCTGCTGGGTCGCGCTGCCACCTCTCCTTGGATTCTGGATCATCGCCGAAATAGGCACGATCGGCGACTGGCTCAGGACTTTCGGAGGACCTGAAATCCGCGTTTCGGGGGGGGCGGTCCCTCTGTATGGTCTGCTGGTCTACGCCGGGTTCTTCATGGTGTGCTGCGGCCTTGGCATCCTCCCCACCTATGCACAGGCGATACTTGGTGGATGGGTCTTCGGTTTCTGGCTGGGAACTCCTGCCGCGCTGATCGGGTTCACCGGAGGAGCGGTCATCGGATGGGCGATCTGTCGAGTGGTCTCAAGAGATTCGGTCGCCCGTTGGATCGATCGAAAACCAAGATGGTCCGCCGTTCGACATGCCTTCCTTGCCGAGGGATTCTGGAAGACCCTTGGTATCGTGACACTGATCAGAGTTCCGCCGAACTCGCCCTTCAGTCTCACGAATCTTGCGATGTCGGCCGGTGGCGCCAGGCTCGCTCCCTACCTTGTCGGCACCTTTCTGGGAATGACTCCCCGCACCGCGATCGCGTGCGGTTTCGCCGCCGCCGCGGCTGCCGACGGTTCGAAGGACATTCAGTCATTCATGCAGGATCGAGGTGCACTGCCGGTCATCATCGGAGTGATCCTGCTTGTCGTGGTCTTTTCCATTCTCGCCAAGATCGCTAATCACGCTCTGGCGGCGGTGCTGCCGCCATCACAGGGTGCCTGAGCGCATCGTAACCGCTTTCATGAGTCCCTCAGTCATTCACTCGCTGGCTGTATGACCCGTCGTCGGTCGAGATTCTGACCTTGTCTCCCACGTTGATGAACGGTGGGACTCGTGTCTTGAGACCCGTTTCCAGTGTGGCCTCTTTCAACTGATTGGTCGCGGTCGCGTTCTTGATGCCGGGTGGTGTGTCGGACACCTCCAGATCAACCGTCTTGGGGAGTTCCACCGCAACCGGGCGTCCTTCACAGATGAGCACGATGATCTCGGTGTTCGCTTTCACGAATCCCATCTCGTCCTCGACCAGTTCGGCGAAAAGCGTCATCTGATCGAAGGTCTGGCCGTCCATGAACACGTATCCGGTTCCATCGTTGTAGAGGTATTCCATGGGCCTGCGATCGATGTCGACCTGGTCCACTTCCTCGACGGATCGGAGCCTCTTCTCGAGCACGGAACCCGACTCGATGTTCTTCGTCTTGACCTGGACGTAGGCGGGGCCTTTTCCTGGTTTGACATGTTCCGTGTTGAGAATGACGTTGATCTGTCCCGAGACCTTGATCGCCATGCCGTTACGAAGATCGCTTGCCTTCACTTTGTCACTCCTGCACTCTGTGGTGCGATTGGTTTTCCAGACCCATCCCGGGTCGGTGCCCACGATGGTACGAGAGCCATGACAAACCTGCCACCGATCGTCTGAAAACCTCGCTCGATTGGCCAAGTCTCAGACCATCCTCTAGCATTTCAGGAGCGAGGTATCGGTCCCTGTCCGAAAGGCGTTTGTTCAGGGTGTGGCGCTCAGAGCGTCACACCAGCGCACACGTCGGAAACACTTCAGCGTCCACGCCAAAGGGGGGACGGATGTCAGCCATGGAAACGACGCGATCTGATGACTGTGTCTGCTGGATTCCAGTCGTCGCGACCATCCTGATCCTGTTCTCGATATTCGATTCAGGGTTCGCCATTCTCATGGGCAGTTTCGCGGAGGTCCTGATGGAGCTCAGTCACAGGGTGTACGAGCATGGAACCGCGATGAACATCGGTAAATTCTTCAACACCATCAGCGGAGGTGCGATCACTATCGGTGACTTCAACGAGGGAGTCATCGTGAAACAGATCGTGAAGGATCTTCCGGATCTCTGGGTGTTGTCGGTTCTGGCCTGGGGACGACTCGCATTCTCGATCACCGGAATCGTCTTCGGGTGTCTTCTGGCCATCCGCCGTGAGTCCTTCATCAAACCCGTTCTTCTCTGGGCTCTCGGCTCTCTGATCTTCGGGGTCTTCGCGATCATCTTCTCCTGGGACATCTACCGGGTCCTTGCCGCGGATGGCATTCCCGGCGATTCATTGGCGATGGGCGTCCTGGACTTCGGGCTTCATGTCTTCTGGCCTCTCTTCCTGATCTGGCGTCTCTGGTGGCTCCGAACACGTTGAATCAGCTGCCGGAACCGCTCGAAAACGGATCTCCGCAATGAAGGCGGAGACTCATTCCGCAGTCTCTCTGAGTACACTAGGTCATGAGAAAAACAGCCATCGTTGCAGCACTTCGCACTCCCATCGGACGCTACGGAGGGGCTCTGGCAAGCATTCGTCCTGACGATCTCGCCGCACATGTTCTTCGAGCCCTGATCGATCGCACCGGCATCGACGTCTCCCTGGTGGACGATGTCTACATGGGCGCCGCGAATCAGGCCGGTGAGGACAATCGCAACGTGGCCAGGATGTCCGCGCTGCTCGCCGGTTTTCCTGAAACCATTCCGGGCGCGACCGTGAACCGGCTCTGTGCCTCCGGGCTGGAGGCCGTCAACATCGCATCCCGCATGATCGAGGCCGGTCATGGCGATGTGTTCATCGCGGGTGGTGTGGAATCGATGAGCCGTGCGCCCTATGTTCTGGGCAAGTCGGAGGCTGCGTACGGCAGAGCGCAGGAACTCTACGACACATCGATCGGATGGCGGTTCGTGCACCCTCGCATGAAGGAGATGGGGCATACAGATCCTCTCGGCATCACCGCTGAGAATGTCGCGCGTGCACATCGGATCACTCGGGAGGATCAGGACGCTTTCGCCCTTCAAAGCCAGCAGCGCTGGGCCGCCGCCAATGAAAAAGGATCGTTCGCCGACGAGCTGATATCCGTCGAGGTGCCGCAACGGAAATGTGATCCGATCATCGTCGACTCCGACGAGCATCCCCGCCCCGGAACGACACTTGAGGCTCTTGCTCGTCTGCGACCCGCGTTCGCACAGGACGATCAGGGAACCGTGACCGCGGGAAATTCATCCGGAGTGAATGACGGAGCGGCCGCACTGCTGCTTGTCGAGGCGAAGCGTGCCAGGGCATTGGGGCTCGAGCCTCTTGCGTACGTCGGAGCCAGTGCATCCGCTGGCGTGGCGCCCTCGTCCATGGGCATCGGACCCGTCCCCGCCGTGCACAAGGCGCTGGCTCGCGCCGGACTTTCGCTCGAAGAGATCGGATTGATCGAACTCAACGAGGCGTTCGCCGCACAATCCCTTGCCTGTTGCCGAGAACTCGGTCTCGATCAGGAACGAGTGAATGTCAATGGCGGTGCGATCGCACTCGGGCATCCTCTGGGATGCAGCGGCGCACGTCTCGTGACGACCCTGGTGCATGAAATGAGACGCCGCGAGGTCGGGTACGGCATGGCTTCCCTTTGCGTCGGTGTCGGTCAGGGGCTGGCGACCATCTTCGAGCGTCCTTGATCGGGTTCCCGGGCGTCTCCTCAAGAAGACCCGTTCACGGCATTCCAGCGATCTTGTCGAAGCCTTCAGCGCATGCCGAGACGAGCGCGTCGATCTCCACTTCCGTCATGGGAGTCGACATCATCGCGGTGCATGTGTTGATCATGATGAAACCCGATTCGAAGAGATGATCAAGAAGTGTCTTCAGTCGCAGGTTCTCTTCTGGTGTGAGGAAAGCCTCTCGGAAGTTTCTGGGCGGCGAATCCTTCATGTGGACTCGCACGATCGAGCCACCTCCCGTGACGCACGCTCTCGCTCCTGTGATCCGGGCCGCTTCCGAGATGCCTTCATATGCCCGTGTGGCCAGTCCATTGATTCTTTCGACCGCGGCCTCGTCGAAATCCTTCATCGCGGCATGCCCGGCGACCATGCTGATCGGATTCGCGGAAAACGTCCCCGAATGAGGAAAAACGTAGTTGCTGCCGTTCGGGTCCATCACGTCCATCACATCGGCTCGACCTGCGACGGCTCCGACCGGGAATCCGCCGCCGATCATCTTTCCCATCGCGGTGAGGTCGGCTTGAACTCCGTAACGCATCTGAAGTCCGCCGTAGGTCGATCGGAACGTGATGACCTCGTCCAGCACCAGCAGCGAGCCGTTCTTTCGCGTCCAGTCACGGATAGCCGTGAGAAATTCCTGCTCGACCGGGTTCAGTCCCACTCGATGCGGCATCGGATCGAGGACCACACCCGCGAGATCCGCGGCATTCTCATCCAGGATCGCAATGGCTCGTTCCACGTCGTTGAATGGAATGATCACCACGCTGTCCAGGGAGGAGTCCGGAGTTCCATGGACCAGAGGGACATTGTTGGGGCGATCGATGCTTCCCCAGTTCTCGGGTCTGGGTGTCTGGCTCACTTCTGCATAGTCATAGCCTCCGTGGTAGGCGCCTTCGACCTTGGCGATGCGAGTGCGACCGGTGAACGCCCTCGATGCCTTGATCGCCACCATGATCGCTTCCGTACCTGAGTTGACGAAACGAACTTTCTCGAATCCGGGGTTTCGTGAACAGATGTGCTCGGCGTAGGCCACCTCGCATTCAGTTGCCATCATGTAGGCGGTTCCACGTTCGAGTTGTCGGCTGACGGCTTCGACGATGGGGGGGTAGGCATGGCCATGGATGAGTGATGCCATGTTGTTGGAGAAGTCGATGCGGGTCCTGCCATCAAGATCCGTCAGTCTGCAGCCTTCGCCGAAGGCCGCGTAGGGAGGGTGTGGCTGGCGAAGGACAGTGTTTCGACTCACGCCGCCGGGCATCACCTTTCGAGCCCGTTCGAAGAGTTCGGCGCTGTGTGAGTGACAGGACTTGGTGTCAGACTGAGGAGTCATGTGTTCTGGTGCCTTTCCTATTCTGCCGCGGGCAGCAGTTCCGCTCCGGTACGGTCTTGAACGAAGTCGAATTCGATTCCCGGGGCGAGTTCCACGAGCTGGAACCCTTCGGGAGTCACGTCGATGACGGCAAGGTCGCTGTAGACCCGGTCGACGACTCCCTCACCAGTGATGGGAAAAGAGCAGGATTCGACCAGTTTGGGTTCACCCTTCTTCGTGCAATGTTGTGTGATGACGAACACCCTCTTCACGCCCGCGACCAGATCCATCGCTCCACCGACCGCGGGGATCGCGTCCGGTTTTCCGGTCGACCAGTTTGCGAGGTCTCCATTCCGGGCGATCTGCATCGCACCAAGCACGCTGAGATCCAGGTGCCCCCCTCTGATCATCGCGAAGCTGTCGGCATGGTGGAAGTAGGCTGCTCCGGGATTCGCCGTGACATGGCGTTTTCCCGCATTGATCAATTCGGGGTCGCCTTCGCCATCCTCCGGCGAGGGCCCCATTCCAAGCAGGCCGTTTTCCGTGTGATAGATGAACTCCCGCCCCTCCGGGACGAACCGAGCGACCAGCTCCGGAATGCCGATGCCGAGATTCACGAACGCTCCGTCGGGGATGTCCTGCGCGAGGCGTTTCGCCATGTCCTCCCTCGACCAGCCCGTGATGTGCTCATCCTTCGTCATGGGTAGGTGACTCCTGCTTCGATCAATGCCGACTCATGTGAGGGCTCGGCGATCTCCGTCACCCGTTCCACGAAGATACCGGGTGTGATCACCGTCTCCGGGTCGAGCACGCCGGGTTGGACGACCTCCTTCACCTGCGCGATGGTCGTGTTGGCGGCCATGGCCATGATGGGGGCGAAGTTTCTGGCGGTCTTGTTGTAGACCACGTTTCCATGAGTGTCCGCCTTGCTTCCCTTGATCAGTGCGAAGTCCGCGGTCAGGCCGTGTTCAAGCAGGTATCGACGGCCCTTGAATTCACGTTCCTCCTTGCCTGCGGCAAGCTGGGTTCCGACGGCCGTCGGTGTGTAGAACGCGGGGATTCCAGCCCCTCCCGCGCGGATGCGTTCCGCGAGCGTGCCCTGGGGCACAAGTTCCAGTTCGGTGAATCCCTCGCCGTACAACTCCGGAAACACCGTCGAGTTTGCCGATTTTGGAAACGAGCAGATGACCTTCGTCACGCGACGGGACTTCAGCAGCGCGGCCAATCCGACCTCTCCGCTTCCGGTGTTGTTGCTGATGATCGTGAGATCCGATGCACCCTGGTCGATCAGTGCATGGATGAGTTCGATGGGGCTTCCTGCCTCACCAAATCCACCGATCATGATGCTGGACCCATCGGTGATGTCCGCAACCGCTTCAGCCGCATTCCGAATTCGTTTGTCGATCATCCGCAACCTGTCTGGGGGACGGAAGCGGGCATCGCACTCTGGGCATTCCTGTCCTTCACGCGCTTGTAATCGTAAAGGCCGGCTTCGTCGAAGAGCACCCGGTCCTCGTAGTCGTCGAACCAGACCGCATCGGGGTTGCGTCCCACGATGCAGACCTTGCCTCTGTCCGGAGCGCTGTGGGCGTTTCGAAGAAGCTTGAAGATGACCACACCGTTCTCACTTCCCGGCAGTCCCGGAATGGGTTCGTTCGTGACCGCGCTGACCTCGGTCTTGCCCTTGTAGTGGGTGATGGAGAGGCGGGCGTGGTTCTCGACGCCCGAGAGGAGCTTCTGTGATTCGTTGAGCGTGTTCCAGGCGGTTTCGATCGGGATGTTGAACGCCTTGTAAGCGACGATGTCCCTGCCACAGAAGAAGTAGTGATTCTCGCCACCAGCCCCCTCGAACTCCCTTTGAAGCGTTCGAAGAGCCATCACATCGTCATTGACGCCCTTGATGATCGGCGTCTGGTTCTGGACGCTCACCCATCCGCGTGAGACCAGCGACCTCATCGCCTTGCCGGTGTCTTCGACCCACTGGAAGAACCCTTGGTCGTTCTTGATGTACTCGCCGTTTTCATCCTTCGCAAGAATCTCGTCTGGATGTTCGAAGTGCAGCATGAAGTTCAGCGCCACTTCAGGATAGGTCTTGTGGAAGTTGTCGAGCATGGAGAGGAAGGCCTCGTCGAATCGTTTCGGGTAGAAGGCCATCTCCTTGGTCCCGATTCGAATCATCTCGACGCCGCATTCGGCGAGGGCTGCCAGCCAGGCGGCGAGCTTCGCATTGTTGAGCACCATCGGGTCTCCGCCGGAGAGAAGGATTTCTCGGAGCTTCTCTCGACCGGTCTCGGGATGAAGTCCGCCGTTGGCTTCCACGATCGCGTTGTGCTCTCTGATGTGGGCGGTGATTTCGGGGATCTTGGCCAATCCCTTCTTGGCGACCGTGCCATCGTGGCGTTCGACCTCCTTGCGTGCGATGAGTTCCTCGCGGTAGCAGAATCTGCAATGGGCCGAACAGGTCGACACCACGTACATCAGTCCCATCTCGTACTTGTGGAGCAGCCCTTCAACCGGGCTGTAGTCCATCTGATGGCCCGGATCCTCCGAGCCCGTCATGTCCGTGGTCTCTGCGGCACTCGGCTTGACGATTTTCTGGATCGGTTCGCTGTTTTTGGCCAGCTCGAAGTAATGCCGTGTGATCTTCACCGGCATTCTCTTTTCGACGTCCCGGTCGGTGCCCTTGAGAACCTTCAAGCTCAGGACCTCGTCATTGGAGTAGAAGGTCATCATGTCCTCAGGCGCCTTCTCCTTGAAGAAGGGTGCGAGGCCGTTGACGATCTCGCGTTCGTGTCGTGTCTCCTCGACGGTTTCAAGGAATGCACGTTCACGATCTGTCTGGACGTATTCGGGCTTTTTGGCCATTTCGCGCTCCAATCGAGTTCAGGCGGATTGATGCTTTGCAATGTCTGTAACGAATTGTACATTGTGATTGTTCGTTTGAAACGCATTATTCAAAAGGAGCATGAATTTGTCGATCCAAGAACGCATCGCGGCGGTCGGCATTCGGCTCACACCAACCGAACGACGCATCGCTCAGACTGTCCTGGATGATCCCACGCTGCTCACCTTCGGGACGGTTGCCGATCTTGCCAAACAAGCCAAGACAAGCCATCCCTCGATCGTACGGTTTGCAACGAAACTGGGCTTCGAGGGCTATACCGACCTTCAGGGATGGGTCAGGCAGGGCGTGGCGGACCAGCTCGGCACGCCCGGGCAGCGAATTCGACGGCCCCATGGCATGGAGTCGAATGTCAGGGCAGATATTCAGACTTCGATAGACAGCACGCTCTCGACTCTGGATTCGTCCACCTTGCAGCGGCTCGCCAAGCCACTCATTGGAGCGGAGCGTGTCTGGATCCTATCCGGTGAGACCTCGCGAGCGGGTGCCTACACGCTTCTCAGCGGCCTTTCCATGATTCGTGATGGGGTTCAGCTCATCGACCAGCACAATTTCGGTCGCGATCTCAGCGGAGCGACCGCTCGTGATGCGGCAGTCGCCTTCGATTTCGCACGCTATCGACGAAGCTGCGTGTGCGCGGCTCGGGCATTGCTCGATCTCGGTGTGCCTCTGGTCTCGATCACCGACAGTCCGCTGTCACCTCTTGCTTCCATCACCGACTCCTGGTGTGTCTTGAAGGTGCCGGGTGTCGGGCCGTTCGACAGTTCCTTGCCTGCCGTGCTCGCAGCCGAACTTCTCGTCGTCGAAGTGGCAGGGGAGCTTGGGCCGAAGATTCATGACCGCATAGACCGACTCGAGCAACTCTGGAACAAGACAGAGACCTTTCACCGACATTCTCGCTGATTCTCATCTGCAGGACTCGATGGGCGCTCGATTCGGGGGTTTAACTGGCTGTCGGGTGCTTTGAGTCGCGGCTTCAAAACAGTAAAAAAAAGCCCCCCGGCACAAGGCCGGGGGCGGAGGGAGGGAAAAGGGTCCGTTATGGATCAGTGTTTTACGTTGATCCCGATCGCGTAAAAGCGTGCACACTTCCGGCGATCTTTTAGTTCATAGGTGGGAGTCTACTCTCTTTCCTAGTACCGGAATATTCCGTCCCGTTTCCGAAAAAGCCAATTTCGGAAGGGTTGAAGAGTCTCTCTACTTCCTCTTCACATTCAATTATACATGACTCCGCTCGTAATGCACCCCCGAAATACCCCATTTTCCCGATTTAAATCCGAGTTCTCGGTTTTCTGGGTCATCTTTTCCCGACAAACAGGGTTCACGCATCCCATTTGCATCATGATCCTGGGACATGGGTATCCTTATCCAGCAGTTTCTCTCCTCATTTCTGACAACACTCACATGGATTCCCGGATCACGCTCATGATCGATTCCCGTCTGACCAAACACGTCGTTTCAAGAACCCTCCTGTCTGTTGTTATCGGAACGAGCTTTGGAGTGTTCCTCTCCGGATGCGGCAATGATGATGCCTCCAACCAGAAGACATCCACTGACACAAGCAGTCAGCCCGCTTCTTCTTCGAACCGGGCGGCCTCTCCGATGGCGACGATGCCTCCGGTTCGAATCACTCCGGGCGTTCTGAACTGGGGCGACGTCCTACCCGGAGCGACCTCGGATGGATCCGTGTCTCTGACGAACCTTGGGACCGAACCCCTGAAGATCATCACGGTGCAACCCGGTTGCAAGTGCACGACCACCAACGGGCTCGATGGGGCGGTGATCCCACCCGGTGAGTCACGAGACCTCGTGGCCTCCCTCGATGCTCAGCCTTCGCCGGGTTCGAGGACCGTGCAGATCAAGGTCCTTTTCGATGGGTATTCAAAGCCGCTCGAGATCAATGGCACCGCGGTCATCACTCATCCGGTTCGTGCCCGACCTCCCTACATCAATGCCGTCGATGAGACCAAGCAGACCGGCAGTCTGATGTTGAGCGCCTCCGATCAGATTCCCTTCGAAATTCTCAGTGTCGATGGCAAGCCACCCCGTTTCCTTCGCAAGGACATCGGTCCGAAACGCAGTGTGAGTCACGTGATCTCCTACGACATCAATGATCACATCGAGGCGGACGGTCGTTATCGAAGGTGGGTCGTCATCGAGACCGATCATCCGACATCGCCCCTGATCGAGGTGCTCTTGAGACACCGAAATTCCTCCCTCGACGTCAATCCGGGATTCAAGCAGGGGGCCTATCACTTCAACATGGGCAGGCTGCAGCCTGGAACCTCCACCGAGTTGACTCACCTGACGCACGATGCGACCACCACCGGCCCCGTCGCGATGATCATCGCCGAGCAGGAGGGTGTCGACATCGAATTGCTTTCACAGGAAGTCGACGAGGAGAACGACGATCTCATCATCAAGCTTCGCGTGACGATCTCGCCCGACATGGCTGAAGGCTTCTACTACTTTCCGGTCAGGGTGTATGCCGCGAATGATGTCGAGGTGACCCTTCCCGCATTCGTCTCGGTACGCCCTACCCCTGATCCGAATCGAAGCCCGGAGACATCCGCGGCACAGTCGATTCAGAGGTGATCTGGGTAGCATCGTCCTGAGTCTCCTGGACTCCGTTCAGGGCGGTGTACCCCATCCGCCAGGCGGCGATCACCAGCAGGAGTGCGAACACCCGCTTGATCACCGTCATGGGCAGGCGGTGCATCATGCTTGCTCCTATGTAGCTTCCGACGAACGCCGTCGGAATCAGGCAGGCAGCGATGAGCAGACTGTTCGAGATCTCAAGCGGAGTCCCATCCGGCGCCTTCAGATTCGGGAGCTGGATGTTCTTGTAGAAGGCCCCGATGCCCGCGGTGATGAGCATGGTGGCCGAACTGGCCGGAATCGCGGCCTTCATCGAGAAGCCCGAGAACCTCTTCAGCAGCGGAATGATGATGATTCCGCCACCGATCCCGAGAAGTCCCGAGCACAGACCGGTGAAGCCGCCGATCACCACATTGACCAGCCCTGATTTCCTCGATGTCACATCGTCGTTCAGATCCGATTCGGTCTTCTCCTCAGATGACCCGGCCAGCTGAAACGCGCTTCTGAGCTCACTGGCTGCGATGCACATCAAAGCCAGTGCGAACACGACCTGCAGCCAGAGCGTTGGAATCAGATTGCTCAACGCCACTCCGGCCAGAATGCCCACCGAGGCGGCAGGCAGGAGCTTGAGGACGACTTTGACCTGGATCGCGCCTTTCAGGTGATGCTTCAGCGTCGCACTCNCCNCNACCGCGATGTTCATGATCATCGCCGTCGCCTGATAGAGCTGTTGGTTGTTGCCCTTGACCAGTGTCAGGAGTGGGATGACGATGATNGATCCGCCGATGCCAAGAAGGCCACCAAGCAGCCCTCCGGCAAAGCCGATCGCTGCAATGGTGATGATGATCTGCGGTTCCATGCAGGCCAAGTCTAGCGACCGCCGTGCAAGTGTGGGCGCTAGAGACCCGGGGCGAATCCCCGTCGCATGGCGTTCTCGCTGCACGCTCTCGGTTCAACGAATTGAGTCAAGTAGTCGAGGCCTCCGGCCTTGCTTCCGATCCCGCTCATGCCGAATCCGCCGAATGGCTGCCTTCCGACCAAGGCTCCGGTGATTCCTCGATTGAGATAGAGGTTGCCGACTCGGAATTCACGCTTGGCCTTTTCGAGGTGGGCCGGTTTCCTGCTGAAGNCCCCGCCAGTCAGTTTGTACTGCGTCTGGTTCGCGACACGAAGCGCTTCGTCGAAATCCGCGACTCGAATCACTGCGATGACGGGACCGAAAATCTCATCGTTCGCNAGTCTGTCGTCNGGTCCGATCCCGCTGATGACCGTGGGNGCCACGTAGGGTTTGCCGACTCTGGNCTCCAGNTCCGACGGGACAGGTTCACTGCACTCGACACGTCCTTCGGTTCCTCCCAGTTCGACGTAGGAGCGTATCTTCTCCGCCGCCTCCTGATCGATGACCGGGCCGATGTCGGTNCCNGGTTCGCAGGGATCGCCGATCACCAGCGTCTTCGTGCTGGCGACGAGTCTCTCGAGAAAGACATCATGCGCACTGTCCACCACGATGACCCGGCTGCACGCCGAGCATTTCTGGCCGCTGAAACCGAATGCGGACTGTCTCACGCCGAGCACGGCCTCGTCGAGGTCCGCGGAGGCATCGATGATGATGGCATTCTTTCCTCCCATCTCGCACACGACCTTCTTGACGTGGTTCTGAGCATCTCCGGTCACTCCAGCCGCTTCGATGATGTCGAGNCCCACCGCCTTGGNGCCGGTGAANGCGATCATCGAAACTCTGGGATCCCGNACGATCGCNGCGCCGACGGTCTCNCCGATGCCTGGAAGGAATGCCAGAGCGTCTTCCGGAAGGCCTGCTTCGCGNAGGATGTCGACCATNACGGATGCGATGCCCGGAGTCTGTTCNGCNGGTTTCAGNATGACCACGTTGCCCGTGACCAGNGCNGCGGTCGTCATNCCNGCGCAGATCGCCAGGGGGAAGTTCCAGGGGCTGATCACCGCCGTGATNCCCCTCGGTTGATTCCAGCTCTCGTCGATTTCTCCGATGAATCGNCCCAGCCTTCTGGGTGTGAAGAGTTGCGCGCCCTCACGTGCGTAGAACTCGCAGAAATCGATCGCTTCGCAGGTGTCCGCGTCGGCGTCTCTCCANGGTTTGCCATTCTCCTTGATGATGATCGCGGAGAGTTCATCCCGNCGAGCGCGCATGATCTGTGCNGCTCGAGTCAGCACGGCCGCACGTTCGAGGTAGGGGGTGTCCCGCCAGGTGGGTTGGAATCNNTCGAGCCGGTCGATCGCCNCNTGNNCCATCTCGACCGTGCCATCGTTNNNGATCNCNGGCACCACCGCATGCTTGATCGCTTCAGCGAAAGCGANGCGATTCGNTTCCTGCGAGAAGTCCCTCATGGGTTCNGTGAAGAACGGCCTGCCATCTCCGATNCCNTCGACCGACGTCGAGAGCTCNTGTCGCTCGGGAGCATTTTCNATCCGTTCNCGTCCCGGGTCNGAGGTGAACGANCGATGTGGTGACTTGAGCAGNTCGTCCTCGGAGGCGTCGTCCAGGAANCCGGCCTTGAGCCATGACTCATTCGAGGTGTTCTCGAGAAGNCTTCTGACNAGGTAGGCCATGCCNGGGATCATCTCNCCGACGGGNACGTATTCACGCAGGCGAATGCCCATNTCCACAGCCGCCGATTTCAATTCCGCGCCCATGCCGTGAAGCATCTGAAGTTCGAGCGCCGCTGGTGGAAGNTCNGCCTTTTCCAGGCCTGCGAGCGCCGCNCCGATGGAACGTGCATTGTGCGAACCCAGAGCGAGTTTGACGCCACCTTCTCCAGTGGTCTTGGGTGTGGAATCGATGAACAACCGACTCATCCGCTCGAAGCAGGCATCGGTGTCAGCCTTGTGACTCCAGACGGGCACCGGCCAGCCTTCCTGTTCGGCATGAATCGTCTCGTAGTCCCAGTAGGCTCCCTTGACGAGNCGCACCGAGACCTGTCGTCCGGTCCNCTTCGACCATTCGATGATCCGNCGGGCGTCNTCGTCCCCGGAGCGGAGGTACGACTGCATCGCGATCCCGGCATCGAAATCGATTTTTTCACAGCATCGCATGAAGAGCTCGAGGGTCAGGTCCTTGAGCTCGAACTGTTCCATGTCGAAGTTGATGAAGACGCCCTTGCGCCTGGCAGTCTCCAGCAGNGGCATCACGGCATCTTCCAGGCCACGCAGTGACCCNTCGANATCGATNGCNTCGGTNCGTGCGAAGAGTGATGAGATCTTGATCGAGACATTGGTCCGCGGNATCGNCCCGAGATGATCGGTCTCNAGCAGCGGGTTCGCCTTCCATGCCTCGACCTGGTCAGGCAGGTTCTCGACCAGATCGGAGTATTTCCTCTGNTACTCCAGNGCNTCCGCGTCACTGACACAGGCCTCGCCCAGNAGGTCCACTGANAATGCCATGTNCTGCTTCCAGAGCTTTTCAAGCTGAGGCAGCGCGCTGGCGGCATCCGTGCCGGCGATGAACTTCTTCGCCATCGATGTGATCTGGTTCGAGAAGGTCTTGGTCATGAGNCCCTTCGCCAGACCNCCNGCCTTCACGCCCAGTTCGAATCCGGGAGGTGGTGTCACNCCNGGCTGCGAGAGATAGTCGACCAGATGNTCATGGACCTGCTCCGGGGTCCTCAGCATCGGAAACGCATCGACGAATCTGAACAGNTGGACCTTGAAGTCCTCATCCTTCATCGACCAGTCCATCAACTTGTCGGACCAGAATCCCTTGCTNAGTATCGAGGCTCTGCCCGAGCGNGCATGTTCCAGANACTGATGACCCAGCTCNAGGACTCTGGCTTCGAATGCAGGATCCANGGGNGGGTTGATCGTCTGTTCCGCNTCCTGTCGNGGTGCGGATTCGNCTGGCTTGGCATTGCTTTGCTTGCGCTTGAAAAACACGGGCATCTTCCATTTGTACNAAGAGTGAATCTCTTACATCCGATNCCCGGNCCGGGCAGNTCCAAGGCCGTNGGAAGTCANNTCATTGTAGATCTGTTCACATTTNNCGGCNGCTCCATCCCAGGTGATTCTGCGGAGTTCGAATCGACCTCCATCTCGCAGCGCCTTGCTCAGNGGAGAATGCCGNAGGACAGCCAGAACCTTGTTGGCCATGTCGTCGATGTCCCAGAAATCCACCTTGAGGGCATGCATCAGGACCTCGCTGACTCCCGAACGTCGACTGATCAGCACCGGAACATCGTGGCTCATGGCCTCGAGAGGGGCGATTCCNAANGGCTCCGAGACGCTCGGCATCACGTACAGGTCCGCGATGGAGAAGATCCGNTCGATNTCGCTGCCTCGAAGGAANCCNGTGAAGAGCACNTTGTGGCCGATGCCCAGTTCGGCTGCCATTCTGATCATGCGTTCCGCGAGATCACCCGAACCGGCNACCACGAACTTCACGTTNGGNTCGAGNTCGAGGACTCTCTTCGCGGCCGCGATGAAATATTCGGGCCCTTTCTGGTGCGTGATCCGGCCGAAGTAGAGCACGATCTTGTCATNNTTGCGGATGTGCGCCGAAGGGCCCTTGGCNGGTTCGACNTCGATCCCGTTCCAGACGACGTTGACCTTGTCGTGTTCGATTCCGTANCGGTTCTCNACGATCTCCCTGGTGAGATGACTGACCNCGATGACCTTCGATGCNCCGTGCATGCCGCGTCGTTCGATGTTGTAGACCACCTGGTTCACATGTTCTCCCGANCGATCGAATTCGGTCGAATGAACGTGCACNACGAGTGGTTTTCCGGAGATNCGCGAGACGGCAAGGCCCGCCGGATAGGTCANCCAGTCATGNGCGTGAATCACGTCGAAGTCGATGTTCTTCGAGATCATCGAGCAGAATCTGGCGTAATGNTCCGCCTGNCCGATGAGGTCNCCCGAGTAATCCGCGCTTGATGNGGGGCGCTCGTCGATCGTCTCCTCCTCGTCGAGNTCCTTCGGAGGACCTGCCTCNGGAAGNGCNCTGAAGAGNGCCATGGCGGTCTCNTCCTTGCCCGNCTCGAGNATCCCCNTGTCGACCATGGTNCGGATCCTCTGNATTTCATGGCTCGATTCCTTCATGACCTCGACCATGGCNGGTTCCAACGANGGNTACACGCCGTTGTCATTCGGAATCAGGATGCGATGAAGCTCGGTCTCGANGNTCTTCAGCGTCTCGAGNTCATGGGGCNCNCTTTGCNTCGAGGGTGNTCCTGANGGAGGNGATNCAGNCTTTCNTTCGACGCTCGNCGANNNCTCCGACANGGANGCGTCGNTNTTCGCACGNTTNCGAAGCATCAGTTTNCGNGCGCTTTCCCCGGGACTGATCACTTTCACGTGCGAGCCATCCTCGATCGGCGTCGACTTCGGCAGCACNAAGGTCGTTTCGACTCCAAGTCGGTCGAGCGCCTTGGTCAGGCCGAAGCANGCNGTTCCCAGNCCTCCAGTGATGAAGGGAGGAAATTCCCAGCCGAGCATGAGGACGCGAGGAGGCATCGTGTTGAGTCCGCTCTCAGTCTTCCTGATCTTCAGTCATGTCGCCGAGTTGTTTGAACGCGGCTTCATACCCGAGCAGCCAGGTCGCGATTTCGGTGTCGGTCGCCTCCGATCGNATCGGCGACTTGAAGACGTANCGAAAATCGTCGTCCCGGTAATGCTGCATCGTGACTTCAACTGAATCGAGGCCGAGATCGATGAGTTCCTCNTCGATCAATTCCTCCAGAGAATCNCCATGGTGCATGACCTCCGCTTCGATGGATTCACTGAGCCAGCGATCCTTCGTCAGCATCAGCACCTCCCAGAGCCCNGCNGTGCGTTGCAGGCTGTAATGGGCNTCCGCCGCGGCNCCCCTGGCCANGGCCACGAGCCGCNNTCCGTCTGAGTCTGATTGAATCGTCAATTCATCGAAAACATCGGCCTCTCGGGCAAGATTGAGGCATGTNTCGAGAGTTNGATTGATGAATGAGTCTTGGTNTTCTGTCGTCACGTTCGGTCTCCTGNTGAATNCNAATCATAGCGCCGGAAANAACGCAGCATGCCCTACGNCNGGGNNGAACCCGGCTAGACTGGGAATACATGTCGATTGAAACACGATCAGAATCAAGCGNGTCTTCCGANGNCGCCNCATGGACGACCCGCAGGCTGCTGGACTGGATCCGAGGTTTTCTGGAGACCAATNAGGTCGANTCNCCCCGGGTCTGCGCNGAGCTCCTGNTGGGACATGTTCTGGGNTGCGAGCGCCTGCGTCTGTACATGGAACCNGATCGAATCGTGTCCGAAGNCGACCTTGGNCGGCTGCGNTCGCTGGTCGAAAGGGCCTCNCGTCATGAACCGGTGCAATANCTCGTNGGTGNCTGGCCATTTCACGGACGGGAGTTCGAAGTCTCACCCTGCACGCTCATTCCCAGACCCTGCACCGAGGGNCTNGTCGAGCTCGCTCTCGANGAGGTCAAATCAACAGGACTCTTCCGGGACTGGCGAATACTCGATCTCTGCACCGGGAGCGGGTGCATTGCCGTCAGNCTGGCGGCATCGATCCGTGGATTGAGGGCNGGGCCGGTCTCCGAGCGTGTCTNCANGGAATCCGCTCNCGAGGAGNCGTCCACGGTTGANGTCGATGAAGTTGTCTTCGACCTCGAGCGTGCCCCTGTGCCCGACACGCCCTCCGAGTCCACCAAGTCGGCTGCGCCCGAGGGCCTTCCCGATGCAGGGTCGTCGCTTGAGGAGGTCTCCGTGGGGCGCCTGCTGGTCACGGCCACGGATGTCGTCAGGGAGGCTCTGGAACTCGCCGGGCGGAATGCCCGTCGTCACGGGCTCGATGATGAACTCGAGCTTCGGCAGGGGTCCTTGTTCGAAGCCGTTCCCGACACCGAACAGGGCGTCTTCGACATCATCTGTGCCAATCCGCCATATGTTTCCGCGGCCGAATTTGACGCAATGGATCGCAATGTGAAGGAGTACGAGCCACGTACCGCACTTCACGGCGGCGAGAGCGGACTTGATTTCATCGATCCGATCCTTCGCCAGTCTGCCCGATGGCTGAAGCCGGGCGGAATGCTGATCATGGAGTTCGGGGCCAACAGCGTCTCCGAGGTCCAAGCACTCGCCGAAGCCGTGTCAGGCGTGAGGGAATTCAAGATCGTCAAGGATCATGAGGAGTTCCCGCGTTTTCTCGTCGTACGCTTCGATTCAGAGTGATGGACTCATGACATGTCCGCCTCGATGACGAGAGCCTTGTAGACCTCTTCGAGGAGCTGTTCGATCTGAAACGGTTTGAAGAGGAAGCAGTGCAGGCCCTCCTGGCTCGATCGAACGATCGAATGGTGGGGGTCGTAGCCGAATCCCGTCATCAGAATCACCGGGGTCTTCTCATCCGCATCCTTGGCCGCCTTGAACACCTCGTATCCATTGCGGTCCGGCATCCTGACGTCCGAGATGACAAGATCGAAGCATTCGGATCTTGATGCGGCGCTCTGAATCCGGTTGATCGCGGCCGAGCCATCCTTGCACACCACCACCGAGCATCCTCGTTTCTCGAGCACGGCGCTGATCGTCTGGCGCACGACGGGTTCATCGTCCACGACCATGACAGTCCTGCCTGAAAGGATCGGCTCCAGTTCCTCCTGATGAAGAACCTCCTCGGCTCCGAGAATCGTCTGAGGCCCCGCGGTGCAGCTCTGGATCCGGGCTTTCATCGCGGCCAGTGATTCGGTGATTCTTCCAAGGTGCTCCTGGACCGCGGGATCATCAGAAGCGAGTTCCAGAAGTGTGGAGGCCTCCTCCTCGATCTCATTGATGGGTGACTCGAGTTCGGTGAGCACGTTGTTCGAAAGTCGTTTGTTGGTGGTGTACCGTTCGACGATCAGCATGTCGAGGATGTTCACGGTCATCGCGACGTAGCGCCCGTAGAGTTCCAGAAGCAGTCTGTCTTCGTCATTGAAACGATCTGGTTGAGCGCTTTCGACGTTCAGGACGCCGATCGTCCTTTCGTGCAGACGAAGTGGGATCGTGAGGCTGCTTCTGCCTCCCTCCATTCCATCCACCCAACGCTCGTCCTTCAGGCTATCCCTGCATATGTAGCTTTTACCGACCGCCGCCACATGGCCTGAAATTCCATTGCCATCGATCCTGGCGTGAATGACGTGGCCTATTGGAAGTGGTGTGATTCCATTTGCAATCACGAGTTCGAGCTTGGCGGTCTCCCGATCCAGAAGTCTCACTTCGAAGTGTCGCCAGCCGAACAGGTTCAGCAGACCATCCGCCACTCTTGACTCCAGCAGGTGAAGTCGTTCCGCAAGATTCAGTGGCGAGACTCTCTCCGCGTCCAGGTCGAGCAGCTTGCCGCCCGCGTCGTCGACGTCGTTGATCTTGACTTGAAGATTTCTGGCGAGGTCGCTGTCGGGCACCTTCCCCGGCTCGAACACGCCTGCATCGAATTCGGAATTGAGGAGCAGTTCGATGGCCTCGTCCGAGCGATTGACCTCGGTGATCTCGAAGTCCTCGGCGAGACGATCCCTCGTGCCTTTTTCAAGGTCGATTCCGATCAAGATCATTCGGGGAAGCATCTTCGCCATGGGGGGTTTCTTTCGTTGTGTTCAGTGTAGGAACCCATGCTCCGGTCCTGCAACAGGAAGCCCCCGGCTTGATAGACTTCTCGTACGTTGAAAGGGCCGGTCGACCACGTGACACTCATGATTGAAGCCTCCAACATCACTCGCAGCTACGGAACGCTCAAGGCCGTCGACGGTCTGTCGTTTCAGGTCCCCAAGGGTGCGGTCTGCGGCTTTCTCGGCCCCAACGGTGCGGGCAAAAGCACCACTATCCGCATGATTGCAGGATTGTTCGCGCCTGATTCCGGGCAGCTCACGGTCGGTGGTGTCGATGTCTCACATGATCCGCTCGGGGTTCGAGCCCAGGTCGGCTACCTTCCGGAGTCGACGGCGCTCTATCCGGAACTTCGGGTCGAGGAATATCTGAATTTCCGGGCGGGACTCACGGGTCTGCCCTCTGAATCTGTCCCGTCCGCTCTGGATCGTACGTTGGATGCCTGCGGGCTCGGGGATGTCCGCAGAAGACTGGTCTCCAGTCTGAGTCGGGGCTATCGACAGCGTGTGGGTCTCGCCTCGGCCCTTGTCGGGGATCCCGCCCTGCTCATTCTTGATGAACCAACCGTCGGACTCGATCCCGTCCAACAGCGTGCCTTCCGAGGGCTTCTGTCCCAACTGGCGGGTGAACGGACCGTGCTGCTCTCGAGCCATCTCATGGCCGAGGTCGATTCCAGTTGCGACTGGTTGGTGATGATCGCTGGTGGTCGCCTGGTGGCCTCCGGATCCCGTGAGGAGATTCTGGGTCAGGGCGCTTCCGTGGTCCATGTTCGCGTGGCGGATGGTGATCGCGTGCGATTCGAGGATGCCTGTCGGGATGAACCCCTGATCGAAGCCACCACATCCGTCGAGCATTCGAGCCGTCAGGTTCTCGAGGTCAGGTGCACGGCTGGTTGTGCCGAGCCACTTGCGATGATCGGCGCACTGGCGAGTCATCACGAAATCACCCTTCATGAATTGAGAGAGTCATCATCCTCGCTGGAGGACATCTTTCTTCAGCATGCCGGCGCCAACGACGGTGATTGGGCGATCGCTTCCCCGGAGGAGGTCTCATGAACGGGTTTCGTGCGATCTTCTTTCGAGAGATCCGGGCGGCGTTCTTCACACCCTCCGGCTGGACAGTGCTCGCGATCGGCGCTTTTCTGTCCGGTCTGGTCTTCACGCTTCTCTCCCTGGTGCCCGGCGGCCCCGCCACGGTCCAGCCCGTCCTCAAGGTGTCCGCCTGGATTCTTCTGCTGGTGGTTCCCGCTCTGTCGATGAAATCGTTCAGCGACGAGCGTCGTCAGGGAACCTGGGAGATTCTTCAGGCAGCGCCGATCACCCCGATGACGGTCATTCTGGGCAAGTACATGGCGCTGGTGTGCCAGCTCCTTATGCTCGGCCTTCCCATCCTGTTGTTTGGCGTGATCCTCGAGATCCACGGGCGACCTGACTGGGGTGAGATCGCCTGCGGACTGCTGGGGCTTCTTCTGGGAGGGGCGCTCTGGCTCGCTCTCGGAATGCTCGCCTCGACCCTGACCGAGAGCCAGCTCGTCGCGTATCTGCTGGCACTGTTCACGTCTCTTCTGGTCGTGCTCGGCTCACGTCTGCTTCCCGGACTGGTGGGATCCGCTCAGGCGGATCTGTTCTTCGCGATTGATCCCACCCGACGGATAGAGGATTTCGCGATCGGGTTGTTCGACACGTCCAACCTCGTGTTTTTCATCGTGTCCACCGCCGGTCTGCTCTGGTTGACCCGCCTGATGGCGGATTGGCGCCCCGGTCTTCGACCGCGTGCTCGATTCGTCTTCGCGGGTGCGTTGGAATGGGTGGGTCTGGTCGTCCTGGTCTTCGGTGTCGTTGCGATCTTCGATCTGCCGTCCATGCAACGCAGTTTCGACCTCACTCGGACGCGGGCGTATGCGCTTGATGACAGCACCCTCACGTTGCTCGAAAGCCTTCCCACCGGTGAGGAGCCCTGGACAATTGATCTTCTTGCGGTCTCCAACGAGAACGAAGGCGGGGTGATGCGTCAGGTCGATGAGGTGCTGCGGCGTTTCGATCAGGCTTCAGACGGACTCGTCACCAGCCGCATCGATCCGCTCGATCCCGATTCTCTGGAACGGTTCGAATCACTCATCCTGCGGTTGCGTTCGGCGTATGCCGACGAGGTCTCCCTGTATGAAAGCACTCTGGCTCAGGCTCTCGAGGCTTACGGAGCCCTCAGGATCTTCGCCGTCGAGACGCTGCCCGCGTTTCGGGAGGTGCTTTCCACGCTCCCCGCCGAGACCAATGGCGCCGTGCAGCTGGCTGAGATCGCTCGAGCTCTCACCCGACTCGGAGTCGAAGGGGGGGAACTTGAATTGTTCGTCAATCGCGGGCTCGAGTCGGACGGGGCACGTCCCATTCCCGATCATGAAGGGGTTCGAACCGCTCTGCTGACGACCTGCCTCTTCTGGGCTGAGCAGCTGGAGTCCACCGTCGCTTTTCTTCAGTCGAACATGATCGATTCAACGGTCACGACCGACCTTCGTCGTTTCGCCCTCAACGAACGTGATCGATTCAGGACGGTGTCCGAGTCCATGGCGTCCATCGCGGACCAATTGAAGCGTCTCCCTCCACTGGCCTTGTCCGATGCCTCGCGTGCGATCCAGTCCGGTGAGGCGGCCATCGTGACCGGTCCGGGCTTCGGTGCGGCGGTGGTGCCCTCCTGGCAGCTCTTTCCACGCAACGCCGTTGACGCCTCGGACGGAACCGTCAGGATCGACAGGCGCTTTCGCGGTGAGGAGGTTCTGGCAGGCGCCATTCGTTCACTGCTTCTTCCCGAACGTCCCATGGTGGTCCTCGTCCACGGTGAGGATCGGCGAATGCTCTCCTCTTCAGCTGATGGTGGTGATTTCTATGCGCTTGCCGATGCACTGCGAGCCGCTCGATACGAGGTCGAGGAGTGGAACGTCACCACCGGAGAACGGCCCATCGCGGTCGAGGGGACCCGGCCGGTCTGGTTGATACTTCCTCCGCTCAAACGCTCTGGTCTTGAATTCTCCAAGGAGGAGACCGCGCTGCTCGGGATCACCAGAGAGCTTCTTGAAGGCGGAGAACCCGTCCTTCTGTCCCTGGGCCGCAGCATCCTTCCCGTGCTCGGTAAGGAGGATCCATGGGCCACGCTTGTGGGATCCCTCGGCGTGCGAGGTGCGACCGATCGTCTGGTGCTCGAGCGCGTGCCTGTCGATGAGGACACCTTCGAGTTCAGGCAATGGGTGCGTCTGCCACAACCTCTGGACGGTCTCTCTCATCCCGTCAGTGATGCGGTCGGAGATCAGGCTCTGGTCATCCTCCAGCCCGTCGCTCTCGAGATCGATCCCGATTCGGATGCCGAGGTCCTCTGGGCCATCGAGCCCGACGAGGACCGATGGCTCGAATCGGAATGGCGCATGGATCGTGTCGAAAGTCGTCAGGTCATTCCCGAGGAGGGGCTTTTCGAGGAGCCACTTCCGGTCGTGGTCGCTCTCGAGCGAACGATTCCAGAACAGGGTCCTCAACGTGTTCTCGTCGTCGGTGGCTCCGGATGGTTGCTCAGCACCGTCGCTGATCTGTCCAGATCGATGGGTGGTGATCGTCGCGTCCTCGAGGCTCCGGGCAATCGCTCGTTGCTCCTGGCCTCGACCGCATGGCTTTCAGGTCTGGACGAGCTCGTTCCTCAGAGCGGTGGAGTCAGCGAGTTCAGTCGCCTGACGGGCCTTTCCGAAACCATGAGACGAGTGTGGGGAGGCGTGTTCATCGTGATACTGCCCCTGTCGGTTCTCGGTCTGGGTGGTCTGGTCGTCGTTTCCCGGAGGCGCGCATGATGAAGAGGCTGCTGGTCATCTGGTGTCTCGCCTGTGGTTCGGTCCTCATCTGGTGGATGCTGCGTTCGGAGGCGACCACTGTGGCGCTCACTGATCGTCGAATGATGGAAGATGGGATTCCACAGGATCAGGTCGAAGCGATCACTCTTGAATACGGCGGGGGGCGCACGCTGAGTTTCGAGCGTGATGGGATCATGTGGCGACAGGTCGAACCGTTCGCGGTGGGAGTCGATGCGTTCAGCGCCCGTCAGATCGCCGTGGTGGCGTCGTCCTTGAACGCCAGCGACTACGTGGAGATCGGCGACGATGATGCTGGGCGAGCTCAGATGGCGCGTCTGGGGTTCGATGATCCTGCCGTTCGTGTGACATGGCGGTGGGGTGATGAGACAAGGGTGCTGATACTCGGAAATCGCACGCTGGCAGGTCGTGCCTGGGCACGTCTCGAGGGTGAACGACTTGCATGGCTTGTGGACTCCGCACTTCATGAACGTCTGCTCGACATGGATTCCCGTCTGTGGCGGGATCGTTCGCTGCTTCCTCAAGCAGGTGTCGAGACGCGTGTCATCGAGATCGAGGTCGGTTCGGCCTCCGTTCGTCTCGAAAATGAACTCGACGGATGGGAACTCACCGAACCGGTCGCCGCTCGTGGGGATGCCGGCGCGATTTCAGAGTGGTTGTCCGAAGTGTCTCGTGCTTCGACCCAGGGGTATCTCTTCGATCAACCGCGCTCGCTCGAACCGTTCGGTCTGGAGCCTCCCGTGGCGGTCGTTCGTCTCACGAGACGGGATGGTTCCGCCAGATCGGTTCTCATCGGGGATCCGATCGGAGTGGGCTCCACGGAACGATATGGGCTTGTCGAAGGAAGCCCGACCATCCTTCGACTGGATGAAGACGCCCAGAAGGCTCTGGTGCCCTCCGCCGCGGTGTTCGTGGATCCGACGGGGACGTCCGTGGTTCGGGCCGATGTCGGCAGCATCGAAGTGCGTCCCGCGAACGGTTCCGATTTCACGTTGACCCGTGACTTCGATCGCTGGGTTCTGGAGCTCGATGAAGAATCGGGATCCGTCGAGGTGCCTCGGCAGGCCGTGGAAGGTCTTCTCGGGCAGCTGACCTCGGCCCGAGCGTCGGAGATCGAATTTCTGGAGTACCCATCGGAACTCGAAGAGGCCGTGGTGATTCTCCTCGGGCTGGACGGTCTGCCTCTCGACACCGTTCGTGTCATTCGCGACCCCAACGACGGACGGTGGGCCCTTGAAAACGGCGACGGTGTGTTGCGAATCTTTCCCCCGAGCTTTCAACCGGCGCTTCAGCCCGGGAATTTCGGCGTCGTCATTCCGTGATCTCGGCCGGCACCCGGTACCACCCCATGAATTCCGAGCCTCTGGTTCGCAGATCGACGGGCTCGAGCGTGAGTCCGTCCCTGATCCGTTCGGTCTTCCGGCCTCGAACGGAGGAGACCGCGCTCGTGTCCCCCAGAATCGTGGGTGCGATCATGGTGAGGATCTCGTTCACAAGTCCCTCGCCCAGAAGTCGGCCGACCAATCCGCCGCCGGCTTCGACCAGGATGTTCGACCAATCCCGTGTTTGGAAGCCGCTTGCCAGGGCAGGGGCGATCGCACCATGAGCGCCCAGCGTGATGAGTTCGACACCGGCCTTTCTCAATGCATCGGCCTTCTCGCTCGAAAGCCTGTGCGCATCGCAACAGACGATCGTCTTGAACTCACCGGCGGTTCTCACCAGCCGAGTCTCCATCGGAATCTCGAGCTGATCGTCGATGATCACCCGCTCCGGCACGCGTCTCGGGCGACGAACGGTCCTTGCGGTCAGTTGCGGATCATCCGCGATCACCGTTCCAAGGCCGGTGAGAATCGCGTCGACTCGTCCCCGTTCCCGATGAACGAGGCGTCTCGATCGTTCGGAAGAGATCCATTTCGAATCTCCTTCGGCGGTGGCGATCCGGCCATCGAGTGTCTGAGCCCACTTCGCGATCACCCAGGGACGGCCCGTCCGGCAGCGATGAGTATGAGGCGCGTTCAGTTCAGTGGTTCTTCGGGTGCTCTGGTATTCGACCCGTATGCCTGCTTCTCGCAATCGCTCCGCACCACCACATGCGATCCTGTTCGGATCACCATGTGCATAGATCACACGAGTGATGCCTGCCTTGATGATCGCTTCACTGCATGGTGCGGTCCTGCCGGTGTGGTTGCATGGTTCGAGAGTCACATAGAGGTGACATCCGGCGGCCGCGGCCCCCGCCTTCTCGAGCGCGATCGCCTCGGCGTGGGGGCCGCCACAGTTTCGATGGTGTCCTTCAGCGATGACCCGTCCGTTCCGGTCGGTGATGACGCAACCCACCATCGGATTGGGTTCGACGTTGCCATGCCCTCGAAGGGCGATTCTCGCCGCCCGGTCGAGCAATGCGCCGGTCTGTTGCATCGATGGAGTCACGACGTCTCGACCTCTTCTGCCGACGGCCTTGCCTTGTAGTGAATCGAGGCGACCAGGATGTCGTCGTTGATGATCCCTCTTGAGAATTCCTGTGCCGTGGCCGAAAGCCAGTCGGGCCAGTCACTGATCTCGCTCTGATTCTCGACCACCTCGCGAAGTCGTGCCATGCCGAACAGCGGCCCCTTCGGTGAACGCGCCTCGGTCACGCCATCGGTATAGAGTCCGATCAGATCACCCGTCGACAGGTGGACTTCCCGTTGTTCGAAATCGAATTCACCCGGCAGGCCCGCACCCAGCATCATGGCGGTGGTCTCCAACTCGACCGTGTCTCGTTGGGATGAGAGCACGAATCCCGGAGGGTGACCGGCATTCACCCACTTGAGTCTTCCGTTTTCGAGATCGAGTTCACACGTGATTCCCGTGGCGAATATCTGGTGTGGTGCCATGGTGAGTGCGAAATAACGTTCCAGCCCTTTCATCAACGTCAACGGGTCGCCTTCAGGATGTTCACCTCTGAGTCGTACGATCTCTCCGTAGATCCTGTTGATGGTCATCGCCGCGGGTAGTCCGTGGCCGGTCACGTCGAGGAGGATGACGATTGTCCTGTTGCCAAGCCGTTCGAACCAGACGAAATCTCCTCCGATCTCGCTGTAGGGCGTGTAATTGAAATCGAATGCAACCTGTTCGTCCTCGTGATTTTCGGGAAACAGTGCATCATGGATTTTTCTGGCCTGAGCCATGTCCTGGCGGAGGTCCAGGTATTTACGACTCAGCATCGAAAATTTGAAACGTCTGCCATGTTTCCTGAGTCTCGACCAGCAGATCAGCATGCCTGGAATGAACATGACTGAGAGGAATCCCCAGAACAGCATGCTTCCCATCATGGTGAGCAGCGTGTAGGGGACGGTCTGGCCTGTTCCGATGCTTTCCAGAAACAGGAGGCCCACGATCAGAACCAATGTCAGCAGGTAGGCCGGCCCCATCGCCTTGAGGCTTTCCCATGCACTCCATGGAAGAAAAAGACATGCGAGAAAATGCCAGAAGAAGATCTCCCAGAGTCCCGACCCCATCATCTGGGTGTCCCCCTGGTAGATCGCGGTCGTCATGAGAGCGTTGAAGATGCTCAGCGTGCGAAGCAGTCTGGTGGATGCGTCGATGAGTTGCTCTCGCGTCTGCAATCCCTGTCGCAGTCTCATGAAATACGTGAGAACCAATGCGAATTCCAGGATCGCACCGATTGCTGCGAACGTCACGATTCTGGTAGGTGTGCCCTCGAGTTGCAGATCCGACGGCGCCCCGTCGTCAAGACTCACGGACATGATCAGGCCGAGCGCTCCGATTCCCCAGGTCACCGCGAGAACACAGAGGATGCCGATACAGAGATTACGGTATCTGCGTCTGAACCAGCCATCCATCTCCAGAGCGTATTCACCCTCGAACATGGTTTCGGGATTTTCGATGGATGGCTGCGAGGTCATCATGCATCAAGTATAGAAAAACGGCCCCGCCGAAACGGGGCCGTTGATAAAACAACCTTTCAGATCGCGGTCAGGGTCACTGATTCGCGAGGACCTCTTCCTTGAGTCGATCCGGCATGAGGCGGTACTCGCAGGGTTCCATCGAGCTGTTCGCTCGGCCCTGGGTCATGGAACGAAGCACGGTCGTGTAGCCGAACATCTCGGAAAGAGGCACTTCAGCCTGGATGACGCGGACGTTGTTTCGAATCTCGCTCTCGACGATGTGACCACGACGGGAGGAGAGGTCGCCTGAGACGTTTCCGAAGAATTCGTCCGGAGTCACGATCTCGACCTTCATGATCGGTTCGAGCAGGCCCAGTCCGGCCTGGGTGCAGGCTTCGCGGAATGCGAGTGCGCCTGCCTGTTCGAAGGCGATCTGACTGGAGTCGACGTCATGATAGGAACCGAAGACCAGTTCGACCTTGACGTTGATCACGGGGTAGCCGCCGATCACGCCGCTGGATGCCGCGTTTCTGACACCGGTCTGCACCGAGGGGATGAATTCGCGGGGAATCACGCCACCGCTGATGGAGTCGACGAAGACCACGCCGTCCTTCATCTTGAGTTCCTGTTCCTCGGCTTCCGCAGCTGTGATGGGGGAGACGCTCACGACCGCGTCGCCGAACTGGCCTCGGCCGCCACTCTGCTTCTTGAAGAGGCCGCGCACGTCGTTGGCTTCTCCGAGAATCGTCTCACGGTAGGACACTCGAGGGCGGCCGACCTGAACGCCGACCTTCATGTCGCGGACAAGCTTGTTCTTGATGATCTCCAGGTGCAGCTCACCCATGCCGGAGATGATGGTCTCGCCGGTCTCTTCGTTGTACTGCGTTCTGAAGGAGGGGTCTTCGCGTCGGATCGTGGTGAGCGCTTCGCCCAGTTTCTTCTTGTCGTCAGCCGTGTTGGGCTCGATCGACATGGAGATCACGGGATCCGGGAAGTCCATCTTCTCGAGAATGATCGGGTTGTCCGGATCGCAGATGGTGTCACCGGTGAAGGAGTTCTTCAGGCCGATGAGGTCCACGATCTGACCGGCACCGACCTGGTCCAGCGCTTCGCGATCCTTCGCATGCATTTCGAAGATTCGTGAGACGTTCTCCTTGCGTCCGTTGCCGGGGTTCAGGACTCGCGACCCTCTCGGCAGCACGCCGGAGTAGACGCGAGCGTAGGTCAGGTCTCCGTGGGTGTCATTGACGACCTTGAACACCAGTGCGGAGAACGGGGCGTCCTCTGTGTTCTCTCGGACAAGCTCGGTTTCGCTGTCT
>PAQN01000009.1 GCA_002709755.1 Phycisphaerae bacterium
GGCTGGAGGTCTCCCTTCTTCGTGCCGAAGCACATGCTGCCTTCGGAGATCATCCGGGCGCCCTCTCGGATTACCGGGTCGTTCTTGCCGGGCTCGACGGGCCGGATGATCCGCTCGGCGCGAAGCTCACCTCCTCGCTTGGGGAACAGGTCCGAGCCTCGGTGATCGAAGCCAGGCCGGAGGATGCGATTCAGTATTCAGCCATTCTCGATGATGGCGGGACGCTCGAAGTGGATCATGACGTGCTGGAATATGCCGCTCGCGCTCATCGTGTGCTGGCGGCTTCGGTATACGGGCATGAGAAGGAGGATCTCGAGCCTCTTTTCTCCGTGCCGATGGATTCCATCGATCCCGAGGATCGACGTCGTGCTTCGATCCATTTCAGGCGTGCCGGTGAGTTGTATGGTCGGCTCGCAGTGCGTTTCGTCGGCCTGGATGAGGGCGCCGAAAACTGGTCTCGAGCTCAGGCCGCATCGGGGCGTTGTTTCGATCTCGGGGCTGACCGGGAACGAGCGGTCGAGGCGTACCTGGGTTACCTGGAGGTGACTGGGCGCGATGATTCAAGGCGTGCCGAGATCGCGTATCGATATGCCAAGGTGCTTCATTCGCAGCTTGAATTCGAGGCAGCACTCGAAGCGTACGACGAGCTCGTCGAAGTGCATGGAAGCGGGATCTACAGTGCATCGGCTCGAGTTGAAAGCGCGAGGTGTCTTGTGGCGCTTGAGCGTCCGCAGGAGGCTCGTTCCAGGCTCGAGCCCATCGTGACCGGGGTCGCGGGAATCGGGCCGGAGGCACTGGAGTATCAGGAGGCACGTTTCGCATTGAGTCGATTGCTCTACGAGATGGAGGCCGGCAGTGCCGCGATCTCCATGATCGATGCGACGATTCGTCGTTACTCCGACGATCCACGGGTGCCGAATCTCGCGTTCCTGCTCGGGGCCGCACATGAGAAGGCTGCCGGAGCGTTGTGGGCTCGTCACGAAAACATGGTGCTTGGCGCACTCGAGCGGGAGGAGGCGCATGACGGTTTCGTCGAGCACACCGAGTCCGCCGCGGAGGCCTTCGGCCTCGTGATTCAGGCCCTTGCCGAGCAGCCGTCGGATGTCCTGAGCCCGCTCGATTCCGACATGCTGCGTGACGCATTCGTCGGTCGGGCGGATGCCGTCTTCGATCTCGGCAGGCATGAATTGTGCATTCCCATGTACGAGGAGATCGAGCGACGCTATCGCACCGAAGCCACCTCCCTTGATGCGCTCGTTCGACTCGACGAGTGCTGGAGCGCTCTCGGGGACTCGGCGAAGGCTCGCAAGGCCCATCGGCGAGCGGAGCTGCGTCTGCAGCAGCTTCCCGAAGAGGCCTTCCGTTTTCCCGCCTCTCGATTCGACCGGGATTCGTGGCAGGTCTGGCTTGAGCGTAGGCCGATGCGTTCGACTCGTGCGGGGGTGGCCGAATGAGTGAAATTCTCGATGTTCTCACGTCCATCTCCGGTCAACTCGACGAATTGATCGAAGCCATGCCCTCCCAGGTCGAAGTGCTCGAGTCGCGCGATGCCGAGCGGATCAGCCGGCTCATGGAGGAGCGTGCGCAGGTCATCGAGTCGATGGTCGCCGTCTCCGAGCGGGTGCCTGCGCTCCTTGAGTCGTCGAGCGATGATTCATCCGTGAAGTCGCTCGTCAAGACTCTTGACGACAAGCTGCAGACCGTGCTCGATGCCGACCGGAAGGCGGAGTCGTTGCTGGCCGAGCTCACCCTAGACCTCGGCGGGCAGCTGCGCCAGGCGAACACGACGCTTGTCGCACGTGAGGCCTACAAGCCGTCGTCCTCCGGTCAGCCTGCCGCACGTTTTTCGGACAGGGAGGGGTGAGGCTCATGAGTTCGTTGCCGATGGAAAAGACCCCTGATTCAGTGCTCGATTCGATCTCCCAGTCGGACTTCAGCGAGTTGGTGAAGTCCTTCACCGAGATCACCTCCCAGCTCGAACGGACGCATGATGTCCTTCGTGCCGAGGTCGCCGCTCTCAAATCCGAACTCGAGGAGGCGAATGAACGCCTGCGTCGCTCTCGAAGTCTCGCCGCTTTGGGCGAGATGGCGGCAGGCATCGCCCATGAGATCCGCAACCCCCTCGGCGCGATGGCCTTGAACGTGGGCATCCTCAAGGAGGACGTCGAAGGCAATTCCGAGGCGGCATCGCTCTGCGACAAGGTGTCACGATCGATCCGAACGCTGGATTCCATCGTCGGGGACGTTCTGAGCTTCGCTCGAGACACCAAGGTCGCCGTCCGGTCCTGTCTGGCGGAGGATCTCGTCAGTCAGGCGCTCGCAGGAAACAGTCCCTTCTTCGAGGACGGATCGATCACCGTCGAATCAGATGTCGATTGCGAGATGCTCGCACTCGTCGATCCCGGGCCGGTGGTCCAGGCGCTGACCAACGTGATCCGCAACGCCTGTGAGGCTCTGTCCTCGTCGGGTGTCCCCAGACCGATGGTCAGGGTCGCGGTCGATCGGGCCATGCTTCGCACTTCGACGGAAGGTGGGCGAATCGAACACGTTCGTTTCGTGCTCGAGGACAACGGCCCGGGCATTCCCGAGGAGTTGCGTGAGCGCATCTTCAATCCCTTCTTCACAACGCGTGAAACGGGAACCGGGCTCGGGCTTGCGATCGTCCATCGCATCGTCGACGCCCATCATGGGACCTTGTCCATCGAGGACGCCGGGCCAGGCGCACGAATCATCATGAGTTTTCCCGCCGAGCAGGACCCGGCGAGTGAAGATCCAGGCATCTCGCTTACGGGCGCGGTCCTGGATCGAATTGACAATTACGAATCCGATCGGAGTACGACATGAGCAGGATCCTGGTGGTCGACGACAAGGAAATGATGCGCGACAGCGTCGCGACGCTTCTCGGCCGTCGTGGGCACACGATCGTGGCCGCTGGTGGCGGTGAACAGGCCCTCGAGAAGATCGCGGCGAAGCGCCCCGACATCGTGGTTACCGATCTTCAGATGCCCGGCATGAACGGGCTCGAGCTTCTTGCGGAGATCCTCAAGCTCGATGATGGCATTCCCGTCATCTTCATGACCGCGTATGGCACGATCGAAACGGCCGTGGGCGCGATGCGAGAAGGCGCCTTCGACTACGTCACCAAGCCGTTTTCCGGTGACGAACTGGAACTCGCCGTCGAACGTGCGCTCAAGCACGGTCGGGTGGTCAAGGAGAATCAGGTGCTCAAGGCGAGCGCTCGCCTCAGCGGTCCCCGGCGTCAGGGTGGTGGCATGATCGGCTCCGGTCCACGCATGACCGACTTGAAGGACGGCCTGATGCTGGTGGCCGAAAGCCACTCGACGGTGCTGATCAACGGCGAAAGCGGGACCGGCAAGGAGGTCGCCGCTCGTCTCATTCATGAATCCAGTCCGCGCAGCGAGGCTCCGTTTCTCGCGGTGAACTGTGCGGCGCTCAGCCCGGCTCTTCTGGAGAGCGAGCTGTTCGGTCACGAGAAGGGGGCGTTCACCGGTGCGGACAAGATGCGCAAGGGGCGCTTCGAGCTCGCGGATGGTGGCACTCTTCTTCTGGATGAGATCAGCGAGATGCCGCTCGAGCTGCAGGCCAAGCTTCTTCGCGTGCTTCAGGAGCAGGCGTTCGAACGAGTCGGTTCGTCTCGAACCCAGGTCGTCGATGTACGGGTTCTGGCCACCACCAATCGTGACCTCGAGACCGAAGTGGAGGCAGGCCGTTTTCGTGGTGATCTCTTCTTCAGATTGAACGTGCTTCCCTTCACCATGCCCGCACTTCGTGAGCGTGTCGAGGATCTTCCCGAGCTCGCCGATCATTTTCTGAGTCTTCTTGCCGATCGGGAGGGTCGTGAACCCAAACGTTTCGCCGAAGATGGGATGGCCTGCCTCGAGGGGTACTCCTGGCCGGGGAACGTTCGGGAATTGCAGAACATCTGCGAGCGTGCCGCGGTCCTGTCCCGGGGCGATGAGATCGAAGCCTCTCTGGTGCGACCGTGGCTTGCCGCCGAGTCGGTTCCGCTGTCCTCCTCGACCCTCGAGCCGAAGCTTCCCGAGCCCAACAATGGACTCGCCGAAGCGGCGCCGACGCCATCCGACATCGCATCTGCCAACGAAGAAGCGGTGGAGGATGCCCTCGCCGGAGGTGAGCTTTCGAGAATGCGTCGTTTCATGGCATGTGACGGCCGGCTGACTCTTGCCGACATCGAACGCGAGGCGATCCTGGCAACTCTCGAGGCCAATCGAGGGCACCGTCAGAAGAGTGCTCGTGCGCTGGGAATAGGGGTCAGGACACTTGGGATGAAGTTGAAGCGTTGGAAGGAAGATCTGATCGTTCCCGAGTCGCTCTGACGGCAAATTCTGCGCCTCGGCCCGCAATGTCTGCGGTCTCGATGGGGGTGTCCGCCGTTCCCGCGCGGCACCCGATGTGCGAAGTCTTCGATTGGAACTCGTGTCATGGAGTGTGCAACATGCCTCTGAATGGTCTGACTGATGGTGGAGCGCTTCCTGCGATCGAGGCGCTGGCGCGGTTCACGGCGGCCCGCCAGCGGTTGATCGCCGGGAATGTCGCCAACATGGACACACCCGGCTATACCCCGATGGACGCTGATCCCAAGGCGTTTCAGGCCCAGATCGCCCGAGCCATCGACGCTCGCAGAGCGGATGGCGGGGGTGCCCAGGGGGCGCTGGAGATCAGTGGGCAGGGGCCCCTGACTCAGGCGCGCGACGGCAGGGTGGTACTTGATCCAAGCGCCCTTCGCGAGAATTTGATGTTTCATGACAAGAATGACCGCAATCTGGAACGCATCATGCAGGATGTCTCAGAGAACCTGCTCGCCTTCAAGGCGGCCACTCAGTTGATGCGAAATCGTTTTCGCATGATCGAGATGGCAATCAGCGAGCGGATTTGATCCACCGGGTCCGGAGGACCCTTGAACTGTGAGGAGTTTCGAATGTTCGGAGCACTGGATATTTCGACATCAGGCCTGGTCGCGCAGCGGACACGGATGACCGCAATCGCGGACAATCTCGCCAACAAGGAGACTTTGCTGGCTCCTGATGGCACGTACGCGCCTTTTCAGGCTCGAGCCGTCCTTTTCTCGGCCGGAGACTCGACCACGGGGGATGAGCTCGGGGTGACGGCCCGTGTCGAGCGGGTGGACGCCTTCCGGTGGGCCGATCCCAGCGATCCATCCGAGAACATTCCGGTGTCCGTCTTCCAGGCCGCCAAGGCGGCTGGACGTGTGAACGAGGACGGTCTGGTGCAGGTTCCGGAAGTCAACGAGGTCGCTCAGTTCACCGATGCCATGGAAGCGCTTCGGAGCTATGAGGCGAATATTTCGGTCGCGGACGCGACCAAGCGAATGATTGACGGGGCCCTTCAGCTTCTCGCATGAGAGAACAAATTGTCTGTGGACGAATTCCGTTCATGTGACCGATAAGAACTCTGTGAGGAATCACATCAGTGCGGGGGAGCCCCCGCGACAGGACGACGACCATGCACGACCCGATCGGACATATCAGTGGAAGCAACGGACCGGGCTCGATCGGCCCGATCACTCCCAAGACCAAGCCAGGCGTGGCGCTTGGGCCAGGTGGGAACGGCAAGAGCTTCGTTGATGAGCTGAAAGGTCAGTTGGCGGAAGTGAACCGCCTTCAGGCTGAAGCAGATGTCGCCGCCGAGGATCTCGTCGCCGGTCGCCGGGACGATCTCGAAGGGGTCATGATTGCCACCGAGAAGGCCGATACGGCGTTCAAGATGGTGCTCGCCGTCCGAAACAAGCTGGTGGATGCCTACGAAGAGGTCAAGAACCTCAGAGTGTGATGCGACCCTCAGGGGTTTCATTTTCGTGAAATGATCTGTTCGCGTCGTGGTTGTCAGGACGACACTTCCGAGGATCGGAAGGCGGCGCGACACATCGTCAGCTGCGAGGCATGGAGGCCACGCGTTGCAGGCATTTAAAGCACAATGGGATCGTCTGGCTGAGCGGCTCTCCGAGCTCTCCGCTTCTTCTCGTCTTTTCATCGGCAGCCTCATGGTCATCATGGTCATGGGTCTCTTTCTCGTCGGGCAGTATGCCGGTGGCACCGAGAAGGCCCCGCTTCGCGTCCGGCCCGCGGCCCTTGATGCCACCAAGGTCTGGCTCGACGGTGAAGGCATCAGATATGCCACCGACGACGCTGGAAGGATCCTGGTCGACGAGGCCGATCGCCAGGTCATTCAGGTCAGGCTTGCCACCGAGTCCAGCGTGCCTCCCAGCGAGCTGGATTGGGACGCGATGATGAAGGATGAAGCCACCAGTTCGATCTGGGACTCGCCCGAGGTGCAGCGTCAGCGAGAGCGTCGTTTCTCGATGACGCTTCTCAAGGTCATGGTCACCAACCTCGAATTCGTCAATGACGCGCAGATCGCCATCGACGAGCCTGATCAGCTTCGGGGTCCGGGGCGCGCATTCTTCCCCGCAACGGCAAGCATCACGGTCTCCACCGTCTCGGGTCCACTCACGGCCGGGCAGGCGAGAACCATTCGGAACCTGGTCGCGTCCGGAGTCTCGGGAATGGACGTGTCCAACGTCACCGTCAGTGATCAGGCCGGCACCCTCTTCGCAGGCAACGACCGCGGGGCCGGCGCCGCGGCACAGTTGGATGGCGTCTCGCGTGGTGTCGAGACCCACTACGAGCAGCAGATTCGAGAAGTCCTCGCCATCGAAGGGCTGCGAGTCGCGGTCTCCGCGTTGGCGGAGCCCCGCAGTTCATTCGAGTCTGGACGCGAGCACGGCGACCCGGTGACCGCGTCCAAGCGTGGCGCCAGCGAGCTGATGAAACAGCGCGGTGCATCCGGAGGCGGCCGGCCTGGCTTTGGTTCGAACGTGGGGACTCAGGCGAATCAACCTCTCGGTGTCTCCCCGGCTCAGAACTTCGCCGAGGTCGAGGCCGAGGATTTCGACAACGACGTCATCGTCGACGCCGTCGACATCGCGATCGAGAATCCCGGCGGGTACGTCTACAAGTTGAGCGCGGTGCTCAACGTGCCGTACATGTATCTTCGGGAACGCTATCTCGCGGAAGCCGCTTCGGAGGCNGANCCCACGCCCGAGCAGCTCGANACNTTGAAGACCCAGGTNAANCTCGAATTCGAGAATGCGATCTCGATGATGCTTCAGACNCCTCCGCCNGCGAGCAATCTCAANGGCGANGTCGTTCCGGGTGACGTGACNGTNCTGTTCGGNCATGGCGCCCTCGCNCTGGCCGGCGGCGAAGCCTCCGGACTCACCGCCGGCATCGGTGGNNTGGGCCTGGTGGCAGGGGATCAGTCCCCGGGGGTCCGTACCTGGATCCTCGGTGGTCTCGCGNTTCTTGGCATCGGAGCGATGTTCATGATGGCTCGTCGGGCTTCCAAGCCAGAGCCGCTGCCGACTGCCGAGGAACTGCTTGGTCAGGTCCCCTCGCTNGATNNNGCCGGNGACGTGGTGCTNGGTGAAGCGGCTGAAGTNGATGCCCCGCTCGAGGCCCGGGAGGTCGATGAGACCGAACTCCGCCGNAAGCAGATGCTCGGTCAGTTGAACGAGATGGTCGTCCGCGAGCCGTCCGAAGCAGCGGTCCTCGTGAAGCAGTGGATTCGTCAGGCCGGTTGACGGTTGAAGGAGCATGATGCGACCAGGACAGAAATTGCCCAGTGANCCCGCTGAACTCGACGGCCCCACCAAGGCCGCGGTTCTGCTGCTCATGCTCGATCAGGAATCGGCNGGNGGNCTTCTTCGAGAACTGCCATCGGAGATGGTCGAGGAGGTCATGCGTGTGCTGGCTTCGATCGANTCGGTTCCGTCGGAACTNGGNCAGACNGTCGTGAATGAATTTTATGAACTCAGNGTCTCCTCCGGAGCGCTNAAGGAAGGTGGNTTGGACTATGCAAAGACGCTCCTNCGGGATTCTCTCGATCCGAAGACGGCCGAAAAGCTCTACGAGGACATCCGTCGTGGGGCACAGAAGGCTCCGTTCGCCTTTCTCCAGAAGGCCGAGAGTGAAAATCTCCTGACGTTCATNCAGGACGAGCATCCTCAGACNATCGCCNTGATCGTGTCCCATCTTCCGCATCACAAGGCNTCCGAGATTCTGGTCGGTCTTCCNCCCGAGAANCAGATCGAAGTGGTGCAGCGNGTNGCNTCGATGGAGCAGACCAATCCTCTCGTGATCCAGGAGGTCGAAGCNGGTCTTGAAAGNCGGTTGTCCAACATGCTCACGCATTCCATGGACAGGGCCGGCGGAACATCGACCGTCGCGGAGATCCTGAATCTCTGCGACCGTCAGACGGAGCGCTCGATCATGGANGGGATGGAATCCGACCANCCNGACCTTGCCGAGGAGGTCCGGCGTCTGATGTTCGTCTTCGAGGACATCAACCTCGTGGATGACAAGGGNATCCAGTCCGTTCTCAAGGAAGTCGACAACGACGAGCTCTGTCTCGCCCTCAAGACCGCCAGCGAGGACCTGCAGCAGAAGATCTTCACGAACATGTCGGCACGTGCGGCCGAGGTCATCAAGGAAGACATGGAATTCATGGGCCCTGTGAGACTCACCGACGTGGAAGCGGCACAGCAGCGGATCGTCGACATCGTCAGGCGGCTCGAGGATTCCGGTGACATCGTCATCAGTGGTCGTGGTGGGACACAGGACGTCGTCGTCTGAGTTCNNCGANCGTTTTTTCGAGAGTACAGCCTCATGCCCCTGATCCGCAATCAGAACGCCCAGAACGCCGCCTCCCGTGCGGTCGCCCTCGACATGGNCGACGTGCGTGCCGAGGCCGACGCCTTGCTCGCTTCGGCCCGGGCCGAGGTCGCGCAGATGCGCGCCTCCGCCTTGCAGGACATCGAAGTGGAGCGTCAGCGGGTGTTCGATGAGAGCAGGGCGAAAGGGTTCGCCGAGGGTGAGGAGGCCGGTCGNGCCAGTGGTCTCGAGGCCGGCCACGCCGAAGCTTTGAATCAGACCGTCGGTCCNTACTCCGAGATCATCGAGAAGCTNGTGCCGGCATGGATCGAGCAGTTCGAGCAGTTCGGNACNGAACGNGAGCGNCTCTTCGAGGAGGCGCGCCGCGACGTCCTCCAGTTCGCGGTGGACATCGCGGCGCGGGTCGTGCATCGNATCGTCGAATGCGACGAGTCGATCTGCATCGCNCAGGTCACGGAGGCNCTTCAGATCATCGGTCGACCTTCGCAGGTTCGTTTGTCGATCAACCCNCTCGATCGGAACGTGATCTCGGACGCACTTCCCGGAATTCTCGAGAAGGCGGCGCTCACCACGGATCTAGAGCTCTTCGAGGACGAGCAGGTCACCCGGGGTGGNTGCATCGTGTCGACCCCGCTCGGCGAGGTCGATGCCACGGTCGAGACCCAGGTNGCCCGGATCGCGGAAGCGCTTGTGCCCGAGGTTCAGCAATGACTCTGTTCGAAGCCGCGAGGGAAACCATCGAAGGCGTGCAGCCCCGTGCCGTGATGGGACGNGTTCAAAGCATTCGCGGCCTGACCGTGATCGTCGATCAGTTGCGCATCCCCGTCGGTTCGATCGTCAGGATCGAGTCACGAAGTCAGACTCGCGCACCGATTCGCGGAGAGGTCGTTGGATTCCAGGGGGATGCCTCGATCGTGATGCTCTACGACGAATCGGGTGGCATCTCGCCCGGNGACGCCTGCATAGGAGAGCGCAACTCGGCCACGGTTCCGGTCGGCACCGCACTGCTCGGGCGNACCATCGATGGCCTCGGTCGNCCCATCGACGGTCGNGAGGCTCCCNCGGGATTGAGCACGCGGCCNTTGCATCCNCATCGNATGAGNCCTCTGACACGNACCTCCATCAATGATCCGATCGCGACCGGCATCCGCACCGTCGATGGGCTGCACACCATCGGGCGCGGNCAGCGACTCGGGGTCTTCGCCGGNCCCGGCGTGGGAAAGAGCACGCTCATCGGTTCGATCGCGCGCAACACCAGCGCCGAAGTCAACGTGATCGCACTGGTGGGTGAGCGAGGCCGTGAAGTGGTCGAATTCGTCGAGGAGACGCTCGGACCCGAAGGNCTGGCGCGNTCCGTCGTGGTGGTCGCCACNGGTGATGAAAGTCCGTTGATGCGTGTCCGGGCCTGCTANCTNGCGATGAGTGTCGCGGAACATTTTCGTGANCAGGGCATGCACGTCATGCTGACNGTCGACTCTCTGACACGCTTCGCTCATGCACAGCGACAGATCGGACTCGCCGTGGGCGAGCAGCCAGCCACCAAGGGGTTCACTCCCAGCGTGTTCGCCATGCTTCCCCGGATTCTCGAACGCGCGGGAAGCCTGCGCGGCAGTGGATCGATCACGGGCATCTACACCGTTCTGGTCGAAGGCGACGAGCTGGCGGATCCCGTGGCGGATGCGGCGAAGGGAATCCTCGACGGGCACCTCGTTCTTTCACGTGACCTCGCGCAGAAGGGGCACTACCCCGCGATCGATCCACTCGCATCGATCTCCCGTGCCGCCGACCGTCTGGTGGACGAACACGTGCTTGCCGCTCGTCGCTGTGTCCTCAAGCTTCTCTCCGCGCTCGCGGGCGCGGAGGAGCTGGTCTCGATCGGCGCCTACGCCCCGGGCAGCGATCCGGACGTCGACATCGCACTCGCGCTCAAAGGCGAGCTCAACGGATTCCTGCAACAGGGATCGGACGAGGCCTATGAATTTCCGCGCACATGTCGCGTGCTTCTGGAGATGCACGGACTCATTGATTCGATGCGCGCGCAGCTGGCCAAGGCGACCAACAACCAGTTGCAGTCGCAGGTCCAGCCTCCGGCGGGAGGTGGTCTCTGATGGCGGTGTTCGTCTTCAAACTTCAGTCTCTGCTTGATCTCAGGGCTCGTGAGGAGCAGTCCGCGCAGCGGGATCTCGCTCTGCTGATGCGTGAGAAGGCCGAGATCGATGAACGACTGCGACGGCATCAGATGGCCATCGATGATGGGAAGCAGGCCCTTCGCGAGGATCTCGTCGGCATGGTCGACGTCCGTCGCCTGCGTGTGCAGACCCACGCCGCCTTTGGTGTCATGCGGGACGCACAGGCGGCAGCGATCGCGCTCGCGGGGTTGGCACGCAAGATCGAACAGGCTCGTGTTCTCCATCAGGCTGCTCGTGCCAAGAGNCGNGCCGTCGAGATGTTGAAGGAGAAGCGTCACGCCGAATGGTTGCGTGAGCAGGATCGTCGCGAAGTCGCACTTCTCGATGANCTGGTGATCGCGGCTTCCTACGCACGGAAGGAATGGATGTCATGACAAGGGTTTGGAACATCATCTCGTTTCTGGCGGTCATGAACCTGATTGCCGTCGGCTGCTTCGTCCTCTGGCTGTTCGGCTCCGGTCGAATGGATGGGGATCGACTGGAGCGCACCAGGCTGATCTACCATGTCCCCATCGACCAGGAGACCGCCGAGCGTGTCGCCACCGAGGAGGCGGATGCCATCGCCGTCGANNTGGCGCTGGAGGAGGCATCACTCGTCCGTCTGCCCGCAGGCAGTAACCAGCCGATCGATTCCCTCGAAGCCATCGAGATGCATCGTCAACGGATGGAGCGCCGTTTTCGATCGGACCTGGAACGAGATCGAAACGAATTGCTGGACTTCGAGAGACGTCTGGCGCTTCGGGAGGCCGAGCTTGAGCGTCGCACGGCCGCGTTCGAGGCCTCTCGCACGGACCGTCGCACCGCCGAGGAGCGCGTGGAGTTCACTCGCGTCACCAAGCTTCTCGAGTCTCTCCCCGCCAAGTCGGCCAAGGAGTACCTGGTTCGCATGTGTTCCGACGGCCAGACGGCCGATGCTGTCGGATACCTCCGGGAGATGCGAGCCGGGACGCGTACCAGCATTTTCGCCGCGATGAAGTCTGAAGAGGAACTGCAACTGGCGTCCGCTTTGCTCAAGTCTCTCAGAGTGCCACCATCCGATCTGGATGAGGCCACGGAGATCGTTGATGCAACTGCCACCAGTCCCACAGATCCCAAATGACCTCGTGCGCCCTCAATCGGGCGCCCGCAGCGCCGTGAATTCGCCGGATGGTCTCTCCAAAAGGAGCTCTGGTGACTCGAGGACACGTTTTTCAGATCATTTGAACGATGAGCGAAGCGACTGCTCACGCCTCGAGGCAGGCGTCATGACGCCTGAAGAGGCCTCGCCCCTGCGGGACGTCGCAGGTTCGTCGACTTCGCAGACCCCGCACGACGACGCGCAGGAGCCTGCCTCTCTCGCCAACGACAACCCGGCAGAAATCGCCGATTCGTCGCAGGATGTGCCGTCTGATGCCGAGGATGGTTCGGTCGATTTCTCCTTGAATGCTTCCTCCACGCAGGATTCAGTCCGATCGGACGTGCCCTCATCGGAGAGTGCGGCGAGCGCCGCCATGGTGGGCTCCAACGGATCACTCGATGGTGAGTCCGGCGCCGCCCTTGGTGGAGTCGTCGATTCAACGCCCCAGTCGTCGGTCAACGACGTGGTGCAGGTGGTGCCTGCCGTCTCACGTCAGAACTCGGTCTCCAGCACGCCCGTTCCTCAGGAGGGCAACGATGTTCGGCCTGTGGTTTCGGTCCTTCGTGATCCGGTCGAGACCCGAGGTGGTGTCGTCTCAAACAGGGGAGGGGAGCGCTCAGAGGGTGGAACCCCACAGGGACGTGGAGATGAGCGTCCGGCCTCCGAGAACACGACCCTTCTCAAGACTGCCGGTGTGGCTCGTGTGAAAGGGTCGAATGGGCCGTCTGGCGCCATGCCTCAGGACTCGACCTCCTCGGATCAGACGCCCCGTGTTCGACCGGACGGGACCAATGATCGTGTCGCGACTTCGAGCCATCAGGAAGAGGGGCAGCGTGCCAAGGCGCGTTCCTTGAGTGAACTGCTCTCCCGCCAGGGGATCGCGATGGAATCCGAGTCAGGAGCGCTCGATCCCGCGATGAGTCGTGTCCGAGAGGTCAATCAGACGGTCGCCCATGAGCAGGCGATCCGATCGATGAATGGCCGAGCCCCCTCCGGAGCGCCGGTTTCCGCGATCAACGGAGTGTCGGGATTGACCGAGTCCGGGGCGCTTGAAACCAGGACATCGGTGCTGAGTGAGGTTCTTTCACGGTCGGCAAGCGAGGCCAAGCTGGTCGAACGTGCGACCATGGTCACGGCACGCGGGATGAATGCACTGGCATCGCAGCGTGGTGGGAGCCTCACGATCCGACTGGATCCTCCGAGTCTCGGGCAGGTGATGATCCGGATGTCCGTGTCGGACGGAGCGGTTCACGCCGAATTGCACGCAAGCAACGCCGCCGGTCGTGTGGTGATGGAACGTGGTCTCGAGACGCTTCGGGCATCTCTTGAATCCCGCGGCCTTTCCGTTGAGCGACTGTCCGTGCAGGCCGCATCGGCCTCCTCGGAATCACAGGGCGCGAGATCCGAATCGAACACGCAGGGCGATGGACAGCATTCGGCGGAACGTGATGAGAAAGATGAGGGCCGTCAGGATGCGGCCGGTCGGGAGAGTCGGGGGCGAGATCAGGAGCGCGGAGCGCGTTCCCCCCTCGATGAACCGAATCAGAATCAACAGGACATGAGTTTCACGCAGATCATGAGTGAGGATGCGGCATGAGCAGTATTTCTTCGGCAGCGGGCGTCGGTGGTGGATCGGTCGGAGCGAGCAATGGATTCAGTTCATTGTCTTCCGATGAGTTCTTGAACATCATGTTCACCGAACTTCAGAATCAGGATCCGTTCGAGCCCAATGACAGCTCCGCAATGCTCGAGCAGTTGAATTCGATCCGCTCGATCGAAAGCGACATGGCACTCACCTCGCAACTGGAAGCGATCGTCTTCCAGAACCAGCTTGCAGGTGCAAGCAACATGATCGGTCGATACGTCCAGGGTCTCTCCGATGGTGGTAACAGAGTGGACGGTCGAGTGATCTCCGTCATTCGCCAGGGTGATGCGATCGGTCTCGAACTCGATACGGGTTGGATCATCGAAGTCGATCAGGTCGAACTGATCGTGGATGAATCCCTGTTCGACGATGGCACCGGGGGGGACAATCCGTTCAACGGATCCGGTATTACCGATGTGAACGGCGATGGCGTCGTGGATGGCACCGACCTCTCCCTCCTGCTCGGACAATGGAGTGACTGGGAGGAGAGCGGTTCCGGCTCCGACGATGGCAGCTCGGACTCCGATGCGACCGATGGGGCCGATGACTCAGGCGAGTCCGAAGGCACCGATGATTCATCCGGTTCGGACGACTCCGGTGACGAGGGCTGACGTCGAATCCCGTCAGGGTGAGCGCACATGAGTTTCGACGGTGATCATCTTCTGAAGCGTCTGCGCCCGGTTGTCGGGCCCACCTCGCTCGCCCCTTCCGGGAATCACACGAGTGGCGCCCCTGAGGGCGAGTTCGCTCGCATCATCAGGCTGGCACACGACGGAACGCTCGATTCTGGCCGGGACGTCGAGGTCGATCATTTCGTTCTCGATGCCCAGCAACTGGCCGGCATCGGAAGGGCCTGTGATTCATTGGAATCCGCCGGTCTCGATGATGGAATCGTGCTTCTCGGTGGACGGGCGTTTCTGGTCGAGGTGGGGCCGAGAAGAATCACAGGGGAGCTGGGTGCGGATCAGGCCGGGCGAGTGCAGACCGTGGGCGGTGTCGTTCTGGTCGAATCGATCAGCTCGTCCTACGTTTCGGAAGGCGATGGTGATGAGGCGCAGGCTGCGCCTGGGCAGGCAGATTCTGCACCACCTCGGCTGGATCGGCCTTTCATGGGGCTCGGGAGTCGTCTCTAGGCCGGTTTTCGACTGGCATGAGTGTTGCAGGTGTTCCCTGTTCGAGATGAAATCACGGAAGGAACACCATGGCGTCCACTACAGCACTCTTCACCGGCCTCTCAGGACTTCTGGCGAACTCTCGCCGCCTCGACGTGATCGGTAACAACATTGCCAACGTCAACACCACCGCGTTCAAGAGCAACCGGATGGCGTTCGCACCCACGTTCAGTCGAAACTTCTCACTGGGCACCGCGCCCGGTGACGCGTCCGGTGGAGCGAATCCCGGACAGGTGGGGCTCGGCGTCAACGTCTCGGGGACCCAGCGGAACTTCTCCAACGGCGCCATCGGTGCCACCGGGGTCAACACCGACCTCGCCATCGAAGGCAACGGGATGTTCATCGTGGAAGGCGCCGGGGAGCGTTACTACACCAGAGACGGTTCATTCGTTCGGAACCCGAACAACGACCTCGTCAATCAGAGCGGAGCCCGGGTGCTCGGCTTCGGAGTCGACGAGCAGTTCAACGTGATCGAGGGGAACCTCCAGCCTCTGAACATTCCCGTCGGCACGCTCACGCTCGCCGAGTCGACACGAAACGTCGTGTTCAACGGAAACCTCAACGCCTCCGGCGACATCGGGGCCCAGGGATCGCAGCACGTCTCACGAGCCTTCTATTCCGATGCGGCCGGCACCATCCCCGTGACGGGCGCCGAGGATCTCGCCACGGACATCTGGGTGTCCGATGGTGTCGGGGGCACGACCCTGGCATTCGACTCCACTTCGGGTGGCCCAATCGAAATCACCATCTCGGGAATCGAGAAGGGTGGCAAGGATCTGGGGACGAACACCTTCACCTACGGTGTCGACGGCACCACTCTCAATGACTTCAGCAGCTGGCTCGACGAGGTCCTCGGACTCGACAACACCGTCACCGGCGGTGAAACTCTGGGAGGATCCGTCTCCTTCAATGCCTCAGGCCAGCTCGTCATCAACGGCAACGAGGGAACGGTCCAGGATCTCGACATCGACACCGCTGACATCGTGGTGACCGGAAACACCGGCGGCGCCGGTGGAATCGGCCAGCCGTTCATCGTCAGTCAGACTCAGGATCCCGTGGGTGAATCCGTCCGGACCTCCTTCGTGGTCTATGACTCACTGGGCACGCCCGTCACCGTCGATCTCAGCTTCGTCCTTCAGGACACCAATGCGAGCGGCGGCACGACCTGGCAGTTCATCGCCGAAACCAATGGGAACGCCATCGATGATCGCGTGATCGGCATGGGACTCGTCGAGTTCGATGCGAATGGTCGATATCTCGATGCGTCCAATCAGTCGTTCCAGATCGCCCGGGACAACGGCGCCGTGAGTCCCCTGACCGTCAACATGGATTTCAACAGTGGAACCGACTCGGTCTCGAGTCTGACCGATGCAGCGAGCAACTTCGCCGCAGTCTATCAGGACGGTTCCGCCATCGGCACCCTGAGCAACTTCTCGATCGGTGAGGACGGCGTCATCACCGGCGCGTTCACCAACGGTCTCAACCGATCGATCGGCCAGGTCGCACTCGCGAAATTCAGCAATCCAGAGGGGCTGGTCGACGCAGGAAACAATCTCTACCGGAACGGTCCGAACTCCGGGACCCCTCTGATCGCGAACCCCCTCGATTTCGGAACCGGTCGAGTCGTGGGTGGCGCTCTGGAGCTCTCGAACGTCGACCTCTCCCAGGAGTTCATCAACATGATTCTCGCGTCGACCGGCTATTCGGCGGCGAGCAGAGTGATCACGACCACCGACGAACTGATCAACCAGTTGCTCGTCCTCGGTCGTTGATGTCGGTGCGTTCGCGCACTTGAAGAACGTCTTTCGAAACCCGCGCCTCTTGAGGTGCGGGTTTTCTCATGCAGCGCTCAGTTCTTTCTTCGCGGATTCCTCGATGAATTCGTCGACCCGGAGCCTCTGTCGGGCGTCTCGCCTCGAGCGGGTTCCCGGGTGGTGGTTCCGTGTTCGGTGCTTCCCCGGCGCCTGGTCGAATGCTCAGTTTCCTCCTGTCGGACGAGTTTTCCGAAGAAGAGCCGACCTCCCGGTCGTTGCAGCGAGTTGGTGATCCTGATCTCGCAGGTCCGACCGATCTGCTCGCTTGCATTCTCGACCACGACCATCGAACCGTCTGGCAGGAACGCGACCCCCTGGTCCGCTGTCTCGCCTTCCCGCACCACGAGCAGGTCGAGCGTCTCACCCGGCATCACGTCGCTGCGAAGCGCGCCCACGATGTCATGGACGTTGACGACCGGAACCGACTGGATCTCCGCGATCTTCGCGAGGGCCAGGTCATTCGTGAAGAGTCTGAACCCTTCCTTCTTCGCGGTGTCGAGGATCATCCGATCCACGAGGACCTCCTCGGTGTTGGGGTCCACAAGTTTCGTCTGGGGATACACGCGCTGCAGTTCCTGCACCATGTCGAGACCACGTCGCCCTCGCTCCCGCTTGGTCCGGTCGGAGCTGTCCGCCAGTTTCTGGAGTTCGTTGATCACGTATGTCGGAATGATCAGGGTGCTGTCGATGATTCCGGTCTTGGCCAGTCCCGTGATCCGGCCGTCGATCAGCACCGAGGTGTCGATCAGCAGGGGGAGTCTGCCTGAATTTCGTTTTTCGAACTGGATGTAGGGAATGACCAGGCGGATGTCATCCTTGGTCGTGAGCACGATCGAGACCGAAAGATAGACCAGTGACAGGCCTCCGATGCCCTTGGCCAGTGAGATGTACAGGCTGGCACCCGCCTCGTTCAATTCCCAGGCTTCCGCCACCACATCGATCAGCTGCGACAGTCCCAGGGCGGCGATCAGTCCGAAGCTGACTCCGACGTAGATGCCGAGCACCGAAGCGAGCTGCTTCTTGGGCGTCATCACGTCGGCGATGATGACCAGTGCGGCCGCTCCGAGCGCAGCCATCACCAATCCCACCAGAAGCTCCACCGAGAGTGTCGGAATCTCCCTGAAGGAACTGGTGAAGGTCAAGGCCACCGTGGCGATGACGAGAACCACGAAGACCGCCCTCAGCACGCTCATCAGCAGGGTTTCCACCCTCGCCTTGCGCTCGAGATCCCTCAGAATCGAATTCTGGGCCTTGTTCGGTCCGGACTCCGGGGAGGTCGTGTTCTGAGACAGTTCATTTTTTGTCTGTTGATCGTTCACCCCTAGAGTGTATCTCCGATCGGCACTTCGTTACCATAGAAGTCTGGCGATGCTGGAGGACGGTCGGGACCGCAGGGCGGTCGACTCGTGAACCTGGTCAGGGCCTGACGGCAGCAGCCATAAGCGTCGTCGTCCGAGCTTGTGTCATCCTGGCCGTCCTCCAGCCTCGCCTACCATCCCACGCGACACGCACAGAAACCGGTGCACATGGCAGATCAGACACACTCAAACTCCGGTTCGTATCAGGTTCTCGCCCGTCGGTACCGATCGAAGTCGTTCGACGAACTCGTCGGGCAGCAGGCCATCATCCGAACGCTTCGAAACGCGATCGAATCCCAGCGGACCGCGCACGCCTATCTCTTCTGCGGCACCAGAGGGGTCGGAAAGACGTCCGCTGCCAGGATATTCGCCAGCGAATTGATGACGCACGGAGCCACACTTCGTGGCGAGCCCGGCCTCTCGCAGGAGGCCATCGATGCGATCTTTCGCGGGGAGGACATCGATGTCGTCGAGATCGATGGCGCCAGTCACAACGGTGTGAACGAAGTCCGGGAGCTGATCACCAATGCGGGTCTGATGCCTGCACGAATGTCCTACAAGCTCTACATCATCGACGAGGTCCACATGCTGAGCACCCAGGCGTTCAACGCCCTGCTCAAGATCATGGAGGAGCCGCCTGATCATGTGAAGTTCGTGCTCTGCACCACCGAAGCGCAGAAGGTCCCGCAGACGATTCAGAGTCGCTGTCAGCGTTTCGACTTCCGAACCATCCCGGATGCGGCGATCGCCGATCACCTCACCAGCATCCTCGTCAGTGAGGGAATCGAGTCCACTCCCGAAGTCGCCCTCGAGGTCGCCAGGCTCGCCGATGGATCGATGCGCGATGCCCTGACTCTTCTCGACCGCGTGGTCGCGGCCGCCGACGGAGTGCTCGATGCCACGGTCCTCTCGGAGGTTCTCGGCCTTCCGGATGAACGCCTTCTCGGTGAGTTGGTCGATGGCATCGCCGCACGTGACGGCGGGGCGACGCTGCGCGCGGCGGATGAGTTGCTCGCCAACGGCATGTCCCACGCGTTGCTTCTCGATTCGCTCGCCGAACGTCTTCGTCGCCTGATGGTGGTTCTCGCCTGCGGCGCTGACTCGGAACTTCTCGGAATCACCAAGGATGCCGCGGGGCGGGCGCTCGAAGTCGCGACGCACTTCGACGAGCCTTCCCTGGTGCACATGATCGTCGCCTGTGATGCCGGGTCCAGGCAGGTGAGAACCTCCGGAACACCACGGGCGCTGCTGGATGCGATTCTGGTGAGACTCTGTCTCGTCGAGTCGTTCGCCAGCGCCGCGGGCCTTCTGTCAGGTCAAACGGGAAAAAAAGCGCCCGCCCGGGCGCGCTGACCGCGCGGCCCGGGCCTCCCTCGACGCTCGGGGCCTCATCCGACTCGACGGCCTCAGCCTCCCGTGTCGCGCCCCCGGATCCCGTTTCATCGTCGCCTGAACGGACACGACCTGACTCCTCGGATGAGAGGACCGAATCCCGGGAGGAGAGTGCCGATCAGACGGCTGCTCCCGATCATGATCTGTCGACCGCGGAGGGGCTCTGGAATCATGCCTGTGATGTCTCGTCACATCGTGCATCCGATCAAGCTCTCTTCGCCGAGCTTCAGTTCGACTCGGGCGATGCTGATCGGATCAGGGTCAGATTCAGGCGCCCCAGCTCCGCCACGGCCGCATTCGTTCAATCCAACATGGATCGAGTCGCGACGGTGCTTCGAGAAGCGGCCGGTCGCCCTCTTGCCGTCGAACTCGCCGCACCGGCCACACCTCCGGATGCACCGGAGCGAGCTTCGCTCGATCCTTCGATCACCGAGAATCCGATGGTCAGAGAGGCGCTCGAGCTCTTCGACGCTACGATTCATTCCGTTCGCCGTTTGCCTCCCGTGAGGGCCGACGAAGATTCAATCCAGAACTCCTCCGGAGCCCAAGACGATGTTTGACTCACTGCGTGGCATGGCCGGACTTGCCGGCATCATGAAGGACCTTCCGCGGATCAAGGCGAAGCTGGAGGAGGTCAAGACCGAGATCGCCGCACGCGAAGTGCAGGCTTCGACCGGTGGTGGAGCGGTGACCGCCTATGCCAGCGGGCGTCTTCGCATCGTGCGCATCGAGTTCGATCATGCCATGCTCGCCGCGATCGTCGAAGGTGATTCCGAAGAGGACCGTGCGCTCGCCGCCGACCTGGTGACGGGTGCGTGCAATGCGGCGCTCGACAAGGCCCAGGAGATGATCGCGGAGGCGCTGTCCAACGCCGCCGGAGAATTGGATCTTCCAATCCCCGCGGGGATGCTCGAGGGTCTGCTTTGATCAGCGGAAGTCTGTGAGTCACCATTCAGTCGGACGGAGCCTTCCCATGGCGAAGAACAACTCGGCCTATCCAGACTCCGTGGATCGTATGATCAACGAATTCTCATCGCTTCCCGGCATCGGCCGGCGAAGCGCCGAGCGTCTCGCCTTTCACATTCTCAAGGCATCCAAGGAGGATGCGCTCGCATTGGCGAAGGTGATCGAGGAAGTGAAGAATGATGTCGGCCACTGCAGCATCTGCTGGAATCTCGCGGACAACGACCCCTGTCAGCTCTGCAGCGATCCGCGAAGGGATCGGACTCGCGTGCTCATCGTCGAACAGCCTCGAGATCTGATCGCGCTCGAACAGACGGGCATGTATCGCGGTGTCTATCACGTGCTTCTCGGGCGCCTCGATCCGCTTGCAGGAATCGGTGAGGACACCCTGACGCTTGATGGGTTGGTTTCCCGCATTGAACATCCCGAGAGAAACGCCGGTGGCGAGGCGATCGATGAGGTCATCCTCGGATTGAATCCGGACATGGAGGGTGATTCGACCGCGCTTCTCGTGGCCGAGAAACTCGCACGAACCGGGGTCCGGGTGACCAGATTGGCCCGTGGTCTGCCAGCGGGGACCCAGATCGAATACGCGAATCCGGCCGTCCTGGCCGATGCCATTCACGACAGGCGCTCCCTCGAGGCTGATTGAGGCTCCTCAAGGCGTTTTTTTGCTGGATGGACCCCTCATTTCGTGACAGACTTGGATGAAAGGTTCCGAATCCCCGACTGATTGTCGATCCTGCAACGGTTGACCACCAGACCGCGATAGTATTTCGAAGGATTCGAACCGCGATCGTCCGCCCGACGATCGTTCATCAGGCAGGAAGCCACGCTCATGGGATCGATGCGATTCGACACATCTCAGTCAATGCGACTCGGTCAGCAGATGAAGCTGAGCCCGAGGATGATTCAATCCATGGAGATCCTGCACATGGCGCTGCCCGCTCTGCAGGAACGCATCGAGCAGGAGCTTGAATCGAACATCGCTCTGGAGACACTCGAACCAGGTCTTGAGCTCGAAGGTCTTGAAGCGGACGCCGTTCATGAGGAACTCGAACGTGAACGCAAGGAGTCCGAGAGGCTGGCGCGTGAGGGTGAACGTGAACTGGTGATCGGAGCTGATGGAGAGGCGGCCGACTTCGAACGTCTCGACGGTATGGAGCAGGCCTACGGCGACGGTTTCATCGAACAGGATTCCGCGTTGCCACGGTCGACCTATCGCGAGCAAGGTGACGGCGACGGGAAGATGGCGGCCATGGCCAACGCTCCATCCCGGGGTGAGAGTCTCGTCGACCAACTGCTCGGCCAGTGGACGTTCGTCGAAGCCGATGATGAAGTGCTGGCCGCGGGGCGTGCGATCATCGAATACGTGCGTGATGATGGTCTGCTGGATGCCGATCTCGAGACCATTCAGGAACAGAAGGTCGCCATTGGCGGGCATGAACTGTCCATGGATCTTCTCGAAGAGGCGTTGGAACGTGTCCAGGCGGAGCTCGAACCCCCGGGAATCGCGGCACGAAGCATCGCCGAGTCCCTCCTGCTTCAGCTGGATGCGATGGACGGCATGGTCGACGAGGAGGAGGTTCGACTCCGAGCCGACACCGCGAAGCTGATTTCAGACCATTTCGAGGATCTTCTGGAGAACAGGCTCCCTCAGATCGAGAAGAAATCGGGCATCGACATCGACAGGATCCAGGCGGCCAAGGCATGGATGCATCGACTCGAACTCGCGCCCGGACGCCTGCTCGTCGATGAGCGGGTGCGCCCCATCATTCCTGATGTCCGTGTCGACTTCGATTCCGAACGTGACATCTACATCGCATCGCTTGCCGATGATCCTCTGCTTCATCTCAGAGTGTCTCCCTCCTATTCCGAGATGGTCAAGGATTCGACCACCGATGATCAGACCCGTGAATTCGTCGAGAAGAATGTTCGAAGCGCCACATGGCTCATCGATGCCATCGGGCAGAGGAAGAACACTCTGCTGCGCGTGGTCAACGTGGTGCTGATGCGTCAGCGTGACTTCTTCGATCATGGTCCGCAGCATCTGAAACCACTTCCCATGGTCGATGTGGCCGAGCAGCTCGGTATCCATGTGGCCACCGTCAGCAGGGCGGTCGCCGACAAGTGGATGGAGACGCCGCGTGGCTATTTTCCGCTGCGTCGTTTCTTCTCCGGTGGCCTCGAGACCGCATCGGGCAAGGACATGAGCTGGGAGGCGATCAAGGAGATGGTCCGAGAGATCGTCGACGCCGAGGATTCGACCAAGCCGCACAGCGATCAGAGGATCGCGGACCTCCTCGGTGAGAGGGGGGTGACCATCGCCCGGCGAACGGTGGTGAAATATCGCGAGCAACTCGGGATCCCCTCCGCGAGACGTCGCAAGGTCCATGCGGGTTGAAGATGGCCTCTCTGGTGATCGAGTAGGATTGATCCCCTCATGCGCATTCTCGTCATCAGCACTCTGTCCGATCTGAGAGAAGGGGTTCTCGCTCAGCTTCGGGATGCCGGGCACGATCTCGTCGTCGTGATTCCTTCCATGAAAACGGCGCGTGAACGCAGTGATCTGTCCGGATTCGCTCTTTTCGAAGGAGACTCCTCCTGTCCCGGGGACTGGCAGCGACTCATCGAAGGCTCGGAAGTGGTGCTCCACCTGGCCTATTCCACGTCCAATGCCCCGGAGTGTGGCGCCGAGCCGCGTCATGTCCTTCGCCAGGACTCGGTCTTTCAGACAGTCGAAGCCATCGGCCGGGCCACGCCCGGGCCCGGAATGATGATCGTCGCCTCGGGGCCCTCGTCCTCGCCCGATGATCCATCGGACGCATCACTCATCAAGGACCGACTCGAACACATCGCTCGAACCGTCGAAGACGGCCAGGTCGCCCTGCATTTCATCAGAACCCACGAGTCCGACGACATTCTCGCGGCCCTCTCGGAGGACGCACGTTGCGAGCGGGACGAGCCATCATCCGCAAAGACCGCCCACTCCGAAGTCGATTCGGAACCCGCTTGTCTCGCTCTGCCGCTCGAATCGATCCTGAACGATCCGGAGCCATCGAAGACATTCAAGATGCTGGAGGCGATCGCGTCGGCCGGCGTGCACATCGTTCCATTCACGTCGAGCGCTATGTATGAAGTTCTTCGGCACCGGGAGTCACTGCAGTTCTCCCGGTACGTCATCATGGGGGATGGCGCGGCTCTTCTGGACATCATGACCGAGGATGTCATTCGCACCGAGCTTCTCGAGCCGACGCTTCTGGAGGAACTCGTCACCTGCGCTCGCGGTGTCTCGCCTCGCCTGTCGATCTACTCCGAGCGTGGCATGAATCTGATCTCCGACGGATCGATTCCTCCTCTCGCCGAAGCGGCCGGCATTCTGGGAGTCGCCGAGAACATGATCGAAGGCTCGCTCCATGATCGGCCCGCGACTCGCCTCTTCATCCAGGGGCCACCCGCCTGGGTGGGGCGAGTTCAGAGCGTGTTCACCGAGACCTGGTGGAAATCCGGGGTGATCGCGTTGTTGGAATACCATCCCGGCCTGCTTGGTGTCCTGCCTCCGACCGCCGATCGTTCGATCGGTCTGCAACGAATCGAGACACTGCTCGGCGCGCCCCGGCGCTCATCGGTGGTCCTGGTCTCGAGTCCGCTGGATGCAGGATTGATCGAGATCTACGGTCAGACGTGGGCATTCGGTCCCTTCGCGGACGTCATGGGACGTCATGCGACTCGTCGTTTTCCGGCCGAAAGCCCGCTTCATGGCCTCTTAGGTGACTTTCTCGCGCGTCAATCACGTCGATGAAGAGTTTTCCCGGGGCTGTTATGATGCGTGGCTCAGCACCACTCAAGGAGATACTGCGTCGTGAAGATCTGGATTGATGGCAAACTGCTTCCCGAGGAGGAGGCCAAGATCGGTGTTCTCGATCACGGCCTTCTGTATGGCGATGGTTGTTTCGAGGGAATCAGGGTCTACAACGGCCGAATCTTCAAGCTTCAGTCCCATCTTGAACGCATGTGGCAGTCGGCCGAACGCATCAGACTCGATCTTCCCTTCACTCACGAGGTGATCGCAGACGCCGTCAGGGAGACCGTCGAGGTCAACGGCGTCACAAACGGATACCTCCGTCTGGTCTTCACGCGAGGGGTCGGGACTCTCGGTCTTCATCCGTTCCTGTGTCCGAAGCCTTCGGTGTTCGTGATTGCCGACACCATCAAGCTCTATCCCCCCGAACTCTACGAAGAGGGCATGAAGATCATCGTCGCGGACCGGCCACGCATTCCACGTGAATGCCTGGATCCGCAGATCAAGAGTCTCAATTATCTGAACAACATCCTGGCGAAGATCGAGGCGATCGACGCCGGAGTCCTCGAAGCGTTGATGCTCAACATCGACGGCTGGGTCTCCGAGTGCACCGGCGACAACATCTTCGTCGTCAAGGATGGCCGCTTGTCGACTCCGCCGGTGGATGCCGGCATTCTGGACGGCATCACGCGGCGTTTCGTGATGAATGAACTGTGCCCTGCACTGGGCCTGCCGATCGAGGAACGGATGATGCGACTTGAAGAGGTCCTCGATGCGGATGAGGTCTTTCTCACCGGAACCGCCGCGGAGGTCATCGGTGTCTCCAGAGTCGACGATCACGTGATCGGTGGGGGGGGCGTCGGTTCCATCACCACCCGACTCGTCGAGGAGTTCCGTGCCCGGACAAGCGAGAACGCACCGGAGAACTGACTTCTTGAAATGTCCCAAATGTGACTATTCACTCTGGAACATCACTCCGGGACCCTGTCCCGAATGCGGTCAGCCCTTTCAGCCATCCGATTTCGAGTTCAAGCCTGGAGCCGTGGCTTTCACATGCGACGGGTGCGGGCAGGATTATTACGGTTCGTCTCGTCAAGGGCACCTCGAGCCCGAATCCTTCGAGTGCCTCTCCTGTCATCGTTCTCTCGAGATGAATTCGATGGCCGTCCGACCCACCGTCGGATTTTCAGGATCCCCCATGCTCCGCCAGGTCACCCCCTGGAAGGCCCGGCATGGCAATGTGATCAAGCGATGGATCCTGATGGTGGGCGCGAGTCTGGCATCACCGGTGCGATTGGCCTCCGGGCTTCCGGTGGATCGCTGCCTCCAGATCGCATTCGTGTTTCTCGTCGGCAATGCGATCGTCTTCTCCGGACTTCAGCTCATCCCCTTCTTCGCCTTTTTCGGGTTCGGCATGATTCAGATCGGTGTTCCCCAGAGCTGGCTATTTTTTCTCGTGACCTATCTCATCTGGGTTGGGTCCATCGCCACCGCGACCATCGTGCTGGCGTTCATCTCGGGATCGTTGTCCCATCTGATTCTGGTGGTCGGTAGACAGCGTGATGAAGGGCTGTCCAGAACTCTGTCATCCATGATGGTGACGAGCGCTCCGATGTGTCTGCTCGTTCTGCCCTGTCTGGGTGTGTATCTCTCGCCTGCCGTCGTCATCTGGTGGATGGTGAGTTTCGCTCTCGCACTCGAGTCCCTTCATGGGACTTCGAAATTCTTCGCGTTTTTCGCCGCATTCGCTCCCCTCCTGTCGATCTTGATTCTGAGCGTCGCTTCGGGCATAGTTCTCTACATCTGATTGGAGCCACGAATGGGCAACAGACTCCTCAAGTACATGTTGGTCAGTTACGGGGTTTCAGCGCTCATCGGCATCCTCTCGATACTCGGTGGGGCCGGAAGTCTGACGTTGAACATGCTGGGAACAAGCCTCACCATCTCCGGTGGCCTGACCCTTCTGCTCCTTGCCTTTCTTCTGGCACATTCCGGCAATCAACGGATCAAGTGGCTGATGTACGTCTGTGCCGGTTTGTCTTGTCTGTGCGCGCTGAAGGCTCTGCTGCTGATCTGGTCGCTCGGCGATAGCGACCTCGCTTTCCGAATATTCTTTGCGATGCTGACGCTTTGCCTGAGTGGTCTTCACATCGGGTATCTCTTCTTCTGGAAGAGGCTCAACACGCTCTTTCGCGTGACGGTCTGGTTGCTTGCGTTCTTCAACATCGTTCTCGTCACCGTCATCATGCTCGGTCTGTTCTATCAGGACTTCTACGGTCTGCTCTTCAAGTACGTCGATGATGAGTTCTTCGCCCGATGCATTTCCGCGATCATCATGCTGGTTCTGATAGGCACCATGTCGCTGCCGGTGATGAATCTCGTTCTTCGAGGACGTCATCATGCCAGCGATCAGGGCATGAGCGATCGGCGAGTCCAGGTTCCCATCAGCTGTCCTCGATGTGGATTCGCCTGTCACCTGAAGGTCGGACATGTCACATGTCCTCAGTGCAAGCTGGTCATGAAGTTCGAAGTCGAGGAGCCACGTTGCAGCTGCGGATATCTTCTCTACCGTTTCGATGGAGAATCCTGTCCCGAGTGCTCGCGGGCGATTCCCGGGCATCTGAGGTGGGAGCATCTCAGTCGGAATTCTGAATCGTCAGACTGACCATGCCGGACTCCCCTGACTCCTGCGACCCGCCTGCGACCGAACAGCCTCCCGAGTCCTCGGTCCCTTGTGCGGTGCTAAGTCGCTCCGGGCGACAGGTCGACCAGTCGGTGATCGCGAGATCCGGTGACGTGGGGCCGTCATGGACCTTCAGAAGATCGTAGGCGTTGTCTCGTTGCGCGGGAACGTAGCCGGCGTCTCTGATCAGTCGGCAGATCATCGGTTCGTTCAGGCAGTGGGTGCTCCCCGCGGATGAGACGACGTTCTCCTCCATCATGACCGAACCCATGTCGTTGGCGCCCCAGAGAAGCCCCATCTGTCCGACATGTGGTCCCATCGTCACCCAGCTGGACCCGATCGAATAGATGTTGTCCAGAAAAAGTCTGCTCAGCGCCTGGGTCCTCAGATAGGCGCTGGCTCCCGCCACTCGTCGTCGAAGTCCGAATTTCGGATGATCGGAGCGCTTGCCAAGGCCATCCAGTCGAGCGACGAAATCTCCCGGGAACGGCTGCGACAGATCGTCGCCCTTGCCGAAGCCCCATTCCTTGACATTTCCGAGCGCGGTGTTGGAGGGTTGGAACGGCCAGGAGATGAATGCCATGTACTTGCCGCCGCCCTCTTGCGAGAGATCGTTGATCGCCTCGTCCTGACGTTCTCTGACAAGATTCATGTGATGGACTCGGTCGGCGATCCCTTCGATGTGTCCGAACATCATCGTCGCGGAGGTGTTCATGCCGAGTTCGTGCGCGACGCGCATGACCGTGAGCCAGGCTTCCGCATCGCATTTGCCCAGACCGATCTTTCGCCTGACCTCGTCGGCGAAGATCTCGCCACCACCTCCCGGTACCGATTGAAGCCCCGCGGCATGCAGTCGCTCCATGACCCACTTGACCTTCTGTTTCAGATCGGCGCCCGGTGGATCGAAGAAGTTGACGAATTCGATGAATTCCGGGGGGCTGAACGCATGGACGTGGACCTGTGGAAAACGTTCCTTGATGGTGGTCAACAGTTCGATGTACCAGTCCAGATCGAGCGCAGGGTTCATACCGCCCTGCATGAGGATCTGGGTTCCACCGATCGCGACAAGTTCGGAGACCTTTTCGAGAAGCACGTCATGCTCGAGCGTGTAGGCATCGGCCTCGTCACCCTTCCGCTTGAATGCGCAGAAGATGCACTTCGCGGTGCAGATGTTGGTGTAGTTGATGTTGCGATCGATCACGTAGGTACGGATGTGCTCTCCGTGCAGGACCTTGCAGCGTCTGTCCGCCAGCAGTCCCAGCCGCTGTGGGTCACATCTGTGGTAAAGATCCAGGGCCTGTTCCGGAGTCAGTCGAGCCGCACCTGCCACCACGTCCTCGAGCAGTCCGGGGTCCAGAGCGTCGGATTGTGGGTGGGTACGTGCGGTCATCTAGAGGGTGGTCCTATGCCTCATCATACGCTCCCAGAGGGTCTCAAGGCGGTTTGATCTGAATTCCTCGGTCGATGTCCTCAAGACTGGTTATCGAACCGCCGAATGAATCGACATGGCACCAGATCCTGAACATCACCCTGAAGACCCCCGGCCTCTCTCGGCCACGGTGGTGCTCGTCGCTCGGAATGATGCCGTCAGGATCAGGGCCGCCCTCGAACGTCTGCTGAAACTCGACGGGGAACGTTTTCGCATCGAATTGATCGATGACGGCTCCGTTGACGACACATGGAAGGTCATTCAGGAGACCCTTGCGGACAATCCCGGGACATCCCACGAAGTGGTGACATCGCGGTACGTCGAGCCGCTCGGGGAGCGCAGACTTCTCAGGGCACTGACGGATGTCCAGACCGACATCGCCATCGTCGCCTCGCCGAGAGATCACTCCCGTTCGGACCGTGTCTCGAGACTTCTTCATGTGTTCAAGCAGACCGATGCCAGCGTGGTGGTCACCGACAGTGCGCGTCTCGGCGGTTCGATCATCGAACACGTTTCCGGCGCCCGAATGCAGGGCAGTGGTCGGATCGAGGCACGCGAGATCGCTTTGCAGATAGCCTCCTCGTCGACCAGTTTCGGGACGATGGGACTCCGCCCCGAAGTTCTGCGCAACTGGGCTCCGCTGTCCGAGGCGAGGCTGAGCGATGATCTCGGCATGATCCTGGCGTTTCGTGGTTCACTCCTCGGTGGTTGCTACTACCTTGACGAGCAACTCGTGGATCACGATGTGGCTCGAGATTTCGATCCGGACGACGTGCGCAGTCGAGATGTCTGTCGTGAAACCATGTTCGCGTCCCTGCTCGCCTCACGAGTGGGACTTCTTCAGGACATGCGCGGTCTTCCCGAGGAGCAGCCGCATGATGGGAGCCCCGTTGGTGACGATCGGATATCACAGGTCAGACTCGAGGCATCGTTGAAGGGTGTTCTGATCGAACTGGCCGAGCGTTGGTCGGATTCCCGAGAGCCTCTGATCGCTCGTGGGATGAGTCCGGGCTGGGCCTGTGACGAGGATTTCGGATCCGGCAGAGTCGCCGCACCCGGCGGAAGGCGCTTCATCACTCGCCTGAGCGAGCTCTTCGGTGGTTCCGATCGGACCGCCGCCTGACTCACACCTTGAGTCTGGCCCAGCCTCCATGCATGAATCGTGCCGTGAACATCATCCCTCGGATGACGATCTCTCCGCACAATCCGAGCCATATTCCCGTGAGCCCCCATCCCATCCAGACGCCCAGCAGCCATGCCGCCGGGAGTCGCACGCCGTAACTCGAGATGGTTGTGATCAGGAACGTCCATTTCGTGTCGCCGACGCCCCGGAGTCCTTGTCGCACGACCATGTTCAATGCGAAGAAGACCTGGATGACTCCGCAGATGATCAGAAGCTTCGGGGTCTCCTCGAGGTGGACCGGTTGATCCGAGATCACTCTGGTGAGGGCCTCGCCCTTGAAGATGAAGAGCAATCCGACGAGACCCATGAAGATCATGCCGGCGATGGTGCAGTTGATGATCGCCTTGCTTGCCATCCTTGCATTTCCGGCGCCAAGAAACTGTCCAGCGATCGTCCCGGCGGCGGTGCCGAGCGCGAATCCCGGCATGAAGGAGAAGGCTTCCCATTGGATGGCGATTGCGTGTGCCCCGACCAGTCCCTGGGTCGGTCCCTCCGTCGAGCCCAGAACGTTCCTTTCGATGATCGTGCCGATGAAGCCCAGCACGAAGAGATTGACACCCCACATCGAGATCCCTTCGGCGAAGGATGGGGCGCCGACTCTGATGATTCGACCGAACATCTGACCTGTCGGTCTCAAGCGACCGGTTTCAAGTCTCAGATCCTTCACACCGCGCGCCAGTGCGATCGTGATCAGCAGCGCTCCCACCAGGTAGGCGATGGCGGTTCCAGCCGCGATGCCGCGAACACCGTGTTCCGCCGGGTCGATGGGGAGGGGGTTGGTGATTGAAAACCACTGGAATTCAAGGTCCGCACCGGAGAGCAGCCAGCTGAACAGCACGTTGGCAAGGTTCACCGCCACCATGATCACGGCCGGAAGAATCGTCTCGCCCGCCCCGTAGAGACACATCGACCCGACCATGAGGATCCCACACAGTGGCATGGAGATCGCGATCGTGAGCACGTACTCCTCGAGGAAACCTCTGGCTTCGGGCGTGAGTTCCGCCAGACCGGCCAACGGGCCCACCAGGAACCAGAGACCTGCTCCGACCAGAATGCCCCAGAGACAGGCCAGGGAGATCGACTGGCCCAGAGCCTCATGACCGTCCCTGGTGTCTCCGCTGCCCATCGCTCTGGCGATGATCACCTGCCCACCGATTCCCAGGCCGGCCATCGCGATCCCGACGAACCACGAGATGTACGAGCCGATCCCGATGGCATCCAGGGCAGGGTCCACGACCGAATTCGGGAGACTTCCCGCCAGAATCTTGTCGAACAGGCCGACCGTCGCGGCCATGGACTGCTGGAAAAGCACGGGAATCGCCACGATGAGAATCGCCGCTGTCAGCGTTCTTCCCGCAAGGCGGCCACTCTGAATTCGACCATCCGTGTCGGACACCTCCGATGTCGACATCATCGAACCACCGGTGTCATGGGGCGCATCCGTTGACTCGTCTCTTCGAGGATCCTCGTGGTCCGTCTTCGAGTGCACTTCGAAATCACGCGCCCTTCTGAGAAGGTGGCGGAGGGTCGACTTCGGTCCACGTGGACCTTCGTCCGGCTTCCTGGAGTCCCGTCGGGATGCCCGGCTTCTCCCAGACGGTCGGATTGAGGAAGTTGATCTTGTCGAAGAATCCGAGCGGTCGGGTGTACACGGGGTAGAGGTAGATCTCCTCCCCTGCGAAAGGGGTCCTCGTGCTGCCGTACCACGCCAGCCAGTCTCTTGAATTGCTGCCATGGTTCTGTCCGGTCAGGTACCGGAGTGAGTCCCATGCCGCCAGATTCACGGCCAGCTCCCGCATTTCCAACGCCTGAACGAGAGCCTGGAACACGGCGTCATTCGGATATTGCCCGAGCGCGATCGCGAGTTCTATCTTCACGCTGGAGTCGGTTTCGACGATCAGTCTCCGCCAGATGTCGTCTGCGACCTCGTCATTGTGGATCCGCTGAAGGCTTTTGGCCGCTTCAAGTCTGATGTACTCGATCTCGTCAGTGAGCTGGGAGGCGATCAGTACGGCATCCTCCGGTTCACCGTGGTTTCCCAGCGAGCGAATCGCCGCGGCCTTCACCAGTGGGTCCCAGGGTCCTTCGATGCATGTCCTGTAGAGCTTCAGGTATTCCTCGCCGCCTCCCCAGGTGGCCGTTCCAAGAAGGACCAATCCCTTCTGCTGCTCTTCAGGATTGGTGAAATCCGTCGCCCATGTGCCGATCTGTTGTCCCGATGGCGGTAGAAAGGAAGAGGTCAGATTGTCGATGTCGCTGCTCAGGGAATCGCAGCCGACGAGGCTCGTCACCAGGGCCATCGCACTCAGGAGCGACAGCCTCCTGACGTGCGGCGCTCTTCGGAATGTCGGTCGTATCCGGTCTTCCATGACGTCTGAATCATACGCGCTGAAAGGGGTGCTGTGGATTTGAGGCGTTGATTCCCTCCAAGGGGTACCCTGTGGTCATGTCCAACACACCTGCGACCCCGAATGTGATCTCCATGCCCCTCGGACCGGTGGAGACCAACTGTTTCATTCTCTCCGTCCCATCGGGGCCCGATCCTCGCGGCTGCTACCTGATCGACTGCGGCATGGAACCCGAGCCCTTGCTTGATCGCGTCGCCGAGCTCGCNCTGGAGCCTCGNGGACTTCTGCTGACGCATTGTCANTACGATCACATCGGTGGTGTCGAACATCTGCTCGAACGGTTCGGGCCGATGCCGATCTGGGTCCACCCCATCGAGGCCGAGTGGAACGGGGATCCGATGCTCAACCTTTCGGGNATGACGCCATGGCCNTGCATCGCACCCCAACCGGACATGAGNTTCGAGGACGGTGATCGTCTCGANCTTNTGGGAAGTCANTGGNACGTGNTGCACCTTCCCGGGCACAGTCCGGGGTCGGTCGCTCTGCATGATCCGGTTCACGGAATCCTTCTTGCCGGNGACACCTTGTTTGCAGGTTCCGTCGGNCGAGTCGATTTTCCCACGTCGGATCCCGNCGCCATGAAGCGNAGTCTNGANCGACTGATGACCTTGCCCGANCGGACCGAGGTCCATCCCGGGCATGGCCCNGCGACCACGATNGGGCGTGAACGNCTTTCAAACCCNTATATTCTCGATCCGNACGCTCTGNCCGGTTAGGAAGCNGTTACTCGNCGATGAGTTCTTGCATCTGCCTNCCCATCGGATATTTTGGTCTTACGACCAACATCACCNCGANGCGGAGAATNAGATGANNTTGAGAATGNTCGCCGGTTCCNTNCTGCTTNTGTCATCGATCTCCNNGGCTGACGTCGTTCTCGATGCCACTCCGGGGGCATTGGTTCCTGTCGACGTNGAAATGACNTTGAACGTGCCGATNTTCGGATCCTCGACGGCGTCCGATTCGACCACCACNACCCTGGTGGAGAGCNCNCTGGTCATCCAGCCGTCNCCATCGTTCGAGTCGTTGGATGTCACNTCNCACGCNCTGCGCATGCAGGGNGGNCAGCTCCTGCTNGATTTCTACTGTTCGTTCCTCGGTTGTTTCGAGACCGTCTCCGTCAGTGTCGACAGCCTTCAGCTGAATCTNCTCACGCCNCCNTCGGACGTGCCCATCGTCGACNANNGCTGGGAATTCGAGTCGGTCAGCTACGGCCTCGAGCTTGATTTCAGCTACACCGGCAGCCTCGTCGGTTCCGGCGTGTCCACGACCATCGCCGAGGATTTCATCACNATNGANGGCGCGATCNCGCAGGCNGATGGGATTCTGTCGGTCTCGAACATCGGCATTCAGAGGATCTCGCTCAGCGTGCCTGACGAATCGCTGCCAAGCGGAGTCAATTCGATCGACATCAGCATCGATGCCGATCTGGGCGACGTCGTGTATTCGGGGATCTCTCAGACCGCCGATATCGATGGTGATGGTCAGGTCTGCGGATCCGATCTGGCCCAGCTCCTTGGAAACTGGGGTAATTCCGGCACCGGAGACATCGACGGGTCCGGCACGGTCGGAGGCAGTGATCTCACCATCCTTCTTTCCGCCTGGAACTGCTGACCCGAGGCAGTCGGCTCGACTACGATTGTCGAGTCATGAACACACAAACGACAGACGCGCGTGCGACCATTCGTCTGGGCCACAGCCCCGANCCCGATGACGCCTTCATGTGGTGGCCACTCTTCGAGCGTGACGGTGAACCCGCCCGACTNGNCAGTGANCGCTTCAAGTTCGTTCAGGTCGTCGAGGACATCGAGACACTCAACAATCGAGCCTGCGAATCGGATCANGATTCGGCNCTGGAGATCACCGGCATCTCCTGTGCCTGNTATCCCCACATCNCGGATCGATACGTGATCACAGGGTGCGGAGCCAGCGTCGGAGACGGGTACGGTCCCCGCCTCGTNGCTCGGGAACACACNGANCTCGAGACGCTGCGNACGACACGCCCTTCGATCGCGGTTCCCGGCGACCGGACCACCGCCTATCTGGTGTCCAGNCTCATGCTCGGCCGNGANGCCGTGAACTGGACCTCGATGCCCTTCGACGAGATNCCNGAAGCCGTGACNTCGGGTCGATTCGATGCGGGTGTCGTGATNCACGAGAGNCAGCTGACCTTCGAGGAGGAGGGGCTCGTCCAGATTCAGGATCTGGGNGCCTGGTGGGAGGGAGAGAGAAATCTTCCATTGCCACTGGGCGCGAACGTCGTTCGNCGTGATCTGGATGATCGTTTCGGCGCCGGNGCCAGTCAGGAGATCGTCGGTCTGCTCGAGGCATCNTTGAGTTATTCGATGGAGCATCGTGACGAGTCCATACGACGTGCGCAGGAATGGGCCAGAGGTCTCGATGCCGACATAACCGGAGCGTTCGTCGATCTCTACGTGAANCGTTGGACCCTCGACTACGGTGAGCGNGGACGGGAGGCGGTCCGGGTTCTTCTCCAATCCGCGTCCGAAGCCGGNCTGTTGCCNGAGTGTCCNGCACCGGATTTTCTTTCGACGACTTGAGCCGGTTTCACGTCTCCGTGATCGTGNTCAACCCNTGAAGAGCTATACTTCGNGTTGGCCNCGCAGGGGCCTGTCNAGNTGANTNCACCCGGATGCANGCTCCATGTCACAAATGCCACTTGGAACCGAACAAGGATACGCACCCCCCTCGGTCCGACAGTTCGGTGTCTTCCTGGACAACCGNGTCGGCAANCTGCTTGAACTNGTGCAACTCTTCGATGAAGCGCCGGATGTGACGCTGTCCGCGATCAGCGTCCTTGATTCCTCCGACCATGCCGTGGTNCGAATGATCTTCGACAACGCNGATGCCGCTCGTTTCCTGCTTCGTCAACACGGTTTCAGCTTCTCGGAGGTCGAGCTTCTCGTGCTCGAACTCGACGAGGTGAACACGCTCACAAACGCNTGTCTCTACCTTCTGGGAGCGGAGCTCAACATNCGATTCGCCTANCCCATCCTGCCGACNCANCCCTCNGGNCCCATGCANTTGCTCGCACTCGCCGTCGATGACAACACGTTCGCGGGNCAGATCCTNAGGCGNAAGGGCTTCCGACTGATGGCCGAGGATGAACTCNCCTGAGNNCCNCCCGNNCTNCGTTCCCGAATCGACNCGCANNGNCTCGANGNTCGNTCAGATCCTGCAGGTGCAGCTGGTCTTCTCCGTCTCCCACACNGTGATCTCCCGCAANCGTCCNCCGGCNTCCGCCAGCGGNGACAGCAGCAGGTCNCGTGAGACCGNGGTGATGTTNTCGACCGAGGGGTTGAGNCNCTCGAATTCCTCGCATTGTTCGTTGAGATTGCGATGNTCGAAGCGGTCGATCACCTCTCGCTTCACGATCGCNTCGACCGTCTCGAANCCCATTNTGGNNNTTCNNTCTCCNCTCNGATCGGGAGAGACGCACACCTCGACNCGGTAGTTNTGACCGTGNCCCGCGGGGTTGTTGCATTTTCCGAAGGCTTCCCGGTTCCATTCATCCGATTCCTCNGCGCAGTGCAGTCGGTGGGACGCNGCAAACTCGAANTGNATGCGGATCATCAGTTCCATTTCTTCTGTCGACATGGTGTCACCTGNTTTCGGCATGCAGCCTGTTTCCGTGCTGATCCAGCCAAGCTCGTGTCTTGGCGTGACCCTCAACTTGAATCCTGATATCGGTCTTTGCAGGGCGNCCTGCGTCTGAGNNGCGAGNTCCAGAACGANTTCATGGAGCTCTCTCGAATCCTCTCCCCTNAGGGCNTTGCGCAGNGGTTTCAACACCGTCTGGCGCACTGCCTTGTCGATCTTGTCNATGCCGATGATGTATCCGGACCTTGGNTCCGGCTCACCNCTGACTTCCACGACCGTCTCGTACCACGCGGCNAGCCCTNTCGGGCTTGGNGCCGATGCATANGAGTTGGTCCTGCTCAGAGCGGCGNCNTCGTCCTCCGTGGGGTGGATGCAAAATCTGGTGATTCTGGAGAGTGTTCTGGGCACCGGGCACCGTTTTCTCGAAATGGAGGGCGAAAGGAACGATCAACAGGACTATAGGACACAAAAGACCTCCGAAAGTGCAAAAAGTATCTCAGACGATGGTCTTGCTTCGTCGATTGATTGGGATAGTATTGTTTACCTGACTTCGGTCAGNATGTCTCCCTCNANNAGGTCGAGNCANCTTCATTTGCCCCCGGAAGGGCTCGGTCTGAGGTTCGCCTCGACCGGGCCTTTTTTTCATCCTCGCGACGGTCTTNCCGCGGACGTCTGAATGTGAATGGTACGCTCGGGNCATGGCCNTNAAGATCATCGGTTCTCGAGCCGTCGGAACATTCGCCTTGCTNANGATCCTGCATCACCATNGTGGGGTGCNCGTCAGGTCGNTCCGCNTCTTCNGCACCNGCTTCTCCCACCNCCCCCGAGGTGGAGNCGGNGNCTGNCATGCCCTCCGGNAGGATTCAGCTTCCCGGAGGCATCGAGTGTCGCGTTCGGGATCGNGAGGTCCACGTGCCGGGATTCATCGCGATCGACGCCGGCTGGATCGAGCAGGTCGCATGCCTGCGNGGGACNCGTGAGCACGAGTCGATCGTCGTCGTCGATTGTCAGCCGAGCCTCGTTCATTCCGCGCTTCTGATGATCGGTCTCGAATCGGGTNCGCCCGGTCGCTGGCTNGAGACGNTGCGNGGCGATCGATANGTGATCGAACGGATTCCACCGACCGGGTCTTCCGTGCGTGTGCGTGTCCGGTTCAAGGATCGCAACGGGAACGAGATCGAATCAAGCGTCGAGGAGTTGATCACTCGTTCCGCCGAGCAGGATGTCCTCCCTTCGACACCCTGGATCTTCGCGGGGTCGCGTTTCGATTCTAAGGAACGGTATGTCGCCGATTTCAGTGGTTCACTCATCGGTTTCGCGACATTCGGGGATGAAGTCCTCGGGCTGCCCGGGGTGATCTCAGATCAAGTCTCGGTGGATGCCGCCGTCTGGGAGATCCGAACCGAGCGCGTTCCCTCCCCGGGGACGCCCGTCACGATCGTTCTCTCGCCCTGGGAGCGCTGAAGAGTTCAGTCGAGATCCATCGTCTCGAAATGCCCTCTATGCGCCGCGCCCAGTGCGATCGCAATGGCATCCGCCACATCGGGTGGGGAAGGAACCTCCGAAAGCCCGCACTGCGACATCACGGCCTGCTGCATCTGGTCCTTCGTGGCCCGGCCGTTTCCGGTCAGGGCCTTCTTGACCTCGGCGGGTGCGAGTTCTCCCGTCGGAACCCCGCGCCGCTGGGCGGCAAGCAGGATCACTCCACGCGCGTGTCCCATGAGAAGGCCCGATCCCTGGAAGCGCTTGTGACTGAAGATCGATTCGACGACCAGTCTTCCCGGTGAGAATTCGCCCAGCAGAGATTCCAGTTCCTCGAAGAGATGACCCAGTCTCACGGGAAGATTCGTCGTCTTGGGCATTCTGATCACGCCCGCTTCCAACAGACGGGGTGCCTCCGAGCCTCCGCCACATTCCACGCAGGCGTAGCCGGTGATGTTCAGTCCGGGATCGATTCCCATCACTTTCATCGGGCCTTGCCGCCGGGCTCGTCCGTGTCGATCGATCCATCCTTCAGTCGGATGATTCTTTCGCAGCGTTCGGCGAGAGTGGGTTCGTGCGTGACGATGATCATGGTCATGCCGTCGTCATGAAGTTCGTCGAAGAGGTTCAGAAGAGAGCGTTCCGTCGTGGAGTCGAGGTTTCCCGTGGGTTCGTCGGCAAGCACGATGGCCGGTTTCGTGACCAGGGCGCGTGCGACCGCCACTCTCTGCTGCTGGCCGCCTGACAACTCACGCGGGCGGTGGGTCGTTCGATCGCCCAGTCCGACCTGATCCAGCGCTTCGAGCGCCCGTTGTCTTCTAACCGGCCGAGGAATCCCCTGATACAGCAGGGGAACGCAGACGTTCTCCACGATGTCGAGTTCGCTGATCAGGTTGAACGCCTGGAAGACGAATCCGATCTTCCTGCCCCGTATCGCACTGAGCTCCTCGTCCGGAAGGGTGGCTACGTCGATGCCTTCGAGGGTGTAGGACCCGCTGGTGGGGGTGTCGAGACAGCCGAGCAGGTTCATGAGGGTGGATTTTCCGGATCCTGAGGCCCCCATGATGGCGAGGTACTGCCCCTTCGGGATGTCAAGATCGACACCTCTGAGTGCATCGACGAGAACCGATCCATCCGGTTTGAAATAGGTCTTTCTCAGTGCGCGCAAGGAGGCGATTGGTTCGCTCATCGAGTCTCCTGGAACGGCGGAATGTCCCGATGTCATCTGGGTCTGCATATGCGAAGTGTAGTTCTTAACTCAGCAGGAGGGGACGTAGTTTCCTATCCTTTCTGCATGGCCATCGATCAACGCACATTCGAGGACGAGGCAAGACACGGTCTTCCGGTGATTCTGCACCGCACGTTGATGAGTGATCGTCTGACTCCGGTGCTCGCCTATCGCGCGCTCGTCAGGGCCGATGACCGCCGTGCCCCGAGTTTTCTCTTCGAATCCGTGGAACAGGGGGGGCAGGGCGCTCAGGTCGGTCGTGCCTCCGTTCTGGGAACGAGGCCTCGTCTCGAAGTGATCGCTCATGGTCATCAGGTGACTGTTCGAGACAATGGAGCCGGCACCGAGGAACGTTCCCGGGAGTCCGATCCACTGTCGGTCCCTCGCAGACTGGCCTCGAACAGCGAACTCGGAACGCCCGAGGAGACTCTGCCCGACAGTTTCTGCGGGGGCTGGGTGGGACACATCGGATACGACGCGGTTCGCTGGCTCGAAGCCGGGAAGCTCTCGTTCGAGAACGCCCCCGAGGATGATCGCGGTCTGCCCGACATGCATGTCGGGCTCTACGAGGAACTGGTCGTCTTCGACCATGTCTCGAAGAAGATCCACGTGCTCGTCAGAAGCGACGTCGGTCGATGGCCGGATGCGGGGGAGGCGTTCGCCGATGCCTCGCGTCGTCTCGACGAGGTCTCGACACTGCTCACCGAGTCACTTCCGCACCTCGACCCCGGAATCATCGCCGGCGACCTGGCGAGTCATGACACGAAGACGTGTCTTTCGAATTTCACGCCGGAGAGTTTCAAGACGGCCGTCGAGGATGTGAAGGAGTACATCGTGGCCGGAGACGTCTTTCAGACCGTCATCAGTCAGCGTTTCCGACGCACGACGACCGCGGATCCCTTCGACATCTATCGCGCGCTCAGAGTGGTGAACCCGAGTCCCTACCAGATCTACCTTCAGTGTGAAGGGTGCATTCTCGTCGCGGCGAGCCCCGAGATACTCTGCCGCGTGCGTGACGACGTGGTGACCAGTCGACCGCTTGCCGGAACCAGACGCAGAGGGCGCACCGAAGACGAGGACCTCGCCCTCGAAGAGGAACTTCTCTCCGATGAGAAGGAGCGTTCCGAACACGTCATGCTGGTGGATCTCGCCCGCAATGATCTCGGGCGGGCCTGTGAGACCGCCTCGATCTCGATCGACAAGTGCATGGAGATCGAACGATACAGCCACGTGATGCACATCTCCTCCACGGTGACCGGGCGTCTGCGATCCGACCTCGATCAGTGGGATGCACTGCGGGCGACGCTTCCGGTCGGCACCGTCAGCGGGGCGCCCAAGATTCGTGCGATGGAGATCATCGACGAGGTCGAACCGACCCGGCGGTGCCCCTATGCGGGGGGCATCGGTGCGATCGGGCTCGGCGGGGGGGCCGACATCGCACTGGCGCTGAGAACCATCGTCATTCCCACGGAGCAGGTCGATGGCGAGTGGGTCGTCGATCTTCAGGCCGGGGCGGGGGTCGTCCTCGACTCGGATCCGACCAGGGAATTCGACGAGACCATGAACAAGTCCGCGGCGCTTCGTCGTGCAGTCGATCTCGCGGAACGTGCCTTCGGGACCCGAGGTGAATCAGTCTGAATCTCGCTCGCGATCCCTCGGGTCCGCCAGAGGAATCTCCGAGTCGTCTTCGACTGGCGTCGGCATCGTGATGGTGTTCTCGATTCGCGCGCTCAGGATCTCATCACCATTTCCAAGGTCCTGGGCATGGTCCATCGACTGATGATGCATGTCCTTGAAGACCGCGGTGACTCCCCAGCCGCAGGCGCTGAGAAGTGGAAATGAAAGTAAGAGCGCGATCCCGGTGATCAATGTCAGCCATGAATCCTGAACCTGATTCGCAACTGGGATGACGAGCACGCTGAAGATCGGAATCATGATGAGAGTTCCCGTCACCATGATGATGCCTTCGAGCTTCGGAAATCCTCGGCGCTTCGCTTCCTCTCGAACCCAGGTCATCCAGCTTCTGGCTTCGACCGCGGTCATGATCAACAGGATCGAAATGATCCAGACGAAGACCACGCTGTCCTGACGCGTGATCTGGAGCAGGGCCAGCACTCGGTTGATGATCAAGCAGACGATGAGGGCGCCCAGAGTGGTCCATGCCACCGCCAGAGCGACCTTCAGCCCGTCCAGTGAGTGCCGTGCCAGCTTCCCATCACGGGAGCGATTCAAGGAACGCAGACGAGTCAGTCCGTAGAGTCTGAATCCCACCGCCACCAGCAGAATCACGATGCCGACGATGTTTGAAAGACATACGAATGGCATCAGGAGAACCACCATCCATCCCGAGGCGATGTATTTCATGGCTCGCTGGATCAGTTCGTCTTCCGCGTGAGTTCCGGTGCCCACAGGGCGCGAATCCCGGACCGGTTTGCCGCATTCCGGGCAGTGTCCGTCTGGAGCAAGGCCCTGGAGGGGATAGTCGCAGGACACGCATTTGGACATGTTCTCCAAGGCTTCACCCTCCTCAGCGACCGGATTCGACCCTCTGTTTTTCATCAAAGAGGCTTTGGCGCACGCGATCTTCCAAATATCTGCCCGATAACAGGCCGCTTCTCATGGAACGAACGAACCTATGCTGGGTATAAGAGTACAGGATTCATGGGTCACACCGTTGGATTCAAGTGAGTGGTCTCACGCTCCGATGCCAGAGGTGGCCACACATGCCCCACCGGACCAGCGCCAAGTGGTCCTCCACACCCCAGGGAGTTTCGAATCATCATGCCATCACAGAACACCGCATCATTTTCCTCCAGTCGTTCATCGTGGTTCCTCACTTCCACACTTCTGGTGGGGATCACGGCGGTCTGTGTCCATGGATTCGCCCAGCAACAGGAGACGAATGGTTCCGTCGAGGCATCCACCGAATCGGTCCAGAGTCTCGAGGGCTGGAAGTCGAGTGTCTGGGAGGCCGCCAAAAGCGGCGATTCTGAGATTCTCTCACAGCGTCTGCAAGCCATTCCCGAGAGCGCCGACCCCAAACTCGCCACTGATCTTCGAGAGTCGGTCGAAGCGTGGAACTCCCATCTGATCGAGGCGGAAGGGGATCGCTCGGATGATCGGGCTGAAGCCTTCACCGAGATGAACGATCTCCTCGCCGAGAGCAAACTCGTCGAGGCCCTCAATTCCGCCGTGAAGATCCAGACTCTGTCCGACGACTGGTCCCAGACGCTCGATGATGACCGCATCGTCGAGCTACTCCAACTTTCGGAAGATGAACTCGCCGAGGCCCAGAGCGAAGGCGACTGGCTGCTTGCTCAGGATCTGCTCTACCGACTTCGCACTCTTCATGAGGACACCCAAAGGACCGGGCTCTACAAGCGCTACGACGAGGAGCTTGATGCGGTGAACCGTCGAATCTCACTTCTGGCTCAATACGCCCAGCGAACGCTGCACGAGCTTCGTCGTCAGGAGATGGAGCGTTATGCTCCCGAGACCGAATTCCCCGAATACAACGAAGCCTTCGCCGACGAGTGGAAGGAACGTCTCAGGGACATCAACGACCGCATGCTCAAGCGTGCCCTGGTCATGACCTCCCGCGATCACATCTCGGGTGCAGGGTGGAAGCCCCTTCTCGAGGGTGGACTCGAAGCGTTGCGGATCTTCGTGACGACCAAGGCGCTCACCGAAAACTTCTCGGATCTCGGATCCGATGACAAGGTGGCCCGATTCGACGAGTTCCTCGAGATCCACGAAAAGCGCATCGGTGACATGAGTGAAGAGGACATCAACTCCGAAACCTGTCGAAGACTGATCGACGAGCTGTTGCTCGCCAACAACCGGACGGTCAAGGTGCCTTCCGAAGTCATCATCCGCGAGTTCGGTGACGGAGCCATGTATCGCCTCGAAAAGGATTTTCAGGACGAGTATTCCCAGGTCATCTGGCCTGACGAGATTCGCCGCTTCCAGCAGCAGGTCAACGGTGCCTTCGTCGGCGTGGGCATTCTCATCCGCCACGATGACCGGCGTCAGATCGTCATCGTGAACCCGCTCGAGGGTTCGCCAGCCGCACGCAGTGGCGTCAAGGCCGGTGACATCATCTTCGGCGTCGAGGGCAAGGGCACGGTCGGATGGAGTCTGAATCGAGCCGTTGACGAGATCACCGGACCGGTCGGGGAGGATGTCGTCCTGACCCTCAAGCGTGAGGGCATCGAAGACCCGTTCGATCTGGCGATCAAGCGTGATCAGATCAAGATGCGTTCGGTCAACGGATGGTGGAAGAAGGAGATCGATTCCCAGGGTGAACCGACCTGGGACTGGTACATCGATGAAAACGCCGGAATCGGATACGTCCGCCTGACCTCATTCAACGAGGACAGTTTCGATGATTTCCTCGCGGCCCTCGAGGAGATGCACGCCGTCCGTCCCGTGAACGGCTTGATTCTCGACCTCCGCTACAACCCCGGAGGCCTTCTTCGCTCCGCGGTCGAATTCTCGAATCTCTTCGTCGACGAAGGTGTGATCGTCTCGGGTGAGGACCGAACCCGAAAGACCGTCTGGGAGCTCCCCGCGCAACCGGGGATGGCCGCTCTGAAGGGGCTTCCCACCGTGATTCTGGTGAATCAGGGCTCCGCCAGCGCCAGTGAGATCGTCGCAGGCGCACTCAAGGCGCATGACTCCGCTCTGGTTCTCGGCGAGCGCAGCTTCGGCAAGGGCAGCGTGCAGACCGTGCATCAGCTCGCCATGCCATTCTCTCAGCAGGCCGCCGTCAAGCTGACCACCCAGTACTACGTTCTGCCTCCGGTCGGGACGGAGGAACGGGGGCGGCTCGTCCACAAGAAGGCAGGGGCCACGGATTGGGGTGTGAATCCCCACCTCGTGGTCGCCATGAACCCCGAACAGATCGTGGATTCCGTCGAACTTCGCCAGAAGGCGGATCTGATCGAGGAATGGCTCGACGCCGACGACCGGGCTCCGAGACCTGAAGTCGACACCCTGATCACCGAGGGCAAGGATCCCCAACTGGAGCGCGCGCTTTTGATCCTGAAGGCTCAGGCGCTCGAGGATGGATCCAACCAGCAGTTCGCCTCGGAGCAAAAAGGTCTCTGAGTCGGCAAGTCATGTCGGAAAAGTGTGTTGTTTCCCCCTCAACTGCCCCTAAAGGGACAAAAGGAAGCAGTTCAGCCGCGCTCTGGGAGAGCGAAATCGATATCCTATGATCGGCTCTTCAAGCACCTGAACGCTTTTCTCGGTCCCCCTTTAGGATTCAACACCCATGTCCGTTGTGAATACAGCGATTGGAACCGGCCACTTCGACGGCCTCGCAAAGAGTTCCAGCTCCGTTTCGAGAGCGCTTCCATTTGAGAAGCATCTCGAGTGGCTCCGAATGATGGTTCTGATCCGTGAGTTCGAGGTTCGAACCATGCAGGCCTATCAAGACCGCAAGATCGGTGGTTTCTGCCATGTCTACATCGGCCAGGAAGCCGTGGCGGTCGGTTGCATCGCCGCCACCGAACACTCGGATCCGGTCGTCACCGCGTATCGGGATCACGGGCATGCTCTGGCACGTGGAATGGATCCCAAGTACTGCATGGCTGAGATGTTCGGGCGAATCGGTGGATGCGCCAAGGGCAAGGGTGGCTCGATGCACATGTTCGACCGGGACAACAATCTCTTCGGAGGCCATGGCATCGTGGGGGCCCAGACGCCTCTCGGAACCGGCCTCGCATTCGGGACCAAGTACATCGACGAGGTGATCAACAAGGGCAAGAATCGCCAGGTCACGCTGTGCTTCCTCGGAGATGGCGCCTTGAACCAGGGCGCCCTGCATGAGGCCATGAACCTTGCCGGGCTCCTCGATGTGCCCGTGGTGTACGTCGTCGAGAACAACGGGTATTCGATGGGCACCAGCATTCAGCGTGGCACGACCATGGGCGACCAGATCGTCGCGAAGGCGGGCGCGTATGGAATCACGGCCCGAGAGATCGATGGCATGGATGTTCTCAATGTCTATGACGGCATGAAGGAGGTCATCGACGAAGCACGTGAGACATCCCGACCCGCCTTCATCGACATGCGAACCTATCGCTTCAAGGGGCACTCGATGTCCGACCCCAGAAAGTACCGCTCGCGAGAGGAGGAGGAGGTCTACGAGTCGGGTGACCCGATCGCCCAGCTTCGTGACCATCTGATGGACTCCGGGAAGCTCGATGAGGATTCCTTCAAGGCCATGGCCAAGGAGGTCAGAAGCGAAGTCAAGGAATCGATCAAATGGGCCGAGGCATCTCCTCCCCCAAGCATCGAGGAGGAGCTCTATCGCGACGTCTACGTGGAGGCCTGGGGCCCCTACAACGGCACAACCGAACCCGAGATCATCCGTGACGCAGGTTCCAGCAAGGGAGAAGGCTGATCAATGACCAGGATCATCGAATACAGAGACGCCTTGAACGAGGCGATGAGCGAGGAGATGCGACGGGATGAGCGCGTCTTCCTCCTCGGCGAGGAAGTCGCCGAATACGACGGCGCCTACAAGGTCAGTCGTGGCATGCTCGAGGAGTTCGGCTCCCGCCGCATCGTCGACACTCCGATCTCGGAAAGCGGATTTTCAGGCATGGCGATCGGCGCTGCCATGATCGGTCTTCGACCCATCGTCGAATTCATGTCATGGTCCTTCAGCCTGGTCGCNGCNGACCCGATCCTCAACAACGCGCCCAAGATGCTCTACATGTCGGGTGGNCAGTACGGNTGCCCGATCGTCTTTCGAGGCAACGACGGCGCCGGNGGCCAGCTGGGGTCCACNCACAGCTGGTGCGTCGAGGGCCTNTTCTCCAACGTTCCAGGNTTGAAGATGGCGATCCCTGCGTTCCCCGCCGATGCGAAGGGGCTGCTCAAGTCCGCGATCAGAGATGACGANCCNGTCTTCTTCCTCGAGTCCGAGCGTCTTCTCGCCTTTTCGGATGACGTTCCAGAGAACGAGTACCTGATCCCGTTCGGACAGGCGCTCATCAGGCGTCCGGGAACCGATTGCACGATCGTCTCCTTCGGCCGACCGGTTCATTTCTGNCTCGAAGCCGCCGAAGAACTCGCCAAGGAGGGAATCTCCTGCGAAGTCATCGACGGTCGAACCATCCGCCCCCTCGACATCGACACGATCGTGGCCAGTGTGAAGAAGACCAANTACTGCGTCGTCGTCGACCAGTCGTGGCCCTTCGGATCCCCCGGCTCGGAGATCGCNTCCCAGGTTCATCAGCACTGTTTCGATGATCTGGACAATGCGGTCACTCGAGTGCACAGTGCAGATGTCCCAACTCCCTACGCCACCGAACTCGAGCAGGCGTATCTTCCCAACACTCATCGGATCTGCGAAGCGGTCCGTGCAACCACCTACAACGCCTGAGTCGGCATTCGGCCGTCCACGCTGCAGGAGCTCAAGATCCGATGTCCATCGAAGTCACGATGCCCCGACTCTCAGACACCATGGAAGCTGGCACCATCATCCAATGGAACGTCGGTGTCGGAGATGAAGTCTCCTCCGGAGACGTCCTTGCCGATATCGAAACGGACAAGGCGACCATGGAAATGCAGGCNTTCGACGATGGNGTGATCGCCGGTCTTCTCGTCGAGGCAGGCAAGCAGGTNCCCGTCGGAACAACCATNGCCGTGCTGGCAGANGACGGTGAGACCNCGGAATCCGCCATCGCTGATGCCGCCGCCGCCGCGNCAGCCGCACCTNCCGANTCCNCCGCGCCAGCTGATGCCGCCNCCGAGCCCNCNGCCTCNTCNCCCGAGCCAGCNCCAGNCCCNGCNCCNGCGCCAGCCCCNNCACCCGCAGTCGTACCGGTCCAGCCNGTGGCGGCCATCCCCGCNGTTCCCGCACCTGCGACAGCAGCNCCGGTGACGNCCTCGGGAGGGCGTATCAAGGTCAGTCCGGTGGCTCGNCGAATCGCCGAGGAGAATCGAATTTCACTNTCCGAACTNNNCGGTTCGGGACCGGGNGGCCGCATCATCAAGCGTGANGTTCTCGCCAGNNTCGCAGCGGGCGGCCCCTCCGCACAGCCGTCANNNGCTNCGACGGCCTCCGNGCCTNCTCCNGGAACCGGAACGCTGGTCGCNGGAGAAGAGGATCTNTCCGGCATGCGTCAGACGATCGCCCGGCGATTGGTGGANAGCAAGACGACGATTCCNCACTANCAGGTCTCCATGAGTTTCGACATGGCCTCGATGACCGATGTGCGTTCNCAGGTCAACNAGCGTCTTGCATCCTTCGGTGTGAAGGCCTCCGTCAATGATTTNCTCATCAAGGCCTGCGCCCTNGCNATCAGGGANCACAAGTACTTCAACTCGAGTTTCGCGGGCGAGCGTCTCGTCATGCACGGNGCCATCAACATCGGAGTGGCGATCGCTCTTCCCGAAGAGCGTGGTGGCGGACTCGTGGTCGCCACGNTCCGTCATGCAGACCAGCTCAGTGTNCGNCAGATCGCCGAGCAGGTGAAGGANCTCTCCGCGAAAGCGCGTTCCCGCGGTCTGTCCGCCGAGGACATGTCGGATTCGACGTTCACCATCTCCAATCTGGGCATGTTCGGAGTGGATCATTTCACTGCGATCATCAACCCNCCCAACAGCGCGATTCTGGCCTGTGGCGCCGCCATCGAGCAACCCGTCGTGGAGAACGGCGAAATCGTTCCGGGGCTGCGCATGACTGGAACACTCAGTCTGGATCATCGTGTGATCGATGGTGCCATGGCCGCCCGTTTCCTGCAGTCCTTGAAGATGCTGGTCGAGAAGCCGGCGATGCTGCTCGTCTGATTCTTTCGGAAANTCNCACGGAGTGAAGCTCGATGTCCTTGANCAGCGGTCAGCTGGGAGTGGTGTTCTCGTCACTCGTCCTGNTTGCGCCTGCCACGGCACAGGANGANGNNTCGAAGAAGTCGGNGGGNTTCGGGCCCGGNCATCGTTACGGACTTCGCGNGTCNCCGGNGGCGGTGGATGGTNCGATTCGAATCGGTTCCTACAACGTCCTGAACTACTTNGANGATGTCGATGACCCGGCCTTGTCAGGCNNNTGGGATGATGCCGAACTCGCATCGAGGCCCGGTCAGNTGGTCGCNCTTGCCAAGGCGATTCGTGAGCTCGATGCGGATGTCCTGGCCCTNCAGGANGTNGAATCCCTCGAAGCGNTGNTTCGTTTCCGNGATGAGCATCTGGCNGATCTGGGATACGANCATGTCGCGAGTCTCGATGCNGGTTACTACCGNGGCGTCGAACAATCGGTTCTGAGCCGGGTGCCCATCACNGCGGCGCAGAACTGGCCCGCCTTGAGCACCGCCGACGTGGTGCGAGTCGGCGANGGGTTTCAGCCCGTNCCNGAGGATCCNGANCTNGCTTTCCAGCGGAGCCCGTTGATGGTCGATNTCAAGACCGANGAGGGATACGCATTCACANTGATCGTGGTNCATCTCAAGAGCGGNGGNTTNGCTCATGCCTANCGTCGCGAAGCGGAAGGTCTGAAGCTTCTNGAGATCGTCGCCGACAGACTCGAGTCGGACCCCGCAAGCAACCTCATCGTGCTNGGNGACTTCAATGCGAAGTCCGAGTACAAGTCGATGCAGTTGCTTCTCGAAGGNGGANTGACCGATGCGATGGCTCATCGAGTTTTCGATTCGTCNCATCCCGANGCGCCGCNCTGGGTGACNCACGAGTCGGGGCGCATCATCGANTACATCCTGATGAATGACGGNGCGCTNNNGGAGATGGTCCCTGAAAGCGGTTTCGTTCTGGGCACCTTCTATCCCGGTGATTCGAATCACTATGACTGGCGAAAGGATGANGCNCCTGAAGCGCATGCNTCCGACCACTATCCGATCGCCGTCGATNTCATCCCCAGGGAGTCGGAGGNNTCAGTCCCGGCGGCTCCNGCCNAGTAGACGGATCACCTCATTGACGTCCTTGTCACCTCGTCCCGAGACGTTGATGACGAGGTTCTTGTCCTCATCCATCGTCTCAGCCACTGTCATGGCGCCCGAGATGGCATGGGCGGTTTCGAGCGCCGGAATGATGCCTTCCAACCTCGAGAATGTCTGAAACGCGTCGAGCGCCATGGCGTCATCAACCGAGCTGTAGATGACTCTTCCGCTGTCCTTCCATGAGGCGTGTTCAGGGCCGACTCCGGGATAGTCCAGGCCCGCCGAGCAGGAATGGACAGCCATCGTCTGCCCCCAGTCGTCCTGAAGGACATAGGAGAGTGAGCCGTGCAGCACGCCGGGTTCCCCCTGTCCAAGCGGAGCAGCATGATCTCCGGCGTTCATGCCGCGGCCACCCGCTTCGATCCCATGAAGCGCCACCGCCTCATCATCTATGAACGGATGAAAGATGCCGGCCGCATTCGAGCCTCCTCCGACGCACGCTACCACGGCATCGGGAAGCGCTCCAAAGTTCTGGAGACACTGTTCCCGGCATTCCTTGCCGATCACTGATTGGAAATCACGGACGATCGTCGGAAACGGGTGAGGGCCCACCACGGAACCGATGATGTAATGAGTCTCGCCAACCGATCCCATCCAGTCCCGCATGGCTTCATTGGTCGCATCCTTCAGGGTTCGGGACCCGCTTTCAACGGAATGCACCCTGGCCCCGAGCAGCTCCATCCTGAAGACGTTCAATGCCTGTCTTCGGACGTCCTCCGAGCCCATGTAGATCTCGCACTCAAGTCCGAGGCGGGCGCAGGCGGTCGCGGTGGCCACTCCATGCTGGCCGGCGCCCGTCTCAGCGATGATCCTCTTCTTGCCCATGCGTCTGGCCACCAGCGCCTGGCCGATGGTGTTGTTGATCTTGTGTGCNCCGGTATGTGCGAGATCCTCCCGCTTCAGCCAGATTCTCGCACCGCCCACATGCTCCGTCAGCNNCGGCGCGAGNTGGAACGGCGTGGCGCGNCCGACGAAATCCNCGAGCAGTGTCTGCAGTTCCGAGTCGAANGCCGGATCGGCTCTGGCCTCCAGNTANGCGGAGGAGAATTCATCNAGAGCGAAAATCAGTGTTTCNGGGACGTATCGNCCNCCGAAACGCCCGAAGCGTCCGTTTCCGAGTNCTGCGGCATTNGTGAGTTCAGTCATGTCTGGTTTCCGACTTCNGAGCCGGGNTCTCNTTTCTTTTTCTTCTTCGTCAGTGCAAGCGGGCCNGTCANNGCGTANGNGGTGAAACCGACGGCAAGNGTGATNTGTGGCCAGAGACTTGCNAACACGATGGGGATGATGATCTTGGCCAGCCAGGTGAANTCCTGTTTCGGTGCGAGATATCGATTCACGAAGTGGGCATANGGAAGTCGNGAGATCATCGCGAATGCGCACAGNAGGGTNACNAATGGTATGCCCAGTGCGAAGCTGTTCGCCAGAATCTCCTGCGTGGTGCTGGTCTNCGCAGTGGTGAAGAGTAGGTGCTGCTGAAGAACGATGAGGCTGGCGATCGCNCCTGCCGCCCCCGGGGTCGGNAGGCCATTGAANATNCTGTGGTCCTCGACNGAGGCGGATGGNGTTTCNACCATGAATCGTGCAAGCCTGAGNGCGGTGCAACACAGNTAGACCGCCGCGATGCCCCAGATNATCTTNGAGAAGAAATCACCGGCTTCCGGNCCGATGATGCTCGCCTGACTCTCCTCCGCNCCGTAGTAGTAGTGCGAGACCAGACGNAGCATCATCANTGCCGGTGCGACTCCNAACGTCACNATGTCNGAGAGCGAGTCGAGCATGGCNCCCACATCNCTCATCGATTTNGTNAGTCTCGCNACNGCCCCGTCGATCGANTCGAAGAACATNCCNACGAAGACGAGAATCCCNGCCACCGTCAGGGTGCTCCAGTCGAATATCGTCGTCGTGCCTATGGGTTTCGAGGCGTAATGGATCGCNGCGAAACCACACACCAGATTCGCCAGAGTGAAGAGCGTGGGAATCGTGGAGACGGGTGGAAGGGCGCGTGCCTTGCGATTCCGCGTCGGACGCTCGCCGGTCATCTCATTGTCTCTCGTCGTGTGCTCGGTCATCCGTTGTCCTGTGTGCTGGTCGGGGNGATNTTCGCCTGCGGAAGCATTCCACNCGGAATTCTCGGNATCAANAGCAGGGCGGTGCGCTGTGACCGTCTTTCCGAGGANAGNGCCGGAGTCATGAACATGATATGGCCAAGACGATCNNCACGTTTCCTCTGNCCCGNCGGNNGNGANNGGGNNGCTGTCCNCGNCCGANNNCGNCNCCTCCANNGTGGNCTTCNNTCCATCNTTCGGNTGCCGCTTNCTCATNGANNTCCTCCGGNACGTCAACCTGCCAGGANCCCNGGGGGGGCNNNGTGCAGGTGATCATGAGAATCTCNCCNGGNGCGAGTTCGGTCTGGACCGATGCGACATCGAAGNATCGAGGGACGACCTTGTTGTTTCTGATCAGCGAGGNCGTCTCCGGGCGATCGGCGANGTGCCGCGGGACCAGNTCCACGCGCGTGCGCACTCCATCGATCGCGGGTTCGATCCANCNTCTTGCTCCGATCGTCANGCGTCCNTCGNTGAACAGAAGAAGATCATCCTTCATCATCATCAGTTGATTCTTCGTTCGATGTTCGANGAGGTCGCGCCACTCCATCATCTGNCCGCACCATGTGTTCTGGGCGGCACCGCTCTCTTCGAGCGTCGAAAGCACTCTGAGCAGATCCTTCTGCTCGAGTATCCGGACGAGAATGGCCTCCCCGGCGAGTCTGCGGCTTGCTTCATCCGACTGGATGGGNTTGCTGTTCTCACGGATGAGGCCGTCGAGATCATCCTGCTCCGGGATCAGCACGGTCAGCATCTCTATGCCACTCTGGCCTCTGGGCGTGNNGGNNANAGANGCATTCGTCGAAGGTTCCGGGGCTTTCTCANCGANCTTCACGGNTTTGCAGCCCGTCAGGCATNCGATGCCGATGNNCGTCAGCANGAAANNCAGNCCGGNATGCATCATGAGCCCTCTTCAAGAGGGAATTCATTGAGCCGATCGATCATCATGCGGAGGCGTGCGAAGGATCTCCTCACGAAATGGAAGTGCAGCCTCGGAAGTTCGAGATGGGTGTTCTCGGCTTTCAGAGCTCCTGATTGCTCCATGCCACCCTTCGCCACGAGGTCGCCGAACTCCTTCTCGAGCGCTCGAACCTGTTCATCTCTCAATCGCTCTTTCAGTCTCATCACGAAACGATCTCCCACATAGCGGGATGAGTGGAATCTGCGGTAGAACCTGAGAACGTGTTCCACAGCCGAGTTCACATCGGGTGCGATGTGATAGAGCGCCGGATCCTCTGGACTGATCCAGCCCTTCTCCAGCAGGTTGTCCGTGAGNCCCTTCTGCCATTGCTCCCAGTAGTTGCCGCCTTCNCCCTCNACCAGGACCACNGGGACTATCTCGCTCTTGCCAGTCTGCATCAGGGTCAGNCTTTCAAACAACTCGTCCTGAGTNCCGAAACCGCCGGGAAAGACCGCGATCGCATCGGAGTGACTGACGAACATCAGTTTTCTCGTGAAGAAGTATCTGAAATTGATCAGTTTCGGATCNCCTTCGATNACATCGTTGGCNGTCGTCTCGAATGGAAGTCTGATNCGCAGTCCGAACGAGGCTTCGCGNGTGGGGCCNGCNTGGCCGGCCTTCATGATCCCGTCNCCGGCNCCGGTGATGGACATCCATCCATCNTCNGCGATCAGCCGACCGAATTCGTGGGCGGCCAGATAGTCCTCGTGGTCCTCCGGNGTTCTTGCCGANCCGAAGATCGAGACCTTTCTCACGCCCTTGTACTTGTTGAAGATGTCATANGAGTAGCGCATCTCCTTGAGTGCGCTGTTGATCAGCTTCAATTGCCCCAGATCGGCATCGTTCTGCAGAAGCTTGGTGACGGTCTCGATCATCTCCGATGCCTGGGTGGCCTCTCTTCTGGAGGCCTCCGAAAGCAGTCGACTCGCCTTCTGGCAGATATCGTCCGAGGACATTTGTGCGCCTTTCTCAAATCCCGTGTGGGGAATTTCTGGCTTTGCGCCATTCATTCTGAATTCGTGTCTGGTTCCCTAGATTCTAGCTTCGAATCCTCAGGCATCGAGGANTGATCGATTCTCGCCGGATCGCCAAGCAGTGGCAAGGGTTCGACGCTCGCCACGGGTTCGTCCAGTGTNCCCTTGATGTTGATGGCATACANCGNTCCNGTGACTCCGCTGATCAGATCNCTCACCAGGGGAATGGTGCCCTTGGGAAAGAGTCTNACCGCGAGTTCCCAGCTGTCCAGTNACATCTCCCCCTTTCCTGTGAACTCGATTGTGGGGGAGGTCAGCATCAGTTCGTCCAGACGCAGCGTGTCTGCATCTATCGAGAAGTCGATCTCTCCGAACTCGAAACTGTCACTGATCGGAAGCATCAGCTGCGACAGTTGTAGAATGCTCAGAGTCAGGGGTGAATCCGTCATCCTCCCGTTCTGGATCACTATTCGACCGCGTCCGAATTTCGTTTCGGGCTCGTCGATCGTTCCTCTGACGTTGAAGGAGGCTCTTAGGTCACCTTCAGTGCCACTCGTCACTTGAGCGTCAGAGGCCTTGGTCAGGTCCTCGAGTTTGGCATCCTCGAGATCCATCGACAGCAACCAATCGAAGGAATCGAGGTCGATCTCCAGATCTCCGAGTATCCGGCCACCTGCAATATCTCCCGTGATGTCGCCTGCTCGGAAGGTGTTCGAGTCATCTATCGAGAGTCGTGTCGAGGGATTCAAAAGCAATCTGTCCTGCATCTTCAGCGAGTCGCCTTCGAGCCGGCCATCCATGATGGTGATCAACGATGTCAGGTCGTCATCCATCGCACTGGATGAGCGGATCGAGCACCGTCCGTCGAAATCCACGAGTCTGGTGGCCGCGGTCAGTTCACCATCCTGGAAGACGATTTCGCCGGCATAGTCGTATCGGCGTGGGCGCTCGATGCTTTCGTCTGGATGCCAACGCCCGCTGATCGACGTCATGTTCGAAGACAGCGGACCTTCGCTGGCGAACTCAACCGCCTTGAATCCGTTGGAGAGCGGTGGGGGGAAGTAGGCAAGGTTCGATTGCGGAAATGATTCGAAGTCGTATTCGACGGTCGCATCCAGATCGATCCATTCCTCGGTCCTTATCACGCCCTCGACACGCATGATGCCCGGCCCCGGAATCGAGGCCTCCAGATGTTCGATGTCGAACTGTCCCGGGGATATGAACAGGGCTCCATTGCTGAAGTTCGCATGAACCTGTCCGTTTTCGAGGGTCGCGCTCAGGCGCCGTGGCGTGATGTCGACCAGATAGTCGATTTCGTCGTTCTCCAGGCTTCGATACTCGAAGGCGCAATCGAACTCACCGGCCGGCTCCAGCTCGAGCCACGTCTCCCGCACACGACCGGCGCCCACGAGTTCGAGAATCACCGGCACAACTGGCGAGCTGAACCGACCGCGATCGACCTGGCCCTCGAGAGTGAGTCCCTCTCCATCCGATTGCTCGCCGTAGGAACCATCCAGCGACATGTTTCCATGGATCATTCTGGTGTTTCTGAATTCCACCTCGAGTCGTTCAGCGGTGATGATCGTGGGGCGTATGGACATGCGACCGGACTTTCTGTGGAGGTCGACGTCCTCGCCCTCCATTTCGAGTGTGATGGAATCCGGTTCGACCATCACCAGCGAATCACTGACGCCTGCTGCATTCTGATTCCAGTTCAGATCGGCATCGAAGGTCCCCCTTGGTTTGAACCTGTCCCAGAGCTCTCTCGCTCTTGAACGGGGGCCGGTGGGGATCAGATCCAGCAGATAGTCCTCCATCTGAATGCCGGCGAAAGTGACCTCAAGTCCCGCCGAATCATCCTGTCGGGAGATGAACCCTCGAGCGTTCACCATGCCCTCTCTTCTTTCACCGTGAAACGATGAGAGCCCGACTCTCTCCGTGTCGAACTCGATGATCCCGTCGCACTGTTCGAGTTGAAACCCCGTCGGCCAGACGAAGCCGAGTTCGGCGAAGAAATCACTCATCCCGGCATCCGGTGTGATGGTGCCTTCGGTCAGTTTCGCCTTGAATGTCAGAACAGGGTCCGATGACAGATCGTTTTCATCACCCCGAAGCCTTCCATCCAGATCGATTCGTCCCTCCAGGCCGAGGGCCGCCATCGCCCGAGCGGCCTGACTCTGCCATCGTCCGGGCCAATCCCCCGGATCAGTGGGGGCGTCCGAGTCGGAGGGTGGAAGCGCCGCGCGCAGCTGTGGGCTGATGGTCACGTCTCTGGCAGAGAACTCCACGTCTATGAATGCCTGGGGATCCTGCCCCTCTTCAGTGTCCGGATTGTGAATCGAGCCTCTGATGATGCCGCTTCCGCCATATGGCGTGGTGAAGGTCAGTCCGGAGTTCAGGATGATGTCGTCCGGTTCCAGCGTGATTCTCGAGTTGAGAAGGTGCAACGGAAACGGAAAGTCACTGATCAGCACGTCGCCTTCGAGAATGTCGATGTCTCCCGTGAGGAAGACGGGTTTGCCCTCGCCCTCCTCGCTTGTGACCGAGAGGTCGAAGGAGAACATGCCACCCATCTCAAACGGTCCGGCTTCGATGATCCGATCTAGGCCTGTGATTTTCCGGATGAGCGTCTCGCGTGAATCATCTTCATCATCCGTCAGGAGAGCGAGTCGCTCGTACAGATCTTCTCGTTCCTCGACCGCTCTCCGGACGTCCGCTTCCGTGTTCAGAAGCCCTGCGCTCGCCATTCGATTTTCAGCATGTTTGTCGAAGAATCGGTCCCATATCCTTCTTCGCCATCCGTCCAGCGCCGATCTGAACACCTTGTCCCCCGGGACATCGGATCCCTTGATGTTGACCACGATTCCTGCGGCGGGGCCCGGTTTGGTGATGCTCCCCTTGACCACGACGGCCCCGCCATTCGGCCCGCGTCCGATCAGATGCGCGATCTCGACCAGTTCATCGCTGAACGTGATCAGCGCCTTGACATCCTGAAGCGGGTACGGAAAACGCGAATACCGTCCGGCACCATCCCGGACGTTCACGGTTCCTTTCGTCAGCAGTTCGGCCGGACTGAACTGGTTCGATTCCGAACGTTCCGGTACGCCTCGGACCATCTCGACGGTGACATTGACCATCCAGCTTTCAATGCCGAATTCCGAGAATGCTCGAGCCGCGGCGGTGGGCAGGACGACACCGTTTCGTGACGGATCGATCTCGAAATCCGGCACGTCGATCCTGAGAATGAAGGGTGAGATCGCGAAGGCGTTTTCAAGCGCCTTCTGCGGATTGTTCCATTCACGTATCCCGTCCAGGGCCTGCGCGAGATTCATCTCGAATCCGATCTCGACCGGAATCGAATCCGCGCCCTCATCCTGATCCGACATTCTTCCCACGAATCTGGACAGCTTGATGGTGTTGTCGAAGAGTTCAAGCGTTCCGGAGTTGATCTGCATGAGCGGTGGGGCTGTGACCGGTGTCACCAGGCCCGCGCTCAGTCTGGACCAGGAGGATTCGAGGTTCGGTGGAATGATCATCCCGGCGTTGCCGAGATCGATCGATGCCGTGACTGAATCCTCTCCATCCCATGAGGCGGTGATGCGCTTCACCCTGCCTTCGAGATTCATGGTGGCCGTCGCCTCGCGCAGTTCCATCGGCAGCATCCCGATGAGATTCTCATTGATCTCCAGGTCTGAGATCGCTCCGTTGAACGTGAGTCCCTTGGTGTTGAAGGACCCTTTCATCACCGCCTTGGTCTCTGCCATGGATCCCGTGACGAACTGGAAGAACAGCTTCCTCGGGTCCTCTTCGTCCGCGTCGAGCGCGCCTGAGAAATCGACGATTCCTGTTCTGGTCCATCGCCCCTTCGAGGAGCTCCCCATCTCCATCAGGAAATCAAGAACCTTGATCTTCTTCGGCGGGACGCCGAGGCTCCCCTCCCCGGCGATCGGTTGCAGGGATTCGAAATTGAAGACTCCGGGTTGCTCGATGCGTTCCGCGAAACGTATTCGCATCCCCTCGACTTCTACTGCGGTGATGTTGAAGCGACCGGATCGCAGCGCCGCGGAATCGATGTCGAGAACCGCACGGTCGATTCGAATCACTTCTCCCGCTGGCCCGCTCCATCCCGGAGCCTGTCCGACGAGATCGTTCACCTCCAGCTGATCGAATGAAAGCCAGCGGATCCGACCTATCTCGACTTCACCTCCGAGCGTGGCCTCTATCTGAGGTCTGGCGATCGCCTCGAGCACGAAGGATCGAGTGGCGAGAAAGAATCCGGTGATCGCGAGCACAAGAAGCGTGCTCACTGCGTACAGCGTCCACTTGCGCACATGTCGGCGTCGCGGCGGGTGTTGGCTGGATGTTCTCTCGGCTGAAATCTGAAGGTCCCTTTTCACCGGCGCTCTTCGACCCGAGCGCCCTCGTCTGAGGAGCGGACATTCTATTGCAACATGACAAATTCCATATACTTTGGGTCATGATTCAGTCCCTCATGACCTCAGAAGCCACTCTGGGAGCGTCCCACCCCGTACTCCGGTTGGTGCCACTCCTCGGGTTCGTCGCTCTGGGGCTGATCTTCGTCTTCGGCATCTGTCTGTTCGTCGCGGTGCGTCGTTTTCGAAGGAAGCGCGAGGGACTCCTTGCCGGGCGCACAGGATCCGGAGAATCATCCCACCTCGATCCCTGGGCCGAGGCCGCGCGCCGCGTTCCACTGGACCCGGATGGTCCCGTCGAATCCACGCCCGAGGACGACTTGCCCGACTTCGGAGGACGCTCATGACGACCCCACCTCGCATTCTCATCACCGGAGCCGCCGCCCGCGTCGGAAGGGCGACCGCTCTTGAACTGGCCCGGCGCGGCATGGATCTCATCCTCACCTATCGATCCTCTCGCAAGGCCTGTCTCGAGACTGCCGGACTCTGTCGTGAGATCGCCGGTCATGACATCGATGTCCAAACGCTCGAGCTGCATCTCGAGTCCGAAAGTTCCGTGCTCGAGGCGTGCGAGGAGATTCTTCGCATAGGAGTCGATGGTGTCGTTCACAATGCCTCCGAGTACCACAGGACTCCGTTGGACGACCTGGACTTCACCACGCTGGACAGACTGGTCAGAGTGAATTCCACGGCGCCGTTGGTGATCAGCGCCAAACTGGCACCGGCGCTCAGGAACTCGAGGCTCGAGGGCGGGGGGGCCATCATCTTCCTCGGAGACATCCACGCGATGGGAGGGCCGAGGCGCGAATACTCCGGATATCTCGCTTCGAAAGGTGCTCTTCAACGTGTCGTGGAATCGCTCGCGCTGGAACTCGCTCCTGAGATTCGTGTGAACGGCATCGCTCCCGGTGTGGTCGCATTCGCAGAGGGTGAGATGTCTCCGGAGCAGGAGAAAGCCTACGTCTCGAGAATTCCCCTGGCTCGATCTGGCACTCTTCATGAAGCCGGCAGTTCCGTGGCCTGGTTGCTTCTGGATGCGACCTATGTCACCGGAGATGTCATCAGGCTCTGCGGGGGTCGTTCATTGACCTGATCGGTCGCGGGCGACGGCTTCCCGCGCTTTGCGTTTCATCCGGTCGATGAGCTCCTCCGGCAGTCCGAGGTCTTCGGCGAGTCGATACCAGGAAGCCGCCTCCTCCGGTCTTTCCGCCCGCAGCCATGATTCGGCGACCATGAACAACGCTTCGCCATCGTCCGGGTGTGCCGCATGGAATTCAGCCCAGACCTGGGCTGACCTGGCGTGTTCGCCGATCAGTTCGCAAGCGAGGTGAAGTTCCTCGGTGACAGCTGCGGAATTCGCACGAGTCTGGGCATCGAGCGCGAACAGAAGTCTGGCCGAGGCTTCGGCACGACCGGATTCTCTGAGTATTCGTGCTTCCGAGACTCGAAAGACGAGGTCATTTCTCGTGCCTCGACCTCCAGCCGCTCGGCGGGCTTGTCTGATCGAGTTCAAGGCCTCCTCGAATCGAGCCTGTTGACGAAACACCACGGCGCGTCCCGCCCATCCCCATGGTTCGGCGGGATCGATCGTCACGGCCTTGTCGAACCATGATTCCGCATCCGCGTGACGTTCCATCTTGATGAGCACGTTGCCCGCGTAGATCGCGTGTGAAGCATTGTCCGGAGCGCCCTCCGAAGCATCCGTGTAGAGCTCGAGCGCGCGTTGCTGCAGACCCAGTGATTCCGCGATGATTCCCGATGCGTGCAGCATGTCCGGTCGGGGTGTCGAGGCCGAGAGTTCGATCGCCTCCTCGTATCGTGACAGTGCGCGGCTGCGCAGCGACTTCGCCGTCTCCTCGTCGCCTCCTGCGGCGGTTTCGGCGGCGACCGCGACCAATGTGATCGCATGCGCCTCTCGGGCATCCGGCGAGTCCGGATCGACTTCGACCAGACGTTCCGCGATCGTCCTCGCTTTCGAGGCATCGCCTTTTCCAAGCCAGACTTCGATCGCTTGGAGGGCCTCCTCGGCTCGCGCGGCATCTCGCGGAGCGGCGTTCGTGTCACTGATCGACGAGGAGTCCTCCCGGCACCCTTGTCCGGTGCATGCGGCGACGAGGAACAGGGTCCAAATCATGGGAACATTGATGCGACGGGGATGTCTTCGAGGTGTCATGTTCCTATCATGTCCTTTCAATGAACACAGCTTCTCAAGACAGTACATCCGTTCCTGAACTCGCGAAATCCTACAGTCCCGGGGACACCGAGGATGGCATCCGTGCGCTCTGGGGCGAGGAGGGCTGTTTTCATGCACTTCCATCAGGTCGCTCTGGTGACGAAGAACCCTTCAGCATCCTCATTCCGCCTCCCAATGTGACGGCGGCTCTGCATCTCGGGCACGCGTTCAACAACACCCTTCAGGACGTTCTGGCACGCTATCAGAGGATGCAGGGTCGACCGACGCTCTGGATGCCCGGCACCGATCACGCAGGAATCGCCACGCAGAGCGTGGTTGAGAAGCGACTGCTCGAACAAGGCAAGAGTCGGACCGATTTCACCCGTGAGGGTTTCATCGACAAGGTCAAGGCCTGGAAAGACGAATACGAAGCGACCATCGTCTCGCAGTTGAAGGTGATGGGCTGCTCCTGTGACTGGGACCGACTTCGGTTCACCATGGATCCCGTCTGCACTCAGGCCGTTCGTGAAGCGTTCTTCCGCCTGTTTCGGGACGGCTTGATCTATCGCGGCAAGCGGCTGGTGAACTGGGATCCCGTGAGCATGACCGCTCTCGCCGACGACGAGGTCGAGATGCACGATGTGCCCGGTCACATGTGGTACCTGCGTTATCCGCTCGAGGATGGCTCCGGTCATGTCACCGTGGCGACCACCCGCCCCGAGACCATGCTGGGCGACACCGCCGTCGCGATCAATCCCCGTGACCCAAGGGCCGAGGGACTTCGTGGCAGGAACGTCGTCGTTCCGATCGTCGGTCGGGTCATTCCCATCGTCGAGGATGAGTACGTCGTTCTGCCCCGGGAGCTCTCGGGTGATCAGGATTCCACCGATCCGAAGGCGGAATTCGCAACCGGTTTTCTGAAGGTCACACCGGCTCACGACCCCAATGACTGGGAGATCGGTCTGCGTCACGAGCTTGCGGTGATCAACGTGATGGCACCCGATGGTTCGATCTCCATCGACCATGGCTTCGAGGATCACTCGGTCGAGGTCGAGCCCTTCATCGGTCTCTCGAGAGAGGACGCGCGAACAGCCGTCGTCGACTGGTTCCAGCAGGCCGGCCTTCTCGAGAACATCAGGGAATACGAGCACGCCGTCGGTCACTCCTACCGCAGTCACGTGCCGATCGAACCCTACCTTTCCGATCAGTGGTACGTCCGTGTGACCGATGATCGTCTTCGTGGCTCGGCGCTTCGTGCGATGAGCGAGAAGGATTGCGATTCGATGCCGGAGGGTGTCACCCCTCGGTCGGGTGGCGAGGGAGATGGCGGGCTGACCTTCTTCCCGGAAAGGTACGCCAAGACCTTCCGGACGTGGCATGAGAATCTGCGTGACTGGTGCATCAGTCGGCAGCTTTGGTGGGGGCACCGCATTCCGGTGTGGATGCGCACGATCGAACCTGATCCAGAGGCTCACGCGCAGATTCTCGCGAAACTCGAGGACGCCGAGCGTGACGGCCGTGATTCCGTCGCGATTCAAAGCGCATGGACCGAGCGAGGGTGCGCCCATCACGTGCGCCGGATCGCCGGTGACCTTCTTCAGGAACAGGTATGCCTGCCGGCACTCGAGGATGACGACCAGGCGGCGTTGGGCGCCGAACTCGAGATGGGGGGGTTCGAGCAGGATCCCGACGTCCTCGACACCTGGTTCAGTTCGGCTCTCTGGCCCCTCTCAACCATGGGATGGCCCAATGCCTCCGAGCATGGGATGGAGGGTCTTCTGGACACCTTCAATCCCACCAGCGTGCTCAGCACCGCACGTGAGATCATCACGCTCTGGGTCTCGAGAATGGTGATGTTCAACCGTTACTTCATGAATGGACGGCTGCCGTTCAGAGACGTCTTCGTGCACGCCGTGATTCAGGACGGGCATGGTCAGAAGATGTCGAAGTCACTCGGCAACGGCGTCGATCCCCGCGACATCGTCCGTTCTCATGGCGCGGATGCGATGCGTTTCGTGCTGACTCAGATGTCCACCGACACGCAGGACGTCCGTCTTCCCGTCGACATGGTCTGTCCTCATACCGGCGAGACCTTCGCTCCGGAGATGATCCGGACGGCCGCCGGGCACATGGTGACCGCTCCGGAGCAGGCATGTCCATCCGACCCCGACAAGAGGATGGTGACCGTCTATGGCACCGTCTCCGGCAAGGGAGTCGTCTCCGAGGACACGCCCCTGGCCGGGAACACTTCCAGCAAGTTCGACATCGGAAGGAATTTCGCCAACAAGCTCTGGAATGCGACTCGTTTCGCTCTGGGCACTCTGGCTCGATCTGAACAGGCTCCTGCCGGACCCGAGGTCCGCCTTGATGATGCGCCGCTCGTCGATCGTTGGATCATCGCGAGGCTCAACGGTTCTCTGCAGGCGATTGATGCATCGATCAACACCTATCAGTTCAGTTCGATCGCGGACTCGCTCTATGACTTCGCCTGGCGTGACTACTGCGACTGGTATCTCGAGTCGATCAAGCCGACCGTGCAGGGCGATGCCCGCCAATCACAGGTGCTTCTCAGCATGACCGATGCGCTTCTGCGCGTTCTTCATCCCGTGATGCCCTTCGTCACCGAGACCCTCTGGCCGAACGTCCGAGCCTGCGGCGCTCGCGGAGTTCACGGGCTTCTGCTTCCGGACTCGGAGGTCCTCGCCTCCGCTCGATGGCCGAGACTCGAACCCGACGTGATCGACCATGCGGCGCTCGAAGAGTTCGCGCGCGTTCAGGATCTCGTCGGATCCGTTCGAACCCTCCGCGGCGAGCGTAATGTCACGATCAAGCGCCGTCTGGTCATGTACGCCTCTCCGAAGGTGGTCGACCTCGCCACCGCGTCGTCGGGGGTGGTGGAGACCTTGTGCGGTCTTGAAAGAATCGCACCACTCTCCGATGCCGTGACCGCCGAGTCCGTGGTCATCACCTTCGAAGGCGAGGAGGTCCTCCTGGGAGGGCTCATCGATTCAGGGGACCTCGACAAGGAACGGGCCCGACTCACCAAGCTCTGCGAGCAGAAACGCAAGCAGATATCGGGTTTCGAGGGGCGTCTCGCTAACGACGCCTACGTCCAGAAGGCCAAGCCGGAGCTCGTCGCCGAGACACGAAGGATGCTCGAGGCCTCACGGACCGAGCTGGAAGCCGCCGAAGCGGCCCTCGCCAGACTTGGGTAATTCCGCAACCACTCGAACGGCCGGAGGCTAGACTGTCACCGTGACAAATTCTTTCACGAGCATTCGATCAGTCAGCTCAGCCCTCCTCGGGGTTGGGCTCCTGATTCAGGTCTCCTTGATGGCATCGTGCAACGAGGATGCACTGGTCAAACGCTCCCTGGTGAATCCAACCGACAAAGCCACCGGACGTGCTCCGGCGCAGTCCTCGGCTGGAGCTGTCGCCGGCTATCCCCCCCTGGTCCGTTCGATCGAACCCTGGGATCCTCCCGTGGATGTCGGTCCGGACGGTCAGCTGCTCACGACACCTCATTATCGACTGTACTCCACGCTCGAGGATGGCTGGCTCTCGGAGAAGATCCCCGCATTTCTCGAGACCGCACTTCTCCATTACCGATCGGCGATCACGGATCTGCCCGCTCCCGGCGAACCACTCGAGACCTATGTCCTCGGTGAACGCCGGCAATGGCAGGCGTTCACCCGCATGATTCTCCCCGGAGAGTCCGGGTTGTATCTCTCACTTGGAAAGGGCGGGTACACCACCGAAGGGCTCGCAGTCCTCTACGACATCGGTCGCTGGGACACGCTCTGCATCACCGCGCACGAGGGATGGCATCAGTACTGCCAGAACAACTTCAAGGAGATGCTGCCCGCATGGATCGATGAGGGGATCGCAACGTACATGGAAGGGTGTCGTTTCGATCGTTCTTCCGATGTCGCGACATTCCTGCCGTGGAGAAACTTCGAGCGATTCAACGAGCTGAGAAACTGCTACCGGCGCGGCATGATGTATCCGCTCTTCGATCTCATCACACGATCTCCTCAATATTTTCTGGAGAAGGGGCAGGAACATCTCCTGTCCTATTACGCGCAGGTCTGGGTGCTGACCCATTTCCTCATGGAGGGCGAAGGAGGGCGTTATCGAGCCGGACTCGAACGGATGCTTCAGGATGCCCAGCAAGGCACGATGGGGACGACGCTTGTGAATTCCCCCCGCCTCGAGGAGATCCCACGAAGACGAAGAACCTCCCGAGCCATGCGTGGGATGGCCGTGGTCATGGTCTATTTCGACACCACCATCGAGCAACTCGAAGCAGAGTTCCGGGATTTCATCGAGCTGGTGGTGGCTCGAGGCAGTGGCAGCGACATCTGGAGAGGGCGTTCTCCGATCCCCGATCCGGCGGCCGAGGAGTCCGATCAGGGCGTCTAGAACTCGCGTCCATGTTCATCAGGCGGTGCGGCCAGCGATTCGATGAGCCTTGCCGACCGCTCCGAGGTCTCGCCCATCATCGAAAGTTCTCTTCTCATCGCCCGTGCGACACGGCCGGCGTATTCCTCATGAAGTGTGCCCGGCCCCGAGTTGCGCCCGAGATAGACCATCGCCTCGAGAGATGTCCCTTCCCCGAAGCGGCGAACCACGCGTGTTTCCTTGACATAGAGTCCGGTGTCGACGTCTTCGTAGACGTCCAGAGCCCTGACATCCGATGCCTCCAGTGTCCAGAGAAGCCCCGGGGTCTGCCAGCCGGTCTGTTTCACGATCGTCAGCCAGCCCTCCTGCATGGCGCATGGTCTGTGATCGTGGAGAATCGCCGGCCCGGTGCAGACCGCGGTCGGACATCGTTGACGCATCGCCGGTGCGTCGATGTTCGCACCGTAGGCGAAGCATGCGGTCCTCATGATGTCGCACCAAGGGTCTTCGAGAGAAAATCGACCTGGCGCGTCTTCGCATCCGCGCTGAATTTTCCGAATCCAGAATGTTCGTACGGTGCACCGGTCGGCTTCGTGTAGACGTGGAATTCGACCTCCGACGGATCTTCGTGTCGCTCTCTGACCGCTTCGATGAAGAAACGCTGGCCGTCGACGTCCACCCACTCATCGAGAAGATTGTGCAGAGCCAGCAGCGGAATCGGGCGCCAGTGTTCCAGATGTCTGATCGGGTCGAGTCTGCGGCTGCGTTCAGGATCCGCGAAGATGCTGGATGCGCGATATTCGAGATTGCCGGTGGTGGCCTCGACACAGATCGCTCGGTAGGTGTGTTCTCGGCAGCACCGGGCGAGAGCCACCATGCCACCCGCACTGATGCCACCGATGGCGATCCGCGTCTCGTCGATCTCCGGTCTGGCAGCCAGTTCCTCCGTCACCTGATCGAGTTCGCCGACCATCTGTTCGACGATCTTGAGAACCGATTCGGGCTTCTGTCCGACCTCGTCGTATCTCTCCCCGTGACCGGGAAGATCCAGCGAGCACGATGCGATGCCTGCCCGGAAGAGTCTCAGGAACCTTCCGGTATCGAGTGTCTTCTCGGCCGTCCGGCCGTGCATCCAGATCAGAAGGGGGGCGGGTCGTGCCGCAGGCTCTGGAAGCACCAGCAAAGCCGGGACATCGGCTCCCAGTCTGAGAAACCGGCCATGTTGATCAAGTGTCGAATGGAGTTTACCCGGCTGTGGCATCGTCTCATGGTACGCCGTGAGCATCTCCGGAGGGAACAGCGTAGGATCTGTTCATGCTGAAAATCCTGGGCGGAGAATTCCGCCGCAGACAACTTGGTGAACCCCCGGACCGTGTCCGTTCCCGACCCATGCCCGCACGCGTCAAGGAATCCATATTCAATCTCCTTCGGGGCTGGTTCGATGACGCCCGTGTCCTTGATCTGTTCGCAGGCATCGGAACGGTCGGTCTTGAAGCGGTCAGTCGTGGGGCCACCGATGTGGTGATGGTGGAGCGTGACCGGGAGATTCATTCCATCCTGGAGTGGAACATACGCGAGCTCGGGTGTGATGATCGCTGTCGAGCCGTGAAGGCGGATGCATTGGGACCGTCCGCGCTCGCCCAGGCCCCGCGTCCTGTCGATGTGGCCTTCATGGATCCGCCTTATGCCATCATGCAGGAGGAGAAGATGGTTTCCGCCGTCCTCGCCCAGCTGGAGCGGCTGGAGCCGATCATGGCCGACAAGGCATGGCTGGTCCTTCGAACCCCCATGGCGCTCTCGGAGGAGCGGAGATCTCTCGGCTGTTACAGCGGTCCCGAGATCCATGAATATGGGGAGGACATGTTCGTCTATCTCTACTACCTCGACCGGAATGTCTCGCAAACCGACGGGCAAGGTGACAACCATGATTCATGATCTGCTGCTGATTCTCATGTTCTCGCTGTTTCAAGGAGCCGCGCCCGCGTCAGGATCAAACGAGATTCCAGAAAGAATCGCGACTTCTCTGCAGGAAGGCAGCGCGCTGCTGCTCGAGGTTCAGGAAGGCAGCGGCGGATCGGAGTGGCCGTACGAGGGTGTGTATCGTGTCCGGTCATCACCCGGCGATCCAAAGGCTCTTGTGAGAGGGCGAAGCGCCATTCCAATCGGCTACCGAGTGGGTGGAACCGGCATATGCGCCCAGGCGATGTTTCAAGCGCCCGGCTATGCGGATCATCCCGAACGAGTTGAAGCGGTTGGAAAGGCGATCGACTTCGTGTGTCTCTCGATCACGGATCCACGCATGTCTGCCGATGACTACGAGGGGGGCTATGACGTTCGCGGATGGGGATACATCTATGGTCTGCGCATGTTGCTCGCCGCACACAAAGGAGGCGTGGTGTCCGAGTCCAGAGCGACCAAGGTCGATGAGACCATCCGATGGTTCATCAATGCTCTGGACACGATCGAAATCCCCAGAATCGGTGGCTGGAATTACGCAAGACAGGGGGAGGCCGATCAGTCGTCTCCCACGTCACCCTTCATGACCGCTCCCGCCCTGATCGCCCTGTTCGATGCGCGGGCACAGGGGTTCGATGTCGATCCCGAGATGGTCGACCGCGCCCTCGACGGCTTGAAACGGTGTGTCGCCCCTGACGGGTATGTCGCGTATTCGGCGGGCCGACAGACCGCGGACAATCCGGGGCAGATCCCCGGAGCGATCGGTCGAATGGTCTCAGCAGAAAGCGCCTTGTTTCTCGCGGGTCGTTCCGATCAGACGCGTCTCTCTGGGGCGGTGGAGGATTTCTTCGAACACTGGAGGGAACTCGAGAAGAGACGAAAGAAGAATGGCACGCATGACCCACCCTATGGAGTGGCTCCGTACTACTTCTTCTATGGATTCAACTGCTGCTCGGAGGCGATCGAGCTGCTGCCCGAGAGCGAACGCGAGTCCGCTCGAAAGCGACTCCATGACATTCTCTTCAAGGTCCGGGAGACCGATGGGTCATGGAACGACCGTGTCTTCAAGAGAAGTCGCGCATTCGGCACGGCGATGACTATGAACGCCCTGCAGAAGCAGTGGCTGCCCGCGCCTGTCGGATGGCCGAAATCGACCGTGAAGAAGGTCACACCAGACGTCGCGCCAGATCCAGATCCTGCTGAGTCGTCACCTTGATGTTGCAGGGGTCTCCCTCGACGACCACAACCGGTTCACCGAGCTTCTCCACCAGCATGGCGTCATCAGTCGCCCCGGCCAGGTTCTGGTGGTCGTAGGCCCGCTCGAGCAGTTCCCTCTCGAACACCTGTGGTGTCTGGATCGCGACCACGCCCTCCCGCGACACCGTCTCGAGCACCTTCCGGGCGATCGGAGCTCCAGTGTCCGCGTCCGGTGCGCCAAGAATCGCATCCGCGATCCCATCGTCCATGGCTGCCTTGACCGTCTCGTCTCCGATCCTCTTCAAAGTGCTCGAAACCGCAACACCGGGAATCACCGCCGAGTGGATGCGAGCCGCATCCAGGATCCGATCGAGCAGCGTCTGGGTGACCAGTGGTCGGGCGGCATCGTGGACCGCCACATGAGTGATATCCTCCGGAACCACGGAGAGAGCATTACGCACGCTCTCCCAGCGCTCGGTTCTTCCACCCTCGACGATGGTGGCTCCATGAAAACTCAGCTGAGGTCCGAAGCGTTCCTTGAAACCCGGAACATCCTCGGGAGGGGCGGCCACGATCAGGGCCGTCGTCTCCTCCCGTTTGACGAATGCCTCGACCGCACGAAGCAGGAGGCGTCTGCCACCCAGGTCCTGGGAGAGCTTGTCGGCATGCCCGAATCTCTTTGAATTTCCTGCGGCTGGAATGATGACGGCAAGTTTCATGCATTCCAGAGTACCGCCGGCACCGCGAGCTGTCAGCAGTCTCCGCCGTTTCCAACGACCATCGTCACGCATCACCCGCATTCCAGGATTTTTCATCCTCGNGGGAACTCCATCCCCTTATTCGACGTCGTGAATCCTCCTGACGCATTACGATGCCGTCATGAGCGAACAGACCTATCGAGCCACGACCATCGTGTCCGTCCGGAAAGATCAAAGTGTCGCCCTCGCCGGCGACGGTCAGGTCACACTCGGTGACACGGTCGCCAAGGGCAACGCCGTGAAGGTCCGNCATCTGGAGGACTACGGCTTCGAGCGNCGCGGTGTGCTGGTGGGGTTCGCCGGCGCCGCNGCCGATGCGTTCGCATTGATGGATCATTTCGAGACGCATCTGAAGGCCTCTCCNACCAATCTGCGTCGAGCGTCCATCGAACTCGCNCGNCTCTGGCGTACCGATCGGGCGCTTCGACGTCTGGAGTCGATGATGATCGTGTCCGATCTCGAGGTGACTCTGATGGTTTCAGGCCAGGGGGACGTGATCGAGCCGGCCGACGGNGTCTGTGCGATCGGATCTGGTGGATCCTACGCCCTCTCCGCCGCTCGGGCGCTCCTCGCTCATTCGGAACTGGATGCAGAGGGGATCTGTCGTGAATCGATGAGGGTCGCTGCAGGAATCTGCATCTACACCAATGATTCGATCACGACTCTCACCATCGGTTGATCGGATTCGGTCGTAGCGAGGCGTCAGGACTTCTTCGCGCGTGTTCCGCTCTTGTGGAACGCACGCCGTTCCCGAGCGTAGTNCTCCGCCGNGGCNNCGAGAGNCGGCTCCTCGCCGTTTCTCCACTGCGTCCACATCGATTCCAGATANGGNACGCACCANTGACAACCCGTGCCNGCGCCGAGGCACTCGGAGAGCTTGCTTGGAACCACNGGTNTCTCCCGCTTCATGAAGTTCACCAGCTTGCGCTGGCTCACATGGAAGCACANGCACACNTCGTCNTCAGAGTNCATCTCTCGTGNCNTCCCTNNGATNGTTCTCGCNGGTGNCAGNTTCCTCNGAGAATNTCGGAGACACNGACGACAGTTGNAAGTCGAAGNGAACGTGAATCCACTNGTTCAGAGCAACGTGTGNCTCACGATCGNNNNCGACCTCGGNCCNGNGTTCTCCGTTCTTCGGTGGNGGNGGGGCGGTCCGCACCACGGGTTCGACGAANCCCCTNANCCNGAGGCCCTTGAAACCGTCCCTCACTCTCCAGTCCTTGACGCTTTTCTCGAAACGATNGGGAATNAGGAGCTCCAGAGNTCTCGAATCGGTGGAGCCATCCGGTCGGATGATCTGGAATTCACGTCNTGTCTCGCCATCAGGGCNCTTTCGGANNCTGAGNGTGCGGACCTCCCAGGTCACCGGNCGCCTGAAGGATCTCACGCTCTTTTCCATCCAGTTTCCAAGGACCCTNGCTGCTTCATCCCGTGCTCTGANGTTCGANGAGTCGATGCCGAGAACGAATGAAGGATCTCGAAGCAGGTCGTTGCGNAAATCCTCNTTCATCAACTCGATGATNAGCTCCGGGGAATCGAACGACTCGATCTCCTCCTCGNNNTCCACCGATGGGCTGATCGATGTCGATGTCGNTCGTCGGTTGAGGGCGNACGNTTCCNGAGTCGCCGATCGAGCCTGCGANAGCTTCGCTTCGAGGATCTCGATTCTGGCNAGGAGCGCGTCCACNCTGGATTCCAGTTCCNTGATTCTCTCGTTNATCTCGNCNGCATCNCNNGGNGCCGCCTNGGTCGAGTTCTCCGANGGTGGGGNGNNCTGNGCGGANACNGGTGCGTCAGCCATCATGGTCAGCCCCGCCAGNAGAATGACCTTCATCCTCCATCTCNCACGGGGTTCCTGTGGTGTTCNCTGCATCCGAANTCGNCTCGCATGGTTGAAAAAATCGACGAGAGANCGTGTTCATCCGTTTCCGTCTTCGATTGTAGGANCAAAAGCGTGGTGCTCCGANCNCGCGATATAATGANNTCANCACGATCCCATNTGATCACATCCGGAGGNGCCATCGATGNCCGGTAAAAACGGTTCCAAATCATCCGAGCACGAGGAACGCATGCACGATGCGGTTCCAGTCGATGTGATGCGTCTCGTTCGCGGAGTTGGCAGGCGACTCTGGTTCACNCGGCTGCTCGCCGGNTTGAACGATGGNCTGGTGATCGGACTGTNCATCATGCTGGCNTACCTGCTGGTCGCGAAGGCCTTTCCATTCGTCCCNGATGATTCGGTCTTTCTGACCTGGNTCTCCTGTGGACTGGCCTNTTGCTGGCTGGGGGCGGGGCTCCTNCTTGCGCGATTCGGCAGACTGTCCGACGGNGCGATCGCCGCCCTGATCGATGAGCGTCTCGAACTGAAGGATCGTTTCACCACGGCGATNCACTGTTCGCATCGCANTGATCCNTTCGCACGAGCNGCGCTCGAGGAAGCCGTCTCGTCGGTGTCCTCGAACGACNTGCGTCGAAGGGTTCTTCGAAGCTTCACTCCACGGATGCCNNGCGGGAGNCTNATCGTTCCGGTGCTGGCCCTGCTCATCATGCTCACACAGTNCTTCGTTCCATCGGGGGATCTGCTCCGTTCCNANGACGCCTCCTCGGATCCGAATGCGNTCGTCGAGCGCATNGACAATGAGAAGACCGTTCAGGCGGTNCTNGAGACNATCAAGGAGAATCCGGCTCTTTCCGANGAGATGGCNGCNCTGGGTCAGTCACTGGAGCTGGAAGACGCNCTTGCNGGCCGTTCCGATTCTCCGGAAGCACAGCGTCGCGAGGCTCTGCGNAGAATCTCGGATCTCGAACGCCAGCTNGATGATCTGGTGAANGGTGAACAGGGCAAGACGATGGAGNCATTCANACGNTCCATGGAGACTCTNTCCTCATCACCCGATGGGGAGNCCCGGCCTCTGGTCGATGCNTTGAAGTCCTCTGATTTNACNCAGGCGATGAAGGAACTGGAGAAGATCCAGNCGAAGGTCAANGACCCGTCCCTNTCCGACGAGCANCGTGAGAAGCTNGCATCCGACCTCGAAGANCTCGCCANGCAGCTCTCTGANGCAGCNCAGAACCGTGAGGCGCTGGAGGAGGCNCTTCAGCGNGCGGGCATGGATCCCGCACTCGCNGGTGATGCGAAGGCGCTTGAGCAGGCGATGAAGCAGGCGTCAGGNCTGAATCANNAGCAGATGCAGCAACTCAAGNAGATGATGAACGCCCAGAANTCATCAGCTCAGCAATGCCAGAACATGAGTCAGTCGCTCGGGAAGATGGCGCAACAGTGCAAGAACGGCGGGCAGGGGCANCCGGGCATGCANGGAGCGCAGCAGATGCTCTCGCAGGCNGAGCAGGCTCANCAGATGCTGCAGGCCGCCAAATCGGCCATGAACCAGTGCCAGGGTGGCGGGAAGCCGGGTCAGGGCATGGCTGGGATCCTGCCCAGTCAGTCGAAACCCGTGCCGACNCGNAACGGNCCCATCGGGCAGGGATTCGGAAACCAGGGNNCGGGCGGTTCCGGAAACGCCCCNCTCGAGGAGACCCGTTTCTCGACCAAGTACCAGAAGGAGAACGTCGCGGTTCGTGAAGGCGGCGACGTGATTTCCCGGCAACTCGTCGAATCGAAGCAGCCTCTCGTCGGAGAGTCNTCNGTNGAACTTCAGCAGATNGCGGATCGGATCGTGCAGAGCTGGGAGGAGGGCGTTCAGGATGAACCTGTTCCNGCNCATCTCCGTGATGTTCACAAGCACTACTTCGGTGCATTGAAGAAACGCATCGACGCCAAGCGTCGAGAGTCGCCCGTACCGGTCGATTCCGCGTCAACCGAGGAGCCCGCTCCGGCGTCGGAGTCGGCAGGCGATGATTCGAAGACCGACTCATCGGAAACTTCCAAATCGGAGTAGTCGATGCGTGACCTGTCACGAGCGGGCGTCATGTTCGCTTTTCTCGCAATCCTGTTCAGTTCATTCTCGGTCGGGTGCACGAGGCCCGGGGTTCAGCAGGAAGTCGTGGTGTACGTGTCCGCGGACGAGACCATCGCCCGCCCGATTCTCGATGCCTTCGAAGCATCGACCGGAATCCGTGTTCGAGTCGTCTTCGACACCGAAGCGACCAAGACCACCGGACTCGTCTCCCGTCTCCTTTCCGAGCGAGACAGACCTCGTGCGGATCTGTTCTGGTCGAGTGAATGCTTCCGCATGATCGAGCTCGATCAGGCGTCGATGCTCGCGCCTCTGGTCGGTGCGCCGTTCGATGACTGGATGTCGGGACGGCAGGGGCAATGGCGTGGTGATGGTGGAAGATGGTTCGGATTCGCGCCCCGAGCGAGGGTGCTCGTGTACGTCCCAGAACGAATCGCCGAGGACGCTCTGCCTCGTACCTGGGAAGAACTCGCAAGCGAAGCCTGGCGGGACCGGGTCGCCATGGCGGATCCACGATTCGGCACGACCAGCGGTCACATGGGCGTGCTGCGTGCGATCTGGGGTGACAGCCGATTCGACGAGTGGGTCGATGGCCTTGCCCGCAATCGAACGGCTCTTCTGACCACTGGAAACGCCGGGGTCGTACGCAGCGTGGTGTCCGGGGAACACCTTCTCGGAATGACCGACACCGACGACGTCTGGGCCGCACTGCGTCAGGGCGATCCTGTGGCGCAGAGCCAGCTTCGGCATCTTTCCGAGGGACGAGAGGGAGGCGGCACCCTGCTGATTCCCAACACGCTCGGCCTGGTGCGGGGCGGGCCCAATCCGGAAGGTGGACGTCTGCTCGCCGAGTGGCTTCTCTCCGAGGAGGTCGAGAACAGACTGGCATCGTCGGATTCCCGGAACATCCCCCTGCGCAGCGAGCCCGGTGAGCTTGCCGTCGATGATCCTCTGGTCGTCGACCTCGTCGAGGCGACCAACGAAATGACCGTGGCGATCGATCGAGTCCATGACTCGCTGCGCCTCTCGGGTGATGGATGATCATGCCCCGCACCACAGCCATCGCTTCGGTGCTTGTCTTCCTTCTGGTGCTCGTCACGGGATTGGTTCCCGTCTGGCTGTTCCTCACCGTGCTGCTCGAGTTCTTCGCGGTCGGTTCCTCGACGGCACCCGCACTCGAGACGACCGTCGTGCGGGACACCATCACCTGGACCCTGATCGTCATGGTCGGTGCGACGCTCCCCGGATTCCCGGCAGGGGTGCTCCTCGGACGTCTGTTGTCGTCACGATGGGGTGGTGTCGCCGCAGCGTCGAGCGTTCTTTCACTCTGCCTGCCCGGTTATGCGATCTTCTGGTTCTGGTGGCAGGGCTTCGGCCCTGATGGCGCCGCCGGGTCCTGGTTTCTCACCCGAGGCCTGTCGGTCGAACTCAGGGAGGGTCTGCTTCTTCTGTCGTTGATCGCGTGGTCATGGCCGCTCGTGGCCTGGCCCGTCGCCTTGGCCACGATCCGTCGAACCAGCCATGCCGACCACGCCGCACTCGACGGGCTTGGGGCAGCGAGCCGGCTCTGGCTGCGTCTTCGCGCCTGTCGGCTCCAGCTGCTCATGGGGATGCTGTTGGTCGGGTTCATGGTCTCGACCGCGACGATCTCCTTCGATCTGGCCCAGGTCAGGACATTCGGTTTCGAATTGCGCGCGTTCGACGCGCTCGGGTATCAGGCCTCGTCTCTCGTCCGATTCGCATTTCCTGTGATTCTCCTCTCACTGGTCGGTGCCGCGGTGTGCATCGTCCTCTTTCTCAGGATCAGCGCGCGGCGTTCGGTCGTCGATGCCCGTGGTGAAGTCCGCCAGGTGGGCGTGGGTGCATTGTTTCTTTTCTCCACCCCCGCATTGCTGATGGTTCTGGTGCCGATTCTCTCCGCCGGCATGGCTTCCGGAGATCTCGATTTGACCGTCTTCAGCCGGCTCCATGGCGCGGCCTCGCTTCGTTCGGTCACGAATGCATTGTTCACCGCGATCCTCTGCGCCGGTCTCGGCGCCGGGATGTTCATCCTTCTCGGTTTCGGGGGAAGCCGACTTCGGATCATCGCGTGCCTTCTGAGTTGGTTCTGGATCGCGAGCAGTCTTCTTCCCGGAACCATCATCGCCGCGGCGGTCACACGGATCTTCAATGGACCTCTTCTGGGACCGGTGTTCTATGACACGGGATGGGCCTTGGCGTTCGCGCACTTCGCCGCCGCCGGGGGCATCGCGGTGTTGATCGCACTTCTGGTCAGTCTCATGGACACACGTACCATGACCATGGTCCGGGCGCTGGACGCGTTCCGAATCGAATCCTGTCGCCCCCAGCTTCTGGTCGTGCTGGTGATCGGTTTTCTTTCCACTCTTCTCTTCACGCTCGGCGATCTGATTCTCGGCGCTCGTCTCGCACCACCCGGCATGGAGGGGATCGGTGGCAGTCTGCTCAACGCGATGCATTACCAGCGGCCGGACACCGTCGTGGTCGTCCTTGGTGCGCTCGTCGGACTCGCGGTCGTTCTGGCCGGGGTCTGCGGTCTCCTTCTTCCTCGCCGTGTGCAAGGCACGTTCGGGATGTTGATTCTGATCTCGTTGGTCACGGTCATTCCGTTCTCCGGGTGTGATTCGGAACACGGCGCCCCGCTTCGCCCCGCCGACTCCGGAACCTCCGTCCCCTGCGAGCTGGTGGTCGGCGCTCCGGGGCGTGCGCCCGGGCTGTTCGAGACTCCCCGAGGACTCGCGTTGGATCCGGCAGGACACGTGTTCTATGTCGTCGACAAGACCGCGCGAATTCAGAGATTCGGATTCGACGGTCGGTTCCAGCATCTCTGGCCGATGCCTGAATCCCAGGTCGGAAAGCCGGTCGGTCTCAGTGTGGCCCCCGATGGCAGAATCTACGTCGCGGACACTCATTACCATCGGATCATCGTCTTTGATCCGGAAGGGGAGGAACTCCAGCGATTCGGTTCTTTCGGCACCGGACCCGGCGAATTCGTCTATCCGACGGACATCGCTTTCGGTGATGACGGCACCATCTTCATCGCCGAGTACGGGACCAACGATCGCATCCAGGTGTTCTCCAGCGATGGCACATGGCTTCGCACCATCGGTAGGAGCGGGCGGGGGGACGGCGGACTGGCCCGTCCCCAGTCCATCGCCCTGTCCAACGACGGTACCGAGTTGTTCGTCGCCGACTCCTGCAACCACCGCATCTCAGTGTTCGGAACCGACGGAACCTGGCGACGGCATCTCGGAAGCGCGGGGCATGATCCCGGCGAATTCAACTATCCCTACGGTCTTCAGGTGCTCGATGACGGTTCCCTGCTGGTGAGTGAATACGGGGGGGATCGAATCCAGGTCGTCGCTCCCGATGACGGACGCTCTCTCGGAAGCTGGGGTGGCACCGGTTTCATCAAAGGACGAGTTCACATGCCCTGGGGAGTGGGTGCCGCNGATGGTCGTCTCTTNGTNCTCGATTCCGGCAATTCGAGAGTTCAAATAGGNGACTGGNCGCCTGAAAGCTCCGTGAACCCGACTGTCGACGGNTCCTTCATCGACTAGACTGNTCANACGGCAGGCGTCTCNCACGATNCCGCTCATGAAAGCGAACGATGTTCGATCAATCNCCCATCCAATTCGAACAACCGGGCTGGCTGCTTNTGCTCNTCATGCTCNTNCCCACGTGGTNGATCGCCTTCAGGATGGGNCGGTCCCTCTCGCGCTTCCGACGCTGGNTCTCATCCTCGATCAGAACGATCGTCATTCTTCTGCTTGCCATGTCTCTGGCCCGTCCCACCTGGGTGGAGCAGAGTGAATCGATCACGGTGACCGTCGTCTCCGATGCAAGCCGTTCCATNCCNGTCTCCGAGAANCTNCGTGCCTCGAGTCTGGTGCAGGANCTTCTTCGTGGACCGGGAAAACTCCCCGAGGATCGTGTCGCNGGGGTCACNCTCGGTGCGAGCGCCCAGCCTGTCGCCCATCCTCACAGTGAATCCATCNTCGATCTCGACGTCTTCGACGGAGANCGCANGGCGACCGATCTNGCCGCNGGTCTGGATCAGGCCCTCTCGCTGCTGCCATCGGACACCGCCAATCGTCTNCTTCTGNTCTCCGATGGAAATCAGACTCGCGGGAACGTGCTCGAGGTCGCCGACATCGCTCGCGCGAACGGCATCCCCATCGATGTGATTCCGATCAGGTACGAGTTCGAGAACGAGGTGTTGATCGATGCCTTGAAGGTGCCCACTCGTGCGCGACTGGGGCAGACCATCGANTTGAAGGTCTTTCTNCGATCTCANAAGCCGACTTCGGGGTCTCTGACGATCCTCGAGAACGACGAGGCTCTCATCCTCGATCCCGTGAGCGGCGCCTCTCGGATCGATATCGATCTGCCCGCGGGTCCGACCGTCCTCAGTTTCCCCATCAGTCTGGACACGGGAGGGGCCCATCGGTTCGAGGCGATCTTCACTCCGAACGACACCGTGGCGGACGGACTCATGGAGAACAACCGTGGGACCGGGATCACGTTCGTCGCGGGCGAAGGGCGTCTCCTTCTGGTCGAAGGCAACCCCGGCGAGGCCGAGGCCTTCGTGCGAGCGATGGAACAGGCGGGCATCGAGACCGTCGTCAGATCACCCGACGCGCTCGGGGCGGGGATTGCCTATCTGAACGGTTTCGACGGCGTGGTGCTCGCCGATGTTCCGCGCTGGTCGATCTCGAATCAGATCGANTCGGCCTTGCGTGCCTANGTNCATGATCTCGGAGGCGGGCTTCTCATGATCGGAGGGGTCAATTCGTTCGGTGCGGGTGGNTGGATCGACTCNGAGACATCGAAGGTTCTTCCGCTTCGCCTCGATCCTCCCGAGGAACGACAGATGGTTCGGGGTGCGCTTGCCTTGATCATGCATTCNACCGAGCTCCCCCGTGCGAACTACTGGAGTCAGCAGACCGCGATCGCCGCGATCGAGGCTCTGACCAGTCTTGATTACGCTGGAATCATCACATTCAACTACGGCGCGACGGGCAAGAGCATCAACGGAGTCTCATGGGCCTATCCGATGCAGGTCGTCGGCAACAAGATGNCTGCCATCGCCGCCGCGAAGTCCATGTCGGTCGGCGACATGCCTGATTTTCAATCCGCCTTCGAACTCGCNTTCGATGGNTTGNAGGACGTTCCGGCCGGTCAGAAGCATGTGATCGTCATCAGTGANGGTGATCCNTCGCAACCATCNCAGCCCCTGATCGATTCCTANGCGGACGCNGGCATCACGGTCACCACCATCATGTTCGCCGGNCACGGNACCGCACTGCACAGGCAGACCATGCGNGCGATCGCCTCCTACACCGGAGGTCGGTTCTACAACGAACCCAGTCCCAAGGAACTGCCCAAGATCTTCAACAAGGAAGCGTCCGTCGTCTCGCGGTCACTGATCAACGAGGGNGACTTCCAGCCGATGGTCAACTTCTCCGTCTCCGGACCGACCAAGACCATCGATGAGGTTCCCGGCGTCCGCGGGTTCATTCTGACCGTGCCGCGTGAAGGAGGTCTTGCACAGATTCCCATCACGATCCCGACGAACAAGGGGCAGGATCCCCTGTATGCCTACTGGAACCACGGGCTNGGCAAGNCGATCGCCTTCACGAGCGATCTCTCCGGACGATGGGGGTCCGCATGGACGGAATGGTCCGGGTTTCCANCGCTTCTGGGAGCAGGGCGTGCGTTGGATGATGCGACCNGGNTCGCCCNCGAACGTGCTGGTTCGAACNAGNGTCGAGGGAGACCGGGCCGTCGTCGAGATGGACGCATCCGGTGAAGACAGCGGNTTCGTGAACTTCCTCAAGACCGACGCGAAGGTGNTGCTTCCCGACAGCGANGTGNTNNANCTCGAANTGGAGCAGATCGGCCCCGGGCGGTACCGAGGCGACTATCCACTCGAGAGCGCCGGTTCCTATCTGGTGAACATCGCATTTCCCACCGTCGGTTCCGACGGCGAGACCGTGACCCAGAACGTCCAGGGCGCCGTGTCCGTTCCCTATGCGAAGGAGTTTCAACTCATCCGTGACAACGCCGCGCTGTTGCGGACCATCGCGGATCGCACCGGAGGTCGGATCATCGAACTCGACGATCCGGCGGAGTCGGTCGATCTGTTCGAGAAGATCGATCTCGAGATACCACTGGCACCCAAGCGAGTCTGGGATCTTCTCGCGATCATCGCNGCCTCCCTCTTTCTTCTCGATGTCGCCATCCGTCGTCTGACCTTCGACGCTCGATCGGCNCGCTCGGCCGCCAGTCGCGCGATCTCAGGATCGAATGCACCNGCCGGNGAATCCGTCGTCGCCTGGAAGCGCGCTCGCAGTCGAAGTCGTCGNGGATCGGATGANTCCANGCCCCGANCGGTCGAGNAGNCCGCNNCCGAGGNNNAGGCTNAGGCCACCGACTTCGACGTCGACGAGCAGCGCACGGGGNGGGCTGAGGTCGGCGAGGTCATGCCTCGTCGTGAGGACGTCNCGAGATCCGATGGCGANGACGNCGACGAGGATCGTCTCGCNCGGNTGAAGCGTGCCCGCCGCAGAGCGCGTGGAGAGGAGGACGCATGAGCGATGAANTGAANCAGGCGCTCTCGTCCGNTGACCCCGCCGCGGCCTGTGCCGCCTTTCGCGACATTCATGCCCGCCTTCGAGCCGAGATCGGTCGGGTCCTCGTCGGNCAGGATNCCGTCGTGGAACAGATGCTGATCGCGCTNTTCGCGGATGGTCACGTTCTCCTTGAAGGCGTTCCCGGTCTGGGCAAGACGCTCCTCATTNNAACCCTGTCCGACGCACTTGANCTCGAGTTCAAGAGAATCCAGTTCACCCCCGATCTCATGCCCGCCGACATCACCGGAACCAGCGTCGTGATGGAGGACCCCGCAANCGGACAGCGCACCATCGCGTTTCGAAAAGGTCCCGTCTTCGGNCAACTGCTNCTCGCCGATGAGATCAANCGGGCCTCNCCCAAGAGTCAGGCCGCTCTNCTCGAGGCGATGCAGGAACGCTCCGTCACGGCTGGCGGTGAGACNCATNGGCTTCANACNCCCTTCTTCGTGATGGCGACTCAGAATCCGATCGAGCAGGACGGGACCTATCCACTTCCCGAAGCGCAGCTTGATCGCTTTCTGCTCAAGACCGTCGTGCCGTACGCTCTTCGTGACGAGTTGAACGAGATTCTTCGAAGGACCACCGCTCGACAGGCGAATTCAGCTCGAAAGATCCTGGACGGTACTCTCATCCTGGCCGCACAGCGACTCGCGCGCCGGGTCATCGTCGCGCCCCTGGTCAAGGACTACATCGTCCGTCTCGTTCTGGCCAGCCAGCCGGGCAGCGCCCACACTCCGGAGGACATCGATCGAATGATCTCGGTGGGGGCCTCCCCGCGAGCCGCACAGGCACTGATCCTGTGCGCCAAGGTGATCGCCATGATCGATGGTCGATATCACGCCTCGATCGAGGACGTGGTCCAGGTGGCGACGCCCGTGTTGCGCCATCGCATCGTCAGGACCTTCGAGGCCGAGACCGACAATCTGCGTGTCGAGGAGATCATTCGACGACTGATCGACACCGTTCCGGTCGATCCGATGCGACCCGAGCCCGTCAGGGTGATCCCGTCCTTTGCGATCGGAAAAGAGGCCGCCGATGAGTGAATTCTCTCCCGATGGCGTCAAGGTCTCGCGTCCTCGACGCGTCGACGACCTGATCGATTCCCGTCTGATGGCGAGACTCGAACGGCTCGACATGGTGAGCCGGAAGATCTTCTCGGGACGTGTGCAGGGGGAACGGCGCTCCCGACGGCGTGGCATGAGCGTCGAGTTCGCGGATTTCAGGCCGTATGTCGCTGGTGACGATCTGCGGTTCGTGGACTGGAACATCTACGGCCGTCTGGATCGACTCTTCATGAAGATATTCCTCGAGGAGGAGGATCTTTCGTTGATGGTGGCGATCGACACCAGCGCCTCGATGGATTGGGGGTCACCAAACAAGTTCGAATACGCCCGACGCCTAGCGATGGCCCTCGGCTACATAGGGCTCGTGAATCACAATCGTGTCTCGCTGTGCGCGTTCGGCGAGACCGGCGGCTTGCAACGTCTCTCCGACATGCGTGGTCGTCGACGGACGCGTGAAATGGGATCCTGGTTGCTGGGGCTCGAACCCGGTGGTGCGGGGACCTTCGACGAAGCGATGAAGACCCTGGCGCATTCCCGTTCGGGACGTGGCGTCATGATCGTTCTCTCGGACTTCATGTTCAAGGAAGGGTACGAGCGTGGTCTGCGTGCCGTCGCGGGGCGAGGGTTCGACGTGTTCGCGGCCCAGCTTCTCTCGCCGGAGGAGTTGGATCCGGGCGCCGGTGGACTCCACGGCGATGTTCGTCTGGTGGATGTCGAGGACGAGCATGAGACGGAGATCACCGTCAGTCAGAAGCTTCTCAAGACCTACAAGAATGCCTTGAATCAGCACTGCGGCACCTTGCGTGACTACTGCATCCGGAGGGACATCACCCACATGCTCGTGGACAGCAGCACCGACCTCGATGTGCTGCTCATGGAATACTTCCGTCGCAGGGGGCTTCTTCGATGACCTGGTTGACTCCACTGACCGGGGCGATCCTCGCACTCGTGCTCGTGCCACCACTGGTCGCTCTTTATTTCCTCAAATTGCGGCGCACCCAGCGTTCGATCGCGAGCACGATGCTCTGGAAGCGATCGGTGGAGGATCTTCGTGCCAACGCACCTTTTCAGAGACTTCGCTTCAACCTGCTTCTTATTCTGCAACTGCTGATTCTCATTCTTCTCGCGCTGTCTCTCGCCCAACCTCAGTTCGAGGGCGATGGTTCACGCACCGGTCGGACGGTGATCGCCATCGACAACTCGGCGTCGATGAACGCGACCGATGAGGCCGATGGAATCTCTCGTCTCGAGGCCGCCAAGGAGGCGGCGATCTCCCGCATCGAGAAGCTGCACGGAGGAGGTCTGTTCTCAAGCGGCTCGGAGATGATCATGGTTCTCTCGTTCGCTGACGGGGCGGAAGTCCGCACCCCGTTCACCGACTCGAAGAATCAGGCGATCCAGGCGGTCCGAGGAATCCAGCCCACCGACGAGACGACGAAGATCGGTGACGCGCTCGATCTGTCCCGAGCCTTCGCGATGTCCGTCGATCCGGAATCCCTCGGTTCCGAGGGGTCACAACAGAACGCAGCGGTGTTCGAGCTCTATTCCGACGGAAGAATCAATGATCTCGACGAACTGGCGCTGGGGCAGTCGGAGTTCGTTCGCTACACGGTCTTCGGGACACCGTCGACGGAAAATCTCGCCATCACTCAGCTCGCAGCCGAGCGGCCGTGGAATCAGCCCGATTCCATGCAGGTCTTCGTTGTCATCGAGAACAGCGGTCCCCTCGAGGTGGCCGTCGATGTGGAGTTGAGAGTCGATGGTCGCCCCCGATCAGTCACTCCCGAGCCATTGATTCTTCCTCCCGCATCACTCGACCCTCAGACCGGGCGACTCGAGCCCGGCCGTGAACGAATCTCATTCATCCCCTTCGATCAACCACGCGAGGGGATCATCGAGGTCGCGCTCCTGCACGATGACGTGCTCGCCTCCGACGATTCGGCTCGTCTCACGGTTCCCGCCCCTCGCAATCTTCGAGTGGCGCTGGTGGGGTCCGGCGACATCTTCGTGCTGCAAAGCCTGCTTGAAGGCATGCCGCTGGCCTCCCTCGATCTCTTCACTCCGGAATCCTATCTTGCGGCGCGTTCCGCCTCGGAGCAGTGGGATGTCGTGGTCATGGTCGATTGGTCACCGGAGACATTCGTGCCCGGCAGGTATCTGGTCTTCGGATCGCTCGATGGCATTCCCGAACTGATCCCCTTCGGCGAGGCGGAGAAGGCGTTCGTACGCTCGGCACGCGACGAACACCCGATCTTTCGTTTCGTGACCCTGGACGACCTCTTCATCTGGAGGATGCCCAAGGTGCAGCCTGCGTCAGATGTGGCGGTGCTCGCCGAATCCACCGAGGGGCCCGCGATCGTCGAGATCAACCGGCGCGGTGTCGATCTGATCTGGGTCGCCTTCGATCCCCTGGATTCCACCTGGTGGCATCAACGTGGATTCGCGAACTTCATCCCCAACACGATCGATCATCTGGCCACTTCGGGTGGTCTCCGAACCGACAAGGGACTTCTCCCGGGAGAGGTCGTCTCACTGCTCGTGCCGGCCGGCTCGTCCGAACCCCGGATCGTCCTTCCGGATGAGACCGAGAAGATCCCCATGCTCGATCCGGACGGCGTCTTGAACTGGGGCCCCGTCACTCGTACCGGATTGCACAAGGTGACCTGGGTCGAGCCGGGAGGTCGTTCCGGCGAGGCGTTCGTTGCCGTGAATCTTCTTGATTCCACCGAGAGCACGATCGGCGCCCGAGAGGTGATCGATTTCAGCGTGAACGAGGTCCAGGGAGTCCGATCGAGTGGCCGCCGCCTCGTCTCGTTGTGGCCATGGCTTCTGACCTTCGGTCTTCTTCTTCTCATGATCGAGTGGTACGTCTACCACCGTCGAATCNGTGTCTGANGTCGTNCCCCTGGTCAGGACGACAGGGATTCCCGNGTGTNATCGTCGAGTCCGAGATACTCGTNCATGTGCTGGTCGTANGNGTTCTGATCCTCTTCACGCGAGAGATCGAGCCGAAGNTCGTTGATGACCTTCGTGCCCTGTCCGATCCATTCCGTCCACGTCTCCTGTGAGATGTTCTCGCTGATCCAGGCTCCNATGGGNCCTCGAAAGGGTGGGTGTTCCATCTTGTTGCCCGGTCGTCCCGTGCGGGCACAGACGAANGCGCCNCTGGCTCTCAANCGTTCNGCNGCCTCGTCCGCATCCTTGCTCAGTTCNGGCACCTTGCGGCCGATCGAAAGCAGAGCCTCCTCGATCGCCTTCCGAGGCATCAGATCGCCCTTCGAAGCCGCCACCTCATGGCCCTTCTCGAGAANCTCGACCGCCTTGTCCTCCCAGCCGGCTGCGATCATCGACTGCCCGCACAGCTGCCATGCCTTGGACATCTCTGGATTGATTCTAATGCATTCCTCGAACGATTTCGCGNCCTCCGCATGCCTGCTTGCCTGGGCATANGCGTTGCCAAGTGAAAAATGGGCCATCTCATTGTCNGAATCGGCCTGAGCCATGTGCTCGAATCGTTCGATTCTCTGGGCGAGTTCGGCGGCTGCATCGGTCATCGGNGTCTCCTTGNTNTGGAGATGGCCATGATAACGAGTCGNATCCATGCGTACATTCGATCNNNGNGGTACCCTTCGGTCATGANGGTTCCTCCTGCCNNCCTGAANACGANCCTCGCGGGCTGCGAGCTGGCCAGTCCNATCATCCTGGCCGCCGGGACCTGNGGCTATCTCGACGAACTCGAGGTGGCTCTGGATCTCTCCCGGATCGGTGGTGTNACCACGAAGTCGATCACNCCCGAGCCACGAGACGGCAACGCTCCGATGCGAGTGCTCGATGTCAAGGGCGGCATGGTCAATGCCGTCGGTCTCGCCAACATGGGAGTCGACCGGTTCGTCGAGACCAAGCGCAACGCGATCGACGGAGTGCCCACCACGGTGCTGGGATCGATCGCGGGTTTTTCCATCGATGACTACGTCCGTGTGGCGACGGCCTTCGAGGCGCTCGAGGGAATGCCCATCGTCGAGATGAACGTGTCATGTCCGAATTGCGACGACGGGCGTCTTGCGAGTTCCAGTCCCGAGTCTCTTCACGAGCATGTCGCCGAGGTTCGATCGGTCCTGAAGACCACCAGGCTNTTCGTGAAACTGCCACCCAGCACNGATGCGCTCGTGGCCCTGGCAGCCGCGGCGATCGATGCCGGTGCCGATGGACTGACTCTGACCAACACGCTNGAAGTGATGAGCATCGATGTCANGACCCGCCGGAGNCGACTTGGCAGNCCCCGCAAGGGNATGAGCGGTCCCGGCATTCATCCGCTGGCNGTNCGACTGGTCAATGATGTCTNNCGTCAGNTCGCNCGTGACGCNGGCATCCCGATCATCGGGCTCGGCGGCGTGCTCGATTGGCGTGATGCCGCNGAGATGATTCTCGNCGGTGCGACGGCAGTGGGGGTCGGCACGGGGCTGTTCGTNGATCCGTCATCTCCNCGACGCATCAACAAGGGCCTGGCTCGCTGGGTGCGGTCCCAGGGCTGTTCGNCGATTCANGAACTCGTGGGCGCCTTCGAGGAGTGATGCCTGATGGATGATGCCGCTCGTGCCGAATTCGATGCTCTGGTGGAGGTCCAGGTCGCCGAGCTTCCCTACACGGTCCAGCTGCTTCTGGAGGAGACGCCTCTCATCGTCGAGGATCATCCCTCCGACGCGCTCCTTCAGGAACTTGGTCTTTCCACCCAGGAGTCCGATGAGTTGTGCGGGGTCTACTGCGGTCTCGGGATGCTGGAGCGGTCCGTCGATGATTCCTTCACCGAACCTGAGACGATCACGATCTTCAGACGTGGGATCCGGCTTCTCGCGGAGTCCCAGGTCGATGACGATCAGTCTCTGGAGGAACTTCTCCGCAAGGAGATCAGAATCACGATCCTGCATGAGATCGGACATCATTTCGGGCTGGATGAGGATGATCTCGAGGCGATCGGCTACGCCTGACGGATCACGTCCGGTGGAATCGCGNNGTGGTGNCCGTCACTTCGCCAGTTCTGATTTCAGGGCTTCCTCGATGTANAGGATTCTTTCNCAACCGACGCANTGCACGATCTTNTCGNCATTGTTGGTGAGAAGGACCACGGCATTGAACGGAAGTTCCATGTTGCAGGCGNNGCAGACGTATTCGCGATGCCTCCGATTCACTTCCCNGATCTCGGCGAGNGTCTCGCCNTCGTTGATGTCGGCGACCCGATCGAACGTCTGAAGCGCCTGTTCCGGAAGAACGGCGGCAGCGATCTCGCGCTCCTTCTCCAGTTCCGTCAGTCGATCCGAGACATCCTCGGTTCGCTCCTTCAGGTCATTCTCGGCCTTGACCTTGAGCATCTCTCGTTCCGACTGGCGGGTTTTGAGTTCGGTCAGAGCGAGCTGGTCGTTTTCAAGGGCTTCCATGGTCTCGAGGATCTCNTTCTCNAGTTCCTCGACCTTNTCCTTCAANAGCTTCATCTCNTCCTGCACGGCGGAGTACTGCTTGCTGGTGGTGCAGGAGTTGAGCTCTTCGCGAAGCTTGTCGATTCTTGCTTGAAGCGAGTCGCGCTCNGTCTCNAGGTTNCCGTTGCCGGCNTCCTTNTGNCNNACCTTCAGTTCCATTTCGGAATGTTCGGTCGTGAGCTGCTCAAGCTGCCTGATCTGNACGTTCAGATATCNTTGAGCGTTTTCGACTCTGGTACGAAGTCCTCGTACCTGGCTGTCGACTCGGTAAAGCGTCAGAAGCTGGTCAGTCAGACCCATCGGAACCTCCANTTGATAGTCCANGAGTCTAGCACACTCCCGNTTGAGTTTGCGNCGGATTCAANCNGATTAGCGGATAGATCTGATTCCATCGAACCCNGCNAGCGCCGGGCGACGAAACGTGGCGAGACGGATGCAGGTCAGCTCAGCTCAGNTCAGCNCAGCATCAACCAGGCGACNGGTCCCACCAGCAGCAGGCTGTCCAGCGTGTCGACCAGACCACCCAGACCNGGAAGGAGCGAACCGGAGTCCTTGATCCCTGAATCNCGCTTCAGGGCGCTCGCACTCAAGTCGCCCAGAAGACCGATTACCGCGCATACGACTCCGAAAATCAACCCTGTCATCACCGGAATGCCCTCGGGGCTTTCGCTGAACCCCGGGCTGGCCCAGGCGAGCAGGGTGCCGCAGAGNGCCGAGAAGACGATTCCACCGNCCAGNCCTTCCCAGGTCTTCTTGGGGCTGAGCCACGGGATCAATCGNTTGCGTCCGATCGAGCATCCAACGGTGTAGGCGCCGATGTCTGCCATCTTGACCGTGAGAATCGCCCCGACCAGGACCCAGGCCGTCTGGTCGTCACGAAGCATCAGCCAGAATCCGAGTAGCACTCCCGACGTGAAGGTCACGAATAGAGTCCCCATGACATCGGTGATCAATCCCCGGGTTCGTCTGCCGGCGGCTCCGAAGATGAACGCCAGCGTGAACACGAGGCTCAACATCAGCAGGACGGTGTCACCCGGCTGTTCGCAGAGCCACATGCATCCTGCGATCAGGGCCGATCCCAGACATGTGAGCCAGCCCAGTGGTGAGCTTCCCAGACGGGTGAGGATCATGCCCAGTTCGAGCGCCAGCAGCGGCGCCACCAGACCGCAGGTGATGATGCCCAGGAACAGTCCTCGGTGGAGTGTTCCATGAGGTGCCGTCCAGTCGTGGTCGAGAAAGGCGATCAGGAGTATCGAGGCGATCAGAAGAGAGCCGGTGATGAGTCGATGCTTGAGCAAGAGTCTTTCCCTTTTCCAATCAGTATGTCGGTATCGAATCGTCGATCTGTTGAGACCATCGATCGATTCCTCCGGCCATCGACCATGCGTTCTCGAAGCCCGCTTCTCTCAGAATCGCCACGAAGTTGAGCGAGCGAACTCCATGGTGGCAGTAGACGATCACCTCGTCGTCCTCATATGGAGCGAGCTTCTCGAGCTGGCTGGAGAGTTCCTGCAATGGAACATGTTCGTTCCAGGGCAGGCTTGCGATCTCGAGTTCATCGGGTCGACGGCAGTCGATCAGAACGAAATCATCTCCGGCGGCGAGCTTGCGGGCGACATCGCTCGGGCGTCTTTCCCAGTCCTCGTTGATCGGTCGGTCGTCAGGTGCGGTCATTTCTCGTCTTTCCTGTTGTTCGTGCCATGTTGAAGCCATGCCGTGCGTACGCGTCGGACGGCATCACCGGGTGTCTGCATGATCTGCACGTCGCGCGGGCTCGTGATGATCGACCATGGCGGGGTGATGAGCATTCTGAACGGCAGCACGAGCAGCTCGAGCGCAGCGGCTGGTGGTGCGACGAGTCCGTTCATCATCTGACCGGTTCGATCCTCTCCGGTTCCGAAGGCGGTCTCGAGAGTCGGCCACGCTTCGGAGAAGTCGATCATGTCACAAGGCGGTCTCGAGGATCCGTAGCTCGGGTGATGCTGGACCTGGGACTGATCGAGCTCGATGAGCTTCGGACTCCATTCGCTTCGATCGAAGGACACGGCGGTTCCCAGCGATCTTTCCGGCATCCCCTCCATCGACGCCTTCGACGCTCCGTCGAGCGTGGTGAGCGTTCCTTCCCTCAGGAGACCATCGGTCGCGTTCAGTGGTGGACCGCACGCCGTCAGGTTGCTCAGAAGGACGATGCCGGCTGAGAGCTGAATCAGAAATGTGACTTGAACCCTTCGAGACATGGCTTCATCCTACCCTGCACGTGCGAGCGGGGCGTGCCGCACCTGATGGATCTCCCCCCGATACACTGGGAAGATCGTCATTCTCCCCGAAGTCTGTGCCCCTCTCGATCTCGGGGCGGAAACGAGGCCCCGATGCGACGTTCCTCAGCCAGCTCTTCCGAAAGACCATCATCACCATTCCGCTACGCGACCTTCAGCGGGTTGGTCGCCGCTGTTCTGGCCCTGGGCCTGACCGGCTGCGATTCGATGCAGTCGATGCTCGAACTCCCCGAGGAACCTCCGGCGTATCCGGCTCAGGATTCGATTCTGAGCGAGGATCAACACGGGGGCACCCATCACTGCAGTCTGGTCTCCGGTCGCCTGTGGTATCAGACCTTCGGGTGCGAGTTGCTGGTGCTCGATGTCGTCGATGGAGCCGACATCGTCTCCTTGACCCCGATCGAGCATGGAGACGCCGGGGCCTTGGTGGACATGATCATCGATGGAGAGTCGATGTACCTGATCGCCGACGGAGACGCGTTGATCGAACTCGACCTTCAGAATCAGAGACTCCCGCGTGTGAGTCGAATCTTTCCTTCATCGGAACTCGGCATTCGCCCCCGTCATGTCGCCATCATCGACGATGCGCTCTGGGTCTCGGGGGACGGCGGAGTGGTCCGACTGGACAGGAGCGGTGCGTGCAGTCCCGTCTTTCGTGGCGACGATCCCGACATCGTCTGCAGCAAGGTGGTGTCGACCATCCAGGGGCCTGCCGTCTGCTGCGGCCGCAGAATCCATCGTGTCGATGACTGGAGGTATCTCGGGGCGGCGTCGATGCTCGAACCTCTGCCCGCCATCTCCGGTCTGAGCAATGGGTTCCTCTTCGTCCTTCAGGGGTCCGAGGGCGCGAGTGTCGGTGTGATGGGTTCGGATCTCAGACAGATCTCTGATTTCGCCGTGCGCGGTGACGTCCGCGCGATCCGGTTCGCCGATGCCAGGTTGTGGGCGATCGGAGAAGGAGAGATCGGATCGGCCGAGGTTCTCAACGATGGCAGGCTCGGACCCACCGAGTGGATCTCGATCAAGGGCGCCCGAGACCTCGACATGGCAGGTCCGAACTATCTGGTCGTCGCCGGATCGTTCGGCCGTTCCATCTATCGAATCAAGGCGGATGCCTCCGGTGCGGGCGACGCCTTTCTCGCCGTGACCCGCGAGCCCGGGCGACTCGACGCCGCCATCGACGATGGTCGGCGCGTCCTGACCGGTTCGGTTGAAGGTGCATGGATCTACACCATCGGTGACGACGTCGAAATCGTGGACATGCCGATCAAACGCAACACCGTGCCCGTCGATTTCGCCGCCGCGAACTGGGGCGACGTGCGGATTTCAGACGACCGGACCGAACTCGTGATTCATGTCGATGATGTCGATCACTCCTGGTTCGCCCCGAACGACGCCATGATCAGCACCATCGCAGTCATGGGCCGTCGCATCTGGGTCGGTCACGAGGAGGGCGTTTCACTGATCAGAATCAACGGTCCGAAGGATGTCGGGGAGCGTGCCTACTTCAAGCTGCCTCCTCCGCCACGAATCGAGGATGCCGGGACCCTGCGAATCTCGAGTGGAGTCACGCACCTGCTGCCGGTTCGAGTGGGTGATGAAGTCGTCTGGGTGAGTCAGTTCGGTGGGATCGGCGTCGCCAAGGCCGTCCGAACGAAACTCGACGGCTGGCCCTTTCTGTGAACCTCGAGCGGCGTCACGTCTCGACATTCGTGCAATGACGTCTGCAGATGGCGTCCTCCTCGCACAGTGCGCCTCGTGCCTTGCAGACTCTTCGCCCGTGGAAGATGCAGAGATGACTCAGGATGCACCAGCTCGGTCGAGGAAAGAGCGCCATGAGATCGCGTTCGACCTTGATCGGATCCTCGTGTTCGGTGAGCCCGAATCGTCTTGAGATCCGACCGACGTGGGTGTCGACCACCACGCCGTTGTTGATGCCGAACGCATTTCCAAGCACGACATTCGCGGTCTTGCGTGCGACACCTCGCAGTGCGAGAAGTTCCTCCATCGTTCGAGGGACCTGCCCTTCATGGTGTTCCTGAAGGCGACACATCGTCGCATGCACCGACTTTGCCTTGTTGCGCCAGAAGTTCAGTGTCTTCACATATGGTTCCACGTCTTCCACCGTCGCGTCAAGGTAGTCGGCGGGGGTGGGAAAACGCTTGAAGAGACCGGGCGTGGCCTTGTTCACTCCGACATCGGTGGCTTGAGCGGAGAGAATGGTCGCCACGAGGAGTTCCTGGGGAGAGGTGAAATCCAATTCACAGCGGACATCCGGATAGCGTTTTTTCAACGCGGCCAGAATGCGACCTGCTCGTTTGACCTCTTGCGGGGACTTCTCCGGGAGGTCGAACGCCCGCTTGCTTCGGGGGCCACCCACGGGCACCACATGGCCTTTGATCGTCATGGCCGTTCCACGCTCTCTTCAGGTCGTCGTCGCTGTCCACCGGCGAATCCCGCCACCGTGCCCAGCAGCAGGCACCATCTGAGTCCGAAGAGGCGTTCGGCCGTCTTGTGATCGACCTCGAACGAGGTCATCGCTGCATTCGCGGCCTCACGGTCATTCGCTTCGACCGCCGTTCGATAGTTCTGGATCTCCTCGGCCATCCGCGGCGCCATCACTCCGTTGTGCCAGACCGTCAGAGCCAGGGCCACCACGAGAAGAGTCGATCCTGCCCATGCGAATGGGCCTCCGTAGAGTCGCACCGGACGAATCAGCAGAAGTCCAAGGAAGGTGACCAGTGGGGCGAGCACCCACTGGGCGAGGTCCGTGATCAGGAAGACACGACCGGCAACGAATCCCGCCACGATCCTGCCCATCCCCTCCTGGTCGTTTTCGAAGAAAGCCGAGTAACGATCAATGCGGGCACCTTCCTCGATCAGCACCGGAAAGGCACTCATGCCTGTCAGCCCCGGTGCCGTGACCATCGCGATCCAGATCGTGAGTCCAAGCCAGAAAAGAATGTTGAGCAGTATGCGCATGCAGAGAGTCTACGCAGTCCGGGATCCTCGTACACTCTCTTCGTGAATGAACCCTCCGTGACAATCTCGGCCCTTCACCCGAATCCCTTGATGGGGCTTCGTATCGCCTCCCGCCTCGGTTTTCGCGCCGTGACCCTGTCCGCCGCCCAGATCGGGACCCGCCCGCGCGAGCTCGATCGCTCGGAGAGACGTGGTCTGATCTCCGAGCTCAAGCGACTCGAATTGTCCTGCGATTCCATCGATCTGTTCATTCCGCCCGAACACTTCACCAATGCGGAGACGATGGACCGCGCCATTCATGCGGTTCGCGACGCGCTTGATCTCGGTTCCGACCTTGGTGCAAGCACTCTCTTTCTCAGATTGCCGCATGAATCCATCGACACCCCGCCCCTCGAAGCGACCCAAGCATTGATGGAGTTCGCGAACTCGAGCCGTATCCGTCTGGCCGACGTCGGTCTCGGCGGACGCCCGTTGTGCGCCATCGAGGCTGGCGCACCGATCTCGATCGGCATTGGACTCGACACCGCATCCTGGCTGGCGGATGGCCGCGATCCACTTGAGGGGCTGATCCTTCACGGTGGTCTGGTCTGCGGCGTGCGTCTGGTCGGACTTGATGAAACAGGCTCGCGGGTCTCACCCACCCCGCACTCCCGAATCGACATGCACGCCTGGAGGCAGGCATTCGACATCAATGTTCATGGTGCATCGATCGTGATCGATGCACGCGGGTGGCGAGACCCCCTCGATGGGGTCACGCAGGCGTTGCAGGCCTGGAGAGATTGACTTCACGACGCCGGGTCGCCATGCCGGTATCCTTGGAGCATGAGCATCCTCGGACACGGAATCGATCTGGTCGACGTCGAACGCATCGAAGACATGCTTGACCGGCACGGAGCACGTTTTCTCGATCGCTGCTTCACCGTGCGTGAGCAAGCGTATTGCGAGTCCGGTGGCGTGCAGCGGGCTCAACGATACGCGGCTCGATTCGCCGCGAAGGAGGCCGTCTTCAAGGCGATCGGAACCGGACTCGGCGAGGGGATGACCTGGACCCAGATCGAGGTCGTCCGGGCTGATTCAGGCCAACCCATGATCGAGCTTCGGGATGAAGTCGCCCGGGAAGCCACGCAAATCGGTATCAGTTCGTGGCTTGTGAGTCTGACCCACCTTTCCAGCCACGCCTGCGCAAGCGTCATCGGGATCGCCTGAGGAGTGCGGTTATCCACGGCCATGGGGATTGTGCATGGCCGGGCTCGCTGGGTGTTAGCATTCAAATCTCATGAGGCGCGGATCCAAACCAACCTTGTATGAACTGATGAGTGCCGGCGATTCCCAGCCGCAGTCACCCAGTCCAAAGCCCGAGTCCAACCCGAGGACGCTGCGTGTTCCCATCGGGTACCTCTTCGTGGCCGCCGGCGTTCTGGTCGTACTTCTCGCGACCGCCTACGGCATCGGGTTCAACCGTGGCGAACATGCGGGGCGGGAGCTGCGGGCACAGGATCAGCAGGACGTCCTTCAAAGGCAGACACGAATGAGCTCCGTGAGCGAGGTGTCCGAGCCTGGTGGGGGACTGGCGGAGTCTTCATATGCCCCGTCGGTGGTCGAAGACGATCCTCCGCAGGAGGTTTCACCGGTCGCGTCGGCTTCATCGGAGCCTCTTCAGAGTCCCGTTTCTGTGTCTTCGGTATCCGATCCGGTCGATCTCAAGGATATCAGGGAGGTGGGGCTGAACTATTACGTGATCGATCACCCCAGCCAGAGCAAGGTCGATCAGCTGATCACGTTCTGTCTCGAGAACGGACTCGAGGCTCGTCGAACGACGACGCTCGGTGGAGGCGCCAAGGTCTATGTTCTGCCGGGATTCGCTCCCGGTGGGGGCCGAAATCCTGAAATCATCCGACTTCTGGACCGGATTCGCGAGGTTGGGATCCTCTGGAAACGGCTCGCACCGCGTCAGAACTCGGATTTTTCCACCAGATATGCCGAGAAGTACAAGGGACCAGCCCGAAATGGTTGAAGTTGGCCGCTGACCGTGGCATACTGTGGAACTCCCCATCAGACACCCTTCGGGAAACAGCAACACCATGAGCCTTCACAGCAGTCTCAAAACCAAGTCAGGTGCCCTTCGACAGCACCGAAACGTGCTCACCCGTGCCGAACGCATCGAGAAGCTTTCCGAGCTCGAGCGCTTCAATGGTGGTGACGACAGCCCCCTCGGCCTCGTGAAGGTCGGTCATCGCAAGCCCAAGACCGGCAAGAAGAAGGTCAAGAAGACCGAAGGCGATGACGAGTGATCGACATGGTTCGCGCCCCTGATGGTGCAACCCGGTGGTCTCCACTTCATCTCAACATTCCAGTCATGTGAGGACGAGCCATGCCAGACACCGGCACGGATCTTGATTTCAATCGTCTTGCCAGCGATCGTGCCCGTGCGATCGATGCTTCAGGCATCCGTCGGATGTTCGAGCTTGCCGCTGGAATCGAAGATCCAATCAATCTCACGATCGGACAGCCTGATTTCCCCGTCCCTCGGGCGATCAAGGATGCCGTGATCCATGCCGTCGAATCCGATGCCAACGGTTACACCGTCACGCAGGGTGGGCCTGCCGCACTCGCCAGCGTGAAGCGGCAGGTGGGCAGGGACATCGGTTGGGCCTGTGATGGCGTCCGGACCGATGCGATGCTCACCTCGGGAACCTCCGGTGGACTCATGCTGGCGGCTCTGGCGCTGCTTCAGGAAGGAGACGAGCTGATCATCCCCGATCCATGGTTCGTCCTCTATCCCAAGCTCGCGACCCTCACCGGTGCGAACGCGATCACCTGCGACACCTACCCGGATTTCAAACTGACAGCCGAGCGCGTCGAACCTCTGATCACGGATCGAACGAAGGCCTTGATCCTGGCAAGCCCCGGAAATCCAACCGGTGTGGTGTTGAATTCCAGAGAGCTCTCGGAACTCGTGGCGCTCTGTCGGGAGCGGGGCGTCCTGTTGATCTCGGACGAGATCTACGACGAATTCACCTACGACGATGCGCTCGAGGATGGTGTCTGTCCCTCGGCGGCTCGCCTGTGGGATCAAGTGCTGCTGATTCGCGGACTCGGCAAGACTTACGGATGCACCGGCTGGCGCCTCGGTTATGCCGCCGGCCCTGCGGGACTCATCGATGAGATGACCAAGCTGCAGCAGTTCACCTACGTCTGCACGCCTTCCATGGCTCAAGCGGCCTTCGAGGCCAGCAGTGCCGTCTCCATGAGAGCCCATGTCGACGCCTATCAGGATCGGCGTGATCTCGTGGTGAAGGAACTCGGGAATCTGACCGAGGTGGTCGTTCCCGGTGGGGCGTTCTACGCGTTCATCGAGGTGCCGGAGTCCCTTGGACTGACCGGCGCCGAGTTCGCCGCGAAGGCGCTCGAGCGTCGCGTGCTCGTCGTGCCGGGCGCCGTCTTCAGCGATCGTGACACGCATTTCAGGATCTCATATGCGGTGACGCCTGAAAAACTTGCCGAGGGCCTCGGCATTCTTCGTGAACTGATCGATCCGTGATCCCCGGAATCCCCGAAAAGGACCGATCATCAGGAACGACAAAGGCGCGAAGCGGAGAGATCCGCTTCGCGCCTTTCAAGTTCTGTCATCAGAATCGATCGATGATCATCCGTCCGAGGAGCCCGAAATCGACACGCCGGATGCTTCCTTGCCGGGCTTCACGACCTTGGAGGGGTCGATGGGGTTCTTGCGCTCACCGGGGCCTTCGGTGCAGGCTGTCAGGCAGGCTCCAAGAGCCAGCATTCCGGTGAGTGTGATGAGTGAGATGATGACTCTCTTCATGATGTGATTCCCGTCGAAAGTATGTGTTCATTGATGAGAAGCGTGCGTGTCATTCCTGGTCTGCTGCACTGGACGTGATCACGCGTGACTTGAGATGCCCTCATGAGACTCATTCGAGGACGGTTCGTCAAGCAGTTCGCCCATCGACGAATCGCCTCGATGGGACAAAAAACTCCGTTGAAGCACTGTCGTGCCACAACGGAGCGGAGGGGAGAAAGATGCTCGTCATCGGAGCCATGGGTGGCTCCGGAATATTTGATCGCTTTTCCCAGACAGCGGCCCACGACCGGTCATCCGCCACGAAGGTGGATGTCATTGAGCGACCCGGTCATCAGAAACAGCTGGAACTATCACTTAGTGATACGAGAAGAACACCTGAGAGTTGTACATGTTTTCAAATCATTCCGTTTTTTTTCAGATTTTCCCATTCTCAATGTCCCTGAAGGCCTCCGATCGGCCCATTACACCCTCATGGGCATCTCAGTCCTGATCCATCTGCAGGGAGGGCACGCCCACGATGTCCTCGAAGAACATCAGGACATCGTTTGCTCGAACGCTCGAGAGATGATTTCTCTCGATCTCCCGGCGGGCGGCTTCACCTTCGCTCTTGCGTCTTTCGACGCTCTGCAGCAACGGCTCGAGCGAGGTCACCCATCCATCCGAAGTGGCCGGCTCGACGATGGTCGCGCCCTTGCCGGCGTGCAGATGATCGAGCCATGGTTCGTGTCGAGTGATGATGGGCGTGTTCTCCGCCATGGCTTCGAGCACGATGGGGTGGACTCGATTCTCGACCGAAGCGCGAATGAGCAGGTCGCATGCGGCGATCAGGCGGGTGAATCGCGAGGATTGATCGATCGTGGTGACGATGTCCGTGAGCTGGTTCCTTCGAAGTGTCCGCCAGGTGCCGGTACCACCTCGATGCGGAATCTCGAGAACGCAGCGGATGTCATGATTTCTTCGACGAAGAATCGACAGGGCATCCAGGCATGCCTTGTCCGAGTGCTTGCTGCTGCCGCATCCGAGGACGGCGATCGAAATCGACGTGTCCTGCGTTCCTTCCGGCCTCATGTCCCGTTCCCGCTTGCCGGCGGCGACACCCCGCGGAATCAAGCGGACTTCATTCTTCGGATTCCTTTTCGCGACATGTGCTCTGAGTGATTCGCTCGGCACCATGACACCCGCCGTCTCGAACCTCCGTCTGAACTTCCTGACCTTGTTGGCCTCGTCCAGGCCGTCGATCTGAAGGACGACCGGACGTTCCAGTTTTCGTGAGATCATTCCCGAGATCTGCCAGGACTCATGGCCGATCGCCCAGATGAGATCGATGTTCATCCGCTCGATCTTCAGACAGAGCGCCTCCACCTGTTCGGTGATCAGCCATCGTGCCGTCTTGCGCTTGTATCGAAGGGGGGTTCCTATGCCGATGGGGCCGAGCTTCGGATCGAGCTCCCCGTCAACCGTCTCCGGAAGCAGGGTCTTCACGCTGCACCCATTCGCGGTGAGTGCGACGGCTAGTCGGTGCAGTTGCTGGCACCCCTCCATGAGATGCGCCCGATCGACGATCAGAAGGACATTCACGAGCGAGTCCCCCGTCCGGCTCGGTCATCTCCCGGATGCAGGGGGTCGAGTCGCTCGATCAGATCCTGTGGCATTCGACAGGGTCTTCGGCGTGTCAGATCGATCCATGCCCAGGTGGTTCTTGCCTGTGCGATCAAACGGATTTCGTCCGGCTCGTTCCGCCAGAGCAGGGTGTCCCGACGACATGTGGTCTTGCGAGCATCGTGGATCCAGGTCGCCGCGAGAACACGGTCGCCTGCGAACGTCTCCGCCAGATAGTCGATCTCGTGTCGTGCCACGAACCACATCCGCTGCCGTTCGGCCAGCGTCTTGCGGGAATGGCCGAGTTCATCACCGGCCACCTCGGCCACGCGATCAAGCCAGCGCACGTAGGTCACGTTGTCCACATGTGCGATGGTGTTGCTCAGGTTTTCGCGACCGACCGGAATCTCGAAATAGATGGGTCGCGGATGCGGTATCCGATCGGTCGGTCTGCGGTGAGGTTCTTCCGTTCTCACCATTTCGATCTTTGCGTGATGGTCGTGCATCAGGAAGCGCCGTCCTCCTGCGATTCCGGGCATCGGGGTCGATCCGTCTCAGGTAGTGCCAGGTGAAAATGCCGGTTTCATGGCCGTCTGAGAACTTGATTCGTATCGCGTAATTCCCGACCAGTTCCGCATCGACCGCACTGAGCCCATCCGCCGTGGGGCGGTTCGCGGGAAGAACCGTCAGGGGATTCTGCTCCATCTCCTCTCTCAGGAGCCTTTGCTCGGCGCTGGGGGACAATTTCCGCAGCAGGGGGAGCGAATAGAAGCTCTCTCTGCCGTCATCCCAGCGAATGGCGAGACCGCGTTCGCGTTGGAGATCGAGGTGCTTTGGGCGTGGATCCATCGATTCAATTGTAGTGTGCCCGATGGAAACGTCTCGAAGAACCTAGAATCTCATCCATGGACACACCCTCGAAGAATCATCCAGCGGATCACTTGATGGCCGCTCTGGAACAAGTTGGAAATCCCGCCTGCGTCGGATTGGACCCCGTTCTTGATCGACTTCCAGCATCCTGCCGGGCCGGAGCCCAGCCTCTGGCGGCCATCGAGAGATTCTGTCTCGGTGTCCTGGATGCCATTTCCGGGCACGTCGGAGTCTGCAAGATTCAATCCGCCTGTTTCGAACGCTACGGGGCGGCCGGTGTGGAAGTGATCGACACCATCGGATCGCGAGCCGGTGAACTCGGGCTTCAGGTCATTCTGGATTACAAGCGGGGTGACATCGGCATTTCCGCCGAGCACTACGCGGCAAGCGCCCGTGGGCGCTGCGACTGGGTGACCGTCAATCCCTACCTCGGGGTCGATGGCATCGCGCCTTTCGTCGCGGCGGATTCTCTGGGCGCATTCGCTCTGGTGCGAACGTCCAATCCAGGTGGCGATGCGATCCAGTCGAATCGACTCGAAGATGGCCGGACCGTCGCCCAGTCCGTCGCGGATCTGGTGGCGAGCCATGGTGAAGCGACGATCGGGCGATGCGGNTACAGCGCTCTCGGCGCGGTGGTGGGGGCCACGAAACGCGAGGATGCCGAAGAGCTGCGACGCCGNATGCCTCGTCAGATCTTCCTCGTGCCGGGGTTCGGGGCGCAGGGCGGGGGTGTCGACGACGTGTTGCCCTGTTTCAATTCCGACGGCGCCGGAGCGATCATCACAGCGAGTCGTTCGATACTCTACGCCTTCGAGACCGAGGATCCCGAATGGCAGTCCGGCGTCGAACGCGCGGCCCGAGACCTTGGTGACTCACTTGCGAAAGGCATGGGAACTCGATGAACCTCGGACGCATTGTGATTCCTCTGATCGTCGTCGCGCTCGTGATGCTTCCCCTTCTGTTCCGACAGGATGTCGTGGAGAAGCGGGGTGATCTGAGACAGATCGTCATCGTCTCCCCGCACAACGAGCAGATCCGATACGAATTCGCCCGTGCCTTCGAGGAGTGGCATGCCAACGAGCATGGCGAGGATGTCGTCGTCGCATGGTCCACGCCCGGTGGCACCAGCGAAATCAGAAGAATGCTTCGTGCACAGTGGGAGGCGGCTCTCAAGGAAGGCGATGCCGTCGGTGGCGATGCCGACCTCATGTTCGGTGGAGGCTCCTACGAGTTCATCCAGCTCTCTCGACCCGTGACCGTCGAAGTCGGTGGTGAAGTGCGAGCTGCATCCATTCTGGAACCTCTTGAATTCGAGCCGGGTTATCTGAAGACGATCTACGGAGACACGACCAAACTCGCCGGGGTGCCCATCTACAGCCCGGATCTCGCCTGGTACGGAGCGGCGCTCAGCGGATTCGGAATCGTCTACAACCGGGATCTCCTCGCGGATGGCTCGATTCCCGATCCCAGAGTCTGGGAGGATCTCGCGGATCCACGGTTGATCGGCGACGTCTCTCTGGTCAGTCCGCTCCAGTCGGGATCGGTGACCACCGCCTTCGAAGCCATTCTGGCCCGCCTTGGTTGGACCGACGGATGGCGGATTCTCAGGCGGACCGCGGCCAACGCCCGATCCTTCGCGCCAAGCGCCCCCATGACACCGCTTCTGGTGTCCTCGGGAGAAGCGGCTGCCGGGATCTGCATCGATTTCTACGGCCGCTATCAGGCACAGGCCATGCGCGCGAGTGACCTCGCACTCTCGACTCGTCCCGAAGGTGCGCCTGATCGGATCGGGTACATCGATCCGCCCCGTCAGACCGTGATCGACCCCGATCCCATCGGACTTCTTCGAAATGCCCCCGAACCGGAGCTGGCTCGTCGATTCATCGAGTTCGTGCTGAGTCGCCAGGGGCAGTCGCTCTGGCAGTTCCCCTTGGCCGAACGTGAAAAGGACGGGCTCGGGCCCACACGTTTCGAGCTGAGACGCATGCCCATTCGCCGTGACATGTACGACATGCTCGATCGTTTCGTGGATCAGGTCGATCCCTACGACATCGCCGAACCGGTGAAGTACGAGAATTCGGCGTTTCGAACCTTCATTCCCGTGCTGTTCGATGCCATGGCGATGCGTGATCCACATCTCCTCGCGGAAGCCTGGGAATCGATCATCTCTCATCCGGGCTATCCCGACACTCATGGCATCGTCACCGCCGCCGATGTCGACGACCCCGAGTTGAAGGCGATGCTCGAGGACTTCGACGCGATGCCGACGGTGCCAGGTCCGGATGGAACCCAGTACGACCTCGCGGACCCCGAGGTCCTTCAGACCGTCAAGAAGGGCTGGCTGCGCGACGGATGGAAGGGACAGGGGCTCTGGCCGGTGGAGGCCGATCCCGCGCAGTACATGCGTCGCACCCTCGGAGAGTTCTTCGCCGAGCGATACCGTGCGCTTCTGAGCCGTTCGGGAGATCAGGGATGAGTCGTCGATGCGCGTGGTGACCCTTTCAATCGGTGATGAGCTGCTCGACGGGCGTGGCGTCGACACCCATGGCGCCTGGTTCTCTCGTCAACTGGTCCTGCATGGGTGCGAGCATGTCGAACATCGCGTGGTGTCGGATGATGTCAACACCATCCGTGATGCGATCGTTCAGCTGCTTCCCGACTCCGATCTTCTGCTTCTGACCGGTGGGCTCGGCCCCACGCTCGACGACCTGACTCGAGATGCGCTGGCTCTGGTGCTGGATGTCGGACTCGAGGAGGATCCCGCCGCGCGTGACGCGCTCGAGGCACGCCTCTCCGGTTCGGGGCGTCCACTGGGCGCGGGCAATCTTCGTCAGATCATGCGCCCCGTCGGAACACGATTTCTGAGCAACGACAATGGGACCGCGCCGGGCATTCTGGCGCATCACGAGGGCGTCAGCGTGGTCCTTCTTCCCGGTCCCCCTCGTGAGATGTGCGCCATGTTCGACGTTCATGTCGTGCCGTTGCTCGAGGGTGTCCAGCGTGAGCGTGTGACGATCCGTTCCTACGGGCTTTCCGAGGCTGACGCCGGAGAACGTCTGGGCGAACTTGCCCGGCGCGATCGTCAGCCGTTGGTCTGCTTCAAGGTCAGCGATTCGATCGTCCAGGCGGATGTTCTCGGTGACGGGGCGGCTGACGTGGGGGAGCGGATCAAAGCCCTCTGGGCGCCATTCGCATTTGGTGACGACCAGGACACCCTCCCGGAGGTGGTCGGCCGATCTCTGGCAACACGGCACGCCGATGTCGCCGTCTCCGAGAGCTGCACCGGAGGTCTGCTCGGTGGCGCCCTCACCGGTGTCTCGGGGTCGAGCGAGTTCTTTCGAGGTGGTCTTCTCACCTATTCGAATGCACTGAAGTCGGCGCTGCTCGGAATACCGGAGGGACTCTTCGAGACGGTCGGCGCGGTCTCCCGCGAAGTGGCTCTTCTGATGGCCATGGAAACCGCTCGTCGACTGGGGACCACCTACGCGCTGTCCACCACCGGAATCGCCGGCCCGGGTGGAGGGACTCCCGACAAACCCGTCGGAACCGTCTGGATCGGTCTCTGCGACACGAGTGGTTCGCAGCCGGTCGTCGTCGCTCGATGTTTTCGTTTCTCCGGTGATCGCGCTCAGGTACGTGATCGGACGGTGAAGTCCGCCCTGCAGATGCTCAGGCTCCGGATGATGGAGGACGAGTCCACTCTGCTCTGGGAGGTCGAGTCATGATGCATCAAGCCGCGGTGGCGATCGGTTCGAATCTCGGTGCACGACAGGCGTATCTCGAATCCGCGATCGCATGCCTCGATGCCACACCCGGAGTCGAGGTCATTCGTGTCAGTTCGTTTCATGAGACCGCTCCGGTGGGTGGCCCTCCGCAGGGCGCCTTTCTCAATGGCGCGTTGCTTCTCGAGACCAGACTCGATCCGGAGAGCCTTTTGGTCCGGTTGCATGACATCGAACGTGAACACGGCCGCGAGCGCCCCGATCCCGTGCGCAACGGGCCGCGGACATTGGATCTGGACCTTCTTCTCGTCGATGGGTGTCAGGTCTCCTCCGAGGGGCTGCAGCTTCCTCATCCCAGAATGCACGAGCGGCTGTTCGTGCTCGACCCGCTCGTCGAGATCGCGCCCGAACTGGTCCACCCGGTGTACGACCGGACCATCGAGTTGCTCCATCAGGACTGTCTCGAGCAGAGGGCCGATCAGACCGACTCGTGATACCATGATTCCAGAGCCGACAATGACCACGTCCTTCGAGTCAGACACCATGAGTGATGAAACCGTATCCGACCTCGGCGCCTTGCATGCAGTCTCATCTGAGGATCTGCACGGGGCCAAGATCCTTCTGGTCGATGACAACCTTCAGAATCTCGAACTCATCCAGGCGTACCTCGAGGGCATGCCCGTCGAGATCTCCACGGCGGTCGACGGGGTGGAGGCGATCGAATCCATCGAGGCCAATCCTCCCGATCTCGTGCTGCTTGACGTGATGATGCCTCGCATGAGCGGCTTCGAAGTCTGTCAGAAGCTCAAGTCGAACCCGGACACACGTGACATCGTGGTGATCATGGTCACGGCCCTGCACGAGGTCGCCGATTACGAGCGAGCGGTCGAGAGCGGCACGGATGACTTTCTCTCCAAGCCCGTCAACAAGTTGGAACTGCTCACTCGAGTCCGCAGCCTTCTTCGGGTGGCCTTGCTGCGACGGCGACTCGACGAGCTCGGTGGCTCCGACGGGGCCTGATTCCGGCTCGCGATGACAGGTTCCTCGCATCCCTGATAGCAAACGCCCGCATCCTTTCGGATACGGGCGTCCGCGCCACGACTCCAGCCATGTATGTCATGCTTGCGCGCTCACGGTCT
>PAQN01000010.1 GCA_002709755.1 Phycisphaerae bacterium
CAGAAAGATCTTGACGATATGACAGCCCTGGCGAAGCGCCGGCTACAAAAGATCAAGACCCTCGAGGCGCAGGTCGCATGCAGCCTCTGCACGATCTCGAGCTTCGCCTGATCAGGATGTTCGCTGGCAAGCTCCGCCATGTCCTCGGCGGTGACGATGAAGGCCGTACTGGGACCGAACCTTGATTCCCTGCCCTCAGGACCCTCTGAACGGCCCTGATGCCTGATGAGCGGACTCATGCGAATACCGGCGCTTGTCTTCAAATCATGTCCTCGTGGCATGGAACGACCTTTCTCGAAGAGCCCAGAGATGAACTTCGATGAATCAGACAGTCATCCGACCACACCGGTCGAACCGCCACTCGAAGCGCCCCTGAGTCTCAGCTCACGGCGAAAGACCTCCGATGGGAGGAACACGAAGTCGCCGAGAAGTCATACGTCCACACTACGGGGGTTTTTTGAAATCCAGAGGATGTCTTGCCTTTTTTCGCCCTGAAAGTCGGGTTGGGGTGGTTACCCCATTAAAAGGAGCCAAATCCAGCCTCTGAAAGCTCAATCTGAGGTTTTATGGTGGGAAGCTGATCCAGAACGGACGGCATGAGGGGACAAAATCAGCATCCTCCGGAAAGACATGCCTCAAGCGGGCATTCTCGAAGTGGCCGACCGCTTCTGCTGCACACGAGCGACTCGGCCAGGACCCCTGATCATCGGCATGGACGCAGATGAGGGACATGGCCAGGGAGTGGCCGACAAGGGGGGGACCCAAGTCACGGATGACTGACCCCACCTTACTCAGCTAGGACCTCAGGACCTCAGGGACTCAGGGACTCCTTCGAATCCAGGGTGCCTCGGTACCGTTCCCACGGATCAGGGCCGAAGTCATAACGAAGGGGGATGATGTCGTTTCCGGCTTCCGGAGCGTCGGGAAGCCAGGCGAGACCACCGATCGACCGGATGAGCGTGGTCGACACCGAATCGCGAGAAGGACCCACGAAGCGGGCCACCGAACGCTTTCGATCTCCATTGGCGGTCACTTCGATGACATGGACGATTTCAGCCTGCCCCGGCGGCCGCACGGGCTGAGCAGGCGAGTCTCCCGTCTCTCTCAGGTCAAGCCGACCGAGGAGCGCCCAGGCATCGGCAACCTGCCCACGAAGCAGGGTCCGAGCGAGTCCGGGGCGGGCTCCGGGAATCACCGCACTCCCCGCTGCCGCGTGGAGCGTCCCATCGGGAAACAGAACCATGTGCACTTCACGACGCTCGAGGAGATCCTGATCGACGACCTTCGAGCCGACGAGCACTTTGATCTCCAATTCAAAATCATCGGGAACCCCCATGAGAGGATCCGCGTTTGGGACGGTGGTCCCGTTCGATGCGGATGCATCAGCTGCAATCGAGACCGCTGATGACGAACCACACCCGATGAGTCCGAAAAAACAGCTCGACACCGTCAGGACGAGGAATGCCGAACGGACGGCGTGGCGCTGCGAGCCGACGAATGGATCTGACCGGTTCATCAGAGCGTCGATGAATTGGAGGATGATCATGACTGAAGGGTACCACCGAAGACGGTATTCCGTCTTCTCGGGAGGGTGATCAGGCCCCGCTGGAGCGTCGAAAAGGCTACATTCTTCTCCATGAAGACCAGCGTCACTTGGATGAATGATTACCTCTCCCCTCCCGCCAGTCCCGAAGAACAGGCGGCGGCACTGACCGCGTGCGGATTCCCCTTCGAGGGCGAACACCCGATCGAGGGCGATGACATGCAACAAGAGATCGAGATGTCGAGCAATCGTGGCGATTGTGTCTGTCATGTCGGTCTGGCCCGCGAGATCGCGGCGCTCACCGGTCGCACGCTGGAGATGCCTGCCAGCGACGTCACGGCCTCGGGCCCGCCCGCCACGGATCGGATCAGCGTCCTCAACCGAGAACCCGAGTTGTGCCCGAGATACACGGCCCAGATCATCACCGGGGTCACCGTCGGGCCATCNCCCGAGTGGCTGCAGAAAAGACTGAGNGCGATCGGNCAGATTCCGNGAAACAATCTCGTCGATGCCACCAATTTCATACTCTTCGAGATGGGCCAGCCGACGCACGTGTTCGACCTCGATCTGATCGATGGCGACACGATCACCATCAGACGTGCGCAAGACGAGGAGACGTTCTCACCGCTCGGAGAGGACGCCAAACCGGTCAAGCTCNAGGCGAGNGATCTGGTGATCGCGGACGCGGGAAGAGCCATCGCACTGGCAGGCGTGAAAGGTGGTTCNGAAACCGCCGTGGGAGAAACGACGAGGGACATCCTGATCGAATCNGCGACGTTCGATCGATTGACGGTCAGGAACACCTCCCGCAGACTCGGGATCGCCAGNGANTCGAGCTATCGCTTCGAACGAGGCGTGCACCCGGCNCAGGTCGAACCGGCGAGCCACCGACTGATNCATCTGATTCTGGAGATCGCAGGNGGCACGCTCCATGAGGGCGTGGTCGCGGACGGCGCCGANCTGCCNGAGCCGANGAGGATCGNACTNAGACCACAACGCTGCAGGGACATCCTGGGTTTCGATGTGTCGGACGAANGAATGCTCGAATCACTCGAGATTCTCGGGTTCTCACCGAGGATGGCGGACTCAATGATCGAAGCCGTGGCGCCCGCGCACAGACTCGACGTGAACTCGGAGATCGATCTNATCGAGGAGATCGCGAGGATCCAGGGATACGAGAATCTACCGATCAACGAAAGTCTTGAGCTGGCGGTCGTCCCGACACAACCTGACCTGCACGCGATCGAATCCATTCGACGAACGCTCGTCAGCGCCGAATTCATCGAGACGATCTCACACTCACTGATTTCCGAACGTGTCGCCGATGCGTTTCTCGAACATGGCCGGGACACTCTTCGGGTGATCGACGACCGGGCGGGCGGAGAACCCATCCTGCGCCCGTCGCTCCTGCCGAGCCTCCTCGAGATCGCTCGCCGCAACCGGGATCGGGCGGGCTTGAACATCAGAGCCTTCGAGATCGGCGCCGTCTTCGACCGTCGGGGCGAGGAACACAGAGAACGAAGAATGCTCGGGATGGTCGTCGACGGTGATGCAGATGCCGATCCGACGGAACGATATCGCCTGCTTCGAGGCGCACTCGAAACACTCAGCCATGTGCTGACGGGTGACTCGAGCAGCCTGACGTTCTGCGCGGATGAGGCCGATGATCGAACGTGGCTTCAGCCCGCGGCACGGATCAGTCTTGATGGTGAAACGGTCGGACACTGCGGGCTGCTGTCCTCGACGGCCTCCGACCTGTTTGATCCATCCGGCGCGATCGCGGTCGCGGAACTTGAGATCGAACCGATCATCGCGATGTTCCCACCGGTCCCCTCTCCATCACCTCTGCCGGCATTTCCGAGCATCGACCGGGACCTTTCGGTGATCGTTCCCGAGGAGACCACCTGGAAGATGATCGACGACGCGGCCCGGACTGCGGGAGACCAACTGTTGGAATCCGTCACCTACGTGACCACCTGGCGCAACGAGAAGCTCGGAAAAGACAGGAAATCCGTGACGCTCAGGCTGTCGTTCAGGGACGACGCACGCACGCTGACGCATGAGGAGGTCGACCCTCAGATCAAGCAGATCTCGGAAGAACTGATGCGACGCACCGGTGCGGAGATCCGTTCATGAGCGAATCTGCAGACTGCCTTGCGGATATGACCATCAANGATTTTCTGANTCGNCTCGGCAGCAAGCAACCTGTTCCGGGAGGTGGAGCGGTCGCNGGTGTTTCGAATGCGATCGCGGCAGGACTGGGCGGCATGGTCATCGCCTACAGCCTGGGAAAGCGGTCCCTGAGCGAACATCAGTCGATGCTGGAGGAGAGCGGCCGGACCCTCGAAACGCTTCGGGGNCGATCGATGNGACAGGCGGATGCCGATGCCGTCGCCTACGGACGCCTCAACGCNCTTTGGAGCAGGCCTCAGGACGACCCTGAGCGAATCNANGGGTTTCAGGATGCGGTGCGAGGCGCCATCAATGCTCCGGGAGAGATCATGGAGACCGCGAACCTGATTCTCGAGGTGCTCGAACGTCTGCCGGGCCGCAGCGCCCCCCACCTTGCCAGCGATCTCTCGATCGCGATCGAGACCGCGACGATGGGCGCGCGCGCGGCGGAACGTAACGTCAGCGTGAACCTNCCTCTGATCACGAACGAAGAGGAACGCCAGACGCTCGACGAAAGATTCGGCGCACTCGGACTGGAGATCGACACCATGGCACGCCGTGCGATGGACGCCATGACTCCGGCCGAGGATTGAAATGCGAGGGCAGAGGTGATGTCGGATCACAAGGACATCGTGGACATCGACGGCTTTCGAGACGAGGGACCCGGACATGGCAGAGGTTCCGACCGAAAGAAGACGAAGGAATCCGGACGTCGCTTTCTCTCCGTGCTGTTCCGCTGCTGCAACACCTACGGACGGCTCTATCCGGACCCCGAGCGCACCAGATATGCGGGACGCTGTCCGAAATGCGGCGCACAGGTCGAAGCCGGAATCGGACCGGGCGGCACCAATCGAAACATCTTCGACACACACTGACTCGAGTCAGACGACACCACAGTGAACCTACTCATNGCAATCTTCGGTTTTCTTCTGCTGCTGGCCAGCGCCGCGATCGTGGCCGTGATCATCCAGGCTCTGATGTGCGCNCGGGAGGTGCGAAACCCGTCACGNCGTTCGACGGGCTGGGCGCTNGCCAGAGGGTTCGCNGCTGATCCCGGGGANGCAGGCCTGCCCTTCGAGGANTGGACNTTGGAANGACCGGATGGCANCGAACTGCCGGTCTGGGAGATACCCGAGAAGAACCCANNNGAAGAGNNTCCGATCCTGATCCTTCTTCATGGATGGGGACAATCGCGAATCGAGATGCTCGGNCTGCTCGACATCATGCTCANGCAGCAGCGAGATGATGGACACGAACGGAATTTCAGAACGCTCATCCCCGATCTGCGAGGCCANGGGGAAGCCACNCCGGGACCGACCACNCTCGGCCACGAGGACATCGGCGACGTGGCCGCGNTGATCCGACGCGCGGGNTCGGGTCGAGTGATCCTNCTGGGNTACAGCCTGGGCGCCGTGACCGCCATCAACACCGCTTCGATCCATCCCGATGGGATCACATCNGTCCTGGCGCTCGCNCCCTACGAACGACTCCTNGATCCGATTTCCGCCACACTCAGAAGTCGCGAACTGCCCCACGGCCTGAGTGCGAAGCTCGTCACACGCTTCTNCACCACCGCCGANAATNTCNGGCGATCGACATCACGAAGCGCAGCCNNACTGGGGTGTCGGTTGANGGTCTTCNTCGGAGCCCACGACAGGATCGCTCCTCCGCNGANNGGGCGCGCGATCGCCGAATCGACTCGAAGAGGNNNCATNCGGATCATCGAGGATGCGGGCCATGTCGATCTTCCGAAGGCGTGCGCCAGCCATCTGGNGCGGGATCTNCGCNCCGACATGGCGGCNNCCNCGCANGANGCCGGATGATGANCNNGNCCGCCATGAAAAAGACGTGCCCCNCGTCGGAGGNGCACGTCTGATGTGATCTGTCATGCGCGGANCTCNGGTNTTCGNGCGGNAATCACTCGGATGGNTCGAGATANCCGAAGTGGAACTGCAGNCCGTCTTCGACNCGTTTNCCGTACATCCAACCGGCTCCGATCGCCTCGGAGAATTTCTNGNGATCNTNCGAATCGACCATGTCGGCNAGATTGCCGGCCATGCCACCCTCGAGCTGCTTGATGTCGGCGATCATGCGAGCGGTGTCGAAGAGTCCCCAGGCGAGCAGATCNCCGGAGGGAATNCCGGAGGAGAGCATCGCGCTTCGTGCGAACTTGGATCGCGCCATCGTNGGAAGATCGGACTGCCCCGAGCTTCGAAGAACGGCTTCGACACCATCGATGTCACCGAAGAGNACCGCTCCGGCGCCGATNCCGATCGCGGTCCGGGAGAACTCGGACTGGGGATCGGANTAGATGGTGTCACCCTTGAAGTCNCGNGGCTGCATGCTCATCATCGGACCGAACATCGAAAGCAACTGATTCATCGACTCGGGGTCGCTGGTCGGAATGGCCATCGTCATTCGAGTGGGATTGAGCTCATCATCGGTGAGGGTGGTGAAGATNTGGACTTCGGGCCCCATCGTCTCGAGCGAACCCTGCATCATCGGGGCGTACATCTGGATCATCGGCTCGATCTGNGCCGCCTGNCCTTCCGGAAGCGAGGAGATGATCTGCTGGATGGTGGGAACGAGATTCTTGAAATCGAAGTCGATGCGACCGTATGTGACCGCCTCGGCGGGAACGTAGCTGGGAATGTCGTTCAGTGGCGTCGCGACCGAGGCGAGTTTCATGAGCCCAACCGGGTCGCCGTTCATGCCGATGTTCGTTCCATATTCGACCAGATTCCCCTCGGAAGCCGCCTTCATCCAGAAGCCGTAGCCGGCGATGTCGCCAAAGGCGGACTGGATGATCGGAGTCGCCATNCCCATCATCGGGCCGACGACCGCCTTCATCTCCTCGGCGAAGTTCTCGGTGAGCAGCATCGCGGAGGCGTCCGCGGCTTCGACCGGCACCAGGCCGTTCATCAACTCGAAGTCATCCGACCCGGAGAGCATCNTTCCNTTGCCACCGTCCATGATCTTCAAGGCGTCATCGAGCGAGATCGGTTCGGAGCTCATGAGCAGTTCACTTCCGTCACGAACCACGAACACACGTCGGATGGCATCCTCCATGTGACTGGTGTCGCCCATCATCGGAATGGGAGCGACCTCCATCATCATCGCGTCCATGTCGGGAAGCTCCAGCTTGCTCTCGAAGACCAGCATGTCCCTGCCTCGGAGCTCCTCCATCTCGGCCTTGTCGTCCAGATCCGAGACGATGTTCTCGAAGATNCCCTTCGCCATNGCCTCGTCNTCCTTCCAGCCGACGCGAGCGATCCAGGCGGGAACCTCGATGCCGATCTCGTCATCGAACGTCCAGTAGAGCGCGAGGGCGACNTGATCNGGNAGACGCATGTCCTNCANCTCGATGCCACGNTCCGAGAGCGAGTCGGCGATCATGGGCTTGAGCATCTCATTCGGATCCCGACCATCGAAGATCATCTCACCTGCGGGAGTCTTCGAGATTCGATCAAGCATCCCTCCGAGATCGTCCGCCTCGAAGAACACGAAGCTCTTCTCCGGCATGATGTCGGACGACGAGATATCGCCGGATCCCGACGTGCAGAGGAGTGAACCTGCAATGAGAAATGCTTGAATCATGTGAGTGCTCCGTAGTGGTGACGGACCTGTCTGTCCGTCGGATGAATCTGATGTGGCCGGCCAGGACGCCTTGGGTGAATCGTTCAAGGTCTGATTGGGACACGGTTGGCATGGGTTTCAGGAATGTCTTGAAAAACGCTTTTCCTCGAAGGACGACTCAATTCCGGGCGGACGTGCCGTCTCGCAGCATCGGAGGATCCTCGAAGATTCTGCGACGNGGNGGATCATGATAGTTCCGACCGGAATTGGGATTGAAGCTGTCGTAGGCGAACGCCTCCCGGTTTCGAATGAAGTCCTTCATGTANCGGGCGGGAATCGCGAATCCGAGGGACTGGCCGCCACCGATGATCATGTTGGTGATCCCGATGACCTCGCCTTTGTCGTTGAAGAGAGGACCGCCGGAGTTNCCGGGGTTGATCGGGGTGTCGGTCTGGATGTATGACAGACCGTCGAAGCCCCGGTTCCGGGTCGAGACGACGCCTTGCGTCAAGGTACGCTCAAGACCGAGAGGGTTCCCGATCGCGAAGACCGGCTGGCCGACTTCGACCATGTCACGGGGTTCCACCGTCGCGTAGATGAAGGGCTTGTCCTCAGGATGTGCGATCTTGATCAAGGCCAGATCGAGATGATTGTTCACGGCGAGGATCTCGATGTCCTCGATGACGGTGCGCTTCAGCGTTCCATCGGGCTGAGGGAACCAGACGGTGGCACGCAGCGAGGCCTCTCCCTGGATGACATGGGCGTTCGTGATCGCATGCCCCTGGTCATCGATGATCACGCCTGAACCGAGGCCTCCCGGCGTNCCCACCTTGATCACCGCGGGGCCGATCGTCTTGGCATGTTCCCGGGGACTGAGTTCGATCGGTTCCTGAGCGATGGAGAAGAGATCGTCGGCGAGATCCTTGACCGGCTCGAGCGCGCCCTGGGAGGACGTGATCTCCGAGATGTCCGACATCGAGATCTCGACCACGGTCGGGCCGATGTCGAGCCAGACGGTCTCACCGTTTCGCTTGAGCACCGNACCNTCGAGTCGCACACCGCTGTTGAGAACGATCTCGTCGGCGACGACCGAATGANTCGAAAGNGCGACGATCGTGAGAGTCGTTGCCANAAGCAGCGNAAAAGCGGTCTTCAATCNNGCGGAGATCATCTGTGNGTCACCTTCCTGGGATCNTGTGAATGGAACGATCCGNCCNGNGGNGTCGNGCGTANGTGCNGNCGNGCCACCGGTCGGGGCACGCCATCAACCTGAGATGGCTATTATACGACCTCGAACGGATGTCAGTTCGTTTCAGCCCATATTCCGNAAGGAAGCCNCAAGATGCTCTCGCCANACCGNGTCTCNCGACGAATTNTGATCGCNGCCGCTGTCATGTTCTCCACNCATGCNGCATGGGGACAGAGCCCGCAGCTCGACGATTTCTATGGNTTCGAGGACCTCGAGATCCTGAGAATCGATCCCGGTGCGGGCCCGATGACGACGAGCGATCTCGAAGGTGACGGGCTCAACGATCTGATCGTCGTCAACAACCGGAAGAACAGGATCGAACTTCACCATCAGAAGCGTGACGCGAAGCCGTCGATCGANGACTTCCGACCGATGCGNACCAATGAGATTCCGGANCACTGGCGGTTCAGGCGGGTGGANGTGCCNGCGATCAACCAGGTCCGCGCGGTCNTNCCCCACGACTTCGACCNGGATGGCATGATGGATCTGGTCTACGCCGGAACGGATCCGGGNGCNNTCGTCTTCCTTCGNCAGACGCANCCCGGCACCTGGGAGGTCGCCAATCGNAAGTTCATCACCGGNCTCATGCCNTCCCGNGATTCGATCANGATCGCCGACGTGCTNGGTGACGACACGCCGGAACTCGTCGGAGTGGTCAAGGGCGAGATCGTCATCTGGCCGATGGACGGTGACTCGCTGGGTCAACCCACNACNCTCTCCGGAGGNGACACCNTNTTCGCCGCGGTGATGACCGAGGACCTCGATGGAAACGGCACACGCGACATCACGGGCATCTCTCCCGACAACACCGCGCCGGTTCGAATCTGGCTGGCGGAGGATCGCGGGGGTGAGAAGAGACTCGGCGCGCAGCTTCGCTTCGAGATGCCACCCCTTCGGGAGGGAACCGTGGTCCGCACCTCGGATGACGAGGCCTCCATGCTGGCCCTGATCGAAAAGGCGAGCAAGCGGGTGGTCCTGGTCGAACTCTCGAGCGAAGACGTCGAGTTGACGGGTGATCGCGAAGCCGCCTACGAGGTCTTCACCTTCGAGGATCCGGGAAACCGCGAACGGAAACTCACCATCGTGGATCTCGATGATGACGGTGCTCCAGACGTGCTGGCCACGAACCGAGAGGCCAACGCCGTCTCGATCTTTCGCCAAACACCGGAAGAGGGACTCAGCGCCCCCACCCTCGCCCCCGCCTACGCGGAACTCAGCGGGCTCACGGCTGGAGATGTGGATGGAGACGGCCGACCCGAGGTGTACATGCTCAGCGAAGCGGAGGGTGTCGTCGGTCGAAGCTCGATTCGAAACGGAACACTCTCCTTCCCCAAGGCGATCTCGCTGACGGACGGCTGGGAACCGGTCGCCATCGATCTCGTGGATCTCGACGGGGCGATGATGCTCGCGGTGGTCACGAAGGATGGCCGCAAGTACGCCCTCGAACTGATCGATTCCGGTGATGAGACGAGAAAGATCGACCTTGGTTCGATGAGCAGGGCGCCGGAGACGATCCTTGGTGTCGATGCCGATCATGACGGACGAAGCGACCTGCTGCTGCTCACGCCCGATCGAGATGCGACGCTGCTGCTGGCCACCGAAGACGGCTACGAACTGGTCGAATCACCGGGTCAGGAGAAGCTGCTTCGCTCGGCGGGCCCCCTCAACACGGGCGTTCTGGACTTCGACGGTGATGAACACAAGGAGCTGCTCGTCGCCGACAGGAACTTCATCCGCGCCCTTCGATACGACCGAAACGAGGCCGACTCCACCGCCGGTGGGTGGCGCGTGGTCGATCAGATCAATGCACCTCGCACCGACATCGCCCTGGTGGCGCTCGAGGTTCTGGACGATGGAACGGTCGCCGCCGCCGACCAGGAAAACGGACACATCGTTCTCTTCGAACAGAAGGACGGCGGCGCCTGGGAGGCGGGTGACACCATCACCCTGCGAGGGTTCCGTTTCGACGACCTCAGAACAGGTGGACAGGGCGAGGCCAGCAAGGAGCTGCTCGCCGTGGGCGATGCCGGTTTCGCGGTGGTTCGTCTGTCCGGATCTCGGGCCAAGCTGGCGGAGGTCGCGAGCTGGCGCCCAGAGGAGATTCAGGAACTGCCACACGAACTCGGCACCGGAGATCTCAATTCCGACGGGCTGACCGACATCGTGGCGCTTGATGCCGGCACGCAGACCGCACGCATTCTCGCACTTTCGGAGGCAAGAAGGCTTCTCCCGGCGACATCCTTCGAGATCTTCGAATCACGCATCTTCAGTGGCGGCGAACCTCGGAACTTCGAACCACGCGAGGTCCAGATCGTCGACGTGACGGGTGACGGACGGGACGACCTGATCCTGCTCGCGCATGATCGTGTCCTTCTGTACCCACAAGATCGTCCGGACGCCGACTCGGGGGAGTGAAGCGCCGTCTGGTGTCAGCCGAGCGACCGATCGATTGGATCGGGTGGAGTTCGCACGCCGTGTGAAAAGAGCGTGAACTTCAAGTCTCGCCTTGCCAACGATCGAATGACCGGAAATGATGTTTTTGGAAGACCGTAACCATGACATCAGTGGAACAGTCCGAGCGCAGAATGACCCACGTCAGCGATCCCAGGGTCGACAGACGTCGATTCATCGGCTGCACCGGAATGGTCCTCGCGATGGGATTCGCCGGCCTGCGAAGCTCGGCAGGTGATCGTCGCGCCGCGCCGAAGGCGACGAGAGCCACTCGGGCGAACGCCGGCTGGTACGGCCCGCTCAAGAAGGATCCGGCGGGAGTCCTCGATCTCCCCGAGGGGTTCCACTACACCGCCTTCAGCCGGTTCGGCGAGGAGATGGACGACGGGCTTCTCGTCCCCGCCCAGCATGATGGCATGAGTGCGTTCCACCTCGACGAACGCCACTGCCTGCTGCTCAGGAACCACGAGTTGAACACCAATGTCGCCGGCCGCTTCGGAGCGTTCGGACTGTCGAACGAACGCCTCGATCGGGTGGACCGTGCTCTGATCTACGACCTCGGCACGGAACACGGCGCGCCCGTTCCGGGCGGCGTGTCGACGGTGCTGTTCGATCTCGAGAAGAACGCCCCGGTGAAACACTGGCTCTCCCTGGCGGGCACCGGACACAACTGCGCNGGCGGGCCCACACCCNGGGGAAGCTGGCTGTCCTGCGAGGAATGGACCCAGAAACGGGATGGAATTCACGCGAAGGATCACGGCTATGTCTTCGAGGTTCCTGCATCCACACGAATGGGTCTGGTTCCCGCAGCGCCCATCAAGAGCATGGGCCGCTTTCTGCACGAAGCGGTCGCCGTGTCGCCCGGAGGCGATGCGGTCTATCTGACCGAGGACCGAGGGGACGGAGTCCTCTACCGATACCTTCCGAACACCCCCTGCGACCTCGCGGGAGGTGGGCGACTTCAGGCGCTGATGATNNAAGGCCGGCCCGGTTTCGACACGCGAAACTGGACGACGGAGTCAGGCGTGACCTTCCTGCAGGGTCAGTCGTTCGTGACCTCATGGCTCGACCTCGAGGACATCGACGCGCCCGAAGACGACCTGCGCTACCGCGCGTTTGCNAAGGGCGCCGCACGCTTCGCTCGAGGCGAGGGCATCTGGCANGGAGGNGACAGCGTCTACTGGGCATGCACCACCGGCGGTNNGGCGCAACTCGGCCAGATCTTNCGCTACGTGCCGAGCCCNAAGGAAGGCACCCNCGNNGANCGCGAAGCGCCGGGACGCNTNGAGCTCTTCGTCGAATCCNGCGACGAGGATCTGATCGGCAATGCCGACAATCTCACGATCGCNCCGAATGGCGATCTGTTCGTGTGCGAAGACAGTGCGGCTCAGGACGGACTCTCCAGGATCACGCCGTCGGGTGAGATCGAACGTTTCGCGACCAATCGCTTCAATGACAGCGAACTGGCCGGCGTGTGCTTCAGCCCGGACGGAGGCACCCTCTTCGTCAACATCCAGTCACCGGGCACGACCTTCGCGATCAAGGGACCCTGGCAGAAAGCCTCGCACGGTTCAAGCGACGTACCGAGCCCTCCATGAGTGCGCCCCGGGCCGGCTCAGGTCTCCTGAACCCAGCCGGCCAGTCGATGACGACGGATCACGAAGATCAGACATCCGATCAACGCCAGCGCTGAATTGAAGAGAAACACCTCGGAGACACCGAAGCCGAGGACCTTCGTCCAGACCGCGTAGAGGACCGCACCGACGGTCATGAAGGCGAAGGAGATCGCATTCGCCGTTCCCAGATACCGCCCCCGCTCACCTTCAGGCGCGCGAGCCTGGATCAAGGTCCACAGCGGGATGAGATAGAACCCCGCACAGAACCCGCCACCTGCGGCGAGTCCCGCCAACAGCCAGAACTCGACCGGCACGATGCCGATCAGGAAGAAGAACACCGTCATGCCGGCGGCGCCGAGTGGGACGTGGATCGCCTTCACACCATCGCGTGAGAGCCAGCCACAGAGCGCAGAGCCGATGCCACTGAAAAGACCAAGGACCGATACGAGGGCGATCGCACGAACCGGACTGAGACTCTCTCCCGCGGGCGCCAGCGCCTTCTGAAGATCCGGCAGCGCCGAGAGTGAGATCATGCCGATCAGCCAGAACCCGGCCCAGGCGAGCGCGACTCCGAGAATGGGGCCTTTCGCCATGTCCCGCAGAGATGGAAGGTAGGTCGCGAAGGGATTCCAACCCACGCGCAACCCCGGTTCCTTCGCGGAGAGTCTTGGAATGAAGAACGTGGGCGCAAGACCGAGCAACGCGAAGAAGATGATGAAGATCCCGGGTACCCAGACCAGGTCGTAGGTCGTTCCCTGAGGCGCGTACAGTTCCGAGACGATCGCACCGATCAGACTGCCGGTGACGATGGCGATCTGAGTCGACATCGAGATCCATCCGTTGGCGGGACCGAGACGACGTCGATCGACGAGCTCGGCGATCACCCCGTACTTGACCGGGCCGTAGAACGCGCTCTGGGTCGCGATGAGCACCAGAGTCAGCAATGCGAGATTGACGCTTTCAAAGGCGAAGGCGAAGAGCGCGAGCAGTGCGCACGGCGTCTCGATCGCCTTCAGGATGATCATCAACGTGCGCTTGGAGTAGCGATCCGCGATCTGTCCCCCCCATCCGGAGAAGAGCAGGAATGGAATCGTCAGACACAGCCCGACCACGGGGGTTCCCACGGTCGTTCCCACCTTGGTGGCGGCCCAGATGCCCCCGATCGCGACCGAGACCGAGATCAGGCTCCGGAGGATGTTGTCGTTCATCGCACCCGCGAACTGCATGACCATCAACGAGCAGAATCCCGAGTTCCACACTTCCCGAGAACCATCGCGCTGAGGGGAATCAGGGCGTTCGGTGTGGTTGGAAGGCGTGTCCATGGAATCGAGTTGTACCCGAAGGAAGAACCGGGCGTTGTGAAGTATCTTGATATTCGGAGGCCGATCATGCTGAGACCACTGGATCGACGACAACTCATCGCACGACTTGCACTGGTGGGGCTCGGTGGCACGGGTCTGGGCGCCCTCACCGCCTGCCAGGCACGTCACACCCACCCGCAGAACGCACGACCGACCAGCCATGCAATGCGGTACAGGAACGGCGCCGTCGCCGCGGACCATCCACTCGCGTCCGAAGTCGGCGTGGATGTCCTGCGAGCCGGTGGCAATGCCATCGATGCCGCCATCGCGGTCAATGCCACGCTGGGAGTCGTTCGACCCTATTCCTGCGGTCTGGGTGGCGGCGGTTTTCTCGTCGCGCACGATGAGAAGACCGGACGAAGCTGGGCGATGAATGCCAGAGAGACCGCACCCAGGGGCGTGTGGGAAAGCTATTTCACCGACCTGAGATCCTCAGGAGGTCCGGACGGCGCCTCTCGATATGGGGGGCACGCCGTGGCGGTTCCGGGAACGCCGGACGGACTCTTTCTGGCACACCGAGCACACGGCACGATGCCGATGTCGAGACTGCTCGCGCCGGCCGCGGAACTGGCGAGACACGGCTTCGAGGCCGATGCGAGTCACGTGGGGGCCGTGGAATCACTCGCCGGAGTTCGAAGACGTCTGCCATGGACGAAGACGATCTCGCAGTGGACCTGGAGACAGTGGTGCCACGAGGGCACGGTCACCGTCGGCTCGAAACTGTCCAACGAGGCGCTCGCCGAGACCCTGGAGACGCTCGGACGGAAGGGCATCGAGGCATGGCGCACCGGACCGATCCCCGAAGGCCTGTCACGCATCGCGCGGGCCTCGGGGGGCAAGCTGAATGTGGATTCGATCGCGGAGTATCGAGCGGATGAGATCGAACCGCTCACGTTGAAGAACCGTTTCTTCGGCGACACCATCATCACCATGCCGCCCCCTTCGAGCGGTGGCATCGCGATCGCGCAGATCCTCGCCACGTACGAACGGCTTCTCAAGGCCGCTGGCAACCCTCCGCTTGAATCGACGCAGGGACGGCATCTGCTGATCGAGGCGATGAAACCGGCCTTCGCGCTGCGCGCCAGATATCTCGCGGACCCGGCGTTCGCCCCGGTCCCGATCGATCGACTGCTCGATGAAGCGCTGGTCGAGTCGATGACCGCGAAGATCGACCCCAACCGTGCACGAACCGCGGAGGAGATCGGCGAAGGCCTTCAGCTTCCCGATGACGAGGGGACCAGTCATCTCTGCGTGATCGACGGTCAACGCAGAGCGGTCGCATGGACCTCGACCATCAACGGAACCTTCGGCTCGCTGGTGGGTGATCCGGAAAGCGGCGTCCTGCTCAACAACGAGATGGATGATTTCACCACGATCCAGGGGGAAGCCAATCTCTACGGACTGAGACAGTCCGACTGGAATCTCCCCGTGCCCGGCAAGCGCCCGCTTTCGAGCATGTCACCGACCATTCTGCTGAACGACCGAGGCTCAATCGAAGCCATCGCCGGTGCGTCGGGCGGGCCGCGAATCATCAGCGCGACACTCCAGGTGCTTCTCGGAATGCGCTACGGAGACCTCGATGCCGCCAGCGCGATCGACCGGCCCCGGGTCCACCATCAATGGCTTCCTGATTCCATTCGATACGAGGACGATGAGGCGTTGGAAGGACCAGGGTGGCGGGCACCGCTCGAGGCCATGGGACACACCTTCGACCAGGCACCTCGTGGTGTGGCGGTCGTGCAGGCGATTCGCGTCCATTCCGATGGGTTCGATCCCGCTTCCGACCCCAGAAAGCTCGGCGTGGCCGCGGGGTACTGACTCACGAAGCTCGGCATGAAACAGACCGCGCCCCGATCGAAGTCGATCGGGGCGCGGTCGTGAATCATTGCGGATGAGAGGGCTCGAACCTCCACGGGATTTTACTCCCACTAGAACCTGAATCTAGCGCGTCTGCCAATTCCGCCACATCCGCGACGGGGTGCAGATGGTACCGCGCTGACCGGCGCACGCAAGCGAGCCGGGGGCGAAACCAGGATCAATCCGCCTTCTCGGTCTCTGCGTCAGCCTTGGGTGACGGGCTCGGCATGCGATTGTGCACGACCTTGCCACGAATCTCGGCGAAGAGATCCTGATGCTCGCGGAGGAACTGCTTGGCATTCTCCCGACCCTGTCCGAGGCGGACATCTCCGTAGCTGAACCAGGCCCCTGCCTTCTTGATCACGTTGTCCTCGACGGCAAGGTCGACCAGGTCACCCGAGACCGAAATGCCTTCGTTGAACATGATGTCGAACTCGGCCATTCTGAAGGGTGGCGCCATCTTGTTCTTGACGACCTTCGCACGCACTCGGTTCCCGACGTTCTGATCACCGTCCTTGATGGCGCCGATGCGTCGAATGTCGATGCGCACCGAAGAGTAGAACTTGAGCGCACGACCACCCGTGGTGGTTTCGGGGCTTCCGAACATGACACCGATCTTCTCGCGCAACTGGTTGATGAAGATCACGATGCAGTTGCTCTTGGCGATGGCTCCGGTCAGCTTGCGCAGCGCCTGACTCATCAGACGCGCTTGCAGACCAACATGGCTGTCGCCCATTTCACCTTCGATTTCAGCCCTGGGGATCAACGCGGCGACCGAGTCGACCACGATCACGTCGACCGCGTTCGAACGGACGAGCAGTTCGCAGATCTCGAGCGCCTGCTCGCCGGTGTCTGGCTGACTGACGAGCAATTCGTCGAGGTTGACCCCGAGTCGCTTGGCCCAGGAGGGATCCAACGCGTGCTCGGCGTCGATCATCGCGGCGACGCCACCGTCCTTCTGGGCATTGGCCATCACGGTCAGAGCGAGCGTGGTCTTGCCCGATGACTCGGGACCGAAGACTTCGACGACACGACCACGGGGAAGGCCGCGACCACCGAGGGCGAGATCCAGACTCAGGGTGCCGGTCGACACCGAAGGGATCACGGGAATCGAATCACTCTCGAGACGCATGATCGAGCCACCGCCGTAGGCTTTCTCGATCTGACCGAGCGCGCGGTCAAGGGCCTGCCGGCGACCGGCGGTCTCCTTGCCTTCGTTCGGTGCGGCGGTCTTGGGTGTCTTGGAAGTGGGCTTGCTGGACTTGTTGGACTTGCTCGATGTGGACATCTTTGCCTCTGTCTTTGCCTCTGATGGGAGCGTTGCGGGTTTCATTCGGACATTCCTTGCCGTTGCGTTCATCCTTGACCGATCCTGGTGTTCGCCGCTCCCGAGAACGGCGATTTGTTCGGTGTTCGTCAGGGTACGCTTTCAGTCGGCCCACCTGACGGATGTTCGGTAGATTTTCGGGTCTTTTTTCCAACAAACCCGCCTCGATCCGTCCGTTTGAGATCGAGAGTGAAACCTAAGGCACTGTGAAATCAGTAATTCGGAGTCGGGGCTCGATAGGTGCTGAGATCGATCGATTTGAAGAACTCGATCGTCTTTTCGATGCCCTCGCGCAGAGGGATGCTCGGCTCCCAGTCCAATTCCTGCTTCGCGAGCGAGATGTCCGGCTTGCGCTGCAGCGGATCGTCCTCGGGGAGCTCACGTGATTGTTCGATGCGGGAACTGGAGCCGCTCGCCTCGACGATGACTTCGGCCAGCTCGCGGATGGTGAACTCGGTGGGGTTGCCGAGATTGACCGGCCCGGTGAACCCATCGCGAGCGTTCATCATGGCAAGCATGCCGTCGATGAGGTCGTCGACGAAGCAGAACGAACGCGACTGGGAACCATCGCCGTAGAGCGTGATGGTCTCTCCCGCCAGCGCCTGACGGATGAAGTTGCTCACCACCCGTCCGTCATAGGGATGCATGCGGGGACCATAGGTGTTGAAGATGCGGATGACCTTGATGTCGACCTTGTTCTGTCGGTGGTAATCGAACATCAATGTTTCCGCGGCCCGCTTGCCTTCGTCGTAGCAGGCTCGGGGACCGATCGGATTCACATTGCCTCGATAGGACTCGGGCTGCGGATGCACCGAGGGGTCGCCGTAGACCTCGCTGGTCGAGGCATGCAGGATTCGTGCATGCACGCGCTTGGCGAGGCCGAGCATGTTGATCGCTCCGAGCACCGAGGTCTTGATCGTCTTGATCGGGTTGTACTGATAATGCCCCGGTGCGGCGGGACAGGCCAGATTGAAGATCTCATCGACCTCGAGCACGATCGGTTCGGTCACGTCGTGCCGGATCAATTCGAAGTTGCGACAGTCGAGGAGGTGCTCGACGTTCGATTTCTGCGAGGTGAAGAAGTTGTCCAGGCAGACCACGTCGTGGCCGCTCCTGACCAGGCGATCGCACAGGTGTGAACCAAGAAAGCCCGCGCCGCCAGTCACCAGAATCCGTTTCAACATGGGTACATGCCTCCGTGCACACACAAGTCTAGCCGCATCCAGACTTGACGTGCGGCGCTTCGGCCACGACTTTGACGGTCATGGCATCGGAAAACAGGCCCCGAACAGTCGTCGGAACCATGACCGGAACCAGCATCGACGCACTCGATGTGGCGATCGCACGGATCCATGGCGCCGGCCTCGAGATGAGGGCCGAGCTGATCGCCGTCGAACAGACCCCTCTGGGCGCGCTCAAGGCCCCCTTGCGAGCCGCGGCCGACCAGACACCGATGTCGGCGCTCGAGTTCGCCCGACTGGCCCACCGTTTCGGCCGGCTCCACGTCGAAGCCGTTTCATCGCTCACCGAGCGCCTTGGAATCACTCCGGACCTGATCTGCCTGCATGGCCAGACGGTGGCGCATGAGCCCCCGGTCGGCTGGGCGCTGCTCGACACCACCCCCCTTCTGGCACACTTCGAGTGCAGGATCGTCACCGAGCTCAGACACCTCGACATGGCACACGGTGGTCAGGGCGCTCCGATCAGCCCGCTCGCGGACTGGATCCTCTTCAGGGGCGAACGCCCGCGGACGATCGTCAACCTGGGGGGCTTCTGCAACATCACCAGCCTGCCCGGAGTGTCAGGCGGCTGGAGCCAGGTCACGGGACGAGACGTGTGTCCCTGCAACCATCTTCTCGACGAAGGCGCTCGGCGCTGGCTGGGCGCTCCGATGGACCACAACGGCACCAGGGCGATGCGCGGAACCGCCAACCCCGCTCTGTCGGTGGAACTCGCCGAGACCATGGGTGCGCATCGGGACGACACCAGTGAGCCGACACGGGCGCTCGCTCAGGGCGATGAGGGCCGTGCCCTCCTCGATCGACTTGAGAGTCTTCCCGCCGTGGAAGACCGACTGGCCACACTCACCAGCGCGCTCGCCATGAGACTGTGCCGGGCCGTCACCCCGGATGAGGAACTCGTTCTGTTCGGAGGCGGGACCTTCAACCAGGCGTTGGTCGATGACATTGCAGACGCCCGGAGGTCGGCACCGACCCGCACGGGCCTGAACGACGTGACGCCCAGTGCACGAGAGGCGCTGGTCATGGCGGTGCTCGGGGCTTGCGCCGAGGATGGACTCATGATCACACCTTCAGGGGCGTCATCGCAGCTTCGGAACGTGGCACACCTGGCCGGAAAATGGCTGTGGCCGGCACGATAGAACGTCTTTCTTGACATTCAGCCGCATCTTTTTCCTACCATGACTACGCTTGAATGCTCTCGAAAGCGAAGGTCAAGAGCTGGCAGCGTCCACCGCTGATGACTCCCTGGGACTGGAACACACGTGTCTGATCAGTACATCCTCATCGTGGAAGATGAACTCGAAATCGCGGAACTCGTCGAGTTCCATGCGAAACGTGATGGCATGCAGACCAAGGTGGTTCATTCCGGAAAGACGGCGCTCGAGGCCATCGCGAAGGAGACGCCGAGTGCGGTCGTGCTCGATCTGATGCTTCCGGACGTCGACGGACTCGAAGTACTCAGAAGAATCAGGCGCTCCGAGACGAATGCGAAGCTGCCCGTCCTGATCGTTTCCGCGAAAGGCGAGGAGTCGGACGTGCTGGTGGGCATCGAACTGGGTGCGGACGACTACGTCACCAAACCGTTCAGCCCTCGAATCCTCATGGCCCGACTCAAGAACGTCCTCAGACGGTACGGACACGACGAACAGGATCATCAGAGCGATGTTCCGGAGAGCTTCGTGCTGTGCAGTGGACAACTCGTGATCGATCCCGCACGGCACGTGGTCACGTTGCATGACGAGGAGATCGAACTCACCCTCACCGAGTTCGGGATGCTCCAGTACCTCGCAGCCCGTCCTGGATTCGTCCGCACCAGGGAACAGATCATCTCCGCGGTGCACGGACGAGCCACCGTCCTCTCGAGCAGGACGGTCGACGTGCACGTCACCGCGCTTCGGCGAAAACTCGGCACGATCGGCAACTGCATCGAGACGGTCCGGGGCGTGGGCTACCGTTTCGCGGAAGCAAGCGAGCAGTCTCTCGAAGCCTGACCGGTTTGAAACGCCCCGCCGGGGGATGTTGCTACGCTGACTCGTAGAGCCATCGAAGATCCTGCGAGCACACGATGAAACGACGCTCCTTCACATCTCTCCTGCCTTTCTACGCCCTCTTGAGAACCAGCCTTCTGGTCGGATTCTTTCTCGGCTTGCTGTGGCTTTCAACCGAGATGGTGCACGGTCGGATCGAACCAATCGAAGCATCGAATCGGACAGCGGCCGGAACGAGAGACACCCCGGATGAGCGGGGCTCGAATCTGATCATGGTGACGGCGATTCTCGCCGGAAGCATCATCATCATCCTGTCGTGGCGACGCGCGCTCCGAAACCACCGGGAGTTCCGGAGACTTCTGGAAGGAGCCACCAGGTTCTCGAACAATGACCTGGCGTTTCGGATCCAGGCGACCGGTGAACCGCAGTGGGACCGTCTCTCGATCTGCATGAATCGAATGGCCAGGACGCTCGAGGACCAGCTCGGCACCCTGCGCCGTGAGCGCACCGAACAGAATGCGATCCTGCAATCGATGGCCAACGCCGTGCTCGCGATCGACACCGAACATCGGCTGATGACCTGCAACCGATCCGCTGAACGACTCTTCGGCCTCGACGATCAGGCCGAGGGGAGGATGCTCGAGGAGGTCCTGAGAGAACCGGGAATCCACGGACTCGTCAACACGATCTTCGAAGGCGGCGAACTGAAGAGCGCCGAATTCGAATCGAACGCCCTTCCCGGACGACGCCTCTCGGTGCTGGGCCAACTCATGTTCTCCCCGACGAACGAGCCGCTCGGCGCGGTCCTCATCGTCGACGATGTCACCGACATTCGAAGACTGGAACGAATGCGATCGGACTTCGCCGCCAACGTCAGCCATGAGCTGAGAACCCCGATCACCTCGATCCAGGGCTACGCCGAGACGCTCGAGGAGCTTGGCTCGAGCGAGCCTGAACAGACGAATCGTTTTCTCGGGATCATCCGCCGCAACGCCGATCGACTGGCGGTCATCATCGAGGACCTGCTGACCCTCTCCAGACTGGAGGGTCCGGGGCAGCTCGACGAAGCCACCCTCGAGAGCATGAGCGTCCAACACCTCTTCGTCGAGTTGCGGGATCGCGTGGGTCGTCAGGCTGAAACACATGAGGTGACCCTCGACATGCAGGCCCCGGAGGGACTCGAATTCTTCTCGAGAGGCGAACTGGTCGTGGAGGCGCTGAGCAATCTCATCTCGAACGCGATCAGGTACGGACCCGACGGGGGCTGCGTCACGGTCGAGGCGTCCAGAGTCGAAGACACGATCCGCTTCATGGTGCGGGACGAAGGCCCGGGCATCCCGGAACGACATCTTCCGAGGTTGTTCGAGCGGTTCTATCGGGTCGACACCGCACGATCACGATCGGCCGGAGGCACCGGACTCGGGCTGGCGATCGTCAAGCACATCGCCCTGGCTCATGGTGGGGATGTCGCCGTCGAGAGCGAAATCGGGGTTGGGAGCACCTTTACACTGCAAATCCCCCACAGAAGCGATGAGAGACCGATTCCAAACGACAGCCACATCGTTTCTTAACACATCAAGTCAAGATTTCGTTCATCCTTCCTCCCGAACCAGTCGGTGGAGACTGGCCAACACCCGAACGCACACGACCAATGCGAGACAGATTCATGACACGTCCCTTCCTTTCAGTGTTCCTTGCCGGCGTGACCCTGGCCCTGACCATGGCCGCTGGTTCGAGCCAGGACTATCGAAGACTCCGTGGAGCGATCCTGATCGATGGCTCGAGCACGGTCTATCCAATCACGGAAGCCGTGGCGGAGGAATTCTCCTCGGAGGCACCCAGAGTCAAAACCACGGTCGGCATCTCGGGAACCGGCGGCGGCTTCAAGCGATTCGCCGCCGGTGAGACCGATGTCTCGGACGCCTCCCGAGCCATCAAGGCCAAGGAAGTCGATGCCTGCACCAAGGGCGGCGTCGAATTCATCGAGATTCCCGTGGCCTACGACGGACTGACGATCGTCCTCAACAAGGCCAACGACTGGGTGGATCATCTCACGGTCGACGAACTCAAGAAGATCTACCTCGCAAGCTCCTCCGCCAAGACATGGAGCGATGTCCGAGCCGGCTGGCCCGACAAGGCGATCAAGGTCTACTCCCCCGGAACCGACTCCGGAACCTTCGACTACTTCAAGGAAGTCGTCGCGGGCAAGACCGACTCCATTCGCAGCGACATGCAGGTTTCGGAGGATGACAACGTCCTCGTTCGCGGGGTGGCTGGCGACGTATCCTCGATCGGCTTCTTCGGCTGCGCCTACTACTTCGAGAACGCCGGCCAGTTGAAGGCCTGCCCGATCATCAACAAGGAAGGCAAGGCCGTCATGCCCAACAAGGGCACGATCGAAAGCGGCGCCTACAACCCCTTCAGTCGCCCCCTCTTTATATACGTCAACAAGACGTCGGCGGAACGTCCCGAAGTCCAGGGCTTCATCGAGTTCTATCTCGAGAACGCCGGCGAGTTGTCGGAGGAAGTCGGCTACGTCCGTCTTCCCGATGAGGTCTACGACCGCTGCCGTACGAATTTCAAGAACGGCCGAACCGGGACTCAGTTCCTCAAGGACGGTGAAAAGGTCCATGGGGCGCTTCCCGCCATCTACAAATGACCCCTCAGGTCGCGTCAGGCCCTGTTTGCCGCAGGGCCTGACGTGGATCTTGTCAGATTTCCCAGCAGATCCTGACAAGAACCACAACCACCATCGATCTTCGGTAGTCTTTCACCGAATCCCACGTCACCACGAGCGCGCATGATGTCATTCGAGGAATCCGCAAAGAAGTTGAAGACTCTGACCGGCGGCGCCGGAAGGCCGAGAAACCGTCGCCTGCTCCAATTCAGGGAACGGTTGATCAAGCTGTTCGTGCTTGGTTGCGCGATCTTCTCGGTCGCCACCACGGCCTCGATCATCTTCGTCCTGTCGAGTGAAACGCTCTCGTTCTTCAGGACGAACACCTCGGTGGCGTCGGAATCCACGACGCTCACGGTGACCAGTCAGCAGATCGACGAGGCGCCCACCCTCGAGAACTGGCGGATCGTCGATTCGACGAAGCAGGAATCACTGTTGACGGACGGTGACTTCAAGGCCGTCACCACGGAATCGGGAACGGTCCTCGTCCCGACGGACGAACTTTCAAAGATCGATGACGACGATGGAACGGTCACCGGGTGGAAGGAAACCGGGGCAAGGCATGCGGAAGTCGGTCTTGGCGAGTTCCTCGGGGGCACCGAATGGAATCCGTTGCTGGGAGAGGAGAAACAGTTCGGCATCTGGCCGCTGATCTCAGGCACCCTTCTGATCACCGCGATCGCCGCGGTCTTCGCCCTGCCCATCGGACTCATCACCGCGATCTTCCTGTCCGAATACGCCCCGGAGCGACTGAGAAACACCGTCAAACCGATCCTGGAAATCCTCGCGGGCATTCCCACCGTGGTCTTCGGGTTCTTCGCCCTGACGGTGCTCACGCCCGGTCTGAACTGGATGGGCGAGCTCTACAACAGTCTGGCCAAGGGCGAGCTGGTCTTCGACACCTACAACGCGATGTCGGCGGGCCTGGCGGTCGGGATCATGATCCTTCCGATCGTCTCCAGTCTCGCGGAAGACGCGCTTCGGGCCGTGCCAAAAAGCCTTCGCGACGGGGCCTTCGCCCTGGGCGCGACCAGGCTGGACGTCTCGCTTCGAGTCGTCGTCCCCGCCGCACTCAGTGGCATCATGGCCTCGTTCCTGCTGGCCATCACCCGAGCGGTCGGCGAGACGATGATCGTCGCGCTCGCCGCCGGCGGCCTGGCGCAGATGGCCTACGACCCGACCGGCCCCGCCCAGACGATGACCGCCTACATGGTTCAGATCTTCCTCGGCGACGCGCCCGCGACCGGTGTCGAATACAAATCGAGCTACGCGGTGGCCGCCGTGCTGTTCCTGATGACGCTCGCCCTGACGATCACGGGCAACATCATCCTGAACCGATTCCGTGAGGAGTACGAGTGATGTCGATCGCCTCCAAGGGAAACGAGCTGTCACGACTGACCTCCGCCGGAGAAGCACGTTCCGGCAGAAGACGTGAACTCATCAATCGCGTCTTCTACCTCGCCTGTCTCAGCATCACCAGCATCGCCATCGTGGCCCTGACGGTCCTGCTGGTCACGATCGCGGTCGAGGGATGGGAAGGCCTGACACCCGAGTTCCTCACCAACTACGGTTCGCGAAAGCCGGAATCTGCGGGCGTGAAGGCCGCGCTCTGGGGCTCGGTCTGGATCTGCTGCGTGTGCGGGATCGTGGCCCTCCCGATCGGGGTGGGCACCGCGATCTACCTCGAGGAATTCGCGGCCAAGAACCGCTTCACCAGTTTCATCAGAACCAACATCTCGAACCTCGCTGGTGTGCCCTCGATCGTCTACGGCATCATCGGGCTGACGATCTTCGCCCGCATGTTCGGACTCCCGGGGATCGGCACCGAGACCTCGCCGGGGCTCTCGATCGGGTCCACCTGGTACGACACCTTCTACGATGCCGATGGCGGCAGGTTGATGCGCGAGGTGCCCTCCCGGGACGCGCCCGCCCTTCCACTCGAGACCGGACAGGCGGCGTTGTTCATCAACGAACTGGATGTCTCCCAGGTCGCGGACGTCGCACTGCCGGTACAGATCGTCGAGGATGATGCGAGCGGATTCACCGTCGTCATCGCACCCGAGGAGATCACGATCACGGTCGGAGAGACGTCAGCGACCCGGGAAACTCCCGGCATGCTCGGAGAGAGCGATGCGATGAATCCAAGGCCGTGGAACGACACCATCGCCCTGATGACCTCGGAACGAACCCTCAACGAGAAGACCCTGAGGGACGCCCCCACCCGCACAGCACGCTGGCTGGAGGGCACCGACTCGCTCGGCAACGACCTGATCGTTCCCGTGCCGGAGGATCGAAACAGCATCGTCACCGGAGACGCCGGATACCGGCTTCGCGCGGTGCTCCCGAGAATCACGCGCAGTGAAGCCTCCAGTGACTCGGAACCCGAGAAGATCGACGTGCGGTACGGTGACTCGGGCCGAGTGGTGGCCGGCAGGTCCTGGCGGGAGTATCGGGTCGCAGGCAGGCGACCGACCCGCTACGTCCTGCACCAGCTGACGCCCGGAGTCGAGGACGAACCGCTCGCGAACTGGGCTCTGGTCGATCCGAAATACCGAAACGAATTCATCGAAACCGGCCAGGAACACGTGGTCGCCGACGTGGTGTCGGACGACACCGACACCTCGCGAAGCGCTCGCGGAACCGTCTTCGCCTCCGATGCCGTGGATCCGCTCAAGGGCGAACGCATCGAACGACGCAGCTGGTACTACTTCCAGCTTCCTTTCGGAAAAGGCGTCTTCGCGGGCGGTCTCACGCTGATGCTGGTCATCCTGCCGGTCGTGATCATCGCCTCGGTGGAGGCGCTGCGAGCCGTCCCCAACTCCCTGCGCCAGGCCTCGCTCGCGATGGGCGCCACCCAGTGGCAGACCGTGCGCCAGGTCACCCTTCCGGCCTCCATTCCGATGATCATGACGGGATCGATTCTCGCGATGAGCCGTGCGATCGGGGAAGCCGCCCCGATCCTGGTCCTCGGAGTGGCCCTGTTCATCACCCGCACCCCCGAGAACCTGATGGATCAGTTCACCATCCTGCCGATGCAGATCTACAACTGGGCGGGTCGCCCCGGTGATTCCTTCCAGCAGCTCGCGGCCTCCGGAATCATCATTCTCCTGGTGGTCCTTCTCACGTTTAACGCGGCTGCGATCTTGATTCGACATCGACTCCAGAAGACACTCAAATGATGCACGAGCCGACAACACATTCCAAGCCCTCCGACACCGAACTTCGCGACGAGGGCATCCCCAAGGTGGACGTCATGAGCATTGCGGAACGCGCCCCGAAAACGGAAGAGACGATGTCGAACACCCCCGACACCACCCCACCCAGGACGATGATCTCGACACGGGACTTCTCGTCGTGGTACGGGAAGTTCAAGGCGCTGCATGAGCTGAATCTCGACATCCCGGAACGGATGGTGACCGCCCTGATCGGACCCTCGGGATGCGGGAAGAGCACGTTCCTGCGATGGATCAACCGGATGAACGACACGATCACCGGCGCCCGATCGACCGGAGCCATGACCCTGGGCGGTGAGGACATCACCGACAGTCGCTACGACGTGGTCGACCTCAGACGTCGCGTCGGCATGGTGTTCCAGAGGCCCAACCCGTTTCCGAAATCGATCTTCGAAAACATCGCCTACGGCGCGAACCTGCATCGCAAGTACTCGCGAAGCGATCTCGAGCAGCTGGTCGAACACAGTCTCAGGCAGGCCGCCATCTGGGACGAGGTCAAGGATCGCCTGAAGGATTCGGCCCTCGGCCTCTCCGGTGGACAGCAGCAGCGACTCTGCATCGCCCGCGCGATCGCGGTGGGACCGGAAGTCCTCCTGATGGACGAACCCTGCTCGGCGCTGGACCCGCGTTCGAGCGCCGCGATCGAGGAACTGATCCGCAGCCTGCGAGAGCAGTACACCATCGTGGTCGTGACCCACAACATGCAGCAGGCCGCACGAATCTCAGACATCACGGCCTTCTTCTACGAAGGCCACCTCATCGAGACCAACGAGACGGAAAAACTCTTCACCCGCCCCGCCGAGAAGCAGACCGATGACTACATCAGCGGGCGATTCGGCTGAGCAGACATAGAAAGAGGCAATGACTCATGGCTGTCGACCTCCAGAATGACCTCGTCGGTCTCAGAAGAGACCTCCTCGCGCTGGGCGCCCTCGTCGAGCGCCAGGTGGCCCGCTCGTTCGAAGCGATGGTGAAATCCGATGACTCGATCGCTCAGGATGTGAAGAAGGGTGATGCCGAAGTGGATGCGCTCGATCTGAAGATCGAGGAGGAATGCATGCGACTTCTGGCGCTCGGCTCGCCGATGGCGGGCGACCTTCGGACCATTCTCTCCACGCAGAGGATCAGCGGTCAGCTCGAACGAATCGCCGATCTCGCCAAGGGCATCAGCAAGCGGACCATCAAGCTCTGCAAGCTCAGCGCGATCAGACTGCCGAATTCGATCATCGAGATGTCCGATGGGATGCGTTCCATGATCTCGGACGCGCTCGAAGCCCTCACCAACGACGATGTCGAGCTGTGCCGACGCATCCGCATGGCGGACGACCTGGTGGACACCCTGAACAAGGAAGTCCTCCAGTGGAGCAGGACCGAGATCACGGGAAACGTGCACAACACCGAAGCGGCCATCCATCTGCTGACGATCGCACAGCGCATCGAGCGCATGGCCGACATCACGACCCTGATCGCCGAGGACGTGATCTTCAGGGTCGAGGGAAACAACGTCAGACACGGCATGGAATAACCTGACGCCTGCGGCTCCTCCACACGGTCAATCCGACAATTCGACGAACAGGACTTCGACTTCGAACGTTGAAGTCATGTCACTCAGGAATTGTCGCCATGACCGGACCCAGCACACATTCGATGATGCCCACCGAAACCCTCGAGCGGGACGGGGGCCAGGTCATCGAAAGAGCGCTGGAACTCCTGAAGAACAGACGTGCCCTGATCCATGCCCCCGCATGCCCGAGCGCACGTCCGGCGGAGGGGATCGGACGACGAGGTCGGTTCCAGCGAGCGGTGACGCAGAGCCTGCAGGGCAGTCTTCTTTCAGTGGAGGCCAGACGCGAACTGATGAGTCATGCGAACGAACTCGGAATGAGACCGTTCGAGGCGACGCTGATGATCGCGATGGCACAGGATCGCGCGCGACACGGACTGGCTCCGCTCGAGACGGATCCCCTCAAGCACGAGCCCCCGGAATCTCGTCGACGGCCGGTGCCGACGGGACGTCCATCACGTTCACATATGTCGACCGCGATCTGCACGGGGGTGTTTCTGGCCTCGACCCTGATCGTCCTGATGTGGCTCTGAGAACGACCGGGACCGTCCGAGTCAGTCGGTCGCGGATGCCGACTCGATCAGATGACCGAGACGGGCCTGATCGACGTCGTCTTCATCGAGGATCGCGATGTCATCGTCGTCATCCTTGCGAGCGAGTCCAAGAACGAGCAGGGCGTCGAGCGCCGCCTGCTGCTCGGCCTGCTTCTTCGAATTCCCCCAGCAGGCGGCGAAGCGCCTGTCCTCAATCTGCACGCAGACCTGGAAGGTCTTCGCGTGATCGGGCCCGCTCTCGTCGACCACCAGATACACGGGATTCGCGTGTCCGAATCGCTGAAGTGACTGTTGCAGAACGGACTTGAAGTTGTCCTGATGACCGAGTCGCGCGACCTCATCGATCAAGGGACGCATCTGACGAAGAATGAATTCACGCGCGACCTGCAGACCGGCGTCGAGATAGAGCGCGCCGATCAGTGATTCGAAGACGGCCGCGGCAAGCGATTGCGGCAGCTCCTTGCGGGCGCCCATCCCCTTTCCGAGCTGAAGGAACTCGACCAGCCCGAGATCGGTCGCGAGGTCCGCACAGGTTCGACGGCTCACGATGTTCGACTTGATCTTCGTGAGTTCCCCCTCGAGTGAGTTCGGATAGATCTGATACAGGTAATCGCAGATCACCAGACCCAGAACACTGTCTCCGAGGAACTCCAGACGTTCATTGCTCTCGACACGACTGTCCGCCTGCGAGGCGTGCTTGAGCGCACGCAGCAGAAGCGCCTTGTCACTGAAGACATGGCCGAGCGCCTGCTCGGCGTTGTGAAGTGTCTGAGAATCCATGGAAGGTCGTCGAAGCTCCGCGGGTGCGCCGACCGGGTCGACTGGCCTCATCTGAGGAGAAGGATTGAGATGAACCCGAGATGGTGGTTCATTCAGGACATCGGCTCGAAACGGCTTCAAGCTTCCCAGAAACCCACCAAGAGCATGATCCGCGCATTATCGGGCCCAGAGACGTCCTGAAAACAGGCACTCCGAGCGTCAGAGACCCGTTCGGCGGGAAACGCAGGCCCGCGACCGGATGAGACTGGCCTGAACGCACGCTTCACGGTACACTTCTCGGCTCGTCCAGAGCGTCAACGACTGACGCTCCGTTTCGTGAAAGGTCACAGGATGCATTATCCGAGAAGAGTCAGCCGCATCAAGAAGATCCGCAAGCAGGGCTTTCGTGCGCGCATGAAGACCAGTGCCGGAAAGAAGATCATCAACCGCCAGCGTCGCCGTGGCCGTTCGATCAATGTTCGCTGAGCGATTCTCCTCCAGCACGCCGACCGTCCTCGAACATCGAGGAGACATCGACAATTCATGACCGTCTCAACCGCACCAATCGCGGTCCTGGTCGGACTGCGCGGATCAGGCAAGAGCACCGTGGGCGCGACGCTCGCCGCAGAGCTCGGGGTCCCGTTTCATGACCTCGATGATCTCGCACTCGAATCCTGCCGGGAACCCGACATCGCATCGGTCTTTCGCGAACGAGGCGAAGCAGCCTGGTGGGAGGCGGAGACACGGGCACTCGAGACGGGCCTCGCCTTTCCGGGAAGCATCCTCGCTCTCGGCGGAGGTGCGCCGATCGTTCCGGCCATCAGAACCCGCTTGAACGAAGCCCGAGCCGATGGCGCCGCCATCGTCTTCTGGCTCGACGCACCCGATGCCGTCCTCGCCGACCGGATCCGGACCCACGACGGATCACGTCCCCCGCTTGTCACCGATGATGATCGTCGACCGCTCGACCCTCTCGAGGAATGCCGTCGACTGCGTGACGCTCGCAGCGAGGCCTACCGAAGCGTGAGCGACCATGCGATCGATTCGGATGCCCCGACCACGACAATCGTTCACGAGATACTCGCCCGCGAGGCGCTCGTTTCCGGAGAGCAGACATGACTCGAAAGGACATGCCCGAAAAGACCCCGAAGACGGCACGCGTGAGACGAGGGGATGATGTTCCGCTCTCGGGTCTGAGCGACCGCAGGGTCGCTCTTCTGGGATACGGCAATCAGGGTCGGGCCCATGCCCTGAATCTGAGAGATTCGAAGATCGATGTCCGCGTCGGGGCTCGCGAAGGTGTCGGCGCACTCACCGCCCGCCGGGATGGCTTCAAGACGATGTCGCTCGCCGAGGCCACCAGAGATGCGGATCTCGTGATCCTCGCGCTGCCCGACGAGGCACAGCCGGCGCTCTTCAGGGATGAGATACGACCGAATCTGTCCCCCGGTGCGACGATCGGTTTTCTTCACGGATTCGCGATCCACCACGACATGCTCGACGTCCCGGAAGGCATCGGGGTGGTGATGATCGCCCCCAAGGGGCCGGGCGTCACCCTGAGAGATCGCTTCGTCGAGGGCGCTGGCATTCCGTGCCTTCTCTCGGTTCACGCAGAGTCGGCACGAGGCGACGCCGAAGCGCTGGCGCTGGGATGGGCCGCAGGGCTCGGCTGCGGCAGAGCCGCGGTGCTCGACACCACCTTCGCCGATGAGACCGAGACCGACCTCTTCGGCGAACAGGTGATTCTCTGCGGCGGACTCAATGCTCTGGTGATCGCGGCCTACGAGACCCTCGTCGATGCCGGATACCCCCCCGAACTCGCCTACATCGAATGCTGTCATGAGGTGAAGCAGGTCGCGGATCTCATCCAGGAGCGTGGCCTTGCCGGCATGCGCGCCGCGATCAGCAACACCGCGGAATTCGGCGCCTATGAAGCCATGAAGGTGCTCGACAACGATGGTCTTCGAGCGCAGTTCTCCACGATTCTCGAGGACATCAGGAACGGATCGTTCGCGGATCGCATGGTGGACGACCACCGCGGCGGCGGAAAGGCCATGAACCGCGCCCGGATGGACACCGCCTCCCATTCGATCGAGGAGACGGGAAGATTCGTCCGAAGTCTGATGCCTCCTCTGGACGATAAGAGCCGAGAGGACCTCTGAGTCCCTGCTCGCGCTTGAATGACTCAGGCGCGCCCGGAGTGGAACATGGATCTTCTAGACGCGATCGTTCTTGGAATCATCGAAGGCATCACGGAATACCTTCCGGTGTCCTCCACGGGGCATCTGATCATCGCCTCGTGGCTGATGGGCCTGGATGAGAACTACCGCACCAAGATCGCGGTCGACACCTTCAACATCGTCATCCAGGGAGGAGCGATCCTGGCCGTCCTCGGGCTCTACCGTGCGAGAGTCGCCCAGATGATCGGAGGCTTGCTCGGCCGGGACGACGCCGGCCGCAGACTGTTCTTCAATCTGGTGATCGCGTTCCTGCCCGCGGCGATGCTGGGCCCCTTCCTCGATGACGTCATCGAAGCACGTCTCTTCAGACCGATACCGGTGATCTCCGCGCTCTTTCTGGGCGGCGTGCTGCTTCTCTTCATCGGGAGATGGCAGAGGCGATTGCTGAAGCTCGACACGAACACCACCGAGGAATCCGAGAACGAGTCGGGATTTCTGGACATCGAATCGCTCAGCTGGCGCCAGGCGCTCATGATCGGGCTCATGCAATGCGTGGCGATGTGGCCGGGCACCAGCCGCTCGATGATGACGATCGTGGGTGGCATGGTGATGGGTCTGCGCCCCAGACAGGCCGCTGAATTCGGTTTCCTCCTCGGCCTGCCGACGCTCGGAGGCGCCTGCGCCTTCAAGTTGCTCAAGGTCTTCACCGCGGATGACCAGACGTTCATCGCCGACCTAGGCGGGTGGATGCCGCTGATCGTGGGCCTCGTGGTCGCGACGATCTCGGCGATGATCGCGATCCGCTGGCTGGTCGCCTGGCTCAACAGCCATGGGCTTGGCATCTTCGGCTGGTGGCGCATCGGGGTCGCGGCGATGCTTGCACTCGTGATCTGGATCGACCCGCAGTCGATCGAACCACCGCAGCCGCTGGACGAGGTCGCACCGGGAACCAGCGAAGTGCTGCCGCAGACGAGCTCAGCCTCGCTGAAGGGTCACTGGGTGGTGGATCCGGTCGTGGTGATCTCGAGCACCTCGCCTCTGAGGGCGCGCTCCTGATCGATGGTCTGCAAGGGCAGATCGAGCTTCAGACGTGCGAACTGACGCTCGACCGCGAGGCGGTCCAGAGCAGGCACGATCCTGGTGAGCGGAGCGGCCTGTTCGAAGACGGCGATCTGCCAGCCCGCTTTCGCGTCCTGAAATCCGACGTACATGCGATCCGACGCGATGATCGGCCCGGTCGCATCGAGCCAGCCAGGATGGATCTCATCGGGGTGCAGCGATGGCTGAGGGAAACTCTTGCCACCAGTCTTCTCCATGAGATACCAGCGCACGGCACCAGGCTGATCACCACCAGCGAGCATCCTCAACCACCACTCGGCCCCCTGAAAGGTGACCCGGGAGTGATCGACGATCTCCGGTCTTGGAAAAAGAGTGCCCCCCAACGCCCATGCGAGAAGGGTCGCCATCACGAAGAAGATGGCCAACTTCACGAGGAGACTGCGGAGACCGAGCATGACTTGGACGACTGCCATGGGGCAGAGGATAGCGTGGGATCAGCCTTGAAGTCGGCTCAATTCCTCGAGGAGTCGAGGTTCGTCCCAGATTTCCACGCCGAGCGACTCAGCCTTGGCACGTTTGCTGCCCGCCTTCTCACCCGCGATCAACAGGGTCGTCTTCGCGGAGACGGATCCGGTGACCTTGGCGCCGAGCGTCTCCAGGCGTTCCGAAAGCTCCGAGCGCTTGAATCCCTCGAGGGTGCCGGTGATCACCACGACCTGTCCGCTGAACACGGATGACTCGTCGACGACCCCCCCGCGCTCGCTCTCGAGCGAGACGCCGACCTCCGCGAGCAGGGAGAAGGTCGAACGGGCGGAGTCCGAGGCGAGGTAGTCGTGAAGCGCCTTCGCGGTGATCGCGCCGAAATCGGGCAGTGCTTCGAGTTCGACCTCTTCCGCGGCGAGCAGGGCATCGGCATCCGCGAACGCACCGGCCAGGATCTTCGAGGCGCTGGTTCCGATGTGGCGGATTCCGAGACCGGCAAGGACACGCGCAAGCCCACGCCCCCGGGCCTCGTCAAGAGCCGCCAGCAGATTGTCCGCCGAGGTCTCGCCCATGCGTTCAAGAGCGAGCAGATCATCACGGTTCAGTCGGAACAGATCCGCGAAATGCGAGACCAGGCCTGCGTCCAGAAGTTGGTCGACCAGTTTCTCACCGAAGCCGTCGATGTCCATCTGCCCTCGACCCACGAACCATTTGAGCCGTTCCCTGAACTGCCCCGCGCATTCCGGGTTGGTGCAGTAGAGCTTGGGGCCCTCCTGCTCCACGACTCCGGCGCATTCGAGACAGGTCGCGGGGGGTTCGATGGGCTGTTCGTCGCCGGTCCGTTCGGCGACGACCGGCTCGACGATCTGAGGAATAATCTCCCCCGCCTTCTCGATCACCACACGATCGCCGAGTCGTATGTCCTTGCGCCTGATCTCCTCGATGTTGTGCATGGTCGCATGCTTGACGGTGGTTCCGGCCACGAAGACGGGTTCCATCGTCGCTCGAGGCGTCAGAGTGCCCCCCTTTCCGACCTGCCAGTCGACCTTCAGAAGACGGGTCACCGCTTGCTCCGCGGGATACTTGAACGCGATGCACCATCGAGGCGCCTTGGCCGTCTCACCGAGCGTGTCCTGCGCGGCGAAGGAATCGACCCGGACCACCATGCCGTCGGTGGCGAATCCGACCTCACCACGCTCGGCTCCGAAGGTCTCGATGCACTGCAGGACCTCGTCGATCGTGGTGCAGACCATGGTCCGGTTCGAGACCGCCAGTCCGAACGCACGAATTCGACCCACGAACTCCGAATAGGTGGGCACATCCTCGAGACCGACGACTTCACCACGCCCGTGAGCGCAGAAGCGGAGTCCGCGAGCGCGCACCACCGCCGGATCGAGACTCTTGAGCGTGCCTGCGGTCGAATTCCGGGCATTGGCGAAGAGCTGCTCGCCACGCGTCTCTCGATCGGCATTGACCCGTTCGAAGGACGCATCGGGCATGTAGATCTCACCTCTGACCTCGAGAACGGCGGGCGGGTCCTCGGCCAGCACCAGAGGGACGGACTCCATCGCTCGGACGTTGCTGGTCACGAGATCACCCTGTTCACCGTCACCACGGGTCACGGCCGCCACCAGTCTGCCTTGGTCGAAACGAAGGTTGATCGCGACGCCGTCGATCTTCGGTTCGCAGACGTAGACCGGTGCGTCGTCACCGAGCGCCTTGACCACGCGCTCATGCCAGGCCCTGACATCCTCCATGGAGTAGGTGTTGTCGATCGACATCATCCGCCGGGCGTGCGACACGGTCTCGAATCCCGAGACGGGCTCTCCTCCGACTCGGGAGGTCGGGCTGTCGGGATCATGCGCCTCGGGGTGGGCCTCCTCGAGCCGGGCCAGTTCCGCCAGCAGACGATCGAATTCGGTGTCCGACATGATGGGATCCGCCTCGACGTAGTAGAAGCGGTTCGCACGATGCAGGAGCGCTCGAAGTTCCTCGATGCGTGCGAGCGGGAGCAGTGGTGTTTGGTCGTCGAACTCTGACACGGTCGCCTCAGTCCCGGGAGATCACGTCGGGGCCCTTCCCCGCCTTCTTCTCGTAGAAGCCGTCACCGGCCTTCTCGTACTTGGTGAATCCCATGCGATCGAGATTCTTGTTCGACAGCTTCGTCTTCTCAGCCGCATCGGAGTGGGAGAGCGGCAGGTTCGGCGCGACCGGCACGCGTCGCACGGGCTCGCCGGTTTCAGGATGCTTGGTGAGCGCGTCGTCGGACATCGGTTGCACGACTTCGAAATGTTCACCGTTGCTTCCATCCTCGAGGATGACGGCGTAGACGTAGGTTGGCATCAGTTGGTGTTCCCATTGAAGGTGTGTGTCGCCCGGAGAAAGTCCAGGGCGGTCGAAATGTCCTCGGCTCGCCGATCGCCTGCTTCACGTTCGACCAGCAGGTCGACGTGCCGTGGCAGTCGGAAGACGGCGTCGAAGAAGGAAGGCCAGTCCACGGCGCCGGTACCGACCGGAACCTCGCTGCCCCAGGTGCCGGGGGTGCCCGCGGGCAGAGCATCCTTCACGTGGATCTGAACGACTCTCCCGGCAAGCAGCTCCAATCCCTCAACGGGATCGCCCATTCCGTAGAGAATCATGTTCGCCGGATCGAAATTCACCCCGACCTGGTCGAGTCTGGAATCGGCCAGAGCCTCCATCAGGGTGGGCGCGGTCTCCTGACCTGTCTCGAGGGCGATCCTCAGCCCGCGTTGGGCGAAGGCGGAAGCGACCTTGTCCAGTCGCTCGAGAACGACCTCGCGCCCGGGGTCGTCGGGGGCGTGGGGAATGAATCCAGCATGAAGCGTCACCAGATCGAAAGGACCGTCGGCGGCGATGTCGGCCACTCGCAGAAGCTGCGTGAGGGTGTCGGGCCAGGTCTCGTCCGGAAGCAGACCACCAGTGCGCCGGATCGATTCGAGGCTCGAATAGTCCTCGCCGACGGTCTCGGCCATGCCGCTCAGGACCGTGATCCCCGACTCGGCGAGGCGGGAGAAACAGTCCGCCCAGTGGCCGGGATTCGTGATCAGAGGCGTCAAGGCCAGCTGGACGGCGTCGATTCCCAGCGCCTTGGTGGATTCGATCAGATGCGCCAGAGAGCCGGGCTGAAGACTCCAACTGCAGACGCCGACCCGCGAAGGGTTCGCATACTCATCATGAGAGGACGTTTTATCGATGTTCGAGGCCATGGTCATGCTCCGGTCCTGAAATCCCGTATCGGGCTCCATGAGTGTACCCGGACCGAGGGGGGTAGCCCCATGCAATCGGGCGACGTACGATGGTGGACTGGAGATTTGACGGTGACCACCAGCGATCGCTCAGAAGAGGACATCCTGACCAGCGGCTCCCCCGTGGGTGACAAGAGGGGCATCTTCCAGAGGTTGGAAGCATGGCTCAGCCGACTGAGTGCGCGTAATGCGTTCTGGAACAAGATCTGTTCCCTGATCTGGCTGCCCTACGCCTTCAGATCCGGCATCAGCTTTCGCCGCCTCGACAAGGACACCTTCACCGCGGTCCTCCCCTTTCGACGCTTCAATCGCAACTGGTACAACGCCATGGCGGGCGCCGCGCTTCTGGGCAACTCCGAAGTGGCCGCGGGCATGTACCTCTTCGGCGAGTGCGGCAGCGACTACATCGTGATCTGCAAGGACATGCGCTATCGATTCCTGCGCCCCTGCTTCGGTCCGGCGATCTACCACATCGTCAACAGCGAGGATCTCAAGGAGAAGATGAGCGATGGCGGCGAGTTCAACATCGAACTCCAGATGGACATCCGTCAGCACATGCGCAAGCGCAAGACGAAGCAGCACCGGGTGGGACGATGCTTCATCACGTTCCACTGCACTCCGAAGGACATGTACCGCAGACAGCGTTCGCAAGTGAAGGAACGCGCCTCGAAGAATCAACTGACGAATTCGAACTCGACGCTTCACCGGGACGGTGACAGCGAAGAAGAGTCGAAGGTGCTTCTTCACGATTGACCTGCGATGAGCACGACCAGGAGAACGCTCCGTCATGAGTGCATCGGATGAGAACGGAACCATCTCGGGACGCGCGCTGGGCTGGGGACTGTATTGCGCGAGCAGCTGGACATGGTGCATCGGAATGTTTCTTCCGATCATCATGCTGCGACGCTTCGGCTGGCCCGGCTTTCTCGTCTTCGCGATCCCGAACCTCGTCGGCCTGATCGCATTCGGGTATCTCTTCGACGTCGAGAAGGCACGGGCCGCGCTGCGCACGCACCGGACGGCGATGAGACTGTTCTCGATGGCGACCGCCGCATTCCAGCTCTTCTTCGTGACCTGGATGGCCATGTGGCTGGACCTGCCGGGTGGAACCATGACCGCCATCGGCATCGGCCTCGGGGCATGGACGATCGGACTTCTGACGACCCGCTGCTCCGACTCGGTGTGGTGGAAACTTGGCTCGCTGGTCTGGATCTGCTCGATCACGCTCTTCGTGATGCACATCGTGCAGAGCGGTCCGGGTGAACTTGCAAGGCGACCGATGAGCGGCTCTTATCCGGGTCGGGACCTGATCGCACTGGCGCCCGCCATCGTCTTCGGCTTCCTGCTCTGCCCCTGGCTGGACGGCTCGTTCCACCGAGCCAGAATCCGATCCGCGAGCCCTCACACCTTCATGGTGTTCGGCGCCGCATTCCTTCCGATGATCCTCTTCACCTGCAGCTACGCGGCGGGAGGTGACATCATGATCGAACGTCTGGTGTTGATTCAGCTCGCATTGCAGGCGACGTTCACCACCGGAGTCCATCTCAAGGAGGCCTGGACGGGAGGGTGCGACCTCGAATCCGAGGATGCCTCGAGCGGACGAAGCGCCCCACCGACCACTCGCCGCTGGACCTCGGCGCTGTGGATTCCAGCCCTCGCGATTCCACTCGGCGCGCTTTCTCTCACCGCGGACCTTCCCACA
>PAQN01000011.1:0-18436 GCA_002709755.1 Phycisphaerae bacterium
TGCTCAGGCTTATTCCCAACAAGCTGCTCACTTTCGACCAGATCGGTCTGCCCGATGTCTGTAAGGATCTGATCCGAAGACCCCGAGGCCTGTTCCTCGTGACGGGGCCGACGGGTTCGGGCAAGACGACGTCACTGGCGACGATGATCGACCACGTGAACATGAACCTCGAGCGGCACATCGTCACGATGGAAGACCCGATCGAGTACTACCACTACCACAAGAAGTCGATCGTGAATCAGCGTGAGGTCGGGACCGACGTGCCGACGTTCGCCGAGGCGCTCAGGCGTGCTTTGCGTCAGGACCCCGACTGCATCCTCGTGGGTGAAATGCGAGACCTCGAGACGATCGAGGCCGCGATCCAGGCCGCGGAAACCGGTCACCTCGTGTTCGGAACCCTGCATACGACCGGCGCGGCAGGCACCATCAACCGAGTGATCGATGCCTTCCCCGTCGATCAGCAGGAACAGATCCGAGTCCAGCTCTCGACCAGTCTCATCGCGGTCCTCAGTCAGGTGCTCCTGGCCCGGATCGACAAACCAGGTCGTGTCGCCTGTTACGAGTTCCTCGTGGTGACGCCCGCGATCGCCAACCTGATTCGTGAGGCCAAGACCTTCCGAATCGATTCAGCGATTCAGACCGGGAAGAAGTTCGGCATGCAGTTGCTTGACGACCATCTCTGGACGCTGTTCTCGCGCGGCATGATCTCCGCCGAGGAGATGATCGACAAATGTCGTGACCCAGCAGGGCTCACCGCCAAGGTGCACAAGCTCGGCGGATCCGTCGGGCGTGCCGAGCTTGACGAAGAGACGGAAGACTGATCATCTCGGGCTGGCCTTCGGGGCGCAGATCTGACGCTTGAAACACCCTCAACCGGCAACCATCAGGTGCCGGTTTGTGTCTGTTCCTTGGTGTCGGGGTGTGTGTCGGGGCTGGTGGTCAGGGGAGCGCTTCAGTGGTCAAGAATCACTTAAATCCACGTGTCACAATTCATGAAGTCCGCTTGAATGGGTCTCAGGACGTTTGATTTCTCCTAAATTCCCGACTTGAAGGGAGAAGCCTGCATCATTTTCACGTATGGGTTTGTGCAGGAGTGATAAAATCCAGATGTCACAATCAAATTCCACCCTGAGCGCCTTGCAGGACGCCTCCAATCCGCCGATCATCAAATTCGATGATGGCGGGTGTGTGCTGCGGGCTTCGGACTGTACCGAGTCCCAGGCACCACCAACGGGCTTCTTTCAGGGAAGACCGTCAACCTCCAGGACTCCTACGGCCGTGGCCGGGGCGATGTGAGACGATGGCAAAGATCGATCCAAAGGTATTGAAGGGCGAGCGTCTGGGACGAATCCTGCGACGCATGGGGCGCTGCACTCGAGAGCAGGTGTATGAAGCGCTTCATCTTCAGAAGGAACGCAAGGAACAACTGGGTGCGCTTCTGATCGAACTCGGTCACTGCACCGAGCTTCAGATCACCGAAGCGCTCTCCCTGCAACGCGGGTTCCAGATGGTGAACCTCGAGGGGCGCACCATCGATCCGGACGCACTTGCCGCGATTCCTCCGGAGACGGCTCGCGCCTATTCCGTGGTGCCCCTGAAGTACGACGAAGCCTCGCGTCGCATCCTCATCGCCATGAAGTCGCCGGACAACTTCCGCGCGATCGACGACCTCTCCCAGCTGATGGACTTCAAGGTCCAGGCGGTCGTGGCCGATCCCGCCCAGGTCGATGCCTTGATCAAGGAGCACTTCTCCGGCGCCACCGACCTCGGTCAGGTGCTCGCGCGGGCGGAGGATTCCGATTCACTCGGTTCGCTCTCCAGTCGTGGGGAGTCGATCGATCTCGGCGTCATCGAGCAGGCTGCGGGTGACAATCAGATCATCGAGCTACTCGACCTCGTGCTGAGAATCGGCATCCAGGAGCAGGCGTCCGACATTCACTTCGAACCGTTCGAGGACCAGCTTCGAATCCGTCAGCGCATCGACGGCGTGCTCTACGAGATGGCCCCGGTCCGAAAGCACCTCGCCATGGCGATCATCAGTCGAATCAAGGTCATGGCCGATCTCGACATCGCGGAACGTCGACTGCCTCAGGACGGCCGCATCGCGATGATGGGCCGCGACCTGCGTGTGTCGATTCTTCCCACCATGTTCGGTGAATCCGGCGTGTTGCGAATTCTCGACCGTGACGTGGTCAGTCTCGAACTGGAGAACATCGGTCTGCGAGACGACGACTTCTCCCAGGTCCAGTCGATCATCCGCCGTCCGAACGGGATCGTGATCGTGACCGGGCCCACCGGCTCGGGCAAGACCACCACGCTCTACGCGGCGCTCACGGATCTCAACGACTCCGAGACCAAGATTCTCACCGCCGAGAACCCCGTGGAATACGACATCGACGGGTTGGTGCAATGCCAGGTCAACTCCGAACAGAACCTGACCTTCGCCGCGTTGCTTCGCTCGTTCCTGCGACAGGACCCGGACGTGATCCTGGTCGGTGAGATTCGAGACCTCGAAACCGCCCAGATCGCGATCCAGGCGTCGCTCACCGGTCACCTCGTGTTCGCGACCCTGCATACCAACGACGCGCCCAGCACCATGCTCCGACTCACCGACCTCGGTGTGGAGAGTTTCCTTCTGACCGCGACCGTCGAGGCGATCATCGCCCAGCGACTCGTTCGAAAGGTCTGCAACAAGTGCAAGGAGGAGTTCACGCCCTCACTCGAGCAGTTGATGGAGCTCCAGCTCAAGCACGAGGACATCGAAGGCCGCACNCTGTATCGAGGNCGCGGCTGCGACGCCTGCCACGGCGGNTACAAGGGNCGAATGGCGCTGTTCGAGATCATGCAGATGAACGATGAACTGCGTGANCTCGTCTCGAGTCAGGCNTCGACCGCGCTGGTGCGCGCCGAAGCGNGATCGCACGGCATGCGCACGCTGCGCGANAGCGGATTGATGGCCCTCTACGAAGGGCAGACCACGATCGATGAAGTCGTCAGGGAGACCATCCTCGACGACTGATNGGAACAANCCCCCGCACGGCCCTCGGGCNGGAGACGGGCTTCAGACAGTGACCTTTTTCAAGTCGCGAACACTTCGCGCAACAACGATGGGAATGCACACCGATGCCGACTTACCAGTACAAGGCCGTCGACGCCACGGGCAAGGAGCTCTCCAACACGATCGACGCCGGCTCTCCTCAGGAGGCAGGCAAGAAGATCCGTGAGAAGGGGCTCTTTCCAATGCAGGGCTCGATCAAGGAGAAGAAGCAGAAGGGGCGGGGCAAGGACAAGGGGGATGCCAAGGCCAAGAAGAAGGGCAAGGGCATCGTGCTCGACCTCCCCGTGGGCAAGGTCGGNNTGAAGAAGCTCACGCTCTTCACTCGTCAGCTCTCCACGCTTCAGGACGCCGGCCTTCCGCTTCTTCGTTCGCTTCAGATTCTCGAGAGTCAGCAGAAGGGGGGNCGNTTCAAGCGGATCCTCAAGGGCGTGACCGAGGACGTGGAGCAGGGCACGACCCTGTCCGAGGCGATGGCGAANCACCCTCGAGCCTTCGACCGACTCTTCTGCAAGATGGTCGCGGCCGGNGAGATCGGCGGCGTNCTCGACATCATCCTGCAGCGTCTCGCNGAGTTCATGGAGAAGGGGCAGCGTCTTCGTCGTCGCATCAAGGGTGCGATGATCTATCCGTCGGTGGTCATCACCATCGCCGTCCTGATCGTGACCGGCATCATGTACTTCGTGATTCCGAAGTTCCAGGAGATCTTCAACGACTTCGACGTGAAGCTTCCGGACCTCACGCTCTTCCTCATCGACGCCAGCCGCTGGGTCGCGGGGCAGGGCGAGGGGCAGGACATACCGGGCGCCGTCTGGATCGTGTTGTCTCCGATATTCCTGTTCGCAGGCTACAAATTGATACGCATACCCAAGGTCGGTCGAGCNTCGACCGACTGGATCATCCTGAAGATCCCGGTGATCGGAAACCTGATCAAGAAGACCGCGGTGGCGCGTTTCACGCGNACCCTCGGCACCCTGATCGCGGCCGGCGTNCCGATTCTCGAGGCGATCACCATCACCAAGGAGACCTCCGGAAACTGGGTCTTCGAACGCGCCCTCGGCAACGTCCATGACTCGATCCGTGAGGGTGAGACCTTCGCGGACCCGCTTCGTGACGCCAAGGTCACCGACATGATCGTGGTCAACATGATCCAGGTCGGTGAGGAGACNGGNGACCTCGACGTGATGCTCATGAAGATCGCCGACAACTACGACGAAGAGGTCGACGTGGCGGTCCAGTCGCTGNTNAGTCTTCTCGAACCCGCGATGGTCGTGATCCTGGGTGGCGTGGTCGGCACGATCGTGCTCGCCCTCTTCCTTCCCCTGGTTTCGATGATCGAAAGCGTCTCCGGACAGAAATGAACCGTGGAGGCCGGCGAACCGGCCTCCACCGTCTACCGTAAGGAATCGATCGACATGCTTCGACTCGAATCAAACAGCCGCGCTCGCGCCTTCACCATCACCGAGATGCTCGTCACGGTGGGGGTGATCGTGATCCTCGCGGGAATCCTCATCACCACGCTTTCNAAGGCCGCTCGCACCGCNCAGCAGGGCAGGACGATCCAGCTGATGAACGCNATCAACGATGCNATCTCCCGCTTCGAGACCGANCATGGCTATCTTCCCCCCGTGCTCGGTCCGCAGTCGACGGCTGCGGGCGGCATCGGACACGGGCGTGACCTGCTGGCGCTTCCGAACGGATTCCAGCAGCAGCAGGCCTACTACTCGCTGACGTCGCTTCCCGAGTTCCTGCTCGGATACGACGACCGTCGCATGGATGGCTACGGCTACGTGCCCGAGGGTGGCAACCCGTCGCCTCCGATCACGCTGTCACCGTCCGACATGACGCCCGGTCAGCGTGAACATCCCGCGCTCGGATTCCGTTCTCCGGGGCCCGACGGCTTCTGGAACGCCACCTTGAANCCCCGCTTCGGTGATTTAAACTCCGACGTCAGTCAGACCGGAGTCGCCTTCGCGAGCCGGAACCCCGGCAACCTCGGCAACATCTCCTTCACCGGCGACAACGACCACACCCTTCAGGGCAAGGTCTACGGCCCGTATCTGGACCTCAAGGACGACACCGTCATCGGCGAGGTCGAAGGGATGGCATTCTCCGACGACGACGGGGGAGTGGCAGACGGTCAGGTCTGGGACCGCGTGCTTCTTCCCGGAGATGCCGGGTTCGGCAGCGGAAACAACCCGAAGGTCTTCCTCGACTACTGGGGGAACCCGCTTCGCTACTACCGTCGCCCGCCAAGCGACGTGCGTGACCCGCGGCTCTTCGACGAGAGCTTCTCGCTGGCTGAAGTGATCGCTCTGCGACCGAATTCNTTCGAGACCGGAGGCGATGTCGACAGTCGCTACGAAGATGCCAACAACGACTCGACCACCTCNCGTGCCCTCATCGCCTCGCGATACGCATTGTTCAGTCCCGGTGCGGACGGCAAGAGCGCCGACACCGTTCGAATCGATGCCGAAAACGACTACAACGCGGACAACATCGTGGAGACCGGCAAATGAACATGAGGTCACNCNNTCGATCCGTCGATGNNTCANGNNAGACGCGCCTTCACCCTGCTCGAGCTGGTGATCGTGCTCGGCATCATCCTGCTCCTCATGGGACTCGTGCTCGGCGTCGGTTCGATCGTGCTCAGGCAGTCCGAGGATCGCCAGATCCGCGCGACCATGGCGATCGTGGACGCCGCGCTCGTCGAGTTCGAGCAGCAGGCCGGCCGTGAAATGGTCTACGAAGGCGCCGACGAGGAATACTGCGGGTTCTCCAACTGTCGCTACGTCGACGCGTACTACGACATCCCCGTCGAGCCCTACGGAGACAATCGCTTCAACGGCGACATCGAGGATGGCGCGTTCGGCTGGGAGCGCAACAACAACTGCAACCCCTGGAATTCNAGCTCCGACCCGCGCCGCAAGCGCATGGCCGCCACNCTCTCCGTGCTCGGGCAGAGTCCGGCCTGCGGTGAGATCATCGCCAAGGCCGANCCNTCCCTGGTNCATGCCGCNGATTGCGTCATCGGTTCCTCGGGTGGCGAACCNCTGACCACCACCTTCAACATGAAGGAATTCATCGATCCCTGGGATCGCGAGGTCTTCATCATCTTCCCCGGTCGCCGTTGGTACGACTGCGATCAGGGAACCTTCGAGCGTGACACCGATGGCACCATCCTGACTCAGGACGAGATCGAATTCGGCATCTGCCGCAACCGCCGNCCCTTGCTGGTGTCTTCGGGNCCCGACGGGCGATTCGGCGATCTGTCGAACGACGTCGACGGCGACAACGACGGCATTCTCGACCACAAGGACAACGTCTACTCCTATCAGCCGGAGAAACCATGATGACGAGANTCCGCGACACATNCTCCTCNCGCGCCTCCGCTCGTCGGCACGCCTTCACCCTGCTCGAACTGCTGGTCGTGATCGGCATCATCTCGGTGCTGTCCGTCGCCACNGTCATCTCCGTCCAGAAGGTCTCCCGTGACGTGAAGCTTTCGACCGGNGTCAACCGCGTGCTCGGNGCGCTCACCTCCGCNCGATCGGANGCCATCCGCTCCAACACGCCGACNCTGGTGACCTTCCGNGTCGTCAAGGATTACGAGGATCCGAGCAAGCCCGAACAGGTCGAGGTCGTCGTNGCNCANTTCACCGGCGACATCAGNTCNGCCGGTTCCTACGGCTCCACCTCCAACGCCTACTTCGAACGGTANCAGCCNGTGCCNACCATCGCNCCGCGGCTGCTCCCNGAGGGGATCAAGGTCGCCGCGCCCTACACCGAGTTCAGTCTCATCAGCGAAGTCACCTCCGACAACGAGGACACCCTCTGGAACTTCATGGCGTCGGGACCGATGGAGCTCACCCAGATCACTTTCGCCGGCGACAGCGCGCCGACCACGACCTACGACACTCGCAACGGACAGTGGGGCGGCGGGTTCGCCGTGCTCTTCAGTGGCGACGGCACCATGATCATGCGTGACCCGAACACCATCGTTTCCGCCGAGAAATCCGCCTACCGTTTCGTCGATTTCGATGCCGACCGACGGTTCGACGTCTCCAAGGGCACCGGCGGCTACGGAGGCAACAGCGTCTTTTTCGAACAACGTCAGACCGACCGTGATTTTCTCGTGAACTCCGCCCAGTTCCTCGTCGTATATGACGAGGAGCGTGCCAAGGAGGACGTCGACTTCACCAACTGGGACGCGAACAGCGGCGTCGTCGACTTCATCCGTGGTCGAAACGCCGAGCTCGGTCCCTGGGTCACCGAGAACGCGGATCGCATTCACTTCAATCGATACACCGGTCTCGCGGAGGTGGGGGGACGATGATCACTCGAAACACGCCAACCGGATTCTCACTGGTCGAGTTGCTGCTCGCGATCTTCATTCTCGGGATCGGCATCATCGCGGTGGCCGCGATCTTCCCGGCCGGCATCGCTCAGCAGCAGCGGACTCGTGACGACGTCATGGGGCCGATCGTCGCCGCCCAGGGTCTGAACCTGCTGCGCACCAGACTCTCGCAGGAGGATTTCGGAACCTTCGAGCAGTTCGACCTGACCGCCGGCGACATTCGTGTCGGGGCCGAGGTCGGCAATGACAATCTGCAGACCGTCTCCGGTGACTGGGGATGGATGCGTCCCTCCTTCGTCCTCGACGGCGCGCCTCAGCCGAGTCCCAACCAGCTTCCCGAGCGCAATCCTCAGCCGGAGGTTCTGGACGGGGCCATCGACATCTTCGGCCTGCGTCACACCCGCTCGGTCGGTGGCATGACGAACGACCATCCCGCGACCGCCGGTGAGGATGTCTCGAACTCCTTCTACACGAGCGATTTCGCGAACATGGGCACGTTCTTCGGTGGATTCTGTCCGACACCGGTCTCGCCCTCGCTCGATCCGGACTACCAGTCGGATTTCGACCAGGAGGAAGCCAGGTTTCTCGCCGGCATTCCCTTCAACCGCAACAAGTATCTGATTCTCAACGACTTTCTCCCCTCCGGCGACGACAGTCTCGACGACCACACTGATCCTCTTCGTGAGGGTCGTTCGGAACCTCTGGTCACGATCACCCAGAGTGAGCGTGGCTGGCCTCGTGGCACGGAGTCGCCCGAGTACTACTGGGACTGCATGTTCCGTCGGTACCAGGGGCGGGTCCAGGTCGCGATCTTCGTCTATCGCGTCGGGTTCAACGGTGGAGAGCAGCTTCCGTACGCCGTCTGTCATCAGGGGGCGCCCTCCAATCCGGATGCCGTCTCCGGCGTTCCGATCAACAACCCCCGTGAATCCCCGCTCCCGGTCAGAGTCGACTTTCCCTCTCCCGGCGATCGTTGGTATCCCGAGGGAGACCCCACGCCCGACGACAATCCACTCAACAACCTCACGGTGCCCGGGACGCTTCCGGCCGGTTCGGTCCTCAGTCAGCTCGATCCGTACGCCAATGGCTGGCAGCAGGCGGGGCAGTGGCTGATCGATCAGAACGGCACGGTGCATCGAGTGCTGTCCGGGCGCGACAACGGAGCCGAGGGCCCCGTCCGTCTGACCAGCCAGGTTCCCTACATTCCCGTGCTCGATGTGAACGGAAACCTCAACAACACCACTCCCGGGCTCGGCGTGAACAATTCGGCTCGGGCCAACATCGCCAGTGCGGTCAAGTCGATCTGGTTCATTCCTCCCGAGACTCGCAATGGATTCACCCTGACTCCGGTCTACGCCACCGTGGGAGAACTTTGATGCGCCATCACGCCACACGTCACGTCGGGGCACACGCTTCGATCTCCCGTCGCTTCCGGGCGGCGTTCACCCTGACCGAGATGCTGATCGCGGTCGTGGTGTTGCTGGTCGTGATCCTCGCGACCAGCTCGATCTTCAGCACCGCGCAGAGGGTCTCCTCGCTCGGTGAGGCGAACTCCGACATCCTGCAACAGGCCAACGCCATCGAGCGTGTCCTCAGAAACGATTTCAAGCGCATCACTCGCGACGGGTTCTTCGCGGTGCAATGCGTCGGCGTGCCGAACGACATCAATTTCAATCAGACCGGCCGTCTGCTCGACCCCTCGCGCCCGGCCGACAGCGAGATCCGTTGCGATCAGCTGTTCTTCTTCACCGAAGGCCTGGCGGCCTCGACCCGAGCGCTCGACAGTTACGCGAACGCGTCCTCCGACCAGGTCGGTCTGGACAAGCCCGCGCCGGCGCAGAGTTATCTTTCGAGCGTCTTCTACAGTCCCGGAGTCCAGATCAAGATCCAGCCCTACCAGGCGGATCCGACGGCCGGCGACATTCTCGACATCGACCGTGAGCAACTCGAGAACAATTCGAACACCGGCCTGCATCCCTGGAGCTACTTCCCCGCAGGCGAGCTTCCCTTCCAGCGCTGGCCGAGCGGGCAGTCCCTTCAGGCCAACGTCCCTCTGCTTCCCGAGTCGACGGAGGACTGGATTCTGTGTCGACAGTCGACGCTGCTCGGTGACGACGACGGTTCACGTCAGACCGGAAACTCCGACGTCGGAAACACAGGAAACTACTACATGTCCGGTGACGCGCAGGGCGATCCCAACTCCGCGCCTTTAATCTTCGACAACGGTTCCAACGGGCTTCGCTTTCATCCTTCGCTGATCAACTCCCGCGTCGACATCGCCGCGACCGAACGCGACACCCTTCGTCAGGAGGTCTGTTACTTCTGGAACGATCAGAGCGACTGGGACTTCGGAGGCGGCTCCAACCAGGGTGGAGACAGCGACTACTTCGAGAGTCCGACCGACCTGGTCAAGACCAATCAGGTGCTGGATGCCATGTACTACGGCTACCCGCGCGGAGAATTGCGCGCGCCCAGCATGCAGCGCATGGACACCATGCTGACCAATGCGGTGCTGGGTCCGAACATCTCCGACTTCCGGGTCGAGTGGACCTGGGCCGATGGTGTCGGCCGCGACAAGGATGTCTCCTTCAACGACAGCGATCAGGTGCTTCTCGCAGGTCTGCCCGGCGTGGTCGTCGAGGGAGCCGTGCTCGTGAATGGAGGCAGCACGCCCTGGTTCGGTCTCTCGGACGAGACGATCGGATCGGCGCCGGCTAACGCCTTCATGACGGGATCGCAGGCCCCCGAGGACGCGGGTGGCTGCAGCGGTTGGTCGCACATCGGCGATCCCGGACGTCGGTTCAGCGGTGGTGGGGATGCCGTCCGCATCGGACCGCCCGTCGGTACCGAAATCGGATCAGGTACCTTCTTCATCGACGACCCGTTCGGTGTTCAGACCGACGAGACGCTCGCGCACATCGAGTTCGGTGACGGTGCCGGGTGCCAGCCCGGTCAGAACATCCGCCGGTACGGGGCCGTCTTCGGATTCAACGGCGACAACTCGATTCTGCGCTCGCCCACGGGTGAGCCATACGTCTTCGCAGGCAACACGCCCGGTCTGGGGTCGAGGATCGTCGGGACCGGCAACAACGGTCGTGGTGTCAGCACCTACACCCCCTGGCCCACGGCAGTTCGCATCTCCTTCCGTCTGCATGATTCCGAAGCACGACTCGAAGGTGGACGTCCGTTCGAATTCATCATCCCGCTGCCGAGGAACGAATCATGAGTCGAAGAAGCGTCAACAGTGATCGTCCCGGTTCCGTCAGCAAGTCCATGTGGAGTTCTTTCGACATGATTCCGGCCTCAGACATCCCAGTCTCCTCCCGCCGCGGCAACACGCTGGTCCTCGTGACCGCGATTCTCGTGCTGCTGGTGATCATCGCGACCGCGTTCATCACCCGCACCCAGGAGGGACGCAAGCTGGCCAAGAGTCAGCAGGCGGCCTACGAGCGCAGCGACAACGTCTCCATTCTCAAGGATCAGCTCGCGAAGGACATCGCCACCTCGCTGTTCGCCCGGCCTGTCGATGGTGACGTTCAGCAGGACTCCTACGACGACTACGACATCTTCACCGACAGCGAGAATGTCGGATACACCGCGGCGGGAGATCCGCTCGAGCTTCGAGCCGAGGCCACGCTCAGTGGGCTTCCCAGATCGACCGTGCTGGTGCCCGAGGGTGTCTTCGATGATCAGGGCAACCTGCTCTACGACGACGTCAAGCTGGGCTACGACCGATTCGGTCTCGATCAGAACTCGACCTTCGATTTCAACTTCGCGCCCTATGAGACGCGTGCCTGGACCAACTGGCCCGACGACGTGGATCTGAGCGGCAGCGGGCTTTCCAGCAACCCGCTCTTCATCCCATTCGGAACCGGCGCGCCCGTCGCCAATGTGGGGCGACTGCGTGATGATGCGGGGGTCGTCTACGGCGTCGGCAATCCTCGAGGCAATCCCGGTTTCGGCGACACGCGCTGGCTTCGTGAGACCGAGCCTCGACGAGTCGGCAACTACTACGGCGGTCCCTACGACGCGAACCCCGATGCTCAAGATCCTTTCGTCGAACGCTACACCCACTGGACCCATCTGTCCTGGATTCCGACTGCTGAGAACGGTTGGCGCGTCTGCTACGACATCTCGAACGTCGCGTCTCTGGATCCCTATCGATTCGCGGCAGGGGATTACACCACGAATGCCGAACAGGACAATGGTCCGGACTGGGGCTTCACCCTCAGCACCGTGGCCAGCGACGGCCCCTCCGGCGGCGATCGACCCTATCACGACGCCGAGTTTCCGGTGGCGATTCAGACGCCATACGAGCAGTGGTATCCCAACGTCCTTCCGACTCCCATCGAGGGTCCGAACGTCCAGGGATTCGTCGACGAATTCCAGCGGCGTCGCAATCTCTGGTTCAACACGCCCCGAGTGCACTTCGGTGACGCCGGCAACTTCGGTGCGATGCGTGTGTCCGATGATCTTCTCCCCAACTACATCGACCTGAACGGTCTCTACGACAACGAGGGATTCCTCAGCACCCCCAAGGACGCCTATGTCCGCGGCACCCAGCGCAACGTCGTCGAGCGCACCTTCTGCGACGCCGACGGCGACGGGTTCACCGACAGTTTCTGGTTCGTGCCTCCGGCCGCCGGTCGTCCCGGTGTGAAGCAGGTGGTGGGGGTGTCGATCATCGACAACAACTCGATGCTCGACGTGAACGTCGCCACCACCTTCGACCGTTGGTCGACTTCGGGCGCCACCCCCGCCGATGCGGCCCTGGTCAGTCGACTGGGTGATCCCGATGGCTCGGGCGGCATCAATCTCGATGACTTCGACACCTGGACCGGTCTGCTCGGTGATCCCAAGAACCGTGTGAACCCCGGGTTCTACAAGACCGTCGGCATGAACATCGAGACTCGGTTCGACTTCGATCGCTGGTACTCGGATGATTCCTCCGTGGCGGCGCAGACCATGATGAACGCCCGAGGCGTCGACAAGCTTCTGCTCACCGACGACAACAACGCCGGACCCTTCTACGGTCAGTACCGAACCCTCGCCGGCATGGATGACACGCCCGAGCTCGGAGTCCGCGAACGCAAGCTCTGGAACAACCTCGTCCAGAACGACTTCACCGGCACCTGGGTCGATCCCAGCACGAACGAAGCCGTTCCCTACGTCGCGGATCGTTTCGGCATCAACGACGAGATCGAACTTCGTGCCTTCTCCGGACTCAACCATCCCACGCGCTTCACGCGTCTCGAAGGCGTGCTCGGCAACCATGTCACCGACGGCGACCTCAGCCTTTCGCCGCTTCGTTCCGACATCAACGTCGCCGAGACCTCCACGCTGAGGCAGGGTATCAGTGGAACCAATCCCGGTGGCACCTCCGGCACGCTCATCAACGAGCAGCAGGTTCGCGACATGCGTCATCGCATGACCACGCTCACCGGCGTGCGAAACGAATACCGTCCGCTCTGGCTCTGGCAGACACCTTATTTCAACCGCGACTTCGACTACGACCGTGACTCCGAGACCTACACCACGGGTGATCGAAACGACTTCGACGAGTATCAGACCCGTCGACGAAAGATCGACCTGCGCGAGTCCTTCTCGCCTCCCGGTGTTCTGGTCAACACGCCCAGCTGGTTCGAGAACAGACGACTCTGGCTCGATGACCTGCAGGAAGTGATCTATCGAGCGACCACGCTGGTCGCGACCGACCCCTTCACGGGCCGGTCGATCCCGCAGGGGTACTTCACCGATTCAGGCTGGAGCCTCGACGATTCCGACGTACCAGCGCACGGCTCGACCGGGCAGAGCAAGTTCCAGAACGCCTATCTGAAGTCGTTGCGACTGGCGCCCAGTCTCGCGGCGAACATCGAGGCGTTCCGTGACGGACCGATCCTCTTCACGCCGAGCCAGAACACGCCGGCGAGTGACGGCGGTGACATCCTGATCGACCAGCCGATTCATCCGAGCCAGGCGCTTCGTCCGGCGACCTATGACCCCAACACCGGAGCCTTCCTGCCGGACGTCGATCTCGACGGCGATGGCGTGGTCGAACCCATGCGCAACGATGCGTTCATCGGCTTCGAGAAGCAGCCCTTCATCATGCAGGCCTTCTACGGCCTGATCTATCCGAAGAGCTCGCATGGTCAGGGACCTGGTGGGTGCTGGTCCGAGGGAAGCGACATCCCCGCGATCAACTGCCCCAACGAACAGGCGCCCGCCTATTTCGCAAACGGCACCGGTGGGGCCACCTCGGCGACCGGCGAGAACTACGTCGACGACAGTTCGAAGCCCGCGATTCTGATCGCGATCCAGCTGGGGAACCCCTTCGACGAACCGATCTCCCTTTACGACTACTCGCTCAAGGTCGGCAACGCCGGTGGACAGATCCCGATCCGTCTGCTCGACTGCGCGCATCCCAACGCGCTCACCGAAGGCCACCTCAACAAGCGCTACTTCGCCGATCAGATCTATCTCGGGCCCACCGAACCTGATGCGCCGAGGAGCGCGGTCGTCTTCGCCTTGATCAGGCCCGGCAACATCGGTCCACTCGACGATGCGGCCTTCGAGGAGGAGTTCGGTCTTCCCTACGATCAGATGAAGACCGCCTGTCTGGACTATCTCGACCTCGCGCCCGGCGAGCTCTACGGATACGAACCGAACATGCCGCTCTCACGGCACGAGTCCCTGGTCTTCGATGCCTCGCTGATCATGAGCGGGAAGACCCCGGAATCGATCTTCAGCATCTCGGGGAACGACTCCGGCGATTCCTCCGACCGTCCGCTGATTCAGCTGGTTCGGAACATCTACCCCGTGGGGTCGCCAAACGGCACCAACGTCGTGGCGAACGTGGTGGTCGATCGTCTTCAGAACGATCGAGTCGAGGAGGAGGATGATCCTCGTCACAACGGCAACGAACTCGCCCTCAAGTTCGAACGCTTCCTCACGGAAAGTGCACCTCCCGCTCGGGGCAACAACTTCGACCCACTGCTGGGTGGTCGCTTCGAATGGTCGGGCATCCGTCTCAACAACGACGACTTCTACTTCACCTGGGCGCATGTCTCCCGTTTCTGGGGTTGGGACGTCGACGCCAACGGGCTCTACGACATGAACGAGGTCTCTCCTCGATTCATCTACAGCGTGACTTCGGAGCCGATCTGCGCCTTCGAGAACGCCCCCGATCTTGACCGTACTCTTGGTGAAAGCGAGTCCTTCGGGGCACGACCGATCCGAGGCAACAAGCTCTCGCTGGCGCAGTTCGAGCCCGGTGGGCCCGACAGCATGAGCAGCCCCTGGGCCACGCCCGTGGTCTACACGCTGCCCATCACCAAGATCCAGGATGGCGCTCCCCTCTGGAAGTGGACCAACGGCCCGCTCGATGACTACGAGCCCGGCTACGGACTCTGGCAGAATCAGAGCAGTCGACCCGATGCCTGGAGGATTCGCGGCAAGCCCACGAACTTCCCGACCTGGACCGTCATCGATCAATCCGGTCAGACCGCGGCCTACGGAAACGGCTTCCCCCTCGAAACCATCCTCGGCAACAACGAGCTTCTGGTCCGCGAGCGTCAGGTGAGCCCCACCGGTACGCCCACGATCTTCTCGCAGAACGCGGACATCGACATCGTGCCGATGGATCTGGTGGCACAGGAGCAGGAGGAGTTCTACAAGGGCTTCCGCGAGGACCTCTGGGCCTCTCCATTGCAGATGCTGCTCAAGGACGCCGACTTCGAACAGATCGGTGAACTCAACCACGTCTTCCTCTGGGGACCGGTGTTGAACTTCCAGCAGGGCCCTCTTCCGAACACCGAACTGATCCCCGTCAAGCGGACGTTCTCCGAACTGATGACGAACGTCATCGAATTCGAGCGACCCACGCAGCAGGCGATCGGCGGTCAGACGCAGTTCGTGCCGGAGTGGTGGGGCATGGCGGCCAACGGTCAGCAGCTTCCCGCGGATGAGTATCCCGTGGGGGTCGGCGTCTTCGCCAACCGACTGGATTTCGGACAGGGTCGTCCCGCCGGTCTCGTGGCTTCGGCCGGTTCGAACGGCAAGGATCCCGGTCGACCCTGGCGCCAGGTGCTCGGCGCCGGCAACCTTCTGGTCTCGGCCTATCGTCCGTTGCTGCCCGCCGGTTCGGGCCTCTTCGACGCGGTCACGGTCGACGGCATCGGCACCGCGATCAACGACTACGACTTCGACGACGATGGTCAGCTCTCCTTCGTGGAGCAGCTGGCGTCCGAGGAGAACCGTTTCAACCTCGCCCGCGGGTTCACCGGCAAGCCCACCCGTGGCATGGTGAACATCAACACCGCGCCGGTTGAAGTGATGCGCGCTCTGCCCCAGATGAGTCGTCTGATCTACAACGACTACTTCGCCTGGAACCATGGTGTGGGCAATCACAACAACAACAGCAAGGGACGAAATCGACGCTCCGCGGCCGATGACCTTCCCAGCGGGTTCGGCAACCACATGCACGTGAGGTTCGCCGAGACCATCGATCGCTACCGCCTCGGTGATGTCTTCAACCGTGACGGCGGGCTGGCGCCCGCGGGTGATCTGGAATCACTTCCCACCTATGCCGACCGTGGCTTCCGTGGAATCTCGCAGCCCGATGCGCTTGATTTCCCGACGATTCTCAACGGCGATCCGAACAACGAGTTCTACGGCTTCTTCCCGGGCATGCGAAACGATGAAGGCATCGTCTCTCTCGGTGAACTGTTGACCATGAGTCGGACGCAGTACGACGAGAATCAGATCCAGAGCGGGTTCCCCGCCGACCTCGTCGGTTCCAAGGAGTGGGAGGGGAAGAGCGCGTCGGTGCGTTCGTTCGCCGACGACCCCTACGAGGTTTCGAGACTGGACACCGGCGAAGGTGGTGTGCGTTACGGACTCGGGTATCCCAATCCTCAGATCAACGAAAGCGTCAATGCTGACTACGCTCGCGAGCGATATCGACTCGGATGGCGTGGGTTCAAGTCGGACGAGGACACCACGAGCGGGTACTCCATTCCCGTTCAGAACCAGGTGGACACCAGGCTTTCCACGGATCGCAACACCGAGCGACTCAACCTCAACTGGTTGCGCGGCATCGGCGACGCACCCCAGAAGGTCTTCCGTCCCGACAACGTCGGCGGCGACGCCGAGGAAGCGGCGCTGCTCTTCAGTGGCATCGCGAACATGCTGACCACTCGAAGCGACGTCTTCACCGTGTACTTCAAGGTTCGAACCTTCTCGCAGGATCCGACCACCGGGCTCTGGGATGCGACCGACAAGGATCGGATCATCGACGAGAGTCGCTACATGATGGTCATCGATCGAAGTTCGGTCTCGACCCCCAGCGACGATCCGAAGATTCTCGCCTTCACCAAGGTTCAATGAGACGCGCATCGTCTCGGCGGCCGACAATCACGTGCTACATCCGCCCGTGTCTTGCCACGCTCATCCGCTGACAGGGCACGGGCTTTTTCGGAACTCCGTTTTTTCGGACCTTCCAACGCCCCGCCGTCGTATGGTTTTCTGACCCGTTCGTTTCGGGTCGCGCGGCCTGGGGAGCTTCTGAGGGCGTTTTCGCTCCTCACGGCGCGAGAGCGTCTGAATTGGACCAATGGATCCCGCATCGAGGGTTGCAGCCCGTCAGGATGCGGTCATAGTGAAGTGTGGTGCAGGGAGTCCGTTCGTGGACGCCTTCGCGCCATCCGGACCATTCATCCGGACAGGAGACTTCGATGCTGGAATTCGTGAAGATCGGTTTCGCCCGCCCTCTGTGCCTGCTCGTGTTCGGTGCACTGGCGTCCGTCATGGTCTCCTCCGGCGTGCACGGCATGCAGTCCGCCGGAACGAAGCGCATGATCATCGGTCATCGTGCTCCGGCGCCGGCCGTGCTCGACGACGGGATCGTCGAGCTCGATCTCTCCCAGTCCGTGGAGCTGACCGACGCCTCATCCGGCACCGAGCTTCCCCGACTCGACGCCGAGTTCATCGATCGTCTTCGCCNCGGNACNACCCTGCGAGTCACACCACCCNGGGCTCGTNTCNCCAAGCGNGCCGAAGTCCTGACCATGACCGTCGACACCCGACGCATCCTCGGCCAGGGGCGCGTGGCGCTGGTGCTCAAGGAAGTCGATGGCGGCGAGGCCCACGCGCAGTTCGTCCTTCGCAACGGTGCGGTCGCCGCCGCGGTGCACACGGGAGACGGCGCCTGGTGGCGACTCACGGAAGCCCCGGGCTTCGCCATGCTGGTCGAGCCCATGACCAGTGATGATCTTCCCCTGTGCGGGGGCATGACCCGGAATCCCCTTCAGGGCCCCGACGCCCTGGATCCGCTGGACCTGATCGATCTCTCCCTCGACTCGACCGGGGGAAGCCTGGCTGGTGATGATTCAGATGTCGGTGGGTTGTGCTCCGGTGGATGCAGCTCGACCACGATCGATCTTGCGATCTTCTACACCCAGAACACGGTGTTCGGCACCGGCAGTCCGCTCATCGTCGAGGCGCTCTGCGAACTCGGCGTGCTGCAGGCGAACACCGGCTTCGAGAACTCCCTTTCGACCACCCGGGTCCGCATCGTCTACCTNGGNCAGGTCGACTACGACGATTCGGTCGAGAGCGNTCANCTCGNCAAGTTCGCGAACCCCGATGACGGCTACATGGACGAGGTTCAGGANATCATGCAGGCGGCCAGCGCCGATGCCGGGTCGTTGATCGTCGAATACGACGAAGGCTGGTGCGGTGTCGCCTATCTCTTCACTCCTGACAGCGCCCAGTACCACGCGAANTCNCGNTTCTGTCTCGGNGGCTTCGTGCTGGCGCACGAGCTCGGGCACAATCTCGGCGCCTGTCACGCAGAGGGTGACGGTGGNGGGTGNGAGAACGGTGGTNNCGNTCGNNTNNTCGAACGGNTGGCGTTTNNTNGGNAACNCNGGAAANCANTACCGAACCATCATGGCCTACTCNCCNGGCACNNGNATNCCNNANTANTCGAANCCNTNNGTCCTCTANCAGGGACAGCCCACNGGTGA
>PAQN01000011.1:18441-59316 GCA_002709755.1 Phycisphaerae bacterium
TCNNNGAGGATCTTCGAGGGTGANTTTCGATGGNGCCNACAACATCNNCACCATGAACNNCNTGACCCCGNTCGCNGCNGNNTNNGCCTGTTCCTCCGCNTCGACGGCCACCGTGAAACTGCTTCCCTCCAATCCGGTCGANCTGGACCTCTTCGGCACCGTCACCGCGATCGACAACGGNCAGCCGATCATCGGTTCCTACCTGTCGGANGANGGCGATGAGAACACCGGGGCGACCTACATCTATCGAACGTCGGATCCCGTGCTCGANGGGTTCTGCGATNCGAATCCCTACACCGGGTTCACGCCCGAGACCTGCTGGATCCAGGACGGCAAGGCGCCCATTCTGGAGTCACGNCCTTCGGACGGCATGGGCAAGTCGATCTCGGTCGGGAACGGTCTGCTGGTCAGCGGGGCGCCNTTCCGTGATCGNTACGCCCTCGAGGAGGGCGCCGACGAGGANGACGAGCCCGTTCTTCAGGAAGTGAGAGCCGGAGCGGTCTTCCTGCACCGCAGTGACGGCGAGACCGGTTGGTGTCTCGATCAGGAGCTCACTTCCGAGGAGCCCACCGATGAGTTTCGATTCGGCAACACCGTGGCGACCGACGGAGTCACCGTCGCCGTGGCCAGCGAGCGNTACGACGATGTTCCCGGCAGCACCGAATACAACGGATCCGTCGAACTCTTCACCTACGATCCCGGTTTCGACAACGGTGTGGACGAGAACGACATTCCATTGCCACCCGGATCCTGGCTGTTCGATCAGCGACTCGAACCCGATCTGAGCATCGACGCCCAGATGGTCGGTTTCGGAGACACGCTCGCCGTCGAGGGCGATCATCTCGCGGTCGGCGCGCCCAGGACCGGANATTCCCGAGGCATGGTCGTCATGTATCGATTGGTGGCGGGTGAATGGATCTTCCTCGAGAGGCTCCGTGAGACGTCGCTCGGAGCCGACACCCTCTACGGGGCCTCCGTCTCGATCTCNGGTGATCGAATGATCATCGGGGCGCCCGGCGCCGACGACGGCGACGGACTCATCTTCGTCTATGAATTCAACGGCTTCGACGCATGGGAAGAAGTCTGGACAAGCGGTCCTCTCCTTGGTGACGACGGCGCCGCCTTCGGCACATCGGTCGCCATCGACGGTGACCGTCTCGTCATCGGCGCGCCGCTGAGCGACATCAGCGAGGTCGTCGATTCGGGCGCGGCCTTCCTCGCCAAGAACGTCGAGGACGCCTGGTTCATCGTCGACCAGCTCTACGCNTTCGATGGTGAGACCAGTGATCAGTACGGAATGTCCGTGGCGCTCGAGGGTGATCTGGTCGTGGTCGGTGCTGGATACGACAATGACAACGGCATCCAGTCCGGATCCGCCTACGTCTATCCCTTCGCGCCGCTCTTCGACTGCAATCTGAACGGCTACGGTGATGAATACGAGATCGAGCAGGACATCTCGGACGACAACAACGGAAACGGNATTCCGGACCCCTGCGACTGCNCCGGTGACATCAACTTCGANGGTCTCGTCGACGGAGNGGATCTCACATTGCTTCTGAACAACTGGGGCNTCACCGGNCCCGCGGTGGTGGGTGACATCAACCGTGACGGCACCGTCGATGGCGCGGACATCACGTCTCTGCTGATCTTCTGGGGAGTCTGCGACATCTGATGTCACGCAGCCGTTGGCGGTTCATCCGCACTCAGCCGCCGGTGAACTGCCCGGCGTAGAGTTCCGCGTATCGACCGTTGCGACGCATCAGGTCTTCATGGGTGCCGTCTTCGAGGATTCTGCCCGACTCGATGAAGAGGATTCGATCGGCGTCTCTGATGGTCGAGAGACGGTGTGCGATCACGAAACTCAGGCGACCCGTCATCACCCGATCGATCGCCTCCTGGATCAGCGTCTCGGTCTCCGTGTCGATCGAAGAGGTCGCCTCGTCCATCACGAAGATCTGCGGATCCGCGAGCAGCGCCCGCGCCANCGACACCAGCTGGCGTTGACCGGTCGAGAGCAGCNCNCCGCCTTCTCCCACGTCGTGNCGNTAGCCNTCGTCGAGGCGCTCGATGAACTCATGCGCGCCGGCCCGNCGTGCGGCCTCGANCACGTCCTCCTCGCCGGCTTCGAGCCGTCCGTATCTGATGTTCTCCATGATCGTNCCGGAGAAGAGGTGGGGGACCTGCTGCACGATGCCGAACTGGGCCTGCCACCATNGGAGTGAACGATCGCGGAAATCGACNCCGTTGATCAGGACCTGACCGTCGTTCGGTTCGTAGAACCGTGCGGCGAGATTCACGATCGTCGACTTGCCGCCTCCCGTCGGACCCACCAGAGCGATCGACTCGCCCTTGTGCACCGTGAGGTTGAAGTGNTCCAGAATCGGCTCTTCCGGNTTGTAGTGGAATCGGATGTCGCGGAATTCGATCGTCTCGATGATGGAGTCACCGCCGTCGGGCGGTCCGACGGTGCCGCGGTGGGCCTCCATNCGTTCGATGACCNCCGGNGAATCCCTGATCTCCGGAACCTCCTCGAGGAGACCCTGGACGCGCTCCGCCGCGGCCTGGGCCGATTGCAGGTCGGCCAGTCTCGCCGAGAGTTCCTGGATCGGCATGGAGAAGAGGATCGCATATTCCATGAAGGCGATCAGCATGCCGATCGAGAGGCCTGTCCCCGTCTCGAGTTGCACGCCGCCCTTCCAGAGCGCGATNCCNACNCCGATCGAACCCAGCACCGCCACGATCGGAAGGAANACCGCGGCCTGCAGGGCGTTTCGCATGCTGTGCCCGCGCATGGTGTCCGCCAGCTGGTCGAACTCATCCAGATTCCGACGTTCACGATTGAGACTCTTGGTGGTTCGNATGCCGTTGATCGATTCGCTGAAGCTCGCGGTGATGGCGCTGTTCGTCCGGCGCATGTCCCTCGANCTNGCCAGCATNCTCCGTTTGAAGATCCAGGTCGCGATCACCAGCGGCGGCACGATCGCCATGGTCCACANCGCCAGCCTGAAGTCGATGATCATCATCGCGGTGCAGATGCCGATCAGCATCGTCGANCCCCAGAAGATGTCCAGAAGGACCCACGGCATGCGGTCGCTCACCTTCGCGCAGTCGCTGGTGACCCGGGTCACCAGCCAGCCGGTGGGTCTGACATCGAAGAAGGAGAACGGCAGCTCCTGCAGCCTCCGGAAGCATCCGTTGCGCAGGTCGTAGGCGACGCCCGTCGCGAGTTCGCCCGCGGCCTTGATGAAGAGCCAGACGGTGAAGGCGAAGATCATCATCATCACCATGAAGATCACGCCCATCGTGAGCAGGCGATTCGTGACGCCCTNTTCGATCGCCTCGTCGATCATCATNCCCGTGAGNGGGGGNAGCGAGGCTTCGACGATCGCGAGTCCGAACCCGGCTCCGCACATCGTGAGCGCCATGCGGCGATGGGGCTTCAGGTGCCTGATGAAGTTCATCCAGAGACGCAGGTCGATCGCACCCGAGCGTTCATCGTCGAGACTCGGATCATGATTCATCGCGCACCTCCCTTCTCCAGCCGATCGTCGTTCTCGAGATCCGACTGGATCGTCCAGATCCTCCGATAGAGACCGGGTTGCTCGATGAGTTCCTCGTGGGTTCCCTGCTGGGTGACCCTGCCGGCTTCGAGGACGAGGATTCGATCCGCGGCCCGGATCGTCGAGAGTCGGTGCGCGACGAGGATCGTGGTCTGCCGACCGTGTCGTCGTTCGATCGCCGAGAGGATCTGCTGNTCGGTGCGGGTGTCGACCGCGCTCAGTGCGTCGTCGAGGATCAGGATGTCCGGTCTCTGGATCAACGCGCGGGCGATGGCGACGCGCTGGCGCTGCCCNCCGGAAAGCGTGAGTCCGCGTTCTCCGACCATGGTTTCATAGCCCTGGTCGAAACTCTTGATCGAGTCGTGGATGCAGGCATCGATCGCCGCCGACTCGATCGGGTCGTTCTCGAGGTCCGGGCTGGTGATCGCGATGTTCTCGCGGATCGATCTCGAATAGAGAAAGGGCTGCTGCATGACGGCCGCGATCCTCGAACGGACGTGGCCGCGTTCCATGCGATCGAGGGGGATGTCCCCGATCGAGATCTCCCCTTCATCCGGGTCGTGGAGCCGAAGCAGGAGATCGACGATGGTCGTCTTGCCGCATCCGGCGGGACCGATCAGCGCGATCGTCTCTCCCGGAGCGATCTTGAAATCGATTCCGTTCAGCACCGGCAGTTCGCCGTGGTGCAGCGAGACGCTCTCGAAGGAGATCGCTCCGTCGAGCCGTTCCGGGCGCTGCGGGTTCTCGGGGGATGATTCGGCGGGGCGTTGCAGGATCTCGTCGATGCGCCCGACCGCCACGAGGGCCTTACCGAACTCGGCGAGGATCCTGCCGAGCATCCGCACCGGCCAGAGGAACATGTTGACCACCGAGATGAAGAAGTAGAACGTCCCGATCTCGAGGGAGCCCTGGGTGAGCCACCAGAGTCCGAAGCCGATGACCAGGCCCTGCTGGCAGAAGCAGAGTGCGTCGGAAAGCGACCAGAATCTCGCCATCAGNCGATAGAGGTCGTTGTCCCGNTTGCGATGGGTCGCATTGTGCNTCTCGAAGCGTTCGCTCTCGAAGGACTGACGTGCGAACGACCGCACGACCCGGACGCCATTGAGGTTCTCGTTGACGGTGGCGGTCAGGCGGGCCTCCGCCTTCTCCTTCTCCAGGAAACGATCCCGCATCCGATTGAAGAAGACGTAGGAGAAGATCGAGATCGGACCCACGAGAAGCAGCGAGATCACCGCCATGCGCCAGTCGAGCGCGAACATGAGCGGCAACGGAACCAGCAGCATCGCGAACGCCCGGCCGATCATCGTGATCTGCTCGCTCAGGAACAGACTCACCGTGTCGACGTCCGAGGAGCAGCGCTGCAGGAGGTCCCCGCTTTCGAGCGATTCATGCGTCCGACAGGGCAGTTTCTGGACGTGGTCGTAGATGGCGCTTCGCATGCCGCGTGCGATGTTCTGCGCGGCGCGTGCCGCGAATCTCTGTCGCAGATGCACGCAGCAGCCCGCGGAGATCGCGAGGAACCCGATCAGCAGCGCCGGCCGCCACAACTGCGATCCGACCGCATCGATGCCTCCCATGATGTCGATCACCCGACGTGAGATTCCGGAGGCCTTCCCGGGATCGTCGTTGAACACCACGTCCAGAACCGCCTGGGGGACGAGCGGGATGAGATAGATCAGAAGGGTGCCGGCGATGAGTGCGAACAACGCGCAGGCGTACCGAAACCTCTCACTGAAGATCAGTCGGCGGATGAGACGAAATTGCGTCGAGAAGTCTGCCATCGAAGGAAGGGTTCNGAGCCCGGTCTCATGACATGCGGATGAAGANGGCCCGTGGTCCTGTCACAGCACNCCGAATCGGGCGTTGTCGCCGAGATCCTCCGCGATCCGCAGNAGTTGATTGTATTTCGCGGTGCGNTCGCTTCGACAGGGTGCACCGGTCTTGATCTGCCCGCAGTTGGTGGCCACCGCGAGATCCGCGATGGTGGCGTCCTCGGTCTCTCCGGAACGGTGACTCATCACNGCCCGGTAGTCGTTTCGATGCGCGAGTTCCACCGCACGGAAGGTCTCGCTGAGCGTGCCGATCTGGTTCACCTTGATCAGGATGGCGTTGGCGCATCCTTCATCGATGCCTCGCTGCAGGAACGACGGATTGGTGACGAACAGGTCGTCTCCCACCAGCTGCGTGGTCTCGCCCAGTCGTTCCGTGATGGTCCGCCAGCCACTCCAGTCCTCTTCGGCCAGTCCGTCCTCGATCGAGCGAATCGGCCATCGTGTACACCATTCCGCCCAGAGATCGACCAGTTCGTCGCTGCCGATGATGCGGCTGGGATCGCTGCTGAAGAAGCAGTAGCCTTCCTTGCCCTGCTTGGCCGCCTCGTTCCAGAGTTCACTCGTCGCGGGGTCGAGCGCGATCTGAATCTGATCACCAAGGCCGTACCCGGAGCCTTCGACGGCGACCGCGATCAGTTCGAGCGCTTCCTCGTTCGACTTGAGATCGGGTGCGAATCCGCCTTCGTCACCCACCGCGGTGGAGAGGCCCCGGTCGTGCAGCACCGATCGAAGGTGATGGTAGATCTCCACACCTGCGCGCAGGGCATCTTCGAATCGCTCGAAGCCCACGGGTTGGATCATGAACTCCTGGAAGTCCACGGTGTTGTCCGCGTGCTTTCCACCGTTGAGAATGTTCATCATCGGGCAGGGCAGGTGGTTCGCCGAGGTCCCCCCGAGATATCGGTACAGAGGAAGTCCCGCCGATGCGGCCGCGGTGTGCGCCACCGCCATCGAGACCCCGAGCAGTGCATTGGCGCCGAGGTTGCCCTTGTTCTCGGTTCCGTCCAGTTCGATGAGGAGCTGATCGATCGCCTCCTGATCGCTCGGGTTCAGGCCGATCAGTTCGGGCGCCAGGATCTCGTTGACGTGTGCCACCGCCTTGCCCACGCCCTTGCCCATCCAGCAGCCGGCGTCGCCGTCACGAAGTTCGACCGCTTCATGCTCGCCGGTCGAGGCGCCACTGGGCACCGCCGCCCGTCCTCCGGTGCCGTCCTCGCAGATGACTTCGCATTCCAGGGTGGGATTGCCACGGGAGTCGATGATCTGGCGGGCATGGACGTGTTCGATGGGAAAGCTCATGGTGTGTTCTCGCAGCCGTGTGGAATGTCTGAAGAATGAACGTCCAGTGTACGTCTGGGCGCTGTTTCATGCCCGCCGTGGCGCGACGAGGAATCAGTCCTCGGGAGCGGGCCAGGTCGGGGGCCGGCCTTCGAGAACCGCCCAGATGTCCTCCACGACCTCGCTCATTCGAGCCATCGCGGTCTCGGTTCGGCTGGCCAGATGGGGAAGCAGGGCGGCATTCGGAAGGTCGAACAGTCGATCCCCTCGAGGGGGTGGCTCCGGGTCATGGACATCGAGGAAGGCGCGGACATCCGTCCGTGCCTGGAGCAGTCCGCGCAGGGCGTCATGTTCCATCACGAAGCCGCGACTGGTGTTGATCAGCACGGCGTCCTGCTTCATCCGTCTGAACAGGTCCTCGCCGACGAAACCTCGGTTGGCGTGTCGTCCATCGACGTGGATCGTCAGGACATCGGAACGCTCGAAGAGCTCCTCGGTCGAGACCATCTCGGCGCGGTGCCGTCGATCCACCGGTATCTCTTCGAGATCGGATGCGATCGTCTCGAAACCAAGTGCCTCGGCGAAGCCCGCGACCGTGCTTCCGATCCGGCCCATCCCCAGAATGCCCAGAGTCAGTTCGTCGAACTGTCTGGGTGCGACCAGTGTCTTGCGATGGTGGCTCCAGCCGCCGCGGTCTTCGGCGTGCTCGAGATAGACCCTCGGGCGCAGGGCGTCGCACAGCAGGGCGACCACGTATTCCGCGACGGCATGCGTGCTCGAGGCCGGCGCGTACACCACCTCGACACCACGTCGCCTGCATGCGGTCACATCGATGTTGTCGACACCCACTCCGGCCCGGCCGACGACCTTGAGGTTCGGAAGCCGATCGAGCAGTGCGTCATCGACCCTGGTGTAGGTGCGAACCAGCAAGCCCACCACTCGCGGAGCCAGCTCGGCGAACAAGGGCTCGTCCGCGCCTGCGGCGACCACCTCCGCACGTTCCTCGAGCCATGCTCTGGCGGCGTTTCCAATGGTCTCCGTATGAACGACGAGCGGACGTGTTTCCATGCAGAATCTCCAGAGCGCAGGATACCCGTTGCCGCCGTCATACGATCCGCGTTCGACTCCTCGGACCTACCGAGGCGTCGTGTCCGTGATGACGCGTGCGCCACCCAGCAACTGGCACACCCGATGGGGCCGGTAACGTCCTCCTCCGCCCGTTTTCACCCGGGAGGGACCTGGACAAAAAAAGATTTGGACACATCGGAGTCCGAGAACCCCTGCGCGCCGAGGTCTGTGAGGGCCGGTCCGAATGATCTGGACACACAGTCTGCACATCCCGAAAGATTCTCACTTCAGACGGAGGTGAATGCGTCCGATCACGTGAGCATGCCGCATTTTTCGCGGCCTGCCTGGAGGCGGATCTGATGGATAAAGCAAGCGTCATTGGAGTCATCCTTGGAATCGTGGTGTGCATCGGCACCGGGTTCCTGATCGTCAGTCACGGCGGTTCATGGGGGATGTTCTGGTCCCTCAAGGGCGTGGTGATGGTGTTCGGTGGAACCATCAGCGTCGTCTTCATGGCGATGCCGATGGACAAGCTGAAGCAGGTGCCCAGCTACATCCGGCGATTCATGTCGAACAAGCAGATGGGCCTCTCGGAGACCGTCGAGAAGATGGCGATGCTGAGTGACAAGGCACGTCGGGACGGCATTCTGGCGCTTGAGAACGAGGTCGAGCAGCTCGAGGATCCGTTCCTTCAGCAGGGCCTCAAGATGGCAGTCGATGGTTCGGACGCCCACGTCATCGAGACCACGATGCGCATGGAGATCATGGCCATGCAGGAACGACACAAGTCAGGAAAGAAGTTCTTCGACCTGATCAAGCTCTACGGACCCGGCTACGGCCTGGCGGCGACGCTCATCGGTCAGATCGGCATGTTCGGAAGTCTCGGCACCGGTGGTGTCGAGGAGCTTGGTGGCATGCTGGCCGTGGCCGTGACCGCGACGCTCTACGGAACGCTTCTCGCGAACGCGGTGGCGGGTCCCATGGGCGACAAGCTGTCGCTCAGATCCGGTGAGGAGATTCTCAGCAAGGAGATGATGCTTCAGGGCGTGCTCTCCATTCATGCCGGAGACAACCCTCGCGCCACCTTCGAGAAGATGCTCGCCTTCGTGCCTCGTCAGCAGCGTCTGCGTCTGAAGGCTGCGGCCTGATCACCCTTCACAGGTGCGGTTCGATCCACGAACCACCGTTTCCGGAGTCATTCGATGCCCGATTACAACGACAGCGATTTCGAGCAAGGTCACGAGGACGAGCACGTCCCGCATGGCGCCATGATGGCGCACGCCGGCGGCGGTCACGACGAGGAGCATGAGGGCGCCCCCGAGTGGCTGATCTCCTTCGCCGACATGGTGATGCTGATCATGGGCTTCTTCGTGATTCTCTTCGCGCTCAACATGGCGCCTCCATCCCAGGCCGGTGCCGAAGGTGACGGCGATGGTGAAGGTGGGGCCACGGTCCCCTTCGACCGATGGGCCGAATTCGTCTGGAACACTCGAGCGGCGTTCGGCAATCCGATCGATCTCGACACCACCGACCCCGAGCTTCGCAAGGTCGTCGACTGGTACTACTCCAACGGTCCCGGCCGCGCGCTCGACGAGGGTGAACCCGGTGACAAGGAGGAGATCCACTCTCCCCGTGACACCGGCGAACATTCTCTGATGGTCGACCTGAAGTTCGGTCATGATTCCGAGCATCTCACCGATGAAGGCCTGGAACGCATCCAGCGACTCGCCCGGCAGGTTCGTGGGCTTCCCATGATCATCGAGGTGCACGGGCATGCCTCCCGCGGCGAAGCCGGGCAGGACACCGAAGCCGGACTCGAACTCTCCTTCGAACGAGCCATGGCGGTCTCGCGCGCGCTCGTGGCCGATGGCGTCGACTGGCGCCGGATCGAGATCGTGGCGGCGGGTGACAACGAACCCTTCACCGATCATCCCTCGAATTCGATCGAAGACGCCCCCAATCGCCGGGTGGAGATCCGTGTGACCAACCGCCACGCGGTCGACCCGGTTCGAACTGAACCCGTTGACAGCCCCTGAGAGGGGGATGGGACGCTTTGTGAGGGCGCTTCAGGCCCGATATTGACCGGGTTTGGCATTTGTCTCTGGCCCGTCCCGAGTTCTGGCCATAACTTTGAGATGACTTCATCCGGTTTCGAAAAGCACACACGGGGTGTCCTCGCGTGGCCCGACGAGCTCTCTTTCAGGAGCACTCAGACATGACCATCAGACCTCAGATCATGTTGTCCGCCGTCACCGTGGTGTGCGGCATGTCCATGCATCAGGCTCAGTCNCAGGCCGAGACCGTCGAAGAAGTTCGCGAACTCATCGGTTTGAATTCACTCACGGAGCGACTTGGCGCCGGTCAGGTTCCNACNGGCGCCGGGATCGGCATTCTCCAGTGTGAAGCGTCGGAGGGTGGCGCGAACTGGGGGCCCGACACCAGCCTGGTCGATTTCGCCGGCAAGTCGTTCACCTATCCCGCCGGTTCCCCCGGAGTGAGCAGTCACGCCACCACCGTGGCGAGGTGGGCCTACGGATCCAACTGGAGCGTCGCCCCGGACATCTCGGACATCTACGTCTACGAAGTTGGGTCCTTTCTGCTGACGGGATTTCTCCGTACCGGGCAGGGGAGTCTCGCGCCCAAGAGCCTTCCTGATTCATCGATCAGGATCATGAACCACAGCTGGATCGGTCAGTTCGGAAACTCAAACGACAATCAGGCGATGAATCGTTTCGACTACGCGCTTCTTCGGGACAACGTCACCGCGATGGTGGGACGTGCCAATGACGCGGGTTCCGATGCCCGTCTCATGGCCTATGCCTTCAATTCGCTCACGGTCGGCACCACCAGTGGGACCCATGCGACCGCGGACACGCCCGCCGGTTTCGACGGTCCCGGTCGCATGAAACCCGACATCATCGCTCCCGGCGCCTTCACCAGCTACTCGACGGCGGTCGCTTCGGCGGCGGCCGCGGTGATCCACGAGACCATCCAGACCGACCCGGTGCTTGCGGCGGATTCACTCGCCATCAGGCTTCCCATCATGAAGGCGGTTCTGCTCGCAGGGGCCTCTCGTGAGGGTGATTGGACGAACAATCCGGTGGGCGGCGTCACCGCCCGTCCCATCGACGAGGTCGAGGGCGCCGGAATCATCAACATCGACCGAAGCCACCGAATCATCACCGGATACCGTCAGACCGGCGCTCTCGAGCTGGATGATGCGCCCGAGATCGCGCTCTCCGGATTCGATTACGCCAAGACCAGTCCCGGTCAGACGAGATGGTGGCGTTTTTCAACTTCGGTGCCTCTCGAGGAGGTCGGCATCGCTCTGACCTGGCCTCGNGTNCCNAACATCTCNAACTACCAGTCNTACGTCCTCATGGACATCGATCTCGAGTTGGTGAAGATCGTGGACGGCGCCCCCGAGGCGATCGTCGACGGCGTCGCCTCCGGGGTCTACGACTCCGGCAACCACAAGAGCAACAGTCGGGTCGACAACGTCGAGATGATCTCGATTCGCGGGCTCGCCCCCGGTGAGTANGCCATCCGCATGGACCGGATCAACAGCACCACGACCACTTCCGGCGGCATCGCCTGGCTGTTCATCGAATCCGACGAGGGGCCCATCGGCGACTTCAACGGGGATTTTCTGGTCGATGGTCAGGACCTCGCGATGCTCCTTTCGGCGTGGGGGACGGACGATCCCGATCTCGACATCACGGGAGACGGCATCATCGATGGTGCTGATCTGGCCCAGCTTCTCTCGAACTGGAGCTGAGCGCACCCCCGAATCCGCTCACGTCCCCCCCAGAGGCCTCGCCCCTGGCGCGTGTCTTCGCACGGTTTGCGCACCCCTTCTTTTTTTCCCGGGATCCCCCGATTTGACGTGATTTTTCCCGGCGATCCCGTACTTTTGAATTGTGCCGGCGATTCGCCGACATCTTTTTTCTGGGGCGCATTTGAATTCCGAAGGGCCTGTCATTCCGGGGACAAGCCGGCATTCCGTCGTCGATGGTGAAGATCCTCGACGTGCATCAGAGCCGGCCACCCACATCTTNGCACCAGTCGTCGCGGCTGGCACCTCAACGCTTCACGGTCATCGACAGGCCGTTGTCCGATCATGCGGTGTTCAGGCGAGACCGTGCAGATGGCATCACGAGCTCTTGGATCGAATGCGGTTTTCATCTGGTTCACAAAGGAGACACACATGTCATCTTCTCAGGGCATTTNGCACCATCTGTCACTCGCCCGCGCCTCTGCNGNGCTGGNCTCAGGCATCGCCGCCTGTCTTNCGACCACTCTGGCGGCGGACACTCTGACCGTGTGCATGGAGGGTCCGTGCGCCTTCACCGACATTCAAAGCGCGATCGATTCGGCCAGTGACGGTGATGTCATTGAGATCGCCGCCGGGATCTATCAACCCTCCGCGACGATCCTGACACGCGGCAAAGCGGTCACGCTGACGGGTGAAGTCGACTCGAACGGTCAGCTGATGACCATTCTGGATGGGTCCAATCTCATACGAGTCCTTGAATGCTGGAATGGCGAGGGCCCCGACACCCGATTCGAGAATCTGGTGATCAGGAACGGGTACAGCGCCGACGGATACGGTGGTGGCATGTCCAACCTCANATCCAGTCCGACCATCGTCAACTGCCGGTTCGTCGACAACAGTTCGACGGACGTCGGNGGTGGATTGCTCAACATCGAACGGAGCAATCCCGTCATCGAACGGTGTTCCTTCATCGGCAACAGTGCGATCTACGCCGGCGGCGGCGTCATGAACGAACGTGAATCCGCTCCGATCTTTCGGGACTGCGTCTTTTCCGGCAATCAGGCCGATTTCGGTGGTGGAGTCGCCAATCTNAAGTCACACGGCATCGCAGATCCCTTGTTCGAGGCCTGTGTGATCGAGGACAACGTCGCCTTNATCGATGGTGGTGGTGTTCTGAACGACGGCGCCAGCCCCGACTTCACGGGCTGCCGGATCTCCACGAATGTCGCGGGTGGGTCGGGAGGCGGCATGATCAGTCAGTCAGGCCAGCCCACGGTTCACGAGACCACCATCTGTGGAAACGATCCGGACCAGATCCAGGGACCGTGGGTGGATCTCGGTGGAAACACCATCAGTGTCGAGTGCCCATCCGACTGTCTCGCCGACTTCAATGACGACGGACGTGTCGATGGTGCGGATTTCGGTTTCCTTCTGGCATCATGGGGGGCCTGCGCNGGCTGTCAGACCGATCTCAATGGTGATGGTTTCGTGAACGGNGCGGACCTTGGTGCGCTTCTGGCTCTTTGGGGGCCATGCTCCTGAGCATGTGATCTTCGCGGCGTTCATCCCGGCCTCCTCCGGGCTGGGGTGAACGCCTGCGTCGTCTCGACGTCCGCGGCTGACGTCATCCCCTCGAGAGAGCACCCCGTNGGATGATTCCCGCCGACTGATGTCGACTTCCTTCCCGGAGGCCTCCAAGGCCGGGGCGCGTGCCGCTACACTTCCNGTTCGATGGAACGGACCCGAGGACTCGATCGCTTTCTCTTCGCGCTGGTNCTGGCANTACTGGCGGTGCTGCTCCTNTGGCCGATCTGGCTNACGGTGCGCGGCGCCTTNCTGCTGGANCCNCTGGTCTCCGANGGNGGNTTCACCTTCTATCACGTNTTCGACGTCTTNCGNGACCCCTTGCTNCGNNTGGGGCTGGTCAACGCCTTCGCGATCGCGACNTGCACCACGATCCTGTCGATCNTCATCGCGGCCCCNATGGCCTGGNTGGTGGCTCGATACGACTTCTTCATGAAGGGGCTGCTNTCNGCGTTCCTNCTNGTGCCCNTGATCATNCCNCCNTTCGTNGGNGCGATCGGCATGGANCATCTGCTGGGCCGCTACGGNTCNCTCAACATGTTCCTGCTCGACATCGGNCTGATCACGGATCCNATCGATTTCCTCGGAGATGGTGGATTCTGGGGCATCGTCCTCATCGAGTCNCTTCACCTCTATCCGATCATCTACCTCAACATCGTGGCTTCGCTTGCGAACCTCGATCCGGCGCTGGATGAAGCCGCTCGCAACGTCGGAGCCGGTCCGTTCCGTCGCATGATCAAGGTCACGCTGCCCTTGATCCGCTCCGGCATCTTCGCCGGCTCGACCATCGTCTTCATCTGGAGCTTCACCGAACTCGGCACGCCCTTGATGTTCGAGTTCGAGACCGTGACCCCGGTTCAGATCTTCCACGGCATCCAGGAGATGGAGGCCTCCAGTCGCCCGTACGCCCTGACCGCGGTGATGCTAATCTCGGTCGCGCTCTTCTATCTCCTCGGCCGATCGGTCTTCGGAGGTCGCGGATACGCCATGTACAGCAAGGCCTCCCGCGCGGCGACGTCCCATCGCCTGACCGGATGGGTGGGCGCCCTCGCCGTCGGCTCGATTCTTTCCGTGATCCTCGTCGCGTCGCTTCCGCACATCAGCGTGATCCTGACCAGTCTCACCGTGGAAGGGCAGTGGTATCAGAGCATCCTGCCCCGGGCGTTCACCGGAGAGCATTTCGAGCAGGCGCTCGGCCATCCGCTCGCCATCGGTTCGATTCGCACCAGCCTGATTCTCGCCTCGGTGGCCATGCTCATCGACATCATCTTCGGGGTGGTGGTCGCCCGACTGCTGGTGCGCACCAAGCTGCGCGGGCGGTGGCTGCTCGATGCCCTTGTCATGCTGCCTCTCGCCGTGCCGGGGCTGGTGATGGCGTTCGGATACGTCGCGATGTCCCTCAGGTGGCCCTTCTCCGGGTCGATGCCCGGCTGGTTGAGCGCACCCTTGTCCGCCATCGGACTTGGTGACACCGGTTTCTTCCTCTGGTTGAACGACGGACCTCTGCACGCCTGGGCGAACATCCTCGGCTCGACACCCAATCCGATCCCGCTGCTGATCGTGGCCTACGCGGTTCGCCGCCTGCCCTACGTGGTTCGTTCCGCCGTGGCGGGGCTTGAACAGACTCCGGTCGAGCTTGAAGAGGCCGCGGCCAATCTGGGCGCCGGCTGGTGGCGTCGAACCCACAAGATCGTCTTCCCACTGATCGCGGCGAATCTGCTCGCCGGTGGCCTGCTGGCGTTCAGTTTCGCGATGCTGGAGGTCTCCGACAGTCTGATTCTCGCTCAGCGCGAGGCCGACTACCCGATCACCAAGGCGATCTACGTCCTGTATCAGCGTCTTGGTGACGGCCAATATCTGGCCAGCGCCATGGGCGTCTGGGCGATGATGCTCCTGGCGGCGACTTTGATCGGAAGTTCGCTTCTTATGGGCAAGAAGATGGGTGCGATCTTCCGTGTCTGAGCCGATTAAGAGCACCTGATCGGCCCTCCGACCCCCTATACTGGTAAGAGTATTTCGTAGAGAACACGTGCCCCTGTCAGCAGGGGTGCCAAGGACCGCGCCCCATGCCCTACACCCTCGAGCCCGATTCTGGCTTCGACCTCGATGTCGAATCAACCGAGTACCTCAAGGATCACGTGAAGAGTCCTGACCGATGGGTTCTGAATTTCGGCCCTCAGCACCCCGCGACCCACACCACGCTCCGTCTCGTCCTCGAGCTCGACGGCGAACGCGTGGCCCGCTGCACGCCTCACATCGGCTACCTTCACTCCGGGTTCGAGAAGCTCGGCGAGCACCACGATTACAACCAGTACGTCTGCACCGTCAGTCGCATGGACTACGTGAGTCCCATCTGCAACGACATCGCCTGGCATCACTCGGTCGAACGACTGTTCGGAATCGAGCTCACGCCTCGCGCGAAGGCGTTGCGCACCATCATGTGCGAGATCGGTCGAATCCAGAACCATCTGCTCTGTGCAGGTGCCGCGGCACTGGACCTCGGAGCCTTCACCGGGTTCCTCTACGGATTCAATGAACGTGAGTTCATCTACGACATCATCGAGTACGTCTGCGGGCAGCGATTCCACCCAGACTGGACCCGTGTCGGTGGGGCGTGGCGCGATCTCGCCGATGAGGAGGTCTTCAAGCGCATGGTCAAGAGCCTCATCCATGAGCGACTTCCCCGGGCGATCAAGGATCTCGAGACACTCCTGAACCGAAACAGGATCTTCATGGACCGTCTCAAGGGCGTCGGCACGATCACCGCCGACGATGCCGTCGCCTGGAGCATTTCGGGCCCCAACGCCCGCGCCGCCGGTGTGCGCCGTGACGTCCGCAAGGATCAGCCCTATCTCTGCTACGCCGACAACTGGGATGGCGAAGGCGCCGAGGCCGTCAAGTTCGCGGTGCCGGTGTCCTCGGACGGTGACTGCTTCAGCCGCTACCTCGTCCGCGTCGAGGAGATCAAGCAGTCGATCAAGATCATCGAGCAGCTGCTCGATCGCATCCCCGGCGGTTCGATCAACGTCGTCGACGATGCCAAGGCCACCGTACCTCAGAGTGGTGATGTGTACGGATCGATCGAAGGGGTCATCCAGCTCTTCGAACTCAAGATGCACAATCGCGGATGGGACACGCCCATCGGCGAGGTCTACGACTGCATCGAAAGCCCGAATGGCGAGCTGGGCTTCTACGTGGTCTCGGACGGCGGCCGATGCGCCTGGCGGGCCGCGACCCGACCTCCGTGCTTCATCAACTATCAGGTCTTCGCCAAGCTGACCGAGGGCCATCAAGTGGCTGACGTGCCGGCCATCCTCGGATCCCTGAACATCATCGCGGCCGAACTCGACCGCTGAACACCCTCTCGAGATACCCATGTCCTGGAAAGCCAAGCCATCCGCAAGTACCGAGCCTGCCTCACTCGATGGTCTCGCGCACGAAGACCTCAAGCATCAGGGGCCATGGTGCACGGAAGCGATGAAACAGACCTGGACCAAGCTGGTCCTTCCCAAGTACGCCACCACCCACGGGGCCTTGATGCCCATTCTGCACGACCTGCAGCATCACTACCGATGCATCCCGTATCAGGCCATGGTGGAGGTCGCCGCGTTCCTCGGCATCCCACCCGCCGAGGTCCTGGACACGGTCTCCTTCTACGAGGAGTTCCACACCGAGCCCGTGGGGCGGTGCGTGATCGGAATCTGCCAGTCGATCGCCTGCGAGGTCTGCGGACACGCCGCGCTCGAGGACCGCATCAGGACCAAGCTCGATCTCGAACCTCATGAGACCGACGATGAAGGGCGTTTCACGCTGCTTCCCCTCGAGTGTCTCGGTTCATGCGACACCGCGCCCGTCGCCCTCTTCAACGATGAACTGCTCGAGAACCTCACCATGGATCAGCTCGAGGCCGTGCTCGATCAGGTGAAGGGGATTCCGATCGATCAACTCGATCGCGCTCGTGTTCGTGAGATCGTCCGAGCGCAGGGCACCACCCAGCATGGAAGGTCCCCGATCTCGTGAGTGGCTCCACCGACAAGAAAAGCATCGCCAGAAGCGTCGGCGAGTTCGTCGGCCACATCGTCGAAGGTGTGAAGTCCGATCCGTCGCGTGACCGCACCACCGAAGTCCGGCGCACCGTCGAGGAGACCACGCAGGATGGCGTGGTCCTTCGTCGGACCACCATCGAGGAGATCGAATTCCGTGATGCTGCGGAGCTTCGATCCAGTGACCGTGACCAGACACCCGCCTCCGAAACGGAAACACCGAGCCCATGATGAACGAACCCGTCCTCACCAAGCGAATTCCGACCGCTCCCTACGGTGATCCGAAGGATCGTCACGTGGTCCACTACGACGAATTCGTCCAGACCGGTGGGTATGAAGCGCTTCGCAAGTCGATCGGCATGGAACGTGCCGACGTCATCACGCTCGTCAAGGACTGCATCCTTCGTGGTCGTGGCGGCGCGGGTTTCCCCGCCGGTCTGAAGTGGTCGTTCCTGCCCGAGCCCGATGGCGGCAAGCGTTATCTCTGCATCAACTGCGATGAGGCCGAGCCCGGAACCTTCAAGGACCGTCTGCTGGTCGATTACGATCCCCACATCGTGCTCGAGGGCATCGCCATCGCCTGCTGGGCGTGCGAGATCGACGTCGCCTACTTCTTCATCCGCGGCGAATACCATCACCAGGCCAAGGTCATGGAGCAGGCGATCAAGGAGGCCTACGACAACGGCGTCTTCGGAGGCAAGGGTCTTCTGAACGGCACCGTCGATCACGTCGTCGAGTGTCATCTGCACCGTTCCGCCGGCGCCTACATCTGCGGCGAGGAGACCGGATTGCTCGAGGCGGTCGAAGGCAAGCGGGGGTGGCCACGCATCAAGCCGCCGTTCCCCGCGGTGAAGGGCGTCTTCGGTCGTCCCACGATCGTGAACAACGTCGAGACGCTGGCCTGCGTGGTCCCCATCGTCGAGCATGGCGCCGAATGGTGGAAGAACCACGGCATCGAGAGCACGATCGGTGGTGCGCCTTCCTACGGCACGAAGCTCATGGGCGTCTCCGGGCATGTGAATCGGCCCAGTGTCCACGAGTGCGATCTCGGCATTCCACTTCGTGAACTCATCGAAAGCGACAAGTACTGCCAGGGCATGCGCTCCGGGAAGCGTTTCAAGGGCGCGATCGCCGGTGGTGTCTCGATGGGCATCCTCGGTCCGGATCAGTACGAGGCCGAGATGGATTTCGACATCGGTCCCAAGTACGACGTGCTCGGCCTCGGCACCGCCTGTCCCACCGTCTTCGACGAGGACACCGACATGATCGCCGTGGCCCGAAACATCGCTCGATTCTTCAAGAACGAATCATGCGGTCAGTGCACGCCGTGCCGTGAAGGCGCCGACTGGATGTTGAAGCTTCTGCTTCGAATCGAGAACGGAGCGGGGACCACCAAGGACCTCGACCTCGTCCTCGAGATCGCCGGTTCGATGGGCCTGACTCCGGGGACGACCATCTGCGGTCTCGCAGACGGCAACAACTGGGCCGTTCGCACCATCGTGAACAAGTATCGCGGTGAATTCGAGGCACGCATCAAGCCGCACATGATCCCCGTTTCGATCACCAGCTGACTTCTTATCGGATGGGCGATGTGCCCCGCCCGGGATCGTCGCGTCTGCGGCTTGCCGAGGCCTCATTTCCGTCTATGCTTGAGATCCTCTCATGATGCCACCAACCGACATGAATGACGCTCCGCAGCAGGCTGGAAGCGAATCCTCCGAACCTGAGCCTGCCGAACCCGGGCAACCCCGACGGCCACCGGCCGAGTCGGAGGTTGCTGCCGACATCATTGAAGTGCTCGATCCGACCGGGCTCCTCCTCGATGACGAGGTGGAGCTCATCGTGGATGCCCTGCGCGAACTCCTTGCGCTCATCGATCGTCCCTGTGTCAGATGTGCGATCGAGATCGTCGATGACCGCAGGATGCGTCTCCTGCACGGGCGTTGGATGAACGACGACTCGACCACCGATGTTCTGACGTTTCCGATGTCGGCGCCCGGAGGGCCCATCGACGTCGACATCGCGGTCTGTCTGGACGAAGCGCAGCGCAGGGCGGATGAGTACGGCCATGACCGGCTTCGTGAACTCGTCCTCTACGCTCTTCACGGTCTTCTGCATGTGAGTGGTCACGACGATCAGGATGCCGGAGCATTTCGACTGATGCACGCCGAGGAGGATCGACTTCTCGATGCAGTGGGTCTGGGACGTGTGTTCGCCGCCGGCGGCCATGATCCCTCGGAAGGACACGCATGACCGGTTGGATACTCGTCATTCTCGTTTTCATGGTCGGCATTCTCGCCTGGACCTCCGCCGTCAAGCAGGCGTTGATCGTCACGACCGACGGCGCCCTCGAGCGTCGGCTTGCCGAGCTCGGACGCCTCGAACGATCTCGTTGGATCATCGGTCGGCAGCGTGCCCTCGCGTCGTATCTGGCGGTGAAGTGCGCCGCACAGTCAGCCTTGATCACCGGGATCGTCGTGCTCGATCTGTGCGGCATCGGTGAGAACGCGTTGCTCAGCCCCTGGCGACTCGTCTTCTCCGTGCTCATCGCGACCGCACTGATCTGGTTCTCCACCGGTGTGATCGGGCCCGCTCTGACGCGTTATCTCGGCTCCGGTCTGATCATCGCGGTGCTGCCGTTGCTCCGGATGGCGCTTCCGATCATGGCGCCCTTCGCACGAATCACTTCGGTCTTCGATGAATCGGTTCGTCGACTCACCGGTGCGAATCTCCTCGAGCGTGATGCCGAGGAGGAATTGCTGCGCTCGATCGAGGACTCCCAGCGCAAGGGGGGGCTGGACGAGGTCGCGGTCGAGATGCTCGAGAACGTGGTCGAATTCGCGGACACCGATGTCAGTTCGGTCATGACGCCGCGCACCGACATCGACGGAATCGCCTTCACCGACGAACTCTCCGAGATCCGAACCTTCATCGAGAACGCGGGTCATTCCCGCATCCCGGTGTATTCGGAGAATCTGGATTCGATCGAGGGCATCCTCTACGTCAAGGATCTCGTTCGCTACCTCGGTGAGGATGCCGCGAGTTTTCAGCTTCGCCCTCTGCTTCGTGAGGCGATTCGCGTGCCCGAGACCAAGGCGGTGGGGGATCTTCTGCGTGACTTCCAGAGCGCCGAGATTCACATGGCGATCGTGATCGATGAGTACGGTGGCACCAGCGGGCTCGTCACCATCGAGGACGTTCTGGAGGAGATCGTGGGTGAGATCCACGACGAGCACGAACCCGACGACGATGAAGAGGCCACCTGCCTGCTTCTCTCCGACGGCCTCTGGGAGGCTGATGGTCGATTCCCGCTTCAGGATCTCGAGGATCATCTTCCCATCGAGCTTCCCGAGGAGCTCGAGCCCGAGACTCTGGCCGGATTCGTGCTCGAACACTTCGGTCGCGTGCCCGGCATCGAGGAATCGTTCGAGGCGCTCGGATATCGATTCACGGTGCTCGAGGCCAGCGACACCAAGGTGGATCTCGTTCGGATCGAGCGGTTCATCGCACCGGCCTCGGATGTCGAGGGCGAGATCGCGGAGAAGTGATCGGAATTCGTATAGAATCCCCGCATGTCGCTTCTTGAGGCCAAGGGCCTTGTCAAGAGTTATGGAGGACGCCGCGTCGTCGACGAGGTCGGATTCAAAGTCGAATCCGGTTCGATCGTCGGTCTGCTCGGTCGCAACGGCGCCGGGAAGACGACCTCCTTCAGGATGGCCATCGGAATGATCCAGCCCGAGGGCGGTTCCGTCCTCTTCGACGGTCAGGATGTCACTCGTTGGCCGATGTTCAAGCACGCCCGGGCCGGCATGGGGTACCTGAGTCAGGAGCCGAGCGTCTTTCAGCGGCTCACCATCGAGCAGAATCTCCTCGCCATTCTGGAGACCACGTCACTCGGATCACGCCAGCGCAAGGAGCGTGCGGCCGATCTGATGGAGCAGTTCGGACTGGTGCACAAGGCACGTGAACAGGCTCGCACCTGTTCCGGAGGTGAACGACGGCGACTTGAAATCGCGCGCGCGCTGATCACGCAACCGAAACTGATTCTTCTCGACGAGCCCTTCGCCGCGGTCGATCCGCACACCGTCGAGGAGCTTCAGGCGGAGGTGCGTCGTCTGGCCGCGTCCGGAATCGCCATTCTCGTGACCGACCACAACGTGCAGCAGACGCTTCGCATCTGTGATCACGCATACATCATCCACAAGGGGTGCAATCTCAAGGATGGCCCGCCTCGGGAGATCATCAACGACGAGGACGTCCGCAACGCCTACCTCGCCTCGACCTTCAAGGGAGATGAATTCGATGACTGATCGGAAGCCTCTCGATTCGATGGTTCGAATGATGATCGTCGCCTCGCTTGGTGCCGTCCTCCTCTGTTCCAGCGGGTGCGTTCGTCGAAAGGTCTCCATCACCTCGACGCCCTCCGAGGCTCTGGTCTGGGTGAATTCCCAGGAGGTCGGGCGGACCCCGCTGGTCTTCGAATTCACATACGACGGCGTCTACGATGTGCGACTCATGCATGAGTCGTGCGAGGCGTTGTCGACGTCGGCCTCCACCGAGCCCCCGGTCTGGGATCTGCCGGGACTCGATTTCTTCGCAGAGATTCTTCCGGTCGAATTCACGCGCGATGTCGCCTGGCATTTCGAGCTCGAGCCATCCACTCCTGATCCGAACGCACGGCTTGAGGCCGCCCGGATGATGCGCACTTCGGTGGAGTCTGCCGTGCCTGCCTGGGTCCCCGCGAACACCGAACCCGACTCGAACGCCGAGTCCTCCAAGGTCGCTGACGGGGCGCCCATCGGTTCGCCATCTCTCCCGGCCGAGACGCCTGCCCAGACGCCGGCCGTCGAGCCTCCAGGACCGTACCCCTTGGGGGGCGGGCCGAAGATCTTCGACTAATTTTGCTCGCAAGTCTTTTATAGAATGCGACTTGGGATATTCCTCCGGGAAGACCTCCAAACGCCATTGACCCACCTTGGGGGATGAGGATACCCTCTTCCCTCTGAGACAGTCTTCTTCGTGGGCTTCGGCCCATGTGACTCGCTCGCCCGGATACGTCGGAGCATCCGGGCGGCGGTCTTTTTTGGGGTGTGTCTGTCCGGTCATGGCGGCCGAACTGTCGCCAAAACGATCCGAACACACATGAACCGTCGCGAACGAGTGTCTTTCTTGCCTTTTTCTCGCTTTCTGCCGTTCTTGAGGTCCTGTTGGACTTGAAGGCGTGCTCCTCAAGCGTCTACCCTGCCATCAACTGGAGGGAATTCCATGCCTCGACTCCTTGCATGCAACCTGTGCGTCATCATCTTGGCGGTCCTCTCTCGCAGCGTCCTTGCCTCCGAGCCGTTGAGACTGCCCTTCGATGGTGTCGGGTTGTCACTGGCGCTTCTCGATGATGAGGTCGCCGCCAGCCCGGGCTCGAACGACCTGATTCCGGATGACGAGGTCCTGGAGAATGCTCGCACCGCAGCGGCATACGCCACGCAGGACTCGACCGCTTGGTGGTTCGAAGTCGGTGGAGGTTCGAATTTCGACGGTGGGTGGGGCGCGATCGGTGGTGTCGGCGTGGAATGGTATCCGGTCGATGGATTCGCGCTGGGCGCTCGGTTCGACGGCATCGGGGTGGGGCTGAAGGACACGTCGACCACCGGCGGAGTCGATGCGGCGCTTCTGATCCGCTGGCATGTGCTTCGACGAGAGACCTGGTCCGTCTACTTCGATGGAGGATGCGGCTTCGCGGTCTTCGCCGACGAAGTTCCGACCGGCGCCTCGCGATTCTGCTTCACGCCGCAACTCGGTCTTGGTGTCACTTGCGAGGTCGCCGAGGAGGCGCGGTTGATGGTCGGCGCCCGATGGTTTCACATCTCGAACGGACAGTCGGCGTCCCGCAATCCGGGTGTCGACATGCTCGAACTCTACGTCGGCATGACGTTCTCGTATTGAACGCGCCCCGGGCCGGGATCAGTCCCTCGGGTATCCGTCCGGGTGTGCCTGATACCAGCGCCACGCGGTCTCGATGATCTCGTCGAGATCCGTGTGGCGAGCCTTGAAACCAAGGTCCTTTTCGATGCGTCCCGGATCGGCGGTGAGGCTCGGTGGATCGCCTGCTCGACGCGGTCCTTCCTTCTCGGGAATCGGGTGTCCGGTGACGCGTCGACAGGCTTCGAGGCACTCGCGGACCGAATACCCCCGTCCGATCCCGACGTTGTAGGCTCGTTCGTCGCCCGGCTTCAGGGCCTCGATCGTCGCGAGATGCGCTTCGACGAGGTCGGAGACGTGCACGTAATCACGAATGCAGGTGCCGTCCGGTGTCGGGTAGTCCGTTCCGTGGATGGTCAGCGCGTCCCGCTTGCCGAGGGCGACTTCGAGGCAGATCGGAATCAGATGACTTTCAGGCCGGTGATCCTCGCCGACTCGTGTCTCCGGGTCCGCACCTGCGACATTGAAATACCGCAGGGCCGCGAAGGCGAACGGTTGACCACGATCCCCGGCCGCCGCCGCGGCATCACGCAGCATCCATTCCGTGACCAGCTTGGAGCGGCCGTAGGGGTTGACCGGGTTCTGGGGGCAGGTCTCATTGATGGGAAGATCGTCCTCATGCGGTTCGCCGTAACTGGCGCAGGTGCTCGAGAAGATGAAGCGGCCGACCCTGGCTTCGAGCGCGGCTTCGATCACCGACAGGCTTCCGACCACGTTGTTGTCGTAGTAGCGGGCCGGTTCGGCGACGGATTCCCCGACGTACGCGAGGGCCGCGAAGTGCATCACCGAATCGATTCGCTCGCGGCGCATCGTGTCGAGCAGGCCGACGTTGTCGCGAACGTCCATTTCGGTGAATCCGACCCGATCGCCTCCGATGGCGCGCAGGGTGTCGATCGCGCCTCGGTTTCCCCGGTCCAGATTGTCGACGACATGCACGAAATGTCCGGCTTCGACGAGTCTCAGCACCGCATGTGAACCGATATATCCTGCACCGCCTGTGACGAGAATGTTCATGATCGAAGGGCTTCCCTGAGGGCGTTGGAACGACTGTGGCGTCATTTCTAGATCGGCCACCCGTGATGGATATCGACACTGTACCTCCCGAAGACACCGAGAACCCAGGGAACGACAGAGAAAGCGAGCCTGCGACGATGACCTCAGCACCTCCTCCCGAGTCCGACACCCGCTTGGGCCCAGCGGCCTCCATTCGCTGCATCTTCGGTGGTGTTCTGATGGGACTGGCGAATCTGGTGCCCGGAATCTCCGGTGGGACCATGCTGCTGGCTGCCGGCATCTATGCCCTGCTCGTCGGTGCGATCTCCGATCTGGCCGCGTTCAGAGTCACCCGACGGAGTCTCGTGGTCCTGGTGCTGGTCGTCGTGCCCGCGCTGCTGGCCATCGTGCTCTTCTCGGGGGTGGCGGGACGATTCGTGCTCGAACAGCGCTGGGTGGCGTTCAGCCTCTTCATCGGACTGACGCTCGGGGGTGTTCCGGTTCTCATGCGATCACTTCCTCCGGTCGGGTTTCTGACCGTCGTCGGCTGTGTCGCAGGTCTCGTGGCGATGGCGTTTCTGGCGTTCGGCATGGGGGATCCCGGGGCGCCCGAAGGCGGTGGATCCATCACCGGTCTTCTGGTCGCCGGCTTCGCGGCGGGAGCGGCGATGTTGCTTCCCGGTCTCTCTGGCAGTTACGTCTTGCTCGTCTTGGGTGAATACGTCGTGATCCTCACCACGATCGATGAAGCCCGTGCGGCGGTCTCCGCACGAGACTGGGCGGCGCTCGTGGCGGCCGGGTGGACGGTGCTTCCCGTTGCGCTCGGCGTGGTGCTCGGAATCGGCACGGTGGGGGTGGTGGTGCGATGGCTCCTGAAGCACGCGCGCGCCCTGACGATGGGTTTTCTGCTGGGGCTTCTCGTCGGTGCGGTCTTCGGGTTGTGGCCGTTCAGGATGCCGGTGCCGCCTCAGGTCGGCACGATCGTTCGGGGTGATCTCATCGAGTCGGTCGAGCAGGCCGAAGCGGTCAAGGCCAAGTACTGGCCGACCGTCGGATTCACGCCCACGGCGTCGCAGATCGGCGGGGCGGCTGCCTTGATTCTGGTGGGGGTGATGATCTCAGGTTCGATCGGCCTGCTGGGTGGCCGGGATGCCGACGATCCTGAAGAGGGCGTCCGGGGCTGAACGCTCGGATTTCGATGATGGTTGATGCTCGTCGAGTGAATCGGTCGATGTGTTTTCCAAGGTCCGAGAATCCGCAGGTTTGGTTCAAATCATGAGTTGGGAGTCCTCAGGCACTCTTTTCAACCCTGAACATCGCCGAACCTGGTCTCGACCTCGACGTGGGGTCTGGTGTGGGCCTTGCCTGAATCGAGTTCTCTTGGGAGCATGACGGCCATGGACGCATCCAGTTCATCAAACACCGCTCGCACCTCACCCGCGCTCCGGCTTGCGGGGGGGCTTCAGGCCGTCGCTGAGCGACCTGATCCCGCCGAGCTTGAAGCCCTGCAGTCGGACGCTCGCGCGCTTCTTGCCGCGCTGAAGGTCGACCGGGCACGCATCGAAGCNCGTCTGGCCGAATTCGGCCGCACCGATCCGATCGTGGAGGTCAAGGGACACAGCGCCCTCGATGAANCGATCGAGCGCTGTCAGGCCNCGATCCTCAGACTCGATGACATGCTCGGCCAGCGCTGAGCGACCCATCGATTCCGATCCTCGTTCCCTTCATACAACCTCAGATCCGGGAGTCTCCATGAACGCCTACCTCGCTTGTTGGAAAAAATTCGCCGTCTTCTCCGGTCGTTCCTCGCGCAATGAGTTCTGGAGCTTCTATCTGGTCAATCTCGGGATCGGCATCATCTTCTGGGTCCTCTTCGCCGCCCTGGGTGGAGGAAACGTGCAGACGGATGCGAGCGGTCAGCCGGTTGTGACCCCCATCACGTCGGCAGGCATGATCATCATCGTCCTCTACATGGTCTTCTCGCTTCTGGCCACGCTTCCCACCATCGGCGTGTCGATTCGTCGACTGCATGATCTGAACAAGAGCGGATGGTGGTTTCTCCTGAACTTCGCCTGCGGCATCGGTGCGCTCGTCCTTCTGGTGATTCAGTCCCTGCCCGGCACCGAAGGTGAGAACCGTTTCGGGGCTCCGCCTGCGGCGTGACCGGCCGAATGTCCGGTGACATGAAACACGACGACGCCCTGTCGAGTGACAGGGCGTCGTCATTCATGTGGTTTTCGTGAACCCTGACGGTCCGGTCACCGGCATCCGCCCCAGTTGCTCAGGACCACGGTGAGGTCGGCGCCATCGACCAGATCGTCCCCGGTCAGGTCGCCCTCGCAGCCCTGGTCCACGCAGCCCCAGTTGCTGAGAATGATCGTGAGGTCCGCACCGCCGACTTCGCCATCGCCGTCGAGGTCGGCGGGGCAGGCGTCGTCGTTGTCGCAGGTCTGATTGAACTGATTGCCTTCGCCGTTCCAGTTGCCGTCGATGTCGTCCGGTCCGTTCTGGCAGAAGACGTTGTTCAGGAGTGACGGGTTCGCCCCGTTCCAGTTGTACATCGCCCCGCCGTCGATCGCGACGTTGTCTTGAAAGACGCATTCGACGAATGACGGGCTGATCGAGAAGTTGTTGACCGCGCCACCTTCGTCGGCCGCGAGGTTTCCGATGAACTCGCACTGCACGTAGGTGGGCACGAGCACCGAACTGCCCGGTTCCGCGCTGAAGATCGCGCCGCCGTCGCGTCCGGCCTCGTTCTGGACGTAGGTGCAGCGGTTCTGCGAGGGCGCGCTCAATTCGGTGTAGAGGGCGCCGCCATTCAGAACCGCGGTGTTCTGTTGAAAGTGGCAGCGGACCAGGACCGGGTTGCTCGCCTGCTGCATGCTGGTGATGGCGCCGCCGTAGGAGGCGCGGTTGCCGAGGAACGTGCAGTCGTAGAGCTCCATCCAGCTGCCGTTCGCGTAGATGGCCCCGCCGATTCCGAAGCCGACGTTGTTGTTCGTGAAGGTGCAGTTCTCGAGCCGGGGGCGGTTGTCGTTGCCGTCCTCGTCCCAGTTGCACATCCCGCCGCCGTACTCGGCGCTGTTGTTCTCGAAACGACAGTCGACGACGCGCGGGCTGCTGCCACCCCGGTTCCACATGCCGCCGCCGAAGAACTCCCAGCCGTCGACCTGGCCGTTTCCGTTCCAGTCGTACCAGCTTGGCGCGCAGTTTCTGATCGTGAAGCCTTCGATCACCGTGGCGTTGGTCTCTCCGCTCCGGCAGAGGATGCCGCGTCGTCTGACCGTGCCGTCGTTGCCGTCGATGATGGTCACGTCCGGTCCGCCGGTGGCGTAGAGCCTGACCGCGCGTCCCTTCATGTCGACCACGTTGTCGGCGCTCGAGCCGTAGATGCCCGGCGCGACGGCGATCTCGTCGCCGTCCGAGGAGGCGTCGATCGCGGCCTGGATGGTCGGGAAGTCGCCGGGGACGTTGATCGTGTCGGCGTGCGAGGACGCTGCGATCAGCGAGGCGGCGGTGAGGGCGAAGAGAGTGTTCGTCGTCATGGTTCTCATTCTCCAGAGTGAAATCGAGTGTACTTGGGATCGGTCGCCATCCCAACGGGAAGTTGCGACATCCGAGCGGTCATTCGGCCCGCAGACGCTGGAACGCCCTCGTTATCATGTACGAATGGCACCGGCGTCCGTGTGGTGCGCCCGAGTTCCCCGGAGACAGGAAGCACCATGAAGAACGAAGTGAGTCAGCTGCGCGGCCGAGAATTGATCGACGAGCCCCTCGGCAACAAGGGCACCGCCTTCACCGATGCGGAACGATGCGAGCTCGGTCTCTACGGCCTGCTGCCACCGCACGTCGAGACGCTGCAGGAGCAGGTCGATCGCGAGTACGAGACCTTCGTGTCGCTTCCGAGCGACGAGGCCAAACACGTCTTTCTGCGGGAGATCCAGGACGATAACGAAGTTCTCTTCTACCGACTGGTCGTCGATCATCTCGCGGAGATGATGCCGATCATCTACACCCCGACCGTCGGACTCGCCTGTCAGCGCTTCAGTGAGATCTACGCCCGCCCCCGCGGACTCTTCATTCCCTATCCGCACCGCGACCGCATGGAGGAGATGCTTCGCAACTACGGTGTCGACGACATTCAGGCGATCGTGGTGACCGATGGCGAGCGCATTCTCGGTCTGGGTGACCAGGGCACCGGCGGCATGGGCATCCCGATCGGAAAGCTCTCGCTCTACGTGGGGGTGGGGGGGATCCACCCGTCGAAGACCCTTCCGATCTGTCTCGACGTCGGCACCAACAACCTCGAACGCGTCAACGACTCACATTACATCGGCTGGCGTTCGCCGCGCATCACCGGTGACGACTACATCGCCTTCGTCGATCAGTTCGTGGAGGCGGTCAAGAAAGTCTGGCCGAACGTGTTGCTTCAGTTCGAGGACTTCGCCTTCCAGCACGCGACGCCCTTGCTCGAGCGCTACCGAAACCAGCTCTGCATGTTCAACGACGACGTGCAGGGGACGGCCGCGGTGGCGCTGGGCACGGTGCTCTCCGCGGTCGAGGAAGCCGGCACGACACTCTCCGAGCAACGGGTGGCCATTCTTGGTGGCGGCTCGGCCGGCTGCGGCATCGCCGAACAGGTGATCGCCGCGATGGTCGAAGAAGGACTCTCCGAGGACGACGCCCGGGCACGCCTGTACGTGGTCGACGTCGCAGGGCTCCTCGATGATGGCATGAACCATCTTTCAGCCTTTCAGGCGCCGCTCGCTCGGAAACACGACGCCCTCGCCGACTGGGAGCGCACCGGGCCCGATGGCAGCATCTCCCTGATGGATGTCGTTCGTCAGGCGAAGCCGTCGATCCTGATCGGCGTCTGCGGACATCCCGACCTCTTCACCGAGGAGATGGTCCGCACCATGGCCGCCGACACCGAGCGGCCGATCATCTTCCCACTCTCGAACCCGACGTCGCGCATCGAGGCCCACCCGGCGGACCTCATCGAGTGGACCGACGGACGCGCCTTGATCGCGACCGGCAGTCCGATCGCGCCCGTCGAACACGAAGGCAGGACCCATCCGATCGCCCAGTGCAACAACACCTACATCTTCCCGGCCATGGGTCTGGGCGTGGTCTCCGCCGGCGTCACCCGAGTCACCGACGAGATGTTCCGCGAAGCGGCCCGCACCCTCGCGGTCTGCGCGCGCAGCGAACGAAAGAAAACAGGTGCCTTGCTCTCACCGCTGGGCGAGATCCGTGACGTCAGCAAGGACATCGCCTTCGCGGTGGCCCGCAAGGCCCAGGCACAAGGCCACGCACCCAGCACCACCGAGGACGACCTGCGCGCCACCATCGACGCGAACTTCTGGGATCCGTCCTACGACTGATCGACTGGTTCAGATGAGTTGGGTCAGTTCGGGTCAGTTCGAACACGCGCCCCAGTTGCAGAGGATCGTCACGAGATCCAGCCCGTCGACCGTGCCGTTGCCGTCGAGGTCCGCGGTGCAGTCCTCGCCGGTGCAGCCCCATTGATCCAACAGGGTCGTCAGATCGGCGCCATTAACCTCGCCGTCCTCGCCGAGATCACCCGGGCAGGTGTCACAGTCGCTGCAGAGTGCGCTGACGCATTGGTCACCCGAGCATGTGTAGAGTCCGGTGATCTGGTCTGGTGTGTTCTCGCAGGCCCTGGTGCCGGTGAGTGTGGGATTGGTGAGGCTGCTGTGCATGCCACCACCGCCCTCTGTCGCGAAGTTTTCCGTGAACGTGCAGTCGGTGAACGTCGGAGCGCCGAGGAAGCTGCCGCTGCTGTTCAGAACCCCGCCGCCCCGTCCGTTGGTCGAGTTGAAGGTGAACGTGCATTCGGTGATGGTGGGGAGGCTGTTGTTGTTGTCGATTCCGCCTCCGCCGTCTTCGGCGGCATTGTTCGTGAAGGTGCACCGGGTGAGTCGCGCGGCGCTGCCGTTGAAGTTGCTGAGTGCACCACCTCGATTGACGGCGTTGTTGCCCGTGAAGCTGGAGTCGGTGATCGAGGGGGCGCACCCGTCGATGGTGTAGATCCCGCCTCCGCGGTAGGTCGCGGCGTTGTTCGTGAACCTCGAGTTGGTGATCGAGGGGGAACTTCCTCTGGTCAGGTACATCCCGCCACCGCTGACCGCGAAGTTGTTCGTGAAGGTGCAGTTTGTGATCGTGGGGGAGCTCCCGTCGCAATACATCCCTCCACCTTGCGTCTGGACGCCGCTCTGAAAGACGAGGTTCTCGAAGACGGTGCCGGGTCCCTCTTCGTTCAGGCATTGCAGCACGCGACCCGCGCTCTGGCCGTCGAGAACGGTCAACGGGGCTCCGGTGACCTCATCGATCGCGCCCCGCAGGACGATCGCCTTCCCCAGGGTGTCGACCGCCTGGTCGACGAAGTACGTCTCGCCTGCGATCTCAATCACATCACCGTTCGAGGCGGCATCGATCGCCGACTGGATCGAGGTGAAGTCGCATCCGCCCTCGAGGCAGACGGTCAGCGTCTCGGCCCGGACCGGTCGCGAGAGGACATTGCTCAGAGTCAGCAGTGTGATGATCAGCGTCAGAGTCTGTGGCATGGTTCTGCACTCTCGTCTGGTCTTGACATGTTCAGACGGTGATGAGCCTCCATGACCACTTATACGTTTTTTTCGGATGACCCTGCATCGCTTTTTCGGTTTCCCGAGACTGGATCCCACTCACGACCATGGAATCGCCGTGGTGGTCCTTTTCAGGGATGTTCCTGGGATGTTCTCGGGATCCACTGTCGGTATCATCGGACTTCATGAACGTGAAACCCATCATGGTGTTCGGCCGTGACATTCTCCTGGCGACTTTCTGCACGGCATGCCTGGTTGCGGTGACGTCGCAGAGCCTGGCCGCGCAGGATGATCCCGCCTACACGAAGCCGGTCGACACCGAGGATGGTTCCACGGCCTCCGGCGACGGTGGTGCATCGACTGTCGTGATCCAACAGGACGACTCGGGGACCATCTCCGGATTCGGCGGTGAGTGGGCCGGCATGAAGCATCTGGAACGGATCCAGTTCCTCTCGAACATCACCACGCTGCGAAACTCACCGACCCTTCTGCCGTGCACCGAAGATCCGGTGGCCCTGGACTTCAGCACGCCGCATCCGTTTCCACTGGTGCGTTCGAAGGTCGATCCGTTGCTCGGGTCACCGCTCGAACCGGTGATGTCCCCGATCAGGAACATCGAGTCCTGGCTCGGCGCGAACTACGGCATGAACTTCGGGATCTACTACACCATGCTCTACCAGCATGTGTCGGATCCCGTGCCCGGTGGGGCGCGCGACATCGGGACCGGGCGACTGGATGTCAATCTCGTCTGGAATCTCTGGGAATCGCCGGGGGCCGGTCACGCGGGTCATGCCCATGACGGACACGGTCTCTTCGGCATCCTCATCCGGCAGGGCAATCAGATCGGGGTCGCCAACGACGTCACCACCACCGGGTCGGTCGGTTCCACGCAGGGACTCGACTCGCTCTACACCGGCCAGTTCGGCGGCTCCGCGACGTTGAATCTCCTCTACTACCAGCAGGGGTTCCACGACGACCGTCTGGTCGTCTCCGTCGGCAAGCTTCATCCGAATCAATACATCGGACTGAACTTCTGGGCCAACGATGAATCACGTCAGTTTCTCGCCGGGCCCTTCGACGGCCTGCAGACGATCGGTGATTCGCACGGCAGCTATCAGCTCGGCGCCGCGGTTCAATGGATTCCGTCCGAATCGATCTTCATCAACGCGATGGTCACCGATGCGCTGGGCACGCCCAACAACACCTTCAGCACCCTCGGGGAAGGCTATGTCTGGAGTTCGGTCGAGCTCGGGTGGGTGCTCCCCGTCGACGAGGACGCGCTGGGCGGACCGGCCGTGCTCTCCGCGATCTGGGCGGGGCAGAACCTCGATGATGTGAACGGGTGGGCGCGGCGCGAATGGTCGAACGGGTTCGCGCTGCAGTTCCAGGGTCATCTCTCGGAGAACCTCGGTGTCTGGGCGCAGGGGGGGCTGGCCGACTCGACCATGTCGAAGACGACCGCGGGATTCTCCGTCGGACTGGGCATCGAGAATCCGTTCGGCGACAGCAGCCGCGGCGATCTCTTCGGAGTCGCCTTCAACTGGTCGAAGCCATCCGATCGTCTGACCGTTCCACTCGAGGAACAATCGATGCTCGAAATGTTCTATCGAATTCAACTCACCGGATCCTGTCAGCTGACCCCTGACCTTCAGGTGGTCTTCGATCCCGGCGCTCGCGCCGACTCGGCCACCTCGTTCGTGCTCGGCCTGCGTCTCACCACCGACTTCTGATTCGCCCTTCTGAAAGCCTGTCGCCATGTCTCATGAACACACCGCCTCCAAGCCACAGGTGATCGCCCAGCGATCCGGTCTCTACACCATCGCGGTGGCGCTCGTCGCCGGTCTGGGTGGTGTCATGTTCGGCTACGACATCGGCGTGATCGCCGATGCGAAGCTCGGGATCAGGCAGGCGTTCGGTCTGAATGATTTCGAGATCGAGATCGTGGTGAGTGCGGTGCTGGCCGGTTCGTTCCTCGGCGCCCTGATCGCCGGTCGTCTCTGCGACTGGATCGGGCGACGCTGGACCAACGTGTGGGGCGGCGTCATGTTCATCCTCGGCTGTGCCGGATGCGCCCTGGCCCAGGACTACGCCTTCATCGTCACCTGCCGTGTGGTCATGGGGCTCGGGGTCGGGTTCTCCTCAGTCGCGGGGCCGCTCTACATCGCCGAGGTCTCCGCACCCTGGAACCGTGGTGCGTTGGTGAGTCTCTATCAGCTGGCGATCACGATCGGAATCTTTGTGGCCTTCCTCATCGGCATCTGGACCACCGGCCATGATGGGTTCTGGCGCCTCGCCTTCGGTATCGGCGGACTTCTGGGTGGAGGACTGGTGGTCGGCATGCTGCTCATGCCGCCGAGTCCTCGTTGGCTGGTCGGCAAGGGGCACATCGAGATCGCACGGGCCGTCCTCAAACGAACGATGGGCTCCGACGCCGCCGCGACCGAGGAACTCGCCGGCATTCGATCCCGACTCGCTCAGGAGACCGGACACAACTTCTGGAGGATCCTGCTCCACAGCAAGGGCGTGCGACTCGCGCTGATCCTCGCGGTGGGTCTGGCGTTTCTTCAGCAGATGAGCGGCATCAATGCGATCTTCTACTACGCACCCGAGATTCTGAAGGAGAGTGGTCTCGGCAATGCGACCGACGGCACGCAGTCTCGATTGATTCTCGGTCTGACCGCGGCGCTCGGACTCACCAACGTCTTCGCCACGCTCATCGCGGTCTTCCTCGTCGACAAGGTCGGCCGCAGGCCTCTGCTGATGGTCGGCACGGCGTTGATGATGCTCTCCCAGATCGTGATCGCGATCTGCTGCACCATGCTTCCCGACACCGCGAACGCCGGGATGACGGCGGCGAGCTACGTGATCGTGGCATCGATCTTCGTGGCGATCATCGCCTTCGCCTTCAGCCTCGGCCCGCTGGTCTGGCTCGCGATCTCCGAGATCTTCCCCGCGAACGTCCGCAGCACCGGGATCGGCATCGCGACCTCGATCAACTGGGTGGGCAACTTCTTCGTGGGGATCGGAACGCTTTCCGTGGTGCACTACAGTCCGGCGCTGACATTCTGGATCTTCGCCGCCTTCAATGCCTGCACGGTCCTCTTCGTGTTCTGGCGAATGCCCGAGACCAAAGGGGTCGAACTGGAGCAGATCGAGGCGTTCTTCGAGGGCTCGGATTCCCGCTCGGCTTGAGGCTGGTCTTCGGGCCCTCATGTCGACGTCCGATTATCTCAGGGCGTTCTGAAAAACCAGCTCAGCCGTGCCAGATCCACCAATCGAGCGGTCTTGGAGCAATTCAAGGTGATCTTCGGCAGATCTTATTTTGACTTCCCGGTTTCTCGCATATTCTTGAGTAAGCCCCGTGGGCACAGCCAGTTCCACGGGGTGGCTTTCTCCACATTGCAAGATCAGTCTCGACAGGAGCAATTCATGATCCCCATATCGTTTCGCTCAGCCCCGCTTGCCGCCGGCCTTGCCATGGCGGCGTTCAGTTCATCCATCCTCGCGGCGGATGACCCGACTCTGGGTCTGATCTTCAGAGATGAAGGGTGTTATCCGGGGTACACGCTCTACACCCCCCTGGCATCCACCGACACCTATCTGATCGACCTCGATGGCAACCTGGTGCATCAGTGGATCGACACCGATCCCGGGGGCAACTCCGTCTATCTGCTCGAGGATGGAAGTCTTCTGCGATGTGCCGATCCCGGTCCGGCCGAGGGAAGCATCATCATCGCCGGAGGTGATGGTGGAAGCATCAGGCGATTCGCCTGGGACGGCACGCTCCTCTGGGACTTCGAATACAACACGCCCGAATACCGCCTGCATCACGACATCGAACCTCTGCCGAACGGAAACGTCCTTGCGATCGCCTGGGAGTTTCTGACACGACAGGAAGCGCTTCTGGCGGGTCGCGATCCCGCCAACCTGAGCGTCAACCAGGATAACACGCTCTGGCCGTTGACCATCATCGAGATCGAACCTGATGGTCCCACCGGTGGCAACATCGTCTGGCAGTGGCGCGTGATGGATCATGTGATTCAGGATTACGACGAGAACATGGCCAACTTCGGGGTCGTCGCCGACAATCCCCGCAAGGTCGACATCAACGCCGTGCGTGACAGTCGTGCGGATTGGATCCATGCCAACTCGATCGACTACGACGAGGTCAACGACCAGATCGTCATCAGCACCCCGTTCCTGAACGAACTCTGGATCATCGATCACGACCTGACCACGGAAGAAGCCGCGACCGACGCGGGTGACCTGCTCTATCGCTGGGGCAATCCGCAGATCTATGGTCGAGGAACCCCCGAGGATCAGATCAGCTTCTTCAACCATGATGCGCGGTACGTCACTCCCGGCTACCCCGGAGAGGGCAACATCACCTTCTTCAACAATGGCAATGGTCGCCCCGATGAACCGTATTCCGAGATCTACGAGTTCACGCCTCCTCGCAACGCGGACGGCGGTTTCGATGTCCCCGAGACCGGTCCCTTCGGCCCCGAAGTGGGCACCGTCATCTACGCCGCGGAGAATCCACCGGATTATTACAGCAGTTTCATCTCCGGCTGCGAGCGGCTGCCCAACGGGCACACCGTGACGTGCAAGGGTCGTGGGGGCGTCTTCAACGAAGTCGACCTCGACGGCAACCTGATCTGGGAGTACGTGAACCCCGTGACCGCTTCGGGCCCGCTCGCCCAGGGGTGTGATCCCGGCAACAACCAGAACTCCTTCCGAGCGAGCCGGTACGGAGTCGACTATCCCGGTCTGGCCGGTCGCGATCTCGTCAGCATGGGCCCGCTGGAGCTTCCTCAGTGCTTCGGCGACTACGACTGCAACGGGGTCATCGACGGCGCGGACCTGACAGCCCTTCTCGCTGGGTGGGGGACTTCCGAAACCGACCTGACGGGTGACTCGACCACCGATGGCGCGGACATCGCGGCCCTCCTCACCGGTTGGGGACTGTGTTCGGACTGAGTCCACATCGAGAACACGATATTTCTCATACGCGACAAGCGCCTCGGCATCTGCCGGGGCGTTTGTTTCTGGTGTCATGCCGGGCGCGTGGTTCGGTGCGTCATGCCGCACCACGAAAAACCCCCGTCCCTTTTCAGGGAACGGGGGTCTTGAAGCGGACAGGACGGGATTCGAACCCGTGGTACCGGTATAACCGGTACGCCGGTTTAGCAAACCGGTACCTTCAGCCGCTCGGTCACCTGTCCGGGAGCTGGAAGAGGGATTGTAGCGCAATCCACCCCAAGGGTGGCCTCGGAAGTTCCCTCAAGCCGCAAACCATCAGGATCCCCTTCAGGGATGGTCCAGCTGGCGCGAATCCTCCCGGGACGCGACAATCCCGTGGATGACGGATTCACTGCCCCGAACGCTCGATCTCATCTGGGACGCTCTTCACCAGGGCGCGTCCGATCGTCGCCATCCATTTCATCTGCCGACCCTCGCCACTCGCGGCGCCTCGGATTTTCCCGAGGCTCGAATCGTGGTGCTCCGGCGAGCCGAGCGTGCCTCACGCGAGCTGATCTGCCACACCGATGCACGAAGTGGGAAGGTCCGGGAGATCGGCGCCGATCCGCGAGTGACCTGGTTGTTCTACGATCCCCAGATGCGGCACCAATTCAGGGTTCGAGCCCATGCCGAGGTCCTCACCAGCGGGCCGCTCTTCGAGGATGCGTGGGCGCGCTCCAACGTCTCCTCACGCCGGTGCTATCTCGCGCCTCGTGCGCCAAGCAGCGAGAGCGAACATCCGACCGCGAATCTTCCCGACTCGCACGTCGATCGAAATCCGACTCTCGAGGAGAGCGAAGCCGGCAAGGTGAACTTCTCCGTGCTCAGATCCGAGATCATCTCGATCGAGCGGCTCCACCTCGCATCCGACGGTCACCGTCGGGTCCGTTTCGACTTCGTCGAGGACGACTGGTCGGGCGTCTGGATCGAACCCTGACTCAGGTGGCCAGTTGAAGCACCCGGTCGCCGATGTCCCGACGGTGGAAGGCGCCTTCGAAATCGATCAGGTCGCAGGCCGCATTGGCACGATCACGTGCCGTGCGCAGGTCGTCGGCCAGTGCGGTGACTCCGAGCACGCGACCACCACTGGTGACCACCGTGCCGTCTTCGGCTCGCGTCGTTCCTGAATGGAAGACGACCACGCCATCCATCTTCTCGGCCTGGGCGATGCCTTCGATGACTCGTCCCTTCGAGTAGTCCCCGGGATAGCCTTCCGAGCACAGCACCACGGTGCAGGCGGTTCGGCCGTCGAAGTCGAACTCCGCGTCACTCAGGCAGCCCGCGGCCGTGCGCCACAGAACCTCGATGAGATCCCCCTGGAAACGACTCATCAACGGCTGGCACTCCGGATCACCGAATCTGACGTTGAATTCAAGTACCTTCGGCCCTGAAGGCGTGAGCATCAGGCCTGCATACAGCACGCCACGGAAGTCGACGCCGTCGCGTCGAAGGGCGTCGACGGTCGGAATCAGAATGTCACGGTGAACATCCGCCATCAGTTCACGGCGGGCGAGTGGGGTGGGGCAGTAGGCGCCCATGCCTCCGGTGTTCGGGCCGACATCGCCTTCGCCCACCTGCTTGTGGTCCTGGCATGGATCAAGCACCGAGATCGTTCGTCCGTCGACCAGCGCGAGCACGCTGAGTTCCTGACCCTCGAGTCGTTCCTCGATCACCACGCTGGCACCGGCGTCGCCGTAGGCTCGATCGTCCATGATGTGATCGACCGCAGCCAGCGCCTCCTCCGGTGTCTGGCAGACCACGACGCCCTTGCCCGCGGCAAGGCCGGCGGCCTTGACCACGCAACTGCCTCCGCGCTGCTGGATGTAGGTGCGTGCGAATTCGTGGTTGTCGAAGGTCCTGCCATCGGCGGTGGGCACCGATGCGGAACGCATCAACGTCTTCGCATAGCCCTTGTCGGCTTCGAGTCGAGCGCCGGCCGCGGTGGGACCGAAGACCATCCGTTCTTCGGTCTGGAGAAGATCGGTGAGTCCGTTCGCCAGTGGATCCTCCGGCCCGATCACCACCAGACCGATGTCGTTCTCGTCGCAGAATTTTCCGAGACGGAATCGTTCATTGTTCGACAGCGTGCCCGAGACCTGTTCCGGGCATGGTGTTCCCAGTGTCGCAAGGCCTGCGTTGGCGCCGCGTTCAATCCAGAGGGTGCCCAGCCTCGGAGACTGGCTGAGTCGCCAGGCCAGAGCGTGCTCGCGGCCGCCCGTTCCAACCAGAAGAACATTGATTTTTTCCGGGACTCTTCGATTTCTGGCCATCTGATCGCTCCAGGGCAGGGGGTGAACACCCATTCTAAAGCAAGCGAGCCCCTATTGAGGGCTTCCATGCGGTACCATTCGATCTTTACCGATTTGCCAGGTTCGAGTCCGACCCCATCGGTCTTCCGCCAGCCACGTTTGGAGCCATCGCATGTGCCTTCGATCCCATCGATTTCCCTCTCTCTGTCTGATCACGGGTGTGCTTGCCGCTCTCTTCATGAGCGTCCCGCTCGGATTCGCCGACGCACCTGAAGTGGAGCGCCGACTGAACGAGCGGCTGTTCTCCGGTTCGACCGAGGCAGGCCGGAGCGCCACTTCGATCATCGATGCCTATCTGACCATGAGCGAGAGCCCCGTTCCAGTGGGAGACGACTTCAATCTCACGACGATCTGGCCCGGCATGACGGGATGGGACGCCATCTCGAAATGGGCGGCGGCCAATGAGCAGATGGGGGTGGCGCTGCTCGCCAGCCAGGACAAGCCGCTTCTCGGCATGCCCTACGGACGTTCGAACGTCAAGGACGAATGGGCTGAAATGAATGTCGTGATCGACGTCGCGCCGGGCACGGGACTCACCGGTGTGGAATACGAGTATCTGTACGGTGCGATGGAGACCATTCTCTGCTGGGCGACCGCCGAGTTCTATCGTCTGCTCGAGGCCGAGCAGTACGAGGACGCCTTCAAGATCGCGATCGCCACCAATCGCCTTCTGAGACAGGGCGGAGAGCAGGAGATGATCCGGGAGAAACTCTGGTTCCTCGAGACGCTCTCCTTCGCGCTCTCGACCCAGCGTGACGCGATGTACGCCTATCTCGACAGGATTCCCGCCGCCCTCTACAAGCAGCTTGGCACCAAGGACTATCCCTTCATCAACATGGGTGATGACCAGCGCATGCGGCGCCTCGCCATGCCCGAGGGCGATCGCATCTTCGTCGAATATCTTCTCGAGGAAGCCTTCGACCGCAGTGGACAGGCCGATGAGGCCAGGTTCGCCGAGATCTTCGGCGAACTCCAGGCCCGCGAGACGCCGCTCGACCGCTTCGGCACCAAGAAGCGCTGGGCACGTCTGGCGACCCTGCACGGATCGCTCGATGCCTCCAAGGATAAGCTCGTCGAGGTCTACGACGACTGGTGGCGACGCTGGCGCTCGCGCCAGTTCGAGCCGATCATGGATCTTCCGACCGCCTATTCACGGCTCAACGAGGTTCGTTTCGCCGCGGTCCAGCTCGCGGTGCGTGATCTCGAGGACGTCTTCCGGGCACGCGAGGAGCTGATCACCAACATCAACGGAACGATCTTCTCCGCGGGACTCTGCGGGTACAGGAAGACCTTCGAAAACTGGCCCCGTGACTTCTCCGGTGTCTACTCGGTCTATTCGGTCAAGCGTTTCGACTTCGATCCCTATGACTCCGATTACGGAGGGCTGACCTACAAGAAGCTTTCGAGACCGCTCACGGTCGAGAGTCCCTACGGGCAGCTCAAGGTCGAAGACTGCATTCTCTACGCCCTTGGGCGTGATCACATCGACGATCAAGGTGCGGAATCCACCAACGACGGCGCCGTCGGCGACATCGTGATCTGGCCACCCCTTCGTCAGCTCGCTCGTGACGAGAAGCTGATCGACTGATTCATTCTTTGGTATTTGGAGTAAGGCGTCATGTCCGACGAATCCGTGGAAAAAGTTGTCATCATCGGATCAGGTCCCGCAGGATGGACCGCCGCGATCTACACCGCCCGAGCCAGTCTCGAGCCCCTCTGCATCGTGGGAGTCCCCAAGCAGAACCCCGCGCCAGTTCTTCCGGGCGGCCAGCTGATGCTGACCACCGACGTCGAGAACTACCCCGGGTTTCCCGAGGGTGTGACCGGTCCCGACATGATGTCGCTCTTCCAGAAGCAGGCCGAGCGCTTCGGAACCAGAGTTCAGAGCAAGGACGTCGTGAGATGCGACTTCAGCGCTCGACCGTTCACGCTCGAGCTCTCCGATGGCTCGACCGTCAAGACCGAATCGGTGATCATCGCGACCGGCGCCACCGCGAACTGGCTCGGACTCGAAAACGAACTTCGACTCGCGACCTCTGGTGGCGGCGTCAGCGCCTGTGCCGTCTGTGACGGTGCGCTTCCGATGTTCCGTGATCAACCGCTCGCCGTCGTGGGTGGCGGTGACACCGCGATGGAGGAGGCCAGCTACCTGACCAAGTTCGCCTCGACGGTGCACGTGATTCATCGTCGCGATGAATTCCGCGCATCCAAGGCCATGGCCGATCGGGTGCTTCAGGCTCCCAACGTCGAGGTCCATTGGAACAAGCAGGTCGTCGACGTCATCGGCGAGACCACGATCGAATCGATCGAGCTTGAGGACACCGTCAACGGCGAACGTTCGAGCATTCCGGTGACCGGACTCTTCATCGCGATCGGCCACAGTCCCGCGACCGGGTTCCTCGACGGGTCCGGTGTCACCCTCGATGATTCGGGCTACGTCGCACTCGAGAGTCGCGGATCCGAAACGAACATCCCGGGTGTCTTCGCGGCCGGTGATGTCGCCGATGCGGACTACCGTCAGGCGGTCACCGCGGCCGGCATGGGCTGTGCGGCGGCGATCGACTGCGAGCGCTGGCTCGCCGATCAGGGCGTGCACTGACCTTCGACCGTCAGGTCGTCGTCGTGATCGCCGGCTCGTCATCCTTGCCGGTCAGACGTGTCATGATCTTCGCTCCCGTCGCGTCGCCCCAGACATTGACGACCGTGCGGCACATGTCGAGGATTCGATCGACGCCGTAGATCACGCCCACCGCACTCAGGGGAAGGGCTTCGACTCCACGTCCGCTCAGGCTCGTGTTGACGGCCCCGATCACGATCACCATCGTGA
>PAQN01000012.1 GCA_002709755.1 Phycisphaerae bacterium
CCACTGCGCCGATCTGCATCACCGGCACCTGACGGGCTCGCGGCCATCCTCTACACATCAGGAACGTCCGGTCGACCCAAAGGGGTCATGTTGACGCATGCGAATCTGTCGGCGAACGTCGAGCAGGTCCGTGAATGGGCGAGTTTCACCCGTGAAGACACGCTCTTCGGTGTGCTGCCGCAGTTCCACTCGTTCGGGATGACGGTGCTGACGCTGATGCCGCTCGCCACCGGATGCCATGTCATCTACTCGGCGCGTTTCATTCCAAAGAAGGTGCTCGACAAGATCCGCACGCATCGTCCGACGGCGATGCTCGGAATCCCGTCCATGTACAACGCGCTTCGCATGCAGAAGAGTCTCTGCGAGGACGACGTCTCGTCATTGCGCTACATCGTCTCCGGGGCCGAGCCTCTCAGTGACGATGTCTACGAGGGATTCAAGAAGAAGACCGGCCGAGAGATCACCGAGGGGTACGGCCTGACCGAAACGGCGCCTGTGACCAACTGGTGCATGCCCGAAGACAATCGCAGGGGCACGGTCGGTCGTTCTCTTCCCAGGATAGAGACACGAATCATCGGTGAGGATGGGGCCGTTCTCGGGCCCAATCTGGATGGTGAAGTCAGGCTTCGAGGGCCCAACGTCATGAAGGGCTACTTCAATCTTCCTGACGAGACGGCCGCCGCCTTCGACGAGGACGGCTTCTTCCGCACCGGGGACATGGGACGTCTCGACGAAGACGGCTTCCTTTCGATCACCGGGCGGATCAAGGAGATGCTGATCATCGGCGGAGAGAACGTCTTCCCTCGCGAAATCGAGGAGGTGCTCAATGCGCACCCATCGATTCAGGAATCCGCCGTGATCGGACAACCCGACCCGAGCCGAGGTGAGACCGCGCTCGCCTTCGTCGAGCTGGCCGAGGGCTGCACCTTCGATGACACCCAGTTGAGAGCCCACTGCAGGGACGGTCTTCCGCAGTTCAAGGTTCCTCGTGAAATCCGCAGACTTGATCAACTGCCCCGAAATGCCACGGGGAAAATCGTTCGACGTAAACTGTCACCCGACACGCCCGCTTCCGAATGACCGCGACCCGGCATCGGATCCCATTCACGACCAGCAAACGAGGACTCAAACGATGACACTCAAGATCAATGACAAGGCGCCCGTATTCGAACTCCCTGAAGGGCCCGGGCAGATGGTCGACATCGGGGCCGAGATCCAGTCGGGACCGATCGTCCTCCTTTTCTTTCCACTGGCATTCAGTTCCGTGTGTGAAGAGGAGTTCTGCACCATCCGGGATGACTGGTCCGCATGGACGAGGCTGGGGGCTCGTGTGTTCGGCATCTCCGTCGACTCGCCCTTCGTGGTTCAGAAGTTCAAGGAGGAGACCGAACTTCCGTTCCCGCTTCTCTCCGATTTCAACAAGGACGTGTCGATCATGTACGGCGCCTTCCATGAGGAGTTCATGGGTCTCAGGGGAATCGCCAAGAGGGCGGCCTTCGTCATCGATCGAAACGGTCTCGTCACTTACGCGTGGGTCAGCGATGATCCGGGCAACATGATCGAGTTCGATTCCATCAAGGCTGCCGTGTCCGGCTGCCGGGCCACGACTGAGTGAGTCAGGATCTCGAAGGCAACGAACGCATGAGCACGACTCCAGGACGGCATTGTGGAAACAAGGCTTCCAGGGTGGTCATCACGATACTCATCATCGTGGTTTCCGCGGGAGTCGGGATCTGGACCGGCCTGATGCTTGGCGGGCTGCGGGAGCTGAAAACCATTTCAGCGCTTCGTTCCGATCCCATCGACCTCCTCAATCTGACCGACCGGGCCACGGCAAGTGACACGGAATTCCTGTTGATGGGCGATTCACGGGTCGCACGATGGGATCCGGTTCCAGAGCTCGATTCGATTCCGTTCGGACTGGTCGGATCGGCAGGCATGACGGCCGTGCAGATGGAGCTTGCAACACGAGTCATCGCTCCGCGGCTTGCGGGCAAGACCGTCATCGTGCAGATAGGAATCAACGACCTCAAGGCCATCGGCTACATGGACAGGGATCCCGATGAGATCATCTCCGAGACGAAGCGATCGCTCACCGCCATCCACCGGACCCTGAAAAAGAATGAAGTGAGGGTCTTCGTTTCGACGATAGTGCCGCCAGGTCCGGTGGGGCTGTCCAGGCGACCGATCTGGGACGACCGAATCCGTGACGCGGTCGTCTCGGTCAATGAGGCCCTGGTGTCAGGCCATCTGATGGCGGTGGAGGATGTACTTGATTTCGGGAGACTGCTTGGCTCCCCGCGCAAGACGGATTCCGTCTTCAGCGCCGACGCACTGCATCTCAATCGGTCGGGATACGAGGTACTCGACGCCTGCCTTATTGAGCGACTTCTCAAGCCGACCGGATGAACGATGCTCTTCAATTCAATCGAATTTCCCATCTTCTTCCTGGTCATCTTCACAATCTATTCGTTGCTCCGTCGCCGTTTCAGGGCCCAGAATGTTCTGCTGCTCGTCGGTAGTTACGTTTTCTACGGCTGGTGGGACGTCCGATTTCTCTTTCTCATTGTGCTTTCCACGGCGATCGATTACGTCGCCGGGCTGCTCATCGACAGGGGGACCGTCGCGCCCCGGAAACGGGTCGCTGTCAGCGCGTTCGTGCTCGTCTCCGCCGCCCTGTTTCTCGTCCCTGACTGGAGCGCGATCGATTTCCGTCTCACCGAGCTTCCCTCGCTCGAAGACGGGAGCCTGCCTCTGGCATCGAACGGAGCCTGGTATTTCATCGGGGCCTGTCTCGCTGTTCTCATGCTCAACGGACTCGTTTCGGCGCTTCAGAACGCAAATGAGGGGACGAGGCGGAGGATCGGCGTCTTCGCGAGCGTCGCGGTCAATCTGACGATTCTGGGCTTCTTCAAATACTACGACTTCTTCGCCGACAGTTTCGCATCGGCCTGGGGTCAGTTGACGGGGAGTCAGCCGAGTGATTTCACTCTCGGTTTCGTCCTGCCGGTGGGCATCTCCTTCTACACCTTCCAGACGATGAGTTACACCATCGATCTGTATCGAAACAAGACGCGGGCGACCGATCGGTTCATCGATTTCGCCGCCTATGTCGCGTTCTTCCCCCAGCTGGTGGCGGGCCCCATCGAACGTGCCAGCAAGCTTCTTCCGCAATTCGGACAGGTTCGTCCCGCGTTGACCATGGCCATCGTTCGTTCGTCCCTGTGGTTGATCGTCTGGGGACTGTTCAAGAAGATGTTCGTGGCGGACAACATGGCGACGGTCGTCAATGCGACCTTCGGCCCCTTCGACGATCCTTCGGGTGCGTTCGCCGTCCCCCAGGACGGTCTCACGCTTCTGGTGGGCGTCTATGCCTTCGCGTTTCAGATATACGGCGATTTCAGTGGTTACACCGACATCGCCCGCGGGGTCGCGAGACTGCTGGGCTTCGATCTGATGCTCAACTTCAGACTGCCGTATTTCGCGACCAGTCCGTCCGATTTCTGGCGTCGTTGGCACATAAGTCTCTCCACCTGGCTTCGCGACTATCTGTACATCCCGCTTGGAGGGAACCGGGCAGGGGGATTGGGCACCTACAGGAACCTGACGATCGTCATGCTTCTTGGGGGACTCTGGCATGGTGCAGGCTGGAATTTCGTGCTGTGGGGCGCGTATCACGGCCTTCTGTTGTGCGCCTATCGCGCCCTTGGCATTCGAACCGAGCAGAAGGAGATCTCATTTCCCAGACAGATCTTCCTCGGGTTGGTGATGTTCAATCTGACCTGCATAGGCTGGATGCTCTTCAGGGCGCAGAACATCCAGACGATCGGAGTCTTCTTCGAAGGGATCTTCACCTCTCCGGTCGCATCGATGCAGACATGGTTTGATCTGAAGCACATCTTCTTCTTCGGCTGGTTCCTCGTGCTGTTCCAGATCGGACAGGGCCTGACCGGCGAGCTGGATCTCATGAGGCGTCTCCACTGGTTCGTTCGCTTGAACATCTGGATCTACATCATCATGTCCATCGCGGTCTTCGCGGACAGGAGTGGAAAGGAATTCATCTACTTCGCATTCTGAGCAGTCGACATGCCTTCGATCATCAAGAAAATCCTTCTGTCATGTTTCGCGGTCGTCTGGTCCCTTCTGGCGGCCGAGGCCTATCTGCGTGTCTTCGCTCCGGTCGGCATGCTTCCTCGTTTCATCGAGGAGGGCGAGCACGGCATACGGCGGAACATTCCCGGGGAGCGCTACGTTCACAGTTCCGCGGAATATCGCGTCGATTTCAGCATCAACTCCCAGGGGATCCGCGACCCGAGGGAGTTCGAAACGCCCAAGGCCGATGACGTGTTGCGCATCGTTCTTCTCGGGGATTCATTCGCGATGGGGTACGGAGTGTCGTACGAGGATTCAGTTCCAGCACGTCTGGAACGCGCACTCAGCGCCAGGTACGCTCGTCCCGTCGAGGTCGTGAATCTCGGTGTTTCCGGGTTCGGCACGGCTGAAGAGTTGATCGTGCTCGAGAACGAAGGCTTGTCGTTCGAGCCCGATCTCGTCATCGCATACTGGCATGCGAGTGACCCGAGGGACAACGTCCGTTCGCAGTTGTACGAGCTCGCAGGTGACGTTCTCGTACGGGCGAACGACACCTATCTGCCTGCAGTGGCCATCAGGACCTGGCTGTTCTCGTTCCCCGCCTACCGCTGGATCGCCGAGCATTCACAGTTCTACAACTGGATACGTGGCGATGGGGGGAGGCTGGCGCGACAGCTTCTTTTCACGTTCAATTCGATGCGAGCAGGGGATTCCGGGAAGCAGGGCGAACATTCGGATGAGGTCCCGAGGAACATCAGGCTCAGCCTCGCACTGTTGAATCGGATGCGTGAGTCGTGTGCCGAGCGCGACATCGATTTTCTCGTCGTCGAAGTGCCGACCAATCCGGACCCCGGTGAATACAAGTCGACCTTCCCGTACGAAGCCGCGAGTGAGTTGGGATACCACTTCGATGTCGTGAACCCGATCCAGATGTTCGAGCGCTCGCGTGAAACGAACAACGGTGTTCTGATCTACTGGCAGAGGAGCGCCGGTCACTGGACGCCGTATGGGACGGCCGCGGTCACGGAAGCGATCGTCGAGCGTCTGACGCCATCTCCATGAGTTCCCAGCTCACCGTTCGACCGGGTCTCGGGTGGATCCACGCCCGTCACTCAGAAGGATCGTCACCAATATGCCGGTGAGCATCAAGGCGCCTCCGAGACTCTGACGCAGTGTGAAGGCCTCGCTCAGAAGCAACGCGCCCGCGGCGGCGGCGAAGAGCGCCTCCATGCTCAGGAACACGGCGGTTCTGGTGGGTGAGGCGACTTTCTGAGCGACGGTCTGGAGTCCGAACGCCACGGCGACCGCGAGGATTCCGCTGTAGAGAATGGCCGGGGTTGCGCTGACGACTGCCGTGAGCTCGACCTTCTCGCGCAGCAAGACCACCACGAGCGCGAGCGCCGCAGTCACTGAAAACTGCACCACGTTCAGAGTCAGAGCGGGAACTCGCGGGGCGAGCTGGCCGATGATCAGCACGTGCAGAGCCCAGAAGACGGCGGAGATCAGGACCAGGATGTCACCACGGCCCATGGCGAAGCCGCTCTTGATGCTCAGAAAATACAGACCTGCCAGGGCGATGAGCGCGCCAGCGACGGCCGCCTTGTCGGGGAACCTTCCGATCAGCACGCCGAGCGCGGGGACGATGACCACATACAAGCCGGTGATGAATCCCGCATTTCCGGCCGTCGTTTCCGCGATGCCGAACTGCTGGAATCCAGCCGCGAAGAACAGCGTCAACCCGGCCAGGGTCCCACCGATGATGATGGTTCTGAGATCCGCGCCCGACCTGTCGGATTCGCTCCGCCCGCGGATGAGCCTGAGACCAAGTGCGAAAAGAGCAAGGGCCATCGCGCCGAGGCCGAATCGTGCGGCAGTGAACTGCATGGGTGTCACATGGTCCATGCCAAGGCGTTGGGCGACGAACCCCATTCCCCATATCGCCGCCACGAGCATGAGGCAGGCATCGGCCTTGAAGGGAGTCATGCGATGAAGGGCGACCATTGGAATCCTGTGAGTGGGTGATGGGGGGGCGGCGAGAAAACCGACGACACTACTCACGGCCGTGTCGGCTGGCAAGGTGATGATTTTCCGCCCTCAGTTCCCGTGAAGGGGTATGGCTCGATTGGTGGAAGCGCGTCGAGGCGAAACTTCCAAGAGAGCTCCGGGAAGAGGAGACAAACCCGGAAATGCCTGCTAGATTACCTGACCTCTGTTCGATCAGCAGGCTTTTGCGGGTGTAGCTCAGTTGGTAGAGCGTCAGCCTTCCAAGCTGAATGTCGAGGGTTCGAGCCCCTTCGCCCGCTTCAAAGGCACCTGGCTTCCATGCCAGGTGTCTTTTCACATGCTCATTGACGGTGGGTCCGATTCCGAATGCCTCACGCACCTGCGGCCCGTGTCACGAGGCCCCCTCGGTCTGGCAGGGCGGATACAATGACCGTTTCAATTCTTGTTTTCCGGAATTCTCTCTCAGGCAGATCAGGCAGGCATCACGTGCTGAAGACAGTGACAGGCATTCTCTTGACGGGTCTGATTCTGGGGGGATGCACACCCTATGAATTGAAGAATCTGCAGGAACCCAATGTCTCGATTCCGGAGTCGTTCGACGCACCGCTTGCCCGAGTCGAACCCCCTGAACGATGGTGGCTGGCGTTCGAGGATCCCGACCTCGATCGAACGGTGCTGGAGGCCTTCGGAGCCAATCTGGATCTGAAGCAGGCGTGGGCCAGGCTCGATCAGTCGCTCGCCACCGCGACGATCGTCGGAGCCCCTGTGCTGCCTGATGCGACTCTGGATGGTTCCGGTTCTCGCCAGCGAATCGACGCGTCCGGCGCAAGGACGTATTCGAATCGATTCAGATTGGGCCTGGCGCTGACCTGGGAACTTGATCTCTGGAAGAAGATCTCCAATCGCGCCGAGGCTGCGACACTGCTGGCCACGGCGAGCCGTGATGATGTCGAACAGACCGCGCTGCTTCTGTCAGGAACGGTCGTCGACCTCTGGTTCACGATCCAGGAGCAGGAACAACTTCTTCGTGTCTTGAAGGAGCAGATCGAGTCCTCGACGAACCAGCTCGAAGTGATCGAGCACCGATACGGGCAGGGAGTCGGAAGCGCGCTTCAAGTGCTCCAGCAGAGATTGCAGCTTGCGCAGGTCCAGTCCCAGGTGCCTGCGGTCGTCTCATCGCTCGAACTGAGTCGAAACAGGTTGTCCGTCGTCCTCGGTCGCGCCCCGCAGTTTCCGATCGAAGTCGCCCCCAAAGCCGTGCTTCCCCCTCTGCCCCCATTTCCGGACCTGCCTGCGCCACGTGAGCTTCTGGACACCCGTCCCGATCTGCGAGCCGCCTACAAGAGGCTCTCCGCGGCCGATCTCGAGGTCGCCGCCGCCGTCGCGGACATGCTTCCGACCATTCGGATCTCTCTGGACGCCTCCTTCAACTCACCCAGCCTCTCCAGTCTGTTCGATGACACTCTGGCCAGCATGGGGGGCAGCCTGTTCCAGCCTGTCTTCGATGGAGACCGTCGAGGCGCCGAGGTCGACCGGCGCAAGGCTCTGATGCAGGAACGGATGGATGCGTTCAGTGAGAAATTCCTCGTCGCACTTCGTGAGATCCAGGATGCGATCGATCAGGAGGCCAGCCAGGTCGAACTGCTTGACGACGTCATCGCACAGATCTCGATCGCATCCGCGACGCTTGCCGAAGCTCGATTCAGTTATGCCAACGGTCAGAACGAGTACCTGGATGTCATCTCCGCCTTGCAGGCTCTCCAGGGCGTTCAGCGGCAGGAAGTGACCGTGCGCAAGCAGCTTCTCAGCATTCGCTCGAATCTCTATCTCGCCTTGGGCGGTGAATGGCTTGATGAACTCGAGCCTTTGCAGGAGACCGGGCGCACGAGCCCTCGAAACTCCGACATGTCAACAGGGAATTCAAGTACATGACCATGAACCATGATGCATCGGAAACGTCCAAGGACCCCGTGGCCAGCTGCGCGGGAGACCAGTCGAGCATGAAGGGGGAACCGCCTGCCTTTCTTCAGGCGAGCGTCGCGGTGTTTCGCTTCATGCTTCCGGTTCTGGTGATCGCCGTGGCGGGGTACGGCAGTTTCGTGCTGATCGGCGCTCGTCCCACACCCGATCGGGTCGATCTGCCGCAGAGGGCCACGATCGTCGAGACGATCCAGCCGTCACTCATGAACGACCGCATCCGGGTCACGGGATTCGGCACGGTCGAGGCGCATCGTCTGTTGCGGATCCAGCCACAGGTCTCCGGTGAGGTCGTCGGTCTCAACGATTCCCTGATGGTCGGGGGGACGATCGCGCGTGGAGACGTTCTGCTGAACATCGACCCCCAGGATTACGAGATCACGGTGGGGCAGCGACAGGCCGATGTCGTGAATGCGGAAGTCGATCTTCAGATGGCGGAAGCGGGCAGTCTCGTCGCGCAGCGTGAGTGGGAACTGCTTGGTGAGACGATCGAGACCACGGAGATCGGTGAGAGGCTGGCTCGGAAGGAACCTCAGAGGCTTGAAGCGGAGGCCATGCTCGCGGCCACCAAGGGCAGGTTGAAGCTCGCACAGTTAAACCTTGAGCGAACGACGATCAAAGCGCCGTTCAACGGTCTGGTTCTCGATGACAACGTGGAGATCGGGCAGGTGGTCTCCCCGTCGAGTTCCATCGCGACGATCGTCGGCACTGATGAATTCGAGATCGTCGTCTCCATCCCCTTGTCGAAACTGGAGTGGATCATCATCGACTCCGAGCGCCCTGAATTGAATTCCAGAGCGACGATCACGCTCGAACTGGGGGATGGCAGGACATTGGTTCGTGAGGCCGTGGTCGCGAGGCTCTCGGGGCAGGTCGAACGATCTGGGAGGCTTGCCAAGGTGATCCTCACGGTGGCAGACCCTCTGAACCGGGAGAACGTGCCAGGACGAGGTGCGCTGCTGCTTGGCAGTTACGTCAGAGTGGACATCGAGGGGCCCCGGGTGAGCGGCGTGGTCGAGATCCCGAGATCCGTCCTTCAGGAGAACGACACCGTGTGGGTCATGGATGCAGAGGACACGCTCGCAGTTCGACGCTGCGACATCGTGGTCGGCAGGTCCGACACCGTGCTTGCGAAGATCGCATTCGAACCCGGTGACACGATCATCACCAGTCCGATGGGAATGGCCGTCGAAGGGATGCTCCTGAAGCGCCTGTCCGATCTCGATGGAGATGGTGATGGAGAGTCCAGGTGAGAACACGCCCGCGAAACTCCAATGGTGCGATCGCCTGGATGGCCAGTCACCCGGTGGCGGCGAACCTGCTCATGCTGGGCCTCCTGCTGGGTGGCACCCTGTCGGCGTTTCGGATCAAGCAGGAGGTCTTTCCCGAGTTCTCTCTCGATGTGATCGGAATCTCCATCGTCTACCCCGGAGCCAGCCCTTCAGAGGTCGAGACCGGCATTCTCATGGTCACGGAGGATTCCGTGCGGGGCATCGAGGGAGTCAAGAGGATCACGTCGACCGCGAGCGAAGGGCGAGGCTCCATCAGCGTCGAGTTGCTGGCCTCCGCCGACATGGATCGGGCGCTGCAGGATGTCAAGAATGCCGTCGACAGGATCGTGACCTTTCCGGTGGATATCGAACGCCCGACGGTCTCCATGATGGAGAATCGAAACAAGGTGATCACCATCGCCGTCTACGGACCTTTCGATGAGAAGGCCCTGCGGGACACCGCGGAAGTGATCCGAGATGGTCTCTCACTTCGAGATGATGTGACCCTGACCGAGCTGGGTTCCGGCAAGGGGCTCGAGATTTCGGTCGAGATCTCGTCCGACACGCTTCGTTCGTACGGACTGACCCCTGCTGAGGTCGCTCGAAGAATCCAGAATGCGTCCGTCGAGATTCCAGCAGGGAGTCTGCGTACCGAAGCCGGTGAGATACTGATTCGCACGTCCGAACGAAGAGAATACGGCCGTGAATTTGCGGATGTTCCGATCATCTCGCGCGCGGACGGTTCGGTCGTTCGGCTCGGTGAGATGGGGACCATCACGGATGGGTTCCAGGACGTCGATGTCAACCGACTCGTGAACGGCCAGCCTGCGATGCTGGTCGACGTCTATCGGGTCGGTCTCGAATCACCGATCTCGATATCCGATGCGACGGCCGAGTTTCTTGCCGAGTTCGCCCCCGATCTTCCGGACGGCATGCAAGTCGAGATCATCGAGGACGAATCGATCATGTATCGAGGGCGCATCGACCTTCTTCTCAAGAACGCGATGATGGGACTGGCCCTGGTGCTGCTCATGCTCGGCCTCTTTCTCGAACCACGGCTTGCCTTCTGGGTCACTCTTGGCATTCCGATCTCGATTCTCGGATCGTTTCTTTTTCTCAGTTCGACGGATGCTTCGATCAACATGATCTCGCTGTTCGCCTTCATCGTGACACTCGGCATCATCGTCGATGACGCGATCGTGGTCGGAGAGAACATTCATGAGAAACGAGAGCAGGGCATGTCGGCCTTGCAGGCCTCGATAGAGGGGGCGAGGGAGATCGCTGGTCCGGTGACATTCGCGGTCCTGACGAACATGGTCGCCTTCGCGCCGATGCTCTTCGTGCCCGGTGCGAGTGGGAAGATCTTTCTCCAGATACCGGCCGTGGCGATCAGCGTCTTCCTGATCTCACTCATCGAGTCGATCTTCATTCTTCCCGCCCACCTCTCCCATTCACCACGCCGAACTCTGTTCTGGCGAATCGTCTCGATGCCTTCTGATTTCTTCTCGCGGGCACTGAGCATTCTGATTGCACGGGCCTACATGCCCGTGGTCAGAGTCGTGGCGGCGCACCATTATCTCGCAATCTCCATCGGGCTCGGCCTGCTCGGCCTGTCCGTCAGTCTGGTCGTCGGTGGCTGGCTTCCTTTCACGTTTCTCCCGAACATCAACACCGACAGCGTCAGAGTCCAGGCCAGGCTTCCGGTCGGTTCTCCCTTCGAACGCACCGAGCAGGTTCAGTCGAAGGTCCTCGCGGCGCTTGATCGTGTGACCGAGGAGTCCGGTGGGGGCCGAATCATCAAGAACGTCCAGGCCGTCACCGGAGGCAGCATCGGTGGTGGGGGTGGCCCGCAGGCGTCCCGCAGGTCGCAAAGAACGAACGTGTTCGGGTTCAGAGTGGAACTCGTTCCGGAAGCGGAGCGGACCGTCTCCGCGGAGGACTTTCGAAGACTCTGGAGCGAATACACGGGTGAACTGCCCGGTGTCGAGAGCATCTCGTTCACCAGTTCATTCGGCAGTCCGTCAGGCGCCGACATCGACGTCCAGCTCAGCCATCGAAACACGGAGGTGCTCGATGCCGCGAGCCTTTCACTGGCCGAATCACTGAAGACCTTCAAGGGTGTCTCGAACATCGATTCGGGTGTCGCGCGAGGCAAGGCTCAGCTGAACTACGAGCTGACTCAGGAGGCCAGGAGTCTCGGCCTGACCGCTTCCGAGGTCGCCCGGCAGACCAGAAGTTTCCTGTACGGCGCCGAGGCCCTCAGGCAGCAGCGTGGACGGAACGAGATTCGCGTGATGGTTCGTCTTCCCAAGGCCGAGCGTGAGACCCTGTACACGCTTGAGAATCTCCTTCTTCGAACTCCGGATGGAACCGAGATTCCTCTGGCGGAGGCGGTCGAGGTCACCGAAGGACGTGCCTACAACTCGATTCGCAGGACGGACGGTCGGCGGGTGAATTCGGTCACCGCCGAGATCGACACCGAGGTGGCCACCGGAAACGATGTCGTCGAGGGGCTCGATGCCACTGTGATGCCTCTGCTGGCAAGGCAGTTTCCAGGGTTGTCCTGGAGCTACGAAGGTGAACAGTCGGAACAATGGGACTCGCTTTCGAGCCTCGGGACGGGGTTCATCTACGCGATGTTCGTGATCTACGCACTCCTGGCGATCTCCTTCAGAAGCTGGATCCAACCGATGATCGTCATGAGCGCCATTCCATTCGGAATCATCGGCGCGATCATCGGACATCTCATCATGGGGTACAGCATGAGTCTGATATCGATGTTCGGGATCGTGGCGCTTTCTGGAGTCGTGGTGAACGACTCGTTGGTGCTGCTCGTCACCATCAACGATTACCGAGCGAAGAATCCCGATTGGACGATCAGAGAGGTCGTGTGTCGTGCGGGCGCCCGGCGCTTCCGGCCGATCCTGCTGACCAGTGTGACGACGTTCTGCGGCCTGCTTCCGATGATCTTCGAAACGTCGATGCAGGCCAGATTCCTGATTCCGATGGCCATCTCGATCGCCTTCGGAATCATCTTCGCGACCTTCATCATCCTGCTCATCGTCCCATCTCTGTTCCTCGCCATGAACGACCTGGTCCGATTCAGGGACTGGCTGTTCGGGGCGGACGGAGATGAGGAGCACAGAACGACTTCAGCCCATCGGTACGATTGAGCCGGCCTCCGATGTGATGCGTGAAACGACGACCCACCACGGGTTGAATGATCAGCGTGTCTCGTCAGGGGCCACGAGGGCAGGAGATGGCAATCGCTCAACCGCCCTGGGGGCGGTGCATCGCGGGCGTGGTTCCTCGAGCATGCTGGCGACCGCCCTGCGGGGTCGCGGCGAATCCCGGCCGGCTGCCTCCGCGGGGAAGGACCGGACCCTTGGCATCGGATTCCTCTTGAGCCGCCTTGCGGCGCGCCTCGGCGGACTTCTTGATCCGTACGTCTCGCATCTTCTTCTTCCGCTGCTGCTGTTTCTTCTTACTCATCACGTGCTCCGGTGTCGAAAGGTGGTCTTCACTCAGAGACTATCGTCAAACCGGGAGCGTTTCATCAGTTTTCATGGGTTGATCCCGCCTCGTTCACATTCCGAGCTTCATTTTGCATCTGGCCCACAGCCACAGGGTCTGAATGAGGTTGCCTGTCGTCGTGGCAACGACAACCGCACTGATCCCGTGTTCGGGCTGAACGATGACACCGAGGATGATGATCAGTGTCGTGGTGATGAAGAATGCGATGACTGACTCGGTGATGTACCTCGTCCTGTGCGCGTCGACGATCGCTCCCTGATAGAAGGATTGCAGGAATGTGAGCAACGGAATCGGAATCGTCATCCATAGAATGAGCGTGCCGACATCGATGAGATCGCGCTCGAGCCCGATGATCTCTCCAAACCAGAGATCCGCCACGGGTGGGAGGGACATCAACGCCAGAAACAGCGAGAAGCATCCTCCGACGATCCATGCGAATCGACTCAGTGATGCACGGGCACCGGGCTCTTTGTAGTGTCCGATCACCACCTCGTTGAAACCGACGCCGGCGCTTCTGCACAGAAACACGAGGCCGTTCAAGGGCGCCCAGACTGCGAGTGATTCGATCGGATTCGCCATCCGGTCGATTCCAGCCGCTCCGATGGGTTGCATGGCCAGAACTAGAAACGGTGTCATGGCGAGCGGCACGTAGAAGGAGAGGAGTTTCGTCCCGCGTACCACCACGTCGTTCACCGGAGAGTCGCGGAGAGGGCCGGCGATGACCTTCCTGCTCTTGAGCCTCGCATAGACCGCTTCGGAGATGGTGCTGATCGAAAGGGCGGCTCCGGCGACGACCGCTCCCTGGAATTCAAGGAGCGCTCCAGCCCCCAGCACGAGGATCGTCGCACAGAGCCTCACGCCGGTTCCGATGGCCACCTCGTTGCGTTGTCCGAAACGGATGAGCAGGCCCTGGTGGAATCTCCGGTCCGCGATCGCCCAGGTCCACGGGAGCATGATCATGAATCCGACCCGTGCGGGTTCGACGACCGCAGCGGGAATGTCGAGAAGCGGAACCACCACGATGTCGTAGAGAGGTGTGAACCCGAACAGGACGTGAATGAGCGTCATGATCAGCGCCGTCCGTCCCATGAACCGCTTGAGCACCTTGAACGCCTCGGAATTCGTGCTCAGGGCGGTGGAGGCTGCCAGCATCATGATCACCGGGGCTTCGACCAGCAGGGCGAGCGGAAACACCACTCCACCGAATGCCGCGAGTTGGACCTGCTGATCGGGCAGTCTCGCCACGACCGAACTGATCATCGGAAGCTCTATCCCCATCAACAGCCAGCTCAGTGCAAGCGGCCACCATGCGGTGAGAATCCGAGTGAAATCCAGTGGGGATTGTGAGGCGTTCGAGGTCATGTGGAGCGACGCATCCTACTCAGTGTCAGGGGCCACGTACCCGGTTCTGTGAAGGGATGCGCGACATTTGATGAATCCACTCGGGTTCGTGGTACCGTGTGCGTCGCGACAGACCAGATCCACGACTCGAAACGAGACTAAGCCGCGATGGCGACGCTCCTCACTGCACGAAATCTCGAAAAATCCTTCCCCTCGAACATGCTTTTCGAGGGTGTGGGTGTTCACATCGAATCCGGTGAACGTCTCGGCATGATCGGCCCCAATGGTGCGGGGAAGTCGACCCTGCTCAAGATCATCGCCGGACTCGAGTCTCCTGATGATGGTGAGATCGTCCGCAAGAAGGGCATCGTGATGCGATACGTCGCACAGGATGATGACTTCTCCGGGTTCGAGTCACCGCTTGAAGCAGTGACAGGCGGACTCGAATCTCTGATCGATGACGATATTGAGCGAACCACTCGTGCTTCGATCTCGTTGTCGAAACTCGGCTTCACCGATTTCACTCGTGCCATCACATCGCTCTCCGGTGGATGGAGGAAACGACTGTCCCTGGCCTGTGCACTCGCGGCTGATCCCGATGTGATTCTGTTCGATGAGCCGACCAATCACCTCGATCTGGAGGGCGTTCTCTGGCTCGAACGTTTCGCGATCCAGTCGAAGGCGGCTCTGGTCTTCATCACCCATGACCGGCGGTTTCTGGAGAACACCGCACAGCGGATCATCGAGTTGTCCGACGCCTATCCGGGAGGAACCTTCGAGGCCGTCGGAAACTACACCGAGTTCCTGAGACGCAAGGATGACTTTCTCGAATCCCAGCGTCAGGCGGAGTCTGTCCTGGCAAACAAGGTCAGACGAGACACCGCGTGGTTGAAGCAGGGGATCCAGGGTCGGCAGACCCGAAACAAGACGCAGGTCAATCAGGCCGCCGAACGTCGGGCGGAATTGAAGGGGACGCGCAGTCGGAATCTCGCCCCGGAAAAGACCACGGAAATAGACTTTCAAGCGACGGAGAGAAAGACCAAGCGCCTCGTGGCGCTTCATTCGGTCGGGAAGACCATGGGCGAGAAGAAGTTGTTCGACTCGCTCGATCTCGTGTTGACGCCGGGCCAGCGAATCGGTCTGCTTGGTGTCAACGGGTCTGGGAAGACCACGTTGCTCCGGTTGATCTCCGGTGATCTCGAGCCGGACACCGGGACCATCAAGCGTGCGAGCGAACTTCGCACGGTCGTCTTCAGCCAGCATCGTGGCACGCTGCAGCCCAAACAGACCCTTCAGGAGGCACTGTGTCCTGTTGGAGACACCGTCGATTATCTCGGGAGAATGATTCACGTCACCGGCTGGGCGAAGAAATTCCTGTTCCGGCCCGATCAACTCTCGACGAGAGTCGAACTGCTTTCAGGAGGCGAGCAGGCCCGTCTCCTGATCGCGAATCTCATGCTGGAGCCGGCGGATGTCCTGTTGATGGACGAGCCGACGAACGACCTCGACATACCCTCTCTTGAGGTCCTCGAGGAGGCGATGCTCGAGTTTCCAGGAGCGCTCGTGCTCGTGACACACGATCGATTCATGATCGAACGAGTCGCCACGGAATTGGTCGGACTGGATGACATGGGAGGGGCTCGACATGTCGCCGACATGACCCAGTGGATGAATCACCTCAAGAAGATCGATCGGTCGGACAAGTCTCGAAACTCCGGCTCGGTTCAGATCTCTGGCACGACTGCCAGGAAGTCGGGTCGGCCCCGACAAGCGACGAAGAAACTCGGCTATCTTCAACAACGGGAGTACGATGGGATGGAACAGTCCATTCTGGAAGCGGAGGATCGAGTTGAACGCCTCGAGGTCGAAGCGAATGATCCCGCCACACTGGCCGACCATGTCAGATCATCACAGGCATTCGCCGCGCTGAGCGCGGCTCAGCAGGACGTGAAGGCGCTCTATGATCGATGGGCGGAACTCGAGACACTCAAGTCCGGAGACTCTGTGAACAATTCATGAGCAGTCAGTCGCATCAGGTCATCATCATCGGCGCAGGCCTCTCGGGCCTTTCCTGTGCTCGGTCTCTCCATGAGCACGGCATCGACTTCGAGGTTCTCGAATCCACCTCAAGGGTCGGCGGTCGCCTCGGCAGCGACATCATGGACGGTGTCACATGCGATCGGGGGTTTCAGGTGTCGATGTCGAATTACGACGCGCTTGAACGACCCGTGCCCCGATGCGTCCTCCCGAGATTCGGCTTCACTCGAGGTGCCGTGCTCGTTTCCGGGTCCAGAAGAGTGCGTGTGATCGACCCGAAAGCGGACCCCATCAGCGCCGTGAGGCTTCTGTTCTCCGGCATCGGCGGTTGGCGTGACTTGAGAGCCGCGAACCGTTGTCGCACGCTTGCCGCGAAAGTCCGAGGCGGTCATTCCGTGGGTGGTTCCGCTCGGACCCTCATCGAATCGGTCGGATTCACGTCCCGATTCTTCGAATCGTTTCTCAAGCCGTTCTTTTCGGGCGTGCTGCTCGATGAGGATCTCGAAGTACCAGCAGAGCGTTTTCTCGCGACACTCGACCGATTCGCACATGGCCGCGCCGAGCTTCCCGAGGGGGGCATGCAGCAGATCGCTGAAGTGATGGCGCAACCGATTCGATCGGCCATCTCGTTCGATCGGACCGTGACCGCCGCTGGTGATGGCTGGGTCGAACTCGACGATGGTTCGCGACTGACATGCGAACATGTCGTTCTCGCCGTGCCATTCGATGTGCTTGCCAGGCTCGTCGGTCATGACGGCCAGGATCAGGCCGGCGCCTGGAGTGCGACCGGAGCGGTGCATTTCGCGACCACGGACAAGATTCCCACCGAGCCCATCATCTATCTGAATGCCATGACTGACGGACGCCTCAATCTGGTCTGCGTGCCAAGTGCAGTGGCCGAAGGCTACACCGCCGAAGGCGCCCATTCGATCATTGCAAGCATGCGACCGTGGACCGGGGGCCACCAGGCCCCGGTGATCTCCGACTCTGATCTGCATGGCATCCGCAAGGAAGCCGGTCACCTCCTGGGCGTCGATTCCTCATCATGGCGACATGTGCACACGAACCTCATCGCGAGAGCGCTGCCAGCGCAGAAACTTGCCTCGCCGTTTCCCGAGAAATCGTCGCGTCTTCATGCGACAGGGGATTGGCTTCGATGGCCTTCGATCGAATCCGCCGTCGAGAGTGGTCTCGAACTGGCCGAAACACTGGCCGGACAGCTTCGTCGCGATGCATGAATCACCTGCCACTCAATGAAAAAGGGTCCCTGGCGATGCCAGAGACCCTTGAACGATCATTGGATGCCCTGTGACATCACGGTGTGGCGCAGAATCCCCAGCTGCCAAGCAGAGTGGCAAGGTCCTGACCGTCGACGATTCCATTTCCGTCGAAGTCCGAATCAGGATCATCGGAACCCCAGACGGCGAGAAAGGCCGCCAGATCCGCACCATCGACAAGGCAGTCGCCGTCGAGGTCGGGGCAGTCGGGACAGGGGTTGCTTTCGATCGGAGCGAACGTCGCGATGAAACCGCAACGGTTGAAGTTGTCAGCGCCGTCGTTGCTTCCATCGGCGTTGGTGTCGCCATTGATGAGGAAACCCCAGGCAAACGTGAATCCGCCGTCCTCCAGAACCGCCGCGGGGGCGTCACCTGTTTCGTACAGTTCGGTTCCGTTGAGCTTGGTGTGGAAATAGTCGACCGAGATGATTCCGAGATCACCAGCGTCACCGCAATCGTTGGCGCCATTGACCGGGAATGCGGCATTGGCGTACCCGTTTCCGAAATCGACGACGAAGCGATTGGCCGGTTGCGGACCGGCCAGCGTCTGGACCGTGAGAGGTGTCGCCGCGGTGACGAACGGCTGCCCATCGGTGGTCTGCATGATGCAGCTCACAGTGATCGTGCCGTCGCTGTTGACGGTCTTCCCGCCAGTCATGATGACGTTCGTCGGTGCCGGAGAGCCTGCAATGAGGCTGGTGGCGTCGTAGAGTGGGACAGGATCGCCATTCAGGATCGGAACATACGGATTCCCGGGGAAGGGCAGGTTCGCACCAAGGACGTTCGCACCCGCTGGGGGCGAGAAACTGTCAGTCAGAAGGACCACTGCCGTACCGCCGACATAGTCATCCGAATCACCTGCTGATGCAAACGAGTGTGTGGATGAAACCGTCGTGGCCAGCGCCGCCGACAGGAGGCCGGCTGTCAATGAACTCTTAAGCATGATTAGAAACCTCTCTGTGGTGCAGCCACTTCCTTGACAGGGGATGCGTGAAAATGAGCTGCAGGACGTGATTTATGCTTTTACCGTAATCTCGCAAGCAGACCTGATCCAGCATTGTCATCAAAAGAAGTGATTTATCCCGATTCACGCGGTGTTCTACTCGGTTCTGAATTGATCTCGCGTTCAGAACATCGAGTTTCTCGGTCTGTGTGATTCACTGTAGACTGTTCTATGAAGAGATCCCGGGTCAAATCAGCTCGAATTCGCCTGTCATGCCCCATCTGTGTCCAACGCGATTCCTCAATTGGAGAAAACCATGCCTCTGAAGACTCTGAAGTCCGTTTTTCTGACCGGTGCATGTGCATCCCTGGTCGCCCTCACCGGATGTGAAACGCACACGGAGACCGATGCTCTCGTCGGAGGCGGTGCCGGCGCCACTGCGGGTGCGATCATCGCAGGACCCGTCGGCGCGGTCGTTGGTGGCGCCGGCGGCGCGGCCACCGGGGCGCTCATTGGAAACACGCAGGATCGGGACGAGGAGAATCGGGAAGACTGATTCGACTCATCCACGCCCCAATGGCTGAACATCGGGGAAAACCTTTTGTTCGACTCCGGCATGAAGAAATAGGTTCGCTCCTCTTCGGCACTTTTCCGGACGGCTCCTGCGGAAGCATGATCTGGGGGGCAGCACATCCTGTAGGGCCGGGGCATGGCTTTGCAGAGGAGTCAGGATGGCCAGAATGACATTGGATCAGAGTCATGAGTTCACTCTTTGAATACGCAGGACGTTTTCAACTCTTGCGCGTCGCGACCGTTCCTCCAAATGGATGGTGATCGACGAGCGGGGTGAACGATATGGACGATATCGGCAGGTGGCTGAGGCAAGGTCCCAGAATGAGAAGTCGGCAGTGCTGAGAGCTGGTGATGCGAGCCAGGTTGCAATCAAGGGGAACTATTTAAAAGATTCCTCTGGCATTGCTTACCGATCCATACTAGCTTTGGGGGGTGCTCCCTACGGAGCTTGTGTTGATGTTTTTGCAAACGAATGTCACCACATACCTTGCTGTACAGTTTTTTATTCGACACCAAAGAGTTGACTCGGAGGATTACATGACTTTTACCAAGAGAATTGCTCTCGCTGGAATCACGGCTGCGGCCGCTCTGGTGTGTAGCAATGCCGCACAGGCACAACAGGAGTGCGTCGATTCATTCGTCGTCGCTGGCTCCAATGACACCGGCCCCTGTTGGACAGACGGCTCCGGCTATTTCGACATTTCCTGGACTGGTGGTTGCCTTGCAACCAACATCAACTACTCCGGTGGTGACATCGACATCACGGCAAACGGTTTCACCGAAGGCTTCGTGTTCTTCGGTTTCGATCCCGGCGCATGTGAGACGATCACCATCACCTTCGAAGACGGCAGCATCGCTGGCGGCGTCGAAGTCTGCAACGACTGTGTTCCCGCCGAGTGCGGAAACGGTGTCTGCGAAGCAGGCGAAGATGCCACCACCTGCCCGGATGACTGCACCGCTGGTGAATGTCCTGCAGGCCAGGTCGCTGACTGTGACGGATCTGGCGAATGCTGGACCGAAGCATGGATCGCCGACGGCTTCTGCGACGGTACCGCTCAGCAGTACGGCGCTGACCTTTGTTGCTACGACAACGACGGTGGCGACTGTACTGAAGAAGAGTGCGCACCCATCGCAGGTGCTTGCTGCACCGACGGAGCCTGCACCGAAGTTCTCCCCGACGACTGTGAAGCCAATGGCGGCACTTTCGTTGGTGGAAGCTGCGAAGCATTCCCCTGCGGCAGTGAGTACGAAGACTGCGGCGATCCCGCTGCAGGAAGCTGCTTCGAAGAGAACGGCTCAGCTGGTTGTGACAACGAAATTTGCTGCGCAACCGTCTGCGAAGTCGACGATGCATGCTGCCTCGCCGAATGGGACGCAATCTGCGTCGAGTACGCCAACCAGTTCTGCAACCCCAACCAGGGCAACTGCGCAGCTGGCGAAGTCGAGGACTGTGACGGCTCCGGCGAATGCTGGACCGAAGCATGGGTCGGCGATGGTTACTGTGACGGTACTGCTCAGCAGTACGGCGCAGACCTTTGCTGCATCGACAACGATGGTGGCGACTGTACTGAAGAAGAGTGCACCCCCAACGTCTGTGGCGATGGCGAATGCTCACCTGGTGAAACTGCAGAGTCCTGCCCCGAAGACTGTAATGCAAGCGATTGCCTTACCGTCACCGGTACCAGCGGCGAAACTGACAACGATGGTGATGGCAACCCTGATGACTGCTTCACTGATCCCAACACCGGCGCTGGCACTGGCTACGTCGTTCTTGAATGGGAAGGCGGATGCACCGCATCGACCATCGAATTCGTCGGTCTCGGAACCCTCGGTCCCGGCGCGTACGCCAGCGGCGTTCTCGTCTACGGCCTGGGTGATGAACCCATCTGCTACGACATCATCGTGACCTTCGATGATGGCTCAGTCGCCGACACCATCAATGTCTGCACCGTCTGCGGCGACCCCGCCGTCTGTGGTGATGGCGTGTGCTCCGCAAGCGAAAGCTTCGACACCTGCCCTGAGGACTGCGAAAAGGGTGGCTGCCCAACTGGCGAAGTCGCTGACTGTGACGGCTCCGGCGAATGCTGGACTGAAGCATGGATCGCCGACGGCTTCTGCGACGGCACCGCTCAGCAGTACGGAGCTGACCTTTGCTGCTACGAGCTTGATGGTGGCGACTGTACTGCAGAAGAGTGTGCTGAAGCCTCTTGTGGCGACGGCGTCTGCGGTGCTGACGAAACCATCGACTCATGCCCTGAGGACTGCGATGTCCCCTGCGGAGCTGGTGAAGTCGCTGACTGTGACGGTTCCGGCCAGTGCTGGACCGAAACTTGGATCGGTGACGGCTACTGTGACGGTACTGCTCAGCAGTACGACGCAGACCTCTGCTGCTACGACGGCGGCACTCCTGGCGCCTTCGACGGTGGTGACTGTACTGCCGAAGAATGCGGTGGAGCCGGCGATCCCACTGGCGCATGCTGCGTCGGCGACACCTGCTCCATCTCGACCGAAGCTGATTGCTCCGGCGAATGGCAGGGCGCAGACACCGCCTGTGACACCGACACCTGTGGCAGCGACTGCCCCGGTGACTTCAACGGTGACGGCGAAATCGGTGGTGGTGACCTCACCATCCTCCTCGCTGCTTGGGGCACTGATGATCCGGCCATCGATCTGAACGATGACGGTATCATCGGCGGTGGTGACCTCACCATCCTCCTCGCTGCCTGGGGAACCCAGTGCGGCGGCTGATCAAGGATGAGCCTTCGGGCTGTTCTTGAGATGACAATTCACATTCGCCCCCCGCTCGTTTTCGAGCGGGGGGCTTTCTTTTTTGCCTATCATCTCCCCCATGAGATTCCACCACACAATCGTCGTTCTCGCCTGGCTCACACTGACACCACTTCACGGTCAGGACACCCCATCTGATCAACCCAATCTCGTCGCGATGACGGCGCAGGATGAGGCCATCGACACGTATCGGGAGCATCTGATCTTTCTCGCTCATCCAGCGCTTGAAGGCCGCCTTCCCGGCGAGCGAGGATGCGCCATCGCCGAGGAGATGATCTCAACGACGTTCCGGCAGTTGGGGCTAGATTCACCTGAGTCTCTCACCGACTACCGGGATTCCTTTGAATTCAGGCAAGGTGGCCGTTTCGGATCGAACGCCGATTCTAAGGTCGTGACGGGCAACAACATCTGCGCCGTCCTGCCCGGCCAGGGTGGACTTGAGGATGAATGGGTCATTCTCGGCGCCCACCACGATCATCTCGGGCGAGGCGAGTTCGGCTCCCGTTCACCGGATGGTCAGATCCATGAAGGTGCCGATGACAACGCATCAGGCACGGCCGCGGTGCTTCTTGCGGCAGGACTTCTCAGAGACATCTTCATCGACGATGGGGGCCCGAGGCGTTCGATTCTCTTCATCACGTTCAGCGGCGAGGAGAGCGGCTTGAACGGCTCAAGGCATTACGCCGAAGACCCGGTCGTTCCACTCTCACAGACGACTGCGATGATCAATCTCGACATGGTCGGACGTCTGGTGGATGATGAGATTCAGCTCACCGGTCATGGTTCCGGGAAGGGTTTCAACCAGATCGTGACAGGTGTGGATGCTGATTCCACGCTGAAGATCCGCAAGGGTGAGTCACTCACTTCTCGAAGCGATCACGCCTCGTTCTACGACAAGGGTGTTCCCGTCCTGTTTCTGACCGCGACGGTCTTTTCCGATGACTATCACACCTCGCGGGATGATGCCTCGAGGATCAACTTCGAGGGCGGTGCCAATGCCGCGATACTGGCGGCTGAACTGGTCCGGCGACTTGCCGTGAGCTCCGATTCTCCCGTGTTCACCGAAATCGAAGGCATGACATCGGCCGGGGACGGCCCCTCGTTCTCCGACATCAAGATCAGATTCGGAATCAAGCCCGGCAACTACGGCGATCTCGAGCCCGGGATTCTCGTCTCCGGGGTGTCACCGGGCACCAGTGCGCAAGACGGGGGCGTCCTGACCGGCGACATCATGGTCAGATGGAATGGTCGCGCCATCGACGATGTCCGTGCATGGATGGGAATGATGGCGGAGCATGAACCAGGGGATGTCGTGACCGTCACCGTTCTCAGGGATGATTCCGAAATCGATCTTCCGATCATGCTCAAGCCGAAATGACGGTTCACTCGACACCCTGACGGTGTTCTCCAGCGACATGACCAGTCATCCACCGTCCCGGTCGGCCGTTGCGGGGATGAACGTCGTGTACAGGTCCATGTTTTCGCCCTCAATGGATGATTCGTGGTGAGACGAACAGCCACGTCATTCTGGTGATCGGCGCCATGTTTCTCAGCACGGCATGCCTCGAGGTTCACCATGATCTGGTTCGATGTGACGGCGAGATTCATCCAGGATCGCCTGGAGCGGTCATGACGCATCAAGACGGATCTCAACGTAGGCATAGATCAGGATGACTTCGGTCAGTGCATGCGCTTGCCGCGAGATGACATGGGTCCGAGCATGCGAGCATTCCCCATCGAGGCGATCAAACGTCACAACTCGATGATTCAGAGTATTAGCCGAATCTCGAAACGGATGGACACGCTCGAATCATGAAGGTGACCATTCCCGGTTTCGCACAGCGTACCTGCTGCCTTTGCTTCCTCCGGGCATGGCATGAATGGGGGGGGAGCGTCCTGGCCGGATCGGTCTTCACATTGAATACCGGTGGCGTGTGTTCATTCTCACCGAGACCGCCTCTCCAGTGGCGGGATGGGTCGGGAGGCGTGTGGTGAGTTCACGCATCATCTCGAGAGCCATGAATGAAAGCGGGCCGCCCTTGGAAGGGACGGCCCGCTCGGGAGAATCGTCATGGTTGGTCGGGATTCGATCAGTTCGAGGAGTCCGTCTCCAAGCCGAACAGCAGCATTCCACCGCCGCCGCCAGATGCCATGTCGGAAGCGTTGTAGATGTACTGTGAATCCATGGCTCTGCCGATGATTTCATGCATGTTGCTCAAGTGAGCGACACTGTAGTCATCCAGCCGCGAGCGACGGTCGAGCATGGTCCCGATATCGTCGTGCAGACCTGAAAGCTGCATGCGGGCGAGTGATGAGACCGTGTTGGATGATGCACCGAAACCGTTGTCGGGCGCAGCCATCTGGAGAAGGCGCTCCATGTGGGCTCTCTGGAGATCTCTGCGCAAGCTTGAGATGTATGGCTTCGAAGCGGTGTATGAGCCTTCGACGTCTTCGTTGAGTTCGCTCCAGATCGATGAGCGGACGGTGTTCATGACTTCCGCAACGGTCAACAGGTCATCAAGGTCCGAGTCACGGAGTTCGTTGTCATAGACGCTGTTGATCGTGCCTGGATTGGTGACCATCAGCAAGGCTGATTTCTGCATGCCACCGATCCGGTCATGAATCGTGAAGACACCCGAAGAGGTGAGGGCACGCATGCCGCCTTCGTCGTACCACTTGTCGACCGGCATCTTTCGGAGAAGCTCCGGAGTGAGACCGTAGTTCTCATCGTGCATCATGTTGTCAAGGACAAATGCGAGGGCCGCTCTCTGCTGATCGGCATCGATGGGAACGATGGGCTCGCGTTCGCCAGGATCGCCACGTCTGTCACGGTTGAGAGTCGAACCTCCGACCCAGTTCGCCGCGATGCTGCTGCTCGACATCTGAAGGTTGAGCAGCATCATGTAGCCATTTCTCGCCTTCGCCCAACCATCGCCATCTTCGACCATTCTGTCCAGCAGATCCTCTCTGAGCATCTTGATCAGACGGATCTGGTTCTCCGCGTAATCGAGGGGGTTCTTGCCGTTGTCGAATCGACGCGCCATGGGGTCTGCCCCATAGCTGTCTTCATCGGTTGCGTAGGCGAGCATCGGATCGGCGCAACGTGAGGCGACTTCGGAGGGGTCGCCGAATCCGTAGCCGAATTCGATCGCCCAGTAGTCGTATGGCCCGAGCGTTTCCATGGCGAAGGGGCCTTGGGCCTCTCCAGCACCCACGTTGATGTTGACCGGAAGGTAGTCCATCACGCTGCCCGCGATGGGCTTTCCTGCCATGCCTTCGCTGTTCATCTCCGAGAGGTCATAGATGCCGGAGGCCTTGAAGTTGTGCCTAAGGCCGAGCGTGTGGCCGACTTCGTGCATGATGACATCTCTGAGCAGAGGCCCGATGTACCACTCGGGGACACCGTCGAGCTGCTGCCCTTCCGAAGCGTCGCGGCCAAAAGCCTCTGAGAGAATCTTAGGACTTGTCTTCATGAGCGCGATGCTCATCGACTTCGTGGCACGATTCGTGCACACGGGGGAGATTCGCTCGACTTCATGCTCGACATCACCGTCACCTGCCACGAGAGTCGTGGGATTCTGCAGTACAGCTGGCGTCGGTGCGATACCTCGTGCCCGACGTTCAGCGGCGTCACGGAGGAGTGAGCGCGCCGTGGTCTCGCGCTCAGCAGGCGCGGACAGGAGGACCCTTGGGTCGAGATGGGGGCGAGTTTCAAGCCAGGCAAGGGTGTCGGGGGAAAAGCCTTCCATCGCCTGCTCGGGGAGCTGTCTTTCCCAGGTCTTCACCCAGCTGTTGACGAAACCTTCATCCATCACGATGTCTGCGTCGAGAATCTGACCGGTTTCAGGGTGCACACGGCTGGGGCCGATGGCAAATCCCATGTTCGAATTGGTCCAGACGATGAAGTTGTAGCGTGCATCTTCCGGATCCTTCTTCATGTGCATCCCGGTCACGGCATCCTGCTGATAGACCTCGATGGCGTTGAAGATCCCGATGTTCTCGAAGGCCTTGTTCCATTCGAGGACGCCTTCACGAACCCATCTGCGGTAACGCACTGGGATCTTGCTTTCCAGGTAGAAGACGATCGGTTCCTTGGGGGGACTCAGTTCGAGGCTCTTGTCTGCCTTTTCGACGTGCCATCGGTTAATCAGACGATTCCAGGGTGAATCAGCCGAGGCGTCGCCGACATCCTGAAAGCTCGTCGTGAAGTATCCGACTCGCTGGTCGGCGGCCCTAGGCCTGTAACCGGATGACTTTGGGAGATCCCGCATCGAATAAGCCAGTGTGATGAAACGCCCCCGCCTGTCGGGCATTTCGAAGGCAAGCTCCGTGTTCTCCGGGAATGCCTTGGCTTTCTTGATCACGGCAAGATTGGTCTTCGCGCCGGAAGTCGTCGAGCCGAAGAAGTTGCTCGCGCCTCTGACGAAGAGGTTGGTCGCATTGATCACCGGGCCTCCGTTGGGTCCCATGGCGATGATGGGAACGTCGAGGACGACCCGATCGGTGTTCACGCGGGCTGATGCGGACCGACTTTCCCGGTCACCGGTCGTCCTGACCGCGAGATTGGGCTCGACCAGAGCGATGCGCTTGCCGAACTTCTTCCACTTCGCATAAAGCAGGCCGTTCTGGACGGCGGACTGGCTGATTCCACTGGACACGGTCCATCCGAGGAATATGTTTCGCTTCGCGTAATCGCGGGGCAGTTCGGCCAGAACCTGCTGGGTCTTGTTGTTGATCCAGAGGTGGTACAGAGGGCGTTCACCGTCTTCGGTGGACTTCACCTGGGTGAATCCCTTGGAGACATCCGCGAATGGGGGGTAGTCGGGAGCATTCTGTGCCGCTGTCGACGAGGATGCGGTCGCTTGCGCCGAGAGCAGGGGCATGACAAGGGCGGTTGCCATCGTCATGAGAAGAACGGTTGTCTTTGACATTCAGAAAACTCCTGATCTTGAGTCTGTTACTTGCTTCTTGGGGGGCTCTTGTCGAGCTCTCATGTAAGTCGCGATATGGTCAAGGGGTACAAACTAACACGACATAGAGTCGCAATAAGTTCATCGTTTTTCCACGAATATTGGGCCTGAGTCCACACTTAAATCGGCATTATTCACATTCGTCCTATAACGGCTTCTGGGGATTTTCATGGATCATTTCAGCATGCCGGCTCCATCGGTTCGGGCATCCTTCAGGGTGACTGCTCCATACTCGTCCTGAGAACCTTCAAAAGTGCCGCTGGCGGGCTTGGATCAAGTCTTTTGAGAGTTTCAAGCTGCGGTTCAAGTCTTCCTGAATCGAGTCCCTCCTGAATCATGTTCAGCCAGATGTGTCGATCATCTGGGCCAAGCAGTTGCTCCCATCCCACGACCACGGCCAGGTCGGCTCCTTCGAGTACGACGTCACCAAAAAGGGCCATCTGGACACCGGTCTTCGGTGAGGCCCAGAAAGCATAGGCAGGCGGGGCGCCGAAAAGCGGGCCACCTTCGTCTCTGAACTCGAGCTTGAATTCAACTGGGATCGCATACGAATGGCCCGCGGCCTCAGGCCGAGAGGGGGCGACCGCCATGCGTCCATTGGTCAGATAGGGTTTGGAGGTGGGCTCGAGTTCGATGGTGGCCGTGCTGTCGATTCCGCCACCGAGGATCTGGACTCCGAATGGAGATGGGGGGAACACGACACCACCGGAACGGATGGTTTCCTTTTCAGACTCGGAGATTGCAGGCGAGTCGAGGAGAAGATCTTCGTATCTGGGAGACTGAGCCGCGAACAGGAGAAGAGAAAGTCCCCATCCACGGATCTCGGACCAGTCAAGGCGTTCGCGCTCGGGATCCATTTGTTGGACGAATCGCAATGCGACCCTCTCGCCCGATTCTCTCCAGGCCCGTTCACGTTCCGCTCTGCTTGAATTCCCATCAAGGCCAAGAATGAATCCGAGATGCAGTTCATCGGTTTCCAGCGGCGCATCATATGCAATCGAAATCAGAATCGGCAGCAGGATCTCGAGCCTGAAGCGTTCGTCACCGTCGAGAGGTGTTCCATCATCCGATTCCCGAACTCGAAAACCAACACGTTGCGCGCTCATGATCGAACCCGCGCCGGTGAATCTCAGGTAGGCATCCACTGCGGCTGGAATGACCTTGTCTTCAAAGAGCCGTTCGATCCTTTCGGCGTTCTCTCCACCGAACTCACGGATCGACCAGCGCTTGGCGATCCTCAGCCAGAGTATTCCTGATTCGACCCTCTGGACCAGATCCGGCCAGACCCCCCGCACTGGTTTCGGCTCCTCGAACCAGAAGGTGGATGACCCAAGCGCGCCGTTCAGGCGACTCCAGCCATTGTGGCCTGAGAGCTCATCGGGGAGATCGGATTCGAACTCAGCCTGAAAACTGAGCTCTCCCGACTCGTCACGCATCGGCTCGCCGCCGTAGGCCTCTTCGAGATCTCTGAGTTCACCACGTGATGGCGCGCTGTCGCTGAAGGTTCGCTGGGGCCCGCTTTCGTTCTCCTGCATTCTGATTCGAAACTCACGCCTGGCACATCCGACCAAGATTGCCGTGGACAAGCCACTCAGGGCGAGCATGTGAAGGCATTTGAGTGAGGTCTTCATGAGAGATCCCCGATCAGGTGCGATGCCAGCCTGACCTTGAAATCGACCAGACCGCCCGCCTGTTCGAAGTCCGTGATGAATGCCCCGAGCGACCGTACAGGGACCACATGAACGGTGATCGACTCGCCCTCGACGCCACCGCCTGGATGGTTCCTGACCAGCCCTCTGGCCTGGACGAGCTGAATCACTTCATCCGTGAGTCCGGCGCTGGTCGGCCCGGCGAAAAGAGGGGTGATGCTGTCTGCCTCGTAGCCGGTCTCCTCGAGAAGCTCCCTGTGCGCGGCTTGTTCCAACGTCTCATCGCCACGATCACCAATCAGACCCGCAGGCAATTCGAGCACTCTGCCTGAGAGCGGAAGGCGAAACTGTTCGACAAGAACCAGCTGATGGTCCTCGGTCATCGCAATGATCCCGACCACCCCCGTGCAGTTGGACCGGCTCACGTACTCCCACCCGAGTTTCGAGTGAAAATCGAGGTGTCGGCCTTTGTATTCGAGGTTGGTGGGGTGTTCGGTATTTTCACTCATGCTGAGCTAGAATATCGTCCATGGATGCAGCGCATGATCGAAATCCCCGTAATCGAACCGGTTCCAGGCTGGTTCCGTACGGCACGACGATCTTCTCCACGATCACCGCCAGAGCGAATGCCGCAGGAGCGATCAATCTCGGTCAGGGTTTTCCGGACAGCGACCCGCCTCGTGAGCTGATCGAAGTCGTCTCGGACATGCATCTCGCGGGACGGAATCAGTATTCCCCGATGCCCGGACTTCCGTCCCTGAGAGGGGCTGTTGCCGAGGACAGGGAGGGCCGTGGACATGTCCACTGGAATCCGGACTCCGAGGTCACGATCACCAGTGGAGCGACCGAGGCGCTTGCCGCGGCTTTTCTGGGGCTTCTCGAAATAGGTGATGAAGTCATTCTGTTCGACCCGGCATACGACGCGTATCCGGCTGGCATATCGATGGCCGGAGGGACTCCGGTCCGTCTTTCGATGGAAGATGACGACTTCGCCATCACACGTTCCACCCTTGAAGCGGGCATTTCTTCACGGACAAGAATGCTCGTCCTCAACTCTCCATGGAACCCCGTCGGGCGCGTGCTCTCGGCCTCCGAAATCGCGATCGTGGCTGACGTCTGCCGGCGCCATGACCTGATCTGCATTAGTGACGAGGTCTATGAAAGGCTCATCTTCGACGGCAGCCACCGTTCGATAGCGGACCTTCCCGACATGAGGCACCGAACCGTGGTCATCTCGAGTCTCGGAAAGAGGTACTCCTGCACCGGCTGGAAGATCGGCTGGGCGTGCGCCAGCGAGGCGATCACTGCGGCGATACGAGCGGCTCATCAATTCCTAGTCTTTTCAGTTCCCGAACCCCATCAGCATGCCGCACACCACGCATTGAGCAGGCTCGATCAATCGTGGGAGCATGAGCTGCATGAGACCTATCGAAAGCGCAGATCTCTGCTGTTCGAGGGGCTTCGTGGCTCCGGACTGAACCCCCGGCACACCGAGGGGAGTTATTTCATCCTCGCCGGAATCGGCGATCATCAGGATTCGGATGATGTGTCCTTCTGTGATCGGATGCTGCAAGACTCGCGTGTGGCGGCCATTCCAGCCAGCATCTTCACCGAAAGAGGGCAGGGCTGCACGAGGTACGTTCGGTTCGCATTCTGCAAGGCGGAACGTGATCTGAACGAGGCCGTGGCGCGTATCTCTCGCATGAGCACAAATGTCTGATCAGCCCCTCTTCCACTCAGGGAACCATGTTTCGGAAAGGATGCCATGAATCGAGTCGTACTGCTGTCTGATGGTGGTCCCGAGTCGCTGGTGGCCTCCTTGCTGCTGCTCGAGGATCAACGCAGCCGAAACACCAGTCTCGGCCGCTTCACGCTGGGTTGTCAGATTGACCATTCCGTGAAACCTCCTCACTTTCATTCATCACGCAGGGACTGCATCGAGGCGCATTCGAATCTCATCGACTCCCAGGGGGTCGAGTTCATGCCTGAAGGGTGCTCATTGCTTCTGATTCTTGCCCGGGCCATTGAACTCGCCGGTCCCGACGGACGCATCTTCTGGCCGGTTCGATGCGGCGACGATCTTGATTTCATGAAGAGAACGATGGAAACGTCGCTTGATCTGGTCCGTATGAACACGACGATCAGCGGGCACGCCGGACCCGAGCTCATGCTGCCCTTGCTCGATCTCGAACACATCCAGGTCGCAGAGCTTGCCGGTGAACTGGATGCGCCGATCCAGTCAGGGTGGCCATGTCGCAGCTCGTCGGTCACTGCGTGCGGTCATTGTTTGAGCTGTCAGGCATGGGAATCGGCGCTAACCGCCACGGGGGTCATCCCCGGTTCCGCCTGAAAACCCCACCTGAGGGGTCTGGAAGGCATTCTTTTGGCGAATTCGAGAATGTCTTCCCGTGGTCGCCTCTTGAGTCCGGGCTCATTTCCCTGTAGTCTTCTCGATTCTCCCGCAACTGCCAGGAAACGGAGCACACCGTGTACGCGATCATTGAAGACAGTGGAACCCAGATCAAGGTCTCTGAAGGAGACGTCATCGACGTCGACCTGCGCGAACGAGATGATGATTCACCCATCAAGTTCGAACGAGTGCTTGCGATCGGGGACACGTCCAACGACGAGGCAGCGCGGGTCGGCATGCCTTATCTCGAAGGTGCCTCGGTCACAGCCGAAGTGCTCGAAGAGATCAAGGAAGACAAGATCCATGTGATCAAGTTCAAGCGCCGCAAGGGATATCGACGCAAGATCGGTCATCGCCAGCGAATGCTGCGAATCAAGATCGGTTCGATCTCGGGCTAGAGACGAAGTCCATCAAATGAAGCTTCAGGAGCGCCGGAAACGGCGCTCCTGTGCTTTTGGCATTTCTTCATGTCCTGCCCAGCAGATCGCGGACCTTGTCTGGTGATTCCGGAGCGCGGGTACGGCAGCTGAGACGGGCCGCTTCACAGCAGGCCATGATCGATTCGATCCGTTCGGGTTGAAGTTGCAGTTCGGAACTGCCGGTGGAATTCGAGATCTCCTGGGCCAGACTCATGCAATGGAATGTGAAGGGATCCTCGAGGGGCTCGCCGACATCGAGCAACGTGCCATCCGGCTTGCACCATGTGATCGTGTTTTCCATCACGTCGATGATTCCCGACGGCCCCATGATCCGGAGGCTTCTTTGCCAGTCCAGCTGGTCACTCACGGAAATCGTCGCGGTCGCACGGGGCACGCATCGGATCAACGCGGAAAGATACCCTGTGATTCCAAAGAGGTCGTCAGAGACCTTGTCGGCATGATGATGACCAGGCTGACTGGATTGGACGTCCAGTGCGCCGACCAGCATCGCATCGATCATCTCCGGAGTGCCGAGCAGGGCGTGGATCACACAGAAGGCATCGTGAAGTCGCCCATGAAGCGTGCCCTGGCCCTCGGAACAATGAGCCGTGAAGTGCACTGATGATATGGGTCCGAAATCCTGAAGCACCTGCTCCAAGGAACGGAACCCCGGTGAATGGGTGAACAGTCCAAGGATAGTGGTCGTCTTGAAATCCGCTGACCTCAGAGCCCCGGGTTCGAGACTCAGGATCTCTCTCGGGCCCTGCAACAGGTCCGGTGTGAACCCGGGATCACCCGCGACGAGGGCGAAGCAATCGGTCGGGTTGATTCCATGGCGAATGTCATCCGCTGGATCCAATTCGAAGGCGTCTGCAAGATGCCTGGCGATGACTGGGTCCGAACTTCCCACGAAGGCGATGTCATCGTCTGTCTTTCGTCCTATGCCGAGCAGAAGCTGCAAGGTGTGAAGTGATCCCCAGAGGCCGATCGCCTGTCGGTTCTGTTGATCATCACTGAGGTTGTTTTCCGTCCCGGATGTGTCCATGATCACATTTTAACCTCATACGGCTGGTTCGGCCGTATATAATGCGCGCGGAAAGGTGATCGCTTCGAAGACTTCCGTCTTCGGGGAGGAAAGTCCGAGCACGACAGGACACGGTGGTGGGTAACGCCCACCGACTTCTGGTTGCAAGTCAGGGAAAGTGCCACAGAGAACAGACCGCCAACCCCGTCTCTACGGGCGGCAAGGGTGAAAAGGTGCGGTAAGAGCGCACCGCTCGCACGGTGACGTGCGGGGCACGGCAAACCCCACCGCGTGCAAGCGCAAGCAGCTCCAGTTCGGCATGCCGAACACCCGTTGTCCGCGGGATGGAGCGGGTCGCGTGCTCGATGCATGTCATGCATCGGAGGTCGTCGGCAACGGCGGCTCCAGAGAAATGATCACCACGACGCTGGCGTCGTACAGAACTCGGCTTATCTCCAATGCAACCACATTCATGACGGCCTCCTGACGGGGGCCGTCATGTCCTTTGTCAGGTCGATGTGATCTTGATCTTCGGAGACGGATCGGGGTTCGAACATGACTGCGAGGTGTCATGACAGTACCGCGAGGATCCTGTTTCGCAGTTCCTCGATCTCAACGAGTTCATCGACTCCCGGATCGAGGCGAGCCACCGCCTTGTCGAAGAGACTGGGGACCAGTAGCAGGGAACTTGTGTCTGGAAGCTCTGCCGCGTGTGCGAGCTTTCTCAGGAGTGACCTGTGCCTGGTTCTCAATCGGAACGAGCGTTCTATTGATCTGGTGAAACGGTTCTGGGATGTGTTGTGAATCCGCAGGGCGATGATGACAAGGACAGCGCCAAGGATTGCGGCACCGCCGATGAGAATGGTTGCGAAGAATGGACTCGTTGCACTCACACTGCCACCTGTCCCCTGGAACATTCGATCCAGGGTCCGTTACGGGCATGCAGCATTCGAAGGACGAAGGGTCCCGAGGCCCGGACCGACTCCTCGTTCGTCTTCTCCAGAAGACGAAGGATTCTCGAGGCGATAGGACGCTTGCTGTGTAGCGCGGCATCAAGGACCAAGCCCAGATCATCTCCTGAATCATCGTTGAGCAGGGTGTCCATCAGGGATTCGAACGAAGCTCTGGATCGAGCACGAAGTGCTTTGAGTGCGGCTTTCCGCACGGTCGACTCGGCCGTGCAAGCGACTCTCTTGAGAAGCTCCGTCATCATGGAACCATCACCAACCGAGCGGGTCTCGGGCGAGCTGAGAACCTGAAAGACGGATTCCTGAACGCGAACATCGGCGTCAACCATGGAGCGGAAAACGTAGGCAGCGCCGCGACTCGACCCTGTGGTGGCGAAGAGGCGTACGAGTTCGCGACGGTGTTCTGCTGTGAGTTCGCTTCCCACGTCTTCGGCGATCTCGAGAAGCTCAGGTTCGAGTTTCGAGGCAAGTCGAGCTCTGCCGATCACTTGAAGAATGACGAGCCTCTGTTCGGCGAACTCGTCGGACAGGTAACGACGCAGGAGTGCGATGAAGGCGTCTGGGTGTCGATCCATGAGAATCCTGGCTCGAGCGCCCAGCAACCAGATGGGGTGTTCGTGGAGTGTCGCCCCGAATTCCTGAAGATCATCAACCATGCTTCGGGAGGATGATCGACTCCTGCCTGCCGAGCGCCTCGACATCTCGAGTTCACTCTTCCATTTGAGAAAGGGTGAGTCGGCCTTCGAGGCGAGAGAGAGTGCGGACTCGAGTTGCACATCATCAACCGTGCTTCGAGTCAGGCATGAGGCAAGGAACAGGGAGGCACTCCGGTCGTAGGGCGTCATGGTCTTGAGCGCCGAGATGAATTGCAACGCGATGGCGGAGTTGGCGAGCAGAGAGAGACGATTGCCGATGTGGATGCGGTGGCCCGCGTGTCTGCAGGCGGATTCGATCACAGTGGGGGAGCAACGCTCGAGAGATGCCCGTGCGGACCGCCTCAGAGAGGGCACCGAGAGCAAGGGGATCAGACGCTCCCGCACCCGTCGATCGGAGGATGAAATGATCAGCCGGTCAAACTGCCTCCTGACAGATGAGTGAGATCCCTCGAGGGCCTCGAGGAGACATTTGCGACCCTTTTCATGGTGAATGGGCGCGCAAAGCTGAATGATGGTCGCGACAAGCAGGTCCGAGTGATTGGCGAATGTCGGTGATGACAGCCCAGCGGCGAGCAGGAGGGCATTGAATCCACGCCTGACTCCCCTGATTGATTGAGTGTCGATGGATTCAGTGAGAAGCGCACGAGCGCACAAGCCGGCATGGAGGCCATTGGAACGGATTTCATCGAGGACCAGGGTGGCGGAGGTGGAATCAGAGCCCGTCGCGGCGAGGCAGAGCAGGTCCCCCTTGTACTGGGGGGGGGCATGGGCGATCAGGGTGCGTAAAAGGGGGCCAAGCCTCAAGTCATCCGGATACTGCGCCATTCTGGATCTGACCTGCTCGGCTGTTGCATTGGCTCGTAATGGGTCAGACTTCGTGTGTTCATGCAGCAGCGTGAAGGCCAGAACAAGGACATTGGGCTCCGGCCTGCTCAGCATTGCTTGGAGCAATTGCCGCTGCTCCATCTCATCGGCAAGCCGGAATGACCTTCTCAGCAGGGATTTAAGAGTTCCGGCGTCAGCCGCTTTCGCGGATTGAACGAAATGATCCAGGCGAGCTCGCCATTGTGACTCTTCGGCGAAGAGACAAGGCTCTTCCCAGGAGGCTGGGAGCTCTGTCGATTTCACATCTAAGGAATGGGTTGATGCGGACAACATGACTCCCCAGGGAATCAGAACGATGCATTCGATTCATCGGCGGTCCAGCATCAATGGCACCAATAATGCTCGAGCTGGAGAAAGATCGAAAACTCTCACCGAATTCCCCTTTTAGACTTGTTTCGCCACGGAATATCGCGATGATGATGCGATTGACATCACACGCGGTGTCGATAATAGGGCGGTTTCTTGGCCATAAGAGGAGGTTGGCCGCTGTCCGTAAGCAAGCACTTGATTCGATAAGTTCAGGTCATTCAAACTCCTGAAAAATCTGAACTTAGAAGGACCAAATGCAGAGAAGGCGCGAATCATAGCTGAGTTAAGGACAGCATTGAGCTCGCAAGATTTAGTAGTGAGGGCGCTGAGCTTTTTGTGCAGCGTCATTGGCATTTGGTCCGTTAGACAGGTGTCGAGTCGTTGAGCTCCCACGCCGGGTGGGTGCCAACAAACCCGACAAACGCAGATGCGTGCGAATCACACGCTCTTCGTCGGGCTCATACTTCATCACCGTCAGGAGACGGACGTCAGGCTTTATTTGCCACCTGACGGAATAGGGCCATGGAAGTACGGCCAGGGAATCATCATGACAGTTCCATCAAGAAGCACATCTCTCCAGTCATATTCGATGCTGGTGTATCGCAAGGCACTTCATCCTGAATTCTTCGGAATTGAAGGCAGGTGCCAGCTTTCGCACGACAACATGGACTTTGAAGGCTGGATTTTCCGAGGCGGGCACGTCGCCCGTTTTCAGATCGACGGGCAGTGCGTCTGCGAAGTACTCATCGAGAACACCGATCCGCTCCCGGACCGTGGCCTTGTGACCACGTTGCCATGTGCGGGGGAGAAGGATTTCGAGGAACAGTTCTCGAAGCGCCTGGTCTACATGACCAGCATGCAGACCGAAACACTGTCCGAGCACCTCTTTCTGAGCACATACAAGGAGATGATCGAGCACGCTCGCGAATCAGATGCCATCATGTCCGCATGGACCGATGAACTCGGCCGACCGAACCTCTCCCTCATGGACATGCAGCGGTATCGCAACGAGGTTCATCTGCAGGGCTACCATCTCCGTTCGGATTGCGGCCTCGTGCTGCGAACGCAGACACTCTTCCAGGTCGATCCAAAGCCCGCAGATGACAAGTCAGCCGACGATTGACCACGCAGGCCCGGGAAGGGCCTACACTCAACATCTCGTTTGATTCACGCAGGCGACTCGGTCGCCTGCTTTTTTCATTCCCGGGGGTGCTCTTTGCTTCTCCTTGCAAGTGCCAATGAATTGATACCCCTCCCTTCGGATCCATCCACCAGGCTTCTGGTTGGAATCCTGACGGCATTCGGGTCGATGGCCTGCTGGGTGATCACGTCCCTCTCCTTCACGACCGCAGGCAAGCGTTTCGGTTCGACCTCCGTGAACGTCGTTCGCAGTGTTCTGGCCGCCATCTTCCTGCTCCTGCTCGTCGCCCACCTCTCGGGGTCCTTTTTTCCATTTCAATTCAGTCTTGAAATCATTCTTCTCGCCGTTTCCGGAATCCTTGGCCTCGCCGTGGGTGATCAATTGATCTTCGCCTCATTCAACCGCGCCGGTCCGAGACTGACGCTGCTGGTTCTCAACCTGGTCCCAGTCGCCACGGCTTTTCTGGCGTGGCCACTTCTGAACGAACCGCTGAATCCCTACGGATGGACAGGGATGCTTCTCACCATCGTCGGCGTCGCATGGGTGGTCGTGGATCAGCCCGGCGATCGCGATGAGATCCTGAAAGTCGATGGAAACTACAGTCCTCGCCTTGGTGTGATTCTGGCTTTGATGGGTGTCGTCTCTGTCTCGATAGGTAACGTGCTGGCCAAGCAGGGGATGGCCCCCGGTGACGGGCCCGATCGAATCGGCGCGCTTGTCGCCCAGGATGTCAGGATGCTCGCAGGCGCACTGGCCATTCTCGTGATGGCCGCCATCGCGGGTGCGTGCTCGAAGAGAATCGGAACACCTCCACTCCCGGACCCATCACAACGTCCGGGGATGGCGCTCGCGACAGGCACGCTTCTCATCGGGACCGCCCTTGGCCCGATCCTCGGAATCATCCTCTTTCTCTACTCGGCCGCTTTGATAAAGCTTGCCGTCACCACCACGATCGTGGCCCTGACGCCAGTCGCTATTCTGCCTTTCAGTCATCTCGTCGAACACTCCCCGGTCACCCGAAAAGCTGTTTTGGGAGCAATGCTCGGGGTGGCGGGGGTGGTCCTGCTGACATTTTCAGAACCAGCAGCCATCGAGGAGTCTCAGTGGACCGATCCTCCGGGCCAGAAAGAGTCACCCGACACGTTACACTCGACCACCAATGAGTGAAGAACGCCAACCATCAGACCGAGCCGCGCTCATGGCAGTCAGAACCGATGCCATGCTTGGAATCGATCTGATTCTGGTGACCGATGATGGCGCCGCTCAGATGCCGGGAGATTCGTCCGAAATCCAGAGCCGTTCCTCCGAGCCTGTCCGAGCGTTCACGGCTCAGTCGCACTCGAAGCCGCCCCGGGAATCCACTCGACACGTCGGCACGCCACCTGTCATTCCAGACTCGTTCTTCGATGAACACGAACCGCAAGCATCGCGTCTCTCGAATCTCCAGGACCATCACGCCCGTTCATGTTCCAATTTGCTGGACAACGTCCCGGATCATCCGATGGTCTTCGGTGAAGGCGATTCGAATGCCTCGTTGATGTTCATCGGAGAGGCGCCGGGAACCGAAGAGGAGCGGCATGGAAGACCCTTCGCAGGACGCGCCGGGGTGAAACTCGACGAGATGATCAAGGCGATGGGGCTTCAGCGCGAGGATGTCTACATCACGAACGCCCTGAAATTCCGCCCTCCCGGAAACCGGCCATCTGAACCTGGTGACTTCGAGTGGTGCGGACCGTATCTTGCAGCACAGGTTCGAATCATCAGACCCGATGTGATCGTGGTCCTCGGCGGACCGGCCTCGAAACTGATCCTCGGATCACCCCTTGGAATCACGAGCCTGCGGGGAAAGTGGGCGTCATACAACGATGTCGACCTGATGCCGACGTTTCATCCCGCATACCTGCTGCGCAACCCGACCCTCGAGGTGAGGGGGCAGGTGTGGAAGGATCTTCAGGAAGTGATGAAGCGTCTCGGATTGCCTCTGCCCGCCCGTGGCTGACTCAGCGTGACTGCGTGTCCAACTGAAGAGTGACGGGGCCATCATTCGCCAGTTCGACGCTCATGGAGGCTCCAAAATGACCTTCTTCAACGGTGATGCCATGCTCTTCGCGAAGTCTGCCTGAAAAACGCTGCAGAAGCGGTACCGCCTCTTCCGGCCTGGCGGCACGGATGAAGCTCGGCCTGTTTCCCTTGGTGGCATCCGCGGCGAGGGTGAACTGACTCACCAGCAGCACCTCTCCTCCGATGTCCCCGAGAGAATGATTGAATCGGCCCTGGTCGTCCGAAAAGATGCGAAGTCGGGCGATCTTGTCAGCAAGCCAGTCCGCATCATCACCGACGTCGCCGACGACGACGCAGAGAAAGACACAAAGACCGTTCCCAATCGAGCCGGTCTCCCCGACATCCTCGACCTCGACGCGTGCCGAACTGACTCTTTGAACCAGAGCGATCATGGTGCCTCACTCGACCGCGAATGCAGCAGCGGTCACCATCCACTGTTCTGATTCGTCGTAGGCCTGACGATAGTCGAGCAGTTCGACCGTGGAGTCCGATCCCATCAGCGAAAGAAAGACGGACATGTTCCCGATCGAACACCATCGCGTGGGATTCTTGCACCATTCCATGGCTTCGATGAAAGCCGAGGACTCGCCCTGCATGAACTTCGAAATCAGGTCACGATCATGCTGCTCGATCTCGCCCCGCCTCTGTTCGTCAACCGCGGCGGGTTCACCGAACTGCGGCCCGACATGACTCAGATCGCTCGATGCGATGATCAGGGACCTGCCTCCGAGCGCCTGAAGATGATCCTGGAGTGCCTGGGCGAAGTCCTCCATGAGCACACGTTCTCCATCATCGGCGATCATCGGAACCAATGGATCGGGAATGAGAAAACCACTGATCGGAACGTCGCCCAGGACGTGTTGAATCCAGGGGAGATGCAGCTGAATGGAATGTTCCGCGACATGATCCAGCTGATCGATGCACAGCTCGTCTCCGAACTGATCCTGCAATCGCTGCATCAGGGGTTCGTCGCGTACGGTGGCGCCGAATGGTGATTCCCACGCCCAATCGGTTCCGGTGACTCCGTCTCCGATGCCGTGGTGATTGGTCCCCAGCACGATCACTCGATCCGGTGGATCTGATCCGACGAGCGCTTTGTATCCCGTGGCGAACAGCGGCCATCCTCGGTTGTAGTCGAGGTGGGGAAGGACAAGACCCCGTGGAACTTCATCGAGCTCTGGATCTTCCGCCTGCTCAAGCCATTGCTCGAATTGTTCCTTCAAACCAATGGCATCCAGATTCATCATGAAGGCCGCCCCTTTGGGCATGACTCCCAGTTCGTTCAATTCAGCTTTTCGCTGGGCTTCCCGATCTGAAAAACGTGGCCCCCAGAGCAGATAATGCTCTTCCAGAACCTGGGCGAGCTGAACCAGGACCTCTTCCGGCATCTTGAATTGCTCGGAAAGTTCTTTGATCGTCTTCACCCCCTGGAACTGGGCGATGACCTGGACTGCAGGTCCGGGAAGGGCGATTTGTTTTTCGTGGAGACGTTGAGGATCGACGAGAACCGCGACAGGCGTTCCGTTTTCAGGGTTCTTGGTCATCTGCGGGATGAAACTGCGCACATGAGGGGTCTGGATGTGCGCCTGGGAAGGGTCGTGATGGGGAAGGGGCTGGTTTGGGGTTTTATCGTCGGGCATGACCAGATGATACAGAGGCCGAACCGGGGAATTTATCACCGGAAGGTTTGAAATCCGGCAATCCCTGTGAAGTTTTACACGTAACTACCCGATGCGAAATGCGACGGAACGCTCACTGGGGCGTATATGATGTCGTCCGGGGTCCGTTTGATCCGTGTATCCTTGACTGGACCATTGTTTGAAAAAGTGACCAACTCAACCCCAATTCATTGAGATGATCTTCGGAGCTTGGAAAAAATGACTGCGATTGACTCGAACAGAAAGAACACCCACTTCGGCCTCCTTGGCGCATGCCTGATCGCCATCCCTCTGTGCCTGGTCGGGTGCGGGGATTCCGGGGCCTCAAAGGCGGCCACCACGAGTGAATCAACGACATCCAAGGACCAGTCCATGACGAAGCCCGCCGCTTCGCCCAATGTTTCAGTTGAAGCTGGCAAGAAACTCGACCTGTCCAAGACCGATTCCAGCACTCTGGCGGTCGCGCCTCAGACGAAACCAGGTGACAACGCCTCGGATACGCCTCTCGGCCTGACCGGAAGCCCCATTCGTTTCGAACCCGATCCTCTCGACCTCGGTGAGATGACCGCGGACATCGCCAAGACCGGAAAGGTGACGTTGGTGAACGTCACGGATCAGCCCGTCACGATCACCAAGGCGATTCCGGGATGCGGCTGCACCACCCTTGGCTGGCCAAAAGAACCAATCATGCCGGGTGAAAGCGCCGATATCGACATCACTCTCAAGCCCGGTGCGAAGCAGGGGGTCAAGCTCCGCAAGCGCGTGACCTTCCAGATCGAAGGACATCAATCGCAGATTCTCCAGGTCGTCGGCGATGTCGCAGAGTACGTCTCGATCGAACCCGCGATTGTTCCAGCGCGTGTCGAGGAAGCCGCCATGAGTGACTCGATCGTCCTCACATCGGCTGATGGCGAGCCCTTCTCGATCGTGGGCGTTCGTCCGGAGGTCGTCGGCGACTATTCGGCCGAACCCGCCCTGGAGCACACTCTCCAGATCGACTGGAACGCATGGGAGAGCGAATCCCGCCCTGTGAAGGTCACTTTCCTTCTCGATCATCCAAAGTCGTCGCAGGTCTCCACATTGGTCAAGCGACGTGCATCCAAGCGGCCGCCAGTGGCCCCCGGTCTTGCAAACACTCCGGGCGCCTCCGGCATCAATGATCTCAGCGGTGCCGCACGATCGGGTGATGCCGCACGGGTGAAACTCCTGCTTGCCGAAGGCAAGGATCCGAACGTCGCCGACTCAAACGGCCGACGGACCCCTCTGCACTGGGCGGTCCGTGGAAACCATCCGGAGGTCGTGAAGGCGTTGATCGAAGGAGGGGCGAACCCCGACATCGGAGATCAGGCCGGCAAGACGGCCCTCGAGCACGCCGCTGAAAACGACATGGTCGAGATGACGGCCATGCTGATCGAGGCCGGCGCTGACGTCAACAAGCGCGATCTCGTCGGCGGAAACGCGGTTCTCTGGGCCGCCGGACTTGGTTCGCCCGAGACGCTCAAGCTCGTGGTCGACGCAGGAGGTGAGATCGAAGTCAAGGACATCAATGGTCTGACACCGCTCACCTGGGCCGCTCAGACCGGCAAGACCGCATCGATGAAGATTCTCATCGACGCAGGCGCTGATGTGAACTCCGTCGACGGTCTCAATGGAGAGTCCGTTCTGATGCGTGCGGCGCGAAGTGGGAAGATCGAGTCGGTCGAACTGCTCTTCGCGTCGAATGTGGACACTTCAGCCAAGACGAAGACGGATGCCGATGCGCTGCACATCGCTTCGGAATTCAGCAATGCTGAAATCGTTCAACGTCTCATGGATGCCGGCATGGATCCCAACGCCACCGACGTCCGAGGTCGCAACGCATTGGACTACGCCAGAAACAGGGTCGATGATTCACGATTCGCCGTGATCAAACTGCTGGAACAAAAGATTTCCAAGCCAGCGGCGGGGGAGTGACTCGAAGCGAGTCGACTTTCGAACACTGAACACTTTCAGGCCCTCCTCGATCTTCCGAGGAGGGCTTTTTCTTTGATCCTAAGGCCATGGACAGGGCGCTATATTGATCGAAGATCATTTACGGAGAACCACAGCCATGACCACTACCGCCACGTCGAGTCCCTACCAACGCCTCATCGAATTGACTCAGGAAGGCTCGCTCATCGGAGCCACTGGATCCATACTCGGATGGGACCATGAAACGATGATGCCGGAAGGGGGGCTTGAGTATCGAAGTCGCCAGATGGCGCAGCTTGCCCGTCTCGGCCACGAGATGCGAACCGCATCCGAGATCTCGGATCTCCTTGAATCATCCGCAGAGGAATGCGCGGACGATCCCGCTCGTTCCGCCAACATTCGAGAGATCCGACGCGATTACGAACAGGCGACCAGGCTTCCGTCCGAACTTGTCGAGGAGTTCGCCCGTGCCTCGTCGATCGGACAGCATGAGTGGGCGGCTGCCCGCAAGGCGGATGACTTCGAGCATTTTCGACCACATCTAGAAAAGCTGATCGAACTGAATCGCAGAAAGGCCGACTGCCTGGGCGTTCCGGAAGGGGGAGAGCGCTGGGACGCTCTCGCGGACACCTACGAACCGGGCATGCGAGCGGCGGACGTCGCCGAAGTATTCACGCCACTTCGGGACTCGCTCGCCTCACTCATGGCCGAACTGAATGACGGGCCCTCCACGCCCAGCAATCGCTTCAATGAAGCGGTCGTCCCGATCGAGTCACAGGAGGCCTTCGTTCGTGAAGTCGCCCGGACCCTTGGGTTCGACTTCAGCCGAGGACGTCTCGACCGATCCGTTCATCCTTTCTGCGGTGGGAGCCATTGCAATGATGTGAGAATGACGACGCGGTTTCAGGACACCGAGGTCAATGATGCACTCGGTTCCACGATGCATGAAACTGGTCACGGTCTCTACGAACAGGGTCTTCCTTTCGAGCACGTCGGGACACCTCTCGGCGAAGCCATCTCGCTGGGCATTCATGAGAGCCAGAGCCGCATGTGGGAGAATCAGGTGGGAAGAAGCCGTGAGTTCTGGACATGGTGCGGTCCCATCGCACGCAAGATGCTTGGAAAGGATGTGGCGGACCTGTCCGATGACGAGCTGTATCAGGGCGCGAACATCGTCCGGCCCGGATTCATTCGGGTCGAGGCGGACGAAGCCACCTACAACCTCCACATCATGATCCGTTTCGAACTCGAACGTGGGATGATGTCGGGCGACCTTGAAGCCCGTGACATTCCCAGCGAGTGGAACAGGATGTACAAGTCATATCTCGGACTTGATGTTCCGAATCACGCGAACGGTTGTCTGCAGGACGTGCACTGGTCCATGGGTGCAATCGGATACTTCCCGACATACACCCTGGGCAATCTCTATTGCGCTCAATTCTTCGAAACGGCGTGCGAACAGGTTCCTGGCATGGTCGCCGGTTTCGAGAAGGGGGAGTTCGCACCTCTGCTCGACTGGTTGCGCTCCAACATACATTGCCACGGTCGTCGCTACGGCGCGGCGGAGCTCTGCCAGAGGATCACGGGCAAGCCACTCAGCGCACAGCCACTGCTGAACTATCTGGAAGGGAAGCTTCGGCCCCTGCATGGAATCTGATTCGATCAATCAATCCAGGGATCAGCTCGAGACGAATGCTCGTGCCAGACGGGATCTCTGGCTTCTTATTCCTGTGGTTGCGGCACCGTCCATCGGAACCTTGAGTGCGCTCTGGTTCTGGCCGGGACCGGTCGGAAGCGCCGTCTACGCAGGCTGCAAACTCGTCCTCTACGGACTGCCATTTCTGCTGTTGCTGAAGATGTCACGGTCGCAGCGTCCGTGTTTTCGAACGGATCTTCGCGGAGTGACGGGCGGTCTTTTCAGTGGAACGGTCATCGGATCCTTCATACTCGGCCTGTGGTTCATTGTTCTCGCGGACAAGACGGATACCGGACCTTTGCTGGCGGTGATCACCGAGAACGGTTTGGGCGCACCTGTGAAGTTCTGGCTGTTCGCGGCATGGTTGTGCATCGGGAACAGTCTGCTCGAGGAATTCGTCTTCCGCTGGTTCGTGGATGGAAGACTTCGAAATCTCGGCCTCCAAACCACCTGGATACTCCCGGTCTCGGCGGCAATCTTCACGCTTCACCACATTTTCGTGCTGGGCGCGTACTTCGGCCCGACATTGACGATCGTCGGGGCATCCGGTGTCTTCATCGGCGGGGTTCTATGGTCCATTCTTCACCTCAGGAGTTCGAGCTTGACGCCCGGATGGATCAGCCACGCGCTCGTCGACCTTGCGATCGTCGTGGTCGGAGCCTCGATGATGGCGCCCACCACTTGATAAGACGAGCCCAAGAAGGGGCCTGAAGATCCGAAGGGCCTTTCATCGCCAATGCGCGATTTAACGTAACACCCATTATGGGACATTGGGCTGGCTCAAGGGGAGGGCCCAAGAAGCTGGTCGAGCCTGGAAACGGCGTTCGGGGCCAGCGCGGGCTTCAGGTGATCCATGATCATCCGCCTTGTCTCATCCGGGTCCTTCGGTGGATTCATCGGACTCAACAACCGGTTCGCTTCAACTGGCAACAGCTCCGGGTAGCTCAGTCGTTCAGGAAGCCACGGCAGACAACCGCACATCAGCGCCTCGGCAACAGCCATTCCGAAGAATTCATGTCGTGCCGTCGAGAGCACCCACCCGCAACGTGCAAGATTCATCAGATAGGACTCCCGGTCCTCGAACCACCGGTCGCATTCGATTCTGTCTGAATGATCCATACGGATCACCTTCAACTCATGCGGAGTCTTCTCGTATCTCTGTCCAAACAGACTGAATCGCATCCCGTCGTTCTGACGCCTCGATTCGATGATCTGCAACAATTCGTCAGGTCCCTTGTCATGCTCGAACCGATGCGGCCACGCGACGAGATCCATGTCCCGATAATCGCGAATCCCCGTGTTACGTAAAACCGTCTCGGGAATCGGCTCCACCGGAGGCCAGCAGATACATGACCTTTCCCTGATCTGGTGGGTCCATTCGGCGACCGGATGCCTGGTTCTCGATCGACTGAGAAATTCCGGCAACGCTTCGAGGCACGATCTCATGTTGAAGTCGCTGTTGAAGATCACCCGATCCGCCGCAAGCAGGCTGCTGATGTTGGTCGCCGCAAGATGGCCGTCTCTCGCAACCTCTTCCTCGGTCATTCGGGGACCAGTCGGATAGATCAACTGATTTTCATGCATGTAGAGAATGATCGGCAGCTCACGGCGACGTCTCGGAAGCAAAGCGCGAAGTTGTGCGACGTCAAGCAGGCCGGTACAGAAGATCGCATCGATTTCACCATTCAATGCATCCGACCGTGAGACCTCCTCCATCAAGCAGGCCGCTCCCAGTCTCATCCGCCACCTGACCTCTCTTCCCGGCAAGGAGAACCAGGTCCAATCGTGCTCAGAATGTCGGTCAATCGACTGTCGCACCGACTTGTGGGAGCCGTCATCCCAGGGTTGAAAGGCAAGTATTCTCATGCTCCTATTCTCTCCTGTTCGGTGAGGAAGTACACTCTTGACATGGCCAACACACAAGAATCAACACGGCAGGACCTCCCTCAGCTGATGGCACCGATCTGTTCGGTGTTTCGTCGATACCTGAAGTCGAAAGGCCTGAAATACACGCCAGAACGAGCTCAGATTCTCGACGCGATCATCGATCGTGACAACGTCTTCGAAGTCGAGGAGCTTCTTCTCGACATGCGCGGCTCGAATCATCGTGTCTCCAAGGCGACGATCTACCGCACCATCAGTCTCCTGGTCGAGGCTGGAATCATCACCCAGGCCCTGTTCGACTCGAAGCAGGCGCATTACAGACTCATCTACGGACTCGAGCCCCGCGACCACATGGTGTGCATGCGAACGGGACGACTGGTCGAATTCTCCAACAAGGAGATCACGAAGCTTCGTGACAAGATCTGCCGTGAACTCGGCTGGGAACCGACGGGCCATCGCTTTCAGATCTACGCACTCAGTCCCGTCGAGGAGCACGAGGACGGCGAAGAGACATCGGAACCGGACGCCAGCTAGGCGAGATCAGGGTCGAAGAGATCATCCTCCTCGATCTCTCGGGAGACCGAATAGCTTCCGTCGAACCAGTTTCCAAGATCCGCCATCCTGCATTTGTTTCCGCAGAATGGAAACGATCCGACACCTGCATGGATCTGCTTTCCACATCCCCTGCACTTCGTGAACAACTTATTCATCAAATCGGACGAAAGAGACGAACCGAACACGATCTCTCTGCCCGGAACTTCACCACCTGACGATGACGAGTGAAAGAGTTCCAACTCGAGGACGTTCTCTCCCAATGCTCCGCCAAGCCTGTCCGGCCATTCCACGACGATCACGTTTCGCCGGTCACGAACGATCTCGTCCCAGCCAAGTTCCATCAGTTCGGCTGGATCTTCGAGGCGATAGGCGTCGACATGGACGAGACATCTTCCTGATTTCTGATCCGACGGCTCATGCACATGCATCACCGTGAACGTCGGACTTGATATCTCCTCTTCAGGGACACCAAGGCCCGAAGACATGCCTCGGACGAAGGTCGTCTTCCCAGCGCCCAGATCACCGGTCAATGCGATGCGTTCACCACCCTTGCAGAGCAGGCCGAGCGCCCGGGCGAAGGACTCGGTCTCATGCGAGTCGCGAAGAAATGCTGATGGCTTGGGGCTCACCGGAACCCTCCTTCCGAGTCGGAACTGTCCCGGGCCGCCGGTCGTGTCTGATGCTCCCATCCTGAGGCCTCGAGCGGGGCCTGATCGCCACTCGAATCCAGAAAGACCCCCTCCCCATGCTCGACCCTTCCGATCACAGTGAGCGGCACCTCCGCGATGCACGCGGGGAGTTCGGCGGTGGCGGACACGGTGAAGCACAACTCGTAATCCTCACCATCACAAAGCGCCTGTTCCAGTTTCGAGTCGTGACGCCTGGGGATTCGTTCGCCCTCAATCACGATTCGGACTTTCGACTCTCGTGAGAGATGCGACAGTTCTGAACTCAGTCCGTCAGAGACGTCGATCATGCTGGTGAGGCAATTCCCAAGCGAGCGATGAAGACTCCGCGCCACGTCGATGCGAGGCATGAACTCCTGATGGTGTCCGCCACCATCGGAATCCAGGGAAGCTCCGAATTCACCGCTGACGCAGACAAGATCACCCGGACGGGCTTCGCTGCGGAGGACCAGACGATGTCCGGCTTCTGGATCGGGTGTCGCCAGCACGGTCGACGAAAAGACCATCGAGTCGCCAACGGCCGGAAGGACGGCGATGTCCCCACCGATGAGCGGGCACTCGAACATGGAGCCTATTCTTTGCAACTCCGAGGCAAAGCGGTTGGCCCATTCCGTCTCGATGTCGGGTGACAGGGCTGCGGCGACGACCATGCCGGCGGGGCAGGCCGCCATCGCGGCGACGTCGCTGAGCGAGCGGGCGGCGACCTTCCAGGCGAATCTCTCCGGTGCGGCGCTGTCTGCAAGATGCACACCTGCGATCACCTGGTCGACACCGGCGAGGACCACCCCCCCGCTTTCGGCCAGCCTAACCTCCCCGAGATCGTCACCCGGAGGGACCTCCACCCGATCACCCAGTGAGGGGTTTTCTTGTCTTATTCGTCTGATCACTTCGAATTCCCGCATCAATCCACGCTCCCAACGGAAATCGGATCATCAAGGAGCGATTCAAGGATCACACGAGTCCGTTCAGTGGCGCCCTGCTGGGCCCGAACGACGGCATGTGCATTGCCGGCGAGGCGCTCTCGGCGTTCGGTCGATTCCAGAAGTCCATGAAGCACGTCCCGAAGCCCAAGGGCGTCGGTGACGATGATGCCATCGCCTTCGACGAGTTTTTCAACGGTGTCGGCGAAGTCGGAGGTTGATGGTCCGACCACGACGGGCTTTCCAAGAGCGCACGGCTCCATCATGTCACTTCCATGCAGCCCTCCGAAACTCCTTCCGATTATGACCACGTCGGCCAGTCGATAGGCGGCGCCGAGCTCTCCGATGGTGTCGAGCAGAAAAAGACCGGTCTCACTGCCCGGCCGACCGCTGCTTCTTCTGGCGCAGCCCTGCAGGACCTCCGCCGCCTCATCGAACCACTCAGGACGCCTCGGCGCACAGAGAAGTTGCACGCCCCGTGGGATCGAATCTAGAAGGAGCCGATGTTCTTCGGGGGCGGTGGAACCCGCCACGATGAGTGGCTTCTCGGAATCGATGCCTAGAGCGGCCGCCAGAGCCACCGCCTCATCGGCTCGGTTTGAATAGGATGCCGCATCCCATTTCATCGTTCCTGTCACCGTCACTCCTGAATGAGGCGCCCCAAGAGCACGGAACCTCTCCGCGTAGACATCGGTCTGAGCGGCGACGACATCGACACGCTTGAACATGTGCCTGACCAGCCAGGAGACCCTTGAATAACCGCGAAAACTGCGCTCGCTCAAGCGACCGTTCACCACAGCGATCGGAATTCCTCTGCGACGGCATTCACTCGTGAAATTGGGCCAGAGCTCCAACTCGACCATCACGGCGACATCCGGCCGGACGGCATCGAGAAAACGGCGGACACACCAGCCCAGATCGACTGGATACCGAATCACGCTGCATCGTGCTCCATACAACGCCGAGGCACGGGCGAATCCGGTTTCAGTGGTCGTCGCGATGACGACGTCGTACGGATCCGCCCTGTCGAGCAGCTGCGAGACGAGGGTCTTGATCGCATTCGATTCTCCCACGGACACGGCATGGATCAGAACTCTGGGCCTGCCAGGTGCATCAAGTCCGGATACCTGACCGAGCCTCGAGCGGAGGTCGTAGCCACGCTTCGAGCGGATGATGAGCATGGGCACCAGGAGTGGCGATGCGATCAGAAGAAATGCGAGATAGATGAGATCGACGAGGATGCTCATGATGGTTCAACCGCGTGCTCCTGCCGAAGAGAGCGCCTTCAATCGGTTCAAGACCCATTCTCGATCAGGAATGCCGTATTCGATGTCAACGATTCTCCCTCGAGCATCGACGAAAATGAGCTTGGGAATCGTGGCACGCACATCATGAGGGCCGATCACCGAGCGAAAGCGAGGGTCGTCGGCCATCAGATCGACCCATGGCGTCGGTGGCTCCTTCTTCTTAGCGAGATGGTCCCGCACGACCTTGGCGCCACCACGATCGACCGAGAGAGCCACAAGACCGGCATACGGCTCAGCTTCGGCCGCGAGTGCATGCAGTTCCTTGCGCGCCTTCACGCAAGGCCCGCACCATGTCGCCCAGATCTCGACGAGCATCGGCTTGCCGAGGTATCGGGACATCGGAACCGAGGCGCCATCCAGCGAGGTGAAGGTGAGAGAACCGAATGATCCGGGAGTCACAGAGACTGGAAGCTGTTTCGAGTTGGAGGCTGGACCGGGGTACTGTGAGACGGCAACGACCACGATGACGGCCACGATCAGGAGGACAGTCACGATCCAGGCTTTCACGACACCTGAGTGTTTCGACGTATTGAGTGCTGAGTGCGTCATGGGTTCCTCGACTTCGACACACATGGTAGCCTCAGGAAGCCATGAATTGCTCGATGAGGAACCCTGAACGCCCCTGGTTGATTGCGATCGACACCGGTGGCACCTTCACCGATGCGGTGGCACGAACCCCGACTGGGGAGCAACGGCGCACGAAGGTCCTCTCCAATGGGTCGATTCGTGCTCGAATCGTCGAGATCCTGGGCCCACGGCGTTGCCGACTCGACTTCCACGGCCTTGCGATCCCCGAGGGTCTTCTCACCGGGTTCTCCCTCAGGTCGGCTGAGTCGTCGGCAACGCCCATCGTCTGCGACGTGAACGATGGAGTCCTCGTATTCGATACCGATGTCAAGGCATCGATGGGTGCCGTGATCGAACTCAAGGCCCCCTTCGACGCCCCCAGATTGGCCTTGCATCTGCTCGTGGGAACCCTGCCGGGCCAGAGCCTTCCTCCAATCGATCTTCGAGTGGCGACGACACGAGGGACCAATGCACTGCTGGAGAACAAAGGGGACTCATTCGCACTCGTCCTCAACGAAGGCATGAAGGATCTTCTCGAGATAGGAGATCAGAGCAGGAGGGACATCTTCGCACTGGAGACTCATCGCGAGTCCCTCACGGCGAAGGCGACGCTCGAAACCTCCTCACGGCTGGACAACAAGGGCGAACGACTCTCCCTCGCACACGACCGGGAACTTGATCTCATCGCGGAAAGGTTGAAGGAAACCCAGGTCGATGCATGCGGGATCAGTCTGATTCACGCACATCTGGATCCCGACTTCGAGAAGAACATCGCAGAGCAGCTTTCGCGTCGTGGCGTTGAGAACATCATACGTGCCACCGAGCTCTCGAAGTCTCACGGACTGGGCGCCAGAACGGAGACGCTTGCGGTCGAGGCTTCGCTACACGGGATCATGAAATCCTTCGTCGACGAGTTGCTTCCCACGACGATGAATCATCGAAACATCTCCGTTATGACGAGTTCAGGGGGACTGACCGGGGAAGGGGCATTCAAGGCGAAGGACGGACTTCTCAGCGGCCCGGCAGGGGGCGTGGTTGGTGCGTCTCTGGCGGCGACACGCTGCGACGAACCGAGAATCCTGGGGTTCGACATGGGAGGGACGAGCACGGATGTCTCTCGATGGGACCGAAGGATGCTCTATCGGTTTGAAACGAAAGTGGGACCGGCACGAATACAGTCACCATGCCTGGCGATCGAGACGGTGGCGGCCGGGGGCGGCTCGATTTGCTCCTTCGGATCCGAGGGTCTCAAAGTCGGTCCGGAAAGCGCCGGCGCCAGTCCGGGACCGGCTTGTTACGGGGCCGGTGGGCCACTCACCGTGACCGATGTCAACCTGCTCGCCGGCCGTGTGTCCGCCGAGCGTTTCGGCATCCCGGTCGACTTCGGGGCGGCCGAGCGAGCGCTTGAATCACTCATGATTTCGATGATCGACGCCGGCCGAGAAAGAACATCCCGGGAGAATCTTCTGCTCGCACTGATTGACATCGCCAATGAACGCATGTCAGAAGCGATGCAGTCGATCTCACTCCGAGAGGGTGCCGATCCTGCGGCACACACGCTCGTCCCCTTCGGCGGGGCTGGTGGGCAACATGCCTGTGCGATTGCGGATCGACTTGGCATCGAGCGCATTCTGTTCCCACCAGGAGCCGGGCTTCTCAGCGCACATGGCGTTCTCGGCGCTCCGGAACAACGGTTCGAACAAAGGGAGCTGGATCTCGAACTCAGTGAGGCGATGTGTGTTCTTCCACGATTGATGGAGTCTCTGGAGCAGTCGGCACACTCGGCTCTATCGAAGAACGTCACCGAGAAGGAGACGCGTCGCATTCTCGCTCTGAGGCTTCTCGGCCAGGAAGACGTCATTCAGATCGACCATCATCCACACTGCGACCTTGAATCGATCTTTCATGATCGATTCACACGACTGTACGGATACCCACCACCTCGTAGAGAGATCGAAGTGGCCTGGGTACGGGTCGTCGTGACTGAGAGACTCATCTCAACGACCGGATTAGATGATGCGAACGATGCCGTTCACGGAAACGCGCCTTCGCCGACGAACACGGCGCACAGGATGCTCACGAGGGAAGGCTGGATCGATTCGAACCTTCATCATCGCACGGATCTCGCACCCGGCGACCGGCTTGCCGGTCCCGTCGTCATTGATGACGACGGGGCGACCTTCGTGATGGAGTCGGGTTGGGCGCTTGAGGTTCTTGCCGATCGAAGTCTCATGATCACAAGGACGAATTCGACTGCATCTGAACTCGACGTGACAGGTCCCGCAGCATCCGAGCTCGTCAGCGCCCGCATCGGCGACATTGCCGTCGGCATGGGGCGACTCCTGCAGCGAACCGCTCTGTCAGTGAACGTCAAGCAGCGGCTTGATTTCTCTTGCGCGATTCTCGACAGGCACGGCAGACTGCTTGTCAACGCCCCGCACATGCCGATTCACCTCGGTTCGATGGGCCCCTGCGTGCGAGAGACGATCAAGCAGATTCAACCCGCGCCCGGAGACGTCATCGTCACAAACCACCCTGCATGCGGTGGATCCCATCTGCCCGACGTGACATTGGTGGCCCCGGTGCATGATGACGCCCTGAGACTTCTCGGATACGTCGCGGTCAGGGCCCATCACGCCGAGATCGGGGGCTCGAGACCGGGATCGACCCCCCCATTCTCCGCTCGACTCGAAGAAGAGGGCGTGATCATCCCCCCGATGCACCTGGTTCGTGGTGGCATCGAGTGTTTCGAGGGAATTCGCCGAGCTCTGAATGAGTCGTTGTTTCCAAGCAGGCGCTCGGAGGAGAACATCGCGGATCTGCGAGCCCAACTCTCCTCGGTTCGTCATGGATGTTCCAGGTTGACGGAACTTGCAGGGTCGATCGGGTCCGATGCGTACATCGATCTGGCTGATGGAGTCAGAGTTCGTGCCATGAACGCAGCGAGACGCGCGATCCGCAGTATCGGCGATCTAGACACCATCGTCGAACAACGCCTGGATGATGGGACATTGATCCGACTTCACGCGCTCTCGGACGGAGAACGACTCTCACTCGACTTCAGTGGCACCTCGCCCCGCCATCCGATGAACTTCAACGCTCCGCTCGCGATCACGCTCGGAGCGACCGTCTACCTGATGCGTGTCCTCGCCCATGAAACACTGCCGATGAACGAAGGGTTGCTCGAACCAATCGATCTTCACGTCCCTGAATGCTTTCTCAATCCCAGTTTCACAGGAGATCCTCACCGGGACCCCGCTGTCTGCGCGGGAAACACCGAGACATCACAGCGTGTCACCGACACGCTCATGCTCGCCTTCGGACTGGCGGCATGCAGTCAGGGAACGATGAACAATCTCCTGTTCGGCGATGACTCCTTCGGCTACTACGAGACCATCGCGGGTGGCTCAGGAGCCACGAAGCGGTCCGACGGCACCCACGCGGTGCACACCCACATGACGAACACCCGGATCACCGACCCTGAAACGCTCGAGTCACGCTATCCCGTCATGTTGCGGCGATTTGAAATCAGACGGGGCTCGGGAGGCGAGGGGCTCAGGCGAGGCGGCGATGGGGTCATCAGGAGCATCCAGGCCCGGAAGCCGCTTGAGTTCAGCTTCATCGGTCAGCATCGGAAGGAACGCCCTTACGGACTGCACGGCGGAGGCGCCGGAGTCTGTGGCCGCCAGTACGTCGAGAGAGCCGACGGCAGCGTTCACGAACTTTCCGGAAGCGAGGAATTCAGCCTCGAGCCGGGCGACATCATCACCATTGAAACACCAGGCGGTGGCGGCTGGGGATCGGCCTGAAGGTTTCATCGGAATGGTGATCGCGAGAGATCCGCATCGTATTGAATCCGCTCGATCGAGATGCCGAGGCCGGTCTCCGGCCGGATTCTGACCACGCAACCACACATCGATTCGCCACCCGAAGCCATGTCGAAGGCGGCATGCATGTTGGTTCTCATGTGGTGCAGCACCGCTTCCTTGCGACGGCCGATCACCGAGTCATACGGGCCGCACATTCCCACATCCGTCATGAAGGCCGTGCCGCCCGGCAGAATTCGTGCATCAGCGGTCGGGACATGGGTGTGCGTCCCAAGCACGGCTGCCACTCTTCCATCCAGGTGATGACCGATCGCGATCTTCTCACTGGTGGCTTCGGCATGGATCTCGACCAGAACGAGTGGATTCTTCTCAGGGATCGAATCGAGCATTTCGTCCGCGACCGCGAACGGATCGTTCGCGGGAAGGTTCATGAAGATTCTTCCGAGCAGCGTGAAAACCCAGAGATTTCTTCCATTCGGAAGCGGAAGTTTCATCATGCGCTTGCCTGAGGCGAGTGAGGAAAGATTCGCAGGACGGGAGATCGGAGCCTCAGGATCCTCCAAATGGGGAAGAATCTTCTGATCTCTGAAGACATGATCTCCGAGGGTGACCGCATCGACGCCGTTCGACATCAGCCAATTGAAGAGATCGGGTGAGATCCCACTCCCGTTTCGGATGTTTTCACCATTGGCGACGACGAGATCCGGGTCATGATCCGACCGGAGATCGCTCATACGCTGAAGAAGCACGTTGCGGCCGGGTACGCCGTTGACATCACCCAGAAACGCGATGGTGATGGGTTGATCCACGGGTCTTCTCTCTTTGTCTGGNGGATGTGATGNNGACAAGATCCNTCAAGCCTCTGGAACTTCGAGNAAACGATGGTACACTGAAGNCCANGAGAGCGCGTGAGNCCCCCTCATTCAGCCTCTCACCACNCAGTCAGTGAACCATCGAGAATCCGCACCCGGACGTGGCNCCATTCATTCCACGAACNCANGCANGGATTCNGCACCGAAACCCANTCCAGGCGGGCTCTGANCCNGCCANTGATCGCCCCGTCGNAACGGGCATGANTCGGAACTCACATGTACAGACAAGGCGACGAGCTCAAACTCTGCACCAGACCAGAATGGGGAACCGGCAAGGTGACCAAGGTCGAACACCTCACTCGCGACGGCGAGCGGGATCAGCGCCTGTGGGTCAAGTTCCCGAACGTGGGCATGAAGACGATTCTCGCCGGTGCGGCTGAAATCGAACGTGTCGGTGAACCCCTCTCGGGAGACGATGATCACAGCTTCGCCGCTCGTGAGCTGTCCCACGAGAGTGGATGGCTCGGTGAGATCATGAAGGACAGACCCGAGGAGGCGATGACCTCGCTGCCACCGGAATGCAGCGACCCGTTCACATCGCTTCAGAAACGCCTTGAACGCACGCTCTCACTCTTCAGATTCGAGGCATCGGGAAGTTCACTCATCGAGTGGGCGATCGCTCAGACCGGACTGGACGACCCCCTCAGTCGGTTCAACCGGCACGAGCTCGAGGCATTCTTCGATCAGTGGTGCCGGGCAAGGGACGCACAGACTCGTACGCTGGTCGAAGAAGCCCGGAAGAACCGCGAGGATGTGAGCGAGCTGATCCAACGAGCGCCAGTGAGCGCCAGGAACGCCTTGCAGGGCTCGAGAAGCCGTTCCTGAGGGCCACCCCCCCCTCACGAGGCGCGCAGACCCTACAGACCGAACACGAACACCACTCGTTGGGCGAATGTGGCGACCAGTGGCTTTCGCATGCACGTATTCGTGGTCTCTTTGGTTCGATGGGCGCATGAGCGCTCAGCAAGACAACCAAAAAGAAGACTGGAAGAACGACATGGACGAACACACGTTCCAACGGAAAATGGCCGAACTCATAGAGCGCATCAAGGAGCTCCCCGGAAAACCGGATGCGAGGAGTGAAACCGCATGCTCGGATGCGGAACACGAAAACGTCCTCAAAAGCTCGATAGGAGAGCTTCAGGAATCACTCGATTACCTTCGACTCAGCGTCAAGTACCTGGTGTTCGATCTCGAAGCCACACGACGGGAAAACGCCTACCTGCGACGACTCGTCGAACAGGCGAACCGTGAACGCAACGGCCGCGCTGAATCCGATCAGGAACCTGAAAACGGATTTGAATGACCACGACTTCGATCCGAAGCGGGGTGTGGGGCCTCGATTCCATTTGAAGACCTCGAGACCGAAGTGGCGCCGGAGGGCGCTGCTGAGGTCTCGTGCGTTTTGGAGCGTTCACGGGTAGCATCTTCTGACAAGGAGCCAACGATGCCCGTCCAACTTGCCCACCAGCTGCGAAACCTAGGCCGATATCGCCAGATCCTGTCGGTGCTCATCAAATACGGATTTGCTGACTTCGTCCGGCACACGGGGCTCTCAGCGGTGGTGAGTCGCTCTCTTGGAATCTTTGGAAACAGAGGGCGATCCGAGGCGGAGTTCATCCAGCAGAGTCGCGAAACGCGATTGAGGCTCGCAATCGAGGAACTCGGACCGACCTTCATCAAGCTGGGTCAGGTGCTGAGCACACGTCGTGACCTCGTACCGGACGAGGTCGCCGAGGAATTCGCCCGACTTCAAAGCGACTGCCCGGTGGTCCCCTTCGATCAGATCAAGGCTCAGCTGGAACGCGAGTTCCCGGGCCGTGTCGACGAGATCTTTCAATCCATTGAAGAGATGCCCATCGCCGCGGCCTCGATGGCACAAGCTCATCGAGCGACCCTGGCTGATGGACAGAAGGTCGTGCTGAAGATCCTCAGACCCGGGATCGAGGACATCCTCAGCTCGGACATGGAGATCCTTCAGTTCATCGCAGGCGTCGTGGAGGATTACTTCGAAAACGTCGGCTTCGATCCGATCGCCGTCGCAGAGGAATTCTCTCGCGAACTCAAGCGCGAGGTCGATCTCATGCAGGAGGGTCGCTCCACCGACAACCTGCGGGCCGCCTTCGCGGATGATCCGTCAATCGATTTTCCCAAGGTGTACTGGCAGGCGACCACCAAGCGCGTCCTCTGTCTTCAGGAAATCGAGGCCGAGCTGCTGGCCAACATCGGACCGGACACGTTCTCGCAGGAGATACGCACGAAGATCGTCGAGAACGGCTCACGAGCGGTGTTCCGCATGACCCTCGAGATGGGGTTCTTCCATGCCGACCCGCATCCAGGCAACATCTTCGCCCGACCGGACGGTGGAATCATTTTCATCGACTGCGGCATGGTCGGGCACGTCGATCACGAGACCAGGCTGCACATCGCCGAGCTCGTCTACGGCGTCACGCGCAACGACGCTGACGAGGTCATGAACTGCGCTCTCGCGCTCGCCGAAATGGATCCGGACAAGATCGACATCCGTCGCGCTCGGAGTGATGTCCAGCAGATGGTCGATCAGTTCATCGGTGTCGAGATGGACCGAATCGATCTCGGACAGGTACTCGACGATTTCTTCCAGACGTTGCGTCGCTACGGTCTCCAGTGCCCGCCGGATGTCGTCCTGCTCATCAAGGCGATGTCGACGATCGAGGGGGTGGGCGCGAAACTCGACCCGAGCTTCGACATGGTCACGTTCGCACACCCCTACATCGCGAAGCTGCTGAAGGATCGATACAGCCCGAAGGCGATCGCGCGAAGAGTCAAGATCGCCTCGGAATCGTACCTGCGCGCGGCGGAGAAGCTCCCCTCCGACATCACCGCGATCATGCGCAAGATCAGACGAAACGAACTCAAATTCGACTTCGAGCTTCGTCGAATCGAGGAGCTGATCGAAACAGTGGAGAGCGCAACGGACAATGTGGCACATTCACTTCTCATCAGCGCCATCGTGATCGCGAGCGCGATTCTCGTTCACTCGGCGCCGAGTGACACGATCAGCCTGCTTGGAACGCTCGGTGTCATCGGGTTCCTCACGGCCAGCCTCATGGGCTTCAGCCTGATGTTCAAGAGCTGGAGACATCGCAGGGCGTCGAGAATGATGGTGAAGAGAGCTCGCAAGCGCCGGAAGTGAGCGGGCCCATCGACGATCAGCTTTCAGGAAGAAGCGGATAGTCCGGTTCCTCCGGTGGCGTTTCACCGGAAAGAGCCGCTGCGATTCTTTTGGCATGAATGTGTGAATTCTCGATGTACACCCTGAATCTCGCCTGAGTTCCGGCGACAGCCGTGCCCGCCACGTAGAGATCGCCGACCGACGTCTCCATCGTCTTCGGGTCATGGAACACACTTCGTGCCTCACCCTCGAGCCTTGCTCCGATCGATTCGAAAAGCGAACAATCACTTTCGAAACCGATGGCCAGATACACGTCATCCGCATCGATCTCATGCACTGTCTGGTCAGCCGCGGATCGCAGCATGACCTTTTCCGCATCGATCGAGACCACCTCCGTCTCGTAGAGGGCCCTCACCTGGCCCGACTTGATCATCGCCTCGAGCTCCGGACGGATCCAGTATTTCACCCTGGGGTGAATGGACCGGCCACGACAGACCAGCGTGACATCCGCGCCGCATCGCTGGGCGAAGACCGCGGCGTCACATGCCGAATTCTTTCCACCGACGATGACCAGTCGCCTGCCGTAGAAGCGATGAGGTTCCGAGAAACGCACGTGNACATGTGGCAGGTCCTCGCCNGGAACGCCAAGCCTTCTCGANCGTGCCGTCCCNCCCGTCGCGAGCACGAGAGCATCCGCCNGGAATGACCTTNNAGAGACCTGANAGAGTGNNGNTCGAGATCGTGAAAGGCCCANCNNCGGACCGTTGGATGNCCTGNACNCGCTGNAAGGTTCGGACGTCGAGNTCGAAGTATTCGACCGCCATGCGCAGATAGGCGAGATANTCCTCCCGCGTGCCNTTTTCCGACGCCGAGGTCACGAAGGGAAGGCCACCNATGCCAAGGCGGTCCGCCGATGAGAACCANCGGGTCATCGGGGGAAAATCGACGATCTGCTGACCGATCGCCCCTGCNTCGATGACCANGGGTCGATGCCCTCTGGCCTTCAATTCGATGGCNGTCTCGAGCCCGATCGGCCCGGCTCCGATGATGANGATGGTGCACTTCTCGATCTGANTCACCGACTNNCCCGTTCANAATTCGGAATGAACNATCTTCAGGTCGAGAATCGACTCGAGTTCCTGAAAGGCCTCGCGTCCCTCGNAGAGAAGCGANTCATCGANNAGTTCNTCTGGCGAAAGNGAACTTCNGTAATGGCTCTCAACCCAGGATTCGAGNCGATCNGCCAGCNAATCGGTCATCAGGACACCNGGATGNACCGCCGNGGCTTCCGCTTCGGTGAGAGCGACCCTGAGCCGNAGGCAGGCNGGACCTCCTCCATTNCGCATNGACTGACGCACATCGATGAAATCNACCCGATCGATCGGATTCTTCTCAGCGAGAAGCCTGTCGAGAACGCGTCGAGCTCGAGGATGCTCCTCGCAATCAGAGGGGACGATCAAGGCCATCCGGCCGTCCCGCCCGGGCAGAGTCACGAGCTGAGAGTTGAAAAGATAGCATTCGGCCGCATCCTCCAGCGTCAACTCCTCTTTCTGGACGCANAGCGGGATGAACTCCTCGCACCCATGCGANGNAAGTTTGGTGCGAAGCTCGGACAGCANGACGTCTGAATCGACGAANGCCTGTTCGTGGTAGAGCAGGATGTTCTGATTGCCCACAGCGATGACGTCGTTGTGAAACACACCAGCATCGATCGCTTCGGGAGATTGACGGGCGAAGACCACGCAATCATCGGTCAGACCGTGATTGCGAGCGATGGCCCGCGACGCTTCGATCGTCTGACGACCGCTGAAACGTTTCGGAGCATGAAGATCTGATGGATCCGACATCAGACCGAGCCGTCCATACACGAACANTTCGACACCNTTCCNCTCATGCGACGTGCAGAATCTGGTGTGATTGGCAGCCCCTTCGTCGGCNAGCGCGTGCGCACCGGACAACGGCTCATGAACCATGAAATGCGNTTCGGAATGAAACACCTGCCNCAGGATCCTCGTGGTCTGCCGTGCCTCGATGGAGCGATGAAGCAGCGTGGAGAGGTTCGCCGGAGTGAGATGCACGCGCCTGTCGGCGGTATCGCTCGAAGGTGAGACGGTCGCTGCATTCGCGGTCCACATGGAACTCGCGGANGNGGCCGCGCTGAGAATCCCGGGNTCATCGNCGGCNAGCCCTTGAAGCAGAGCCCCTTCNTCACCGACGTGACCGAGTTCCCGCAGGAAACCCAACGCAGGCCTGGGCTGCGGNGGAAGAACACCTTGNGGAACTCCNAGAGACATCAGGTGCCTCATCTTCGCGATCCCCTGCAGGGCNGCNGCCTTNGGATGGGCGACCATGCGCGCATGCTTGGCGGAAAGAAGATTGCCGGGAGAGAGCCCCGCGTAGTTGTGCGTCGGACCGACCAGGCCGTCGAAATTGAATTCTAGAGTGCTCACATGGNCCATCGTCCCGGCAGCGCGCTCGGTGTCAACCCGGGCTGGAGAATGATCCTGAAATCAGCACTCGCCCCAGGCCGCGAGGATGGTCGCCAGATCGGTGCCCCCGACGACACCGTCTCCGTCGAAGTCCATCTCTGACTCGCTCGATCCCCACACGGCGAGAAATGCCGCCAGATCGGAACCGCCCACGATGCCATCACCGTCGAAGTCCCCCAGGCAGCAATCACCGACCGATGAGATCTCGAGCTGGCCCTCGCCTCTGGACTTGTCGTAGCCACCGATTCGAAGGCTGTAGCGCTCACCGCATTGAGCGGCGAATGACACGGCCGATGTGTATTCCCCACATCCCTCGGCATCGTCGTTGCATGCGACCATGGGACCATCGCAACCATCGGCCCTGATTTCGAGACGAGTATCGAAATTCGCGAGATCACACAGACTGACGGTGACCGTGCCGGTGACATCGGAGACGTACTCGAACCAGATGTCCGCGCCGATGGCCGTTCCGAAATCACCGCATGTCAGTGGAGAGTCCGGTGGACCGTCAGTGGAGGCATAGAAGGTCGAGAAGTCGTGAAGACCGTCGCTTATCAAGATCGCATCCGCGCAAAGGTCATTCAGAGGCGCATTTTCCGTCGAGACCTCCCCCATCACGGAAAGCGAGTAGCGATCCATCAGATTCGGATCGCCACACTGAATGATTCGCTCGAATCCCGGCGCCACGATGATCTGATACGCNCCGGCCGTGACCCAGTCGAGACTGATGTCCGTNCGACAGCCACCGGTGACGTATTCAAGAATCTCAAGCGGGCACGATTCGGCTGCGATGAAGAGATTGGCTTCCATGAATTCACTGGATTCAACGACGATATCGAGGGNGGCGCCCGGTTCCGGAACGACAAGTCGATACCAGTCGGTGTCTCGCACGCTGCCATCGAAATGCCAGCTCCCACAGATGGTCTCGTTCAAACCGATCGTTTCCGAACCATGGGGAACATCATGAAGAAGCTGACCGCCATCGACACCCCCGAGGTAGCCCGCCCCGCATCCGTCGTTTGCAAAGGACCCGCAGGCCTCCAGTTCGGATCGCGTGTTTTCTTCGCAACCGAAGAAGCAAGGGGGTGAGATTTCGATCGTGATGACCCCCTGTCCGCTCTGAGATGGATGGAANCTTCCAAGGCGGATCAGATATCGCTCATCCTCGACGCATGGTGTTAGAAGTTCGGATGTGTACCCGCTGCATTCGAATCCATCGTCGTTGCAGCCGACTTCGGTGAGCATCTCGCAGCTGCCGACATAGACNGCGATTCTGGTGTCGAAATCNGCCTGATTGCATGTCGAAAGCGACAGTGTCCCNGTTTGCGTGGCGATGAACTCGAACCAGATGTCATTGTGAATGACACNNGANCCGAGAGTCGAACAGGCNGAGCTCNNAGGCCCGTCCGTGTTGGCCTGGATGTTTGAAAACTGGGTGTNCCCGGAAAAAACGGNGATNGCATCCGAACAGCCGTTGTTTTCAGGAGGAAGCANGGCTGAAGCCAGNGCATCCGAGCCGAAGAGCAGTATGAGACAGATCATCGCCCGGGGCATCGGAACGATGAAAAGCGCCATNATTCGTCTGAAAATCGGCATTCATACTCTCTGGGGCGGTTGTACGNTCTGGTACGAGCCTCGCCNAAANAAGTTCAGAGGGACCCTTCACTTGTACCATGAAACGCAANGACATCAACGATCGTGTACCAATTGCCNGGNTCCGAACNGGGACNNGTGNTTAAAAANANCCACTTTATCGNCCAGNACNGCCCCTCACGCCNCTGAAACGACGATTCANNCANGTTTAGCNGCCTTNTTCTTGAAATACNGACAGNCACGCCAGGCCTCAATTCCNCATTTTTATGGACGAGATNCNGTTCCAGAAAAAAAAGCGCTTGCTTTAGGNCCAACANGTGGTCAAATAGAGCGGTNAGCCATTACCTCAAATGGCCATTTGATAGGCGTCGTTTGCCTAACTCCCTTTATTTACCGGTTTTTAAAGACAAGAGAGAAACAATATGAATAAGAGATTTGCACTTACGTCTGCAGGCATTGCGACTGCGGCCATCGGAAGCACAGCAGCAGCTGAGCTTGTCACGTTCACCATCCACAACGACTACTACATCAGTGAGAACAGCTGGCAGATCATCGACGCATCAAGCAACACGGTTGCATCGATGTTCGTCTCCGGCGGGTACATCTACATTCCCACCAGCCAGTCATCCACCTACGCGGTGAGCTTCGGCCTCTTCGGCTCAAGCGCACTCACTGACGGCTACCTCACCACGTTCCAGATGGATCTTGCTGCCGGCGATTACACGATCGCAATGCAGGACTCATGGGGCGACGGATGGGTCTGGAATAGCGCCACCGGCTCGGACGCATTCAACGCGACCAGCGCCAACGGCCTTGATTACACCCTCGGCATGGTTAGCACGTCCGCTGTCAGCGGATCGTTCACCGTGGTGCCCGCACCCGGTGCTCTCGCACTGCTCGGCCTTGCCGGCCTTACTTCACGCCGCAAGCGTAAGTAATTGCTGACGGAGCTCAGGCTCCGCGCAATCTCTCTCAACATATTCACCGGGCCGATTCGCATGAATCGGCCCGGTGTCTTTTTTGACTCTCGCATTCGCACCCACTCCGTGCGCCGGATCAGAGATATGGAGCCAGCTTGTCCATGAGTGGCGCCAGGTGCTTTTCGTAGTTTCGCCAGCGACCGTCCGAAGTCGTGTACATCTTTCGGTTGACCTGGTCGTAACTGATGGTCCTTGCGACGAACTTCGACTTGTAGAATTCGAGGCATTCATCATTCCAGTCGAGACCAATGAACTCGATCAGCCGCCGTGTCTCGGCTTCCTGATTCTGAACCAGGCCCTCGTAGGCAAGCTCCATCATCGGGATGTCGGCATGCTCGAGCCAGTGCTCCTGAAGACGCCGGCGAGCCAGCCAGACTCGCGCCAGGTGATCCAGATCCGAGCAGTAGATATGTCCGGACACGAGAAGATTGGTGGTGTAACAGGACACGCAGTTGTCCAGCGGATGGCGATAGAGCATGATCGCGCGCGAAGCCGGTGTCACGAGCGACAGGAAGCCGACCTGAAGCGACAGATTCAACGCCTTGTTGGAGACCACGGTCGCACCGGACGCGAAACTCCTCAGAGCGTCCATGTATTGCGTCCCGAGCGCGTCGGCGTCGGCGGTCGTCATGTCAAGCATGGACAACGGCCACTCGTTGTAACTGTCAGTGAGACGGCCAAACCCCTGCTGCATGCTTCCGGTGATCCACATTTCACCGCCGTTCGCCACACTGGGGTGCATGCTCAGGATCTGCTCGAGAAGGCTCGTGCCGCTGCGCGGATTTCCGACGATGTACAACGGCTCCCACTGCTGAGGGGCCTGAGCCCGGGCCAGAGCCTGCATCGTCTTTCGGTCGAAGAAGCTGATGACCTTGTTCGCCGTGTCCTCGAAGTGGTCGGGAAAAAAGAACGCCTGCCTCTCCTTGTTGACGGCATGAGCCCTGGTGGCCGACGCCCAAGCACGATCGTAATCGCCCATGCGATCATAGGCCTTGGCGGCCTGAAAAGAGAGATCGATCTTCCTGTCCGCGACCACGGACTCGCTGTAGCCCTGAAGGCCATCGAGTCGGGTGAACGCATCATCGAAGAGCACCGCGGCTTCTTCGTATCGCTTCTCTCGTGACAGCATCTTGGCACGAGAGACGTCGTATCCGATCTTGTCGGCTTCGGTCTGCGGGACCATCCTCTCGATGATCTCGCCCATCCTGTCGGTTCGACTTGCGGTCTCGCAGATGTCGAACATCATCGCGAGCGCGGGAAAACTCCCACTACCCATCCGCTCGTACAGCTCCTCGGCCCGCTCGATCGCGTCGTCCATCCGGCCGACACCAACGAGGAGGCGAGGATACATCTGAAACAGTGCGTCGCTTTCAGGCTGCTCCAGGACAAGCTCATCGAGAAGAGCGAGGCCCTCCTGAAACGAATTGGTCTCGGCGCAGACCTTCAACAGCGCCGAGCGGAGCTGAAAGTCACCGGGATCAGAGCTGAGAGCGTCTTCGAGCAGTTCCCGCGCAAGTGTGAAGTACCTTTTCGAGATCAGGTCCTGGGCACGTTTGAGCGTATTATTCTGCTGTGGGTTGGGATTCATGCCGATAGTAGACTCTGTGTTAGTTGAACCTGAGGAAGACCTTCACCATTCGGAGCCATGACCGTGTCGAACCAACCAGCCATTGACACCTCTGAGATCAAGATAGACGAGACGGAAATGGACAACTTCGACCGACTTATATCGGTTGAAATGCCATCGTCCTGCATCAAAAAGATCAAAGAACGACTGGCAGAAGGTGGCATGGAGCAGACCGATGAACAGCTCGCAGCGCTTCTGATGCAGATCTGCACCGAGGAGGCGATGAATCGCAGCGAGCGTGACCCGCTCTGGGGCGTCCAGATGAAATCCGGGACGAAGCCGGTCATGCCCGCGGATGGAGACCCGTTCACGGCACAGTTCGCATTGGACCTCGCTCCGGTGTTCGCCTGGCCCGACTTCGGCTCGATCGATCTCAAGCGACCGACGATGACCATCGATGACGAGACGGTTCACCGCGAGCTCCACCAACAGCGCCTCGCGGCAGGCGAATCGACTTCAAGTAACGAAGCCGCCGCCCCGGACGATGACGTGACCGTCGAGATCACCGTTCTCGATCCCGACTCTCGAGACGAGATCATCACGATGAGTGACATGCGTGGCCGACTCGGCATGCCCGGCGAGGAGATCGCGCTCAACGGGACGATCTTTCCCGGCTTCGATCGCGGCATACGCGACCGGTCCAAAGGCGAGACCAGTGAGATCGAATGCCCTGTTCCCACCGGCATTCTGCAAGGCAGGCTCGGCACGAAGAACTATCCGATCAGGATCGAGCTCAAGGAGCTGCTGCGAACCACCCCGGCGACCGTCCAGCAGGTCCTCGACGAGTACGGAACACCCAACGAGGAGATCCTTCTGATGCAGATCAGAACCTCGCTGCAGAAGAGATTTGAATTCAATCAGAAGCTCTTCATGATCAACCAGCTCATGGAGAGCATCGCATCCCAGATCGAGTACTCACCACCCAAGAGGGTCGTCAATCGGATGGTCCGTGATCAGGCCCAGACCCTTGGAAAGAACATCATCGACTCCGGCGGCTCGAAGGAGGAAGCCGACAAGGCGGTCAAGGACGCCCAGGACTCCATACGAGACCAGGCCGTCGCCTTCCTGAAGCGAAAAGCGATCAGCGCCATGCTCCAGAGATTCGTCAATGCCCAGATGACCGAAGTCGATCTTCAGGAACACATCGCCCAGCTGGCCGCTCTACACGGGAAGAGACCGGAAGCGCTCCGCAAGGAACTCATGGATTCGGACAAGCTCACTGGTGTGTCCGGACAGGTCATCGAAGCCAAGATCTACGAAAAACTCGAAAGCCAGTTGACGTTCACGGACATCGACGCACGCAGCATCACATGAAACAGCCGCAGCCCCCTTTCGGAGACTGCGGCATCAACCCTAGTGTGAGGTTGGAATGGGCCATACAGGACTTGAACCTGTGACCTCTTGTGTGTCATACAAGCGCGCTAGCCAGCTGCGCCAATGGCCCTCAAGCAACAAAGGATAGCCTAACTCCGTCATGACGCAAGGGACCATCGATTCCTGACGGGAAGTTTTCACGGGAACATCGCCCCCTGGCCGCGTTCGCTCAACAAGGGGCCCAGTTCGAGAGCAGGATCGTCAGATCCGCCCCATCGATGATCCCATCGCCGTCGAGATCAAGAACTTCGTCCGACGTCCCCCACGCATTGAGAAGCAACGTGAGATCGGCGCCATTCACCACGCCGTCTTCGTTGAAGTCGGCCTCGCACTGACAGGGACCACCCTGGTCGCATGCGGGAGCCACCATCACGAAGAACGCGTTGCCCGCGGACACCGTCTCGACGATCGAGAGCCCGTCGGAATCGGTGACCTGATCGGCAAGGTCATCGCCCCAGGAATGAACGACGCCATCGGCATCCAGTGCGATCGAATTGCTCGATCCCGCATCAAGTCCGACCACGGTTCGGGTGCCGAGAGCGGCGGGAACGGCAAGTTGATTCGACGTATTCGAGCCCCATCCGATGATGCCGCTGGCGGATCCGGGCACGACGGCCAGGGTGTGCCTGTTTCCGGCGGCCACCATGGTCACCCCGATCAGCCCGTCGGGCACGTCGGACTCCCCGAAGAAGTTCCCGCCCCAACACGCCACTTCACCTGAGGAATCAAGGGCGACACTATGGTTCAAGCCTGCGGCAATCGAGACGAAATCACTTCCCGCAGGAGACTCGAGCTGGCCGTAGACGTCACTGCCCCAGCAGACGATCTGGCCACTGGCAAGCAAGGCGACGGTATGGAATCCACCACAGGCGATCGCCTGGCAGGAAGGAAGATCCAAGGGCACGTTGCACTGGCGCTGGGCGTTCGAGCCCCAGCAATAGACGGTTCCATCGGCACCAAGCGCCGCGGAATGCTCCGCCCCAGCTGACACCGCCGTGACGACGACCCCGCCCAATTCGACGGGAACGTCCGCCTGGCCGGTCGCGTTGTATCCCCAGGCCACCACCCCACCCTCTGCAGTCAGACCGACCACGTGCCCGGCGCCAGCTCGAGCATCGACCAGCGTCGACACGTCGCCCGGAGGCGTGCATTGCCCCTGAGCATCGGACCCCGCACAGAGAACATCCGCATGGACACCCGAGGCTGCCAGAAAAGGCAGCGCGGCAGCAAGGACTATGGTGTTCACCGACCGAGGTCTCACGTGAGGGTACTCCGAAAATCGTCGATTCGATACTCAACCATACGTACGAATACGCACTCTGAAAGATCCAATTTCAAGAGAATCAGCAGTTGTTTCGAATCATCGCCACTGACGGGATGGAATCAGGCCCCGGCGAATAATCTGCGGGTCAGCTGGAAGCTGCGGCGCCTTCCATCACCTCGAGGCAGCGGGCGATCCGGAGAAGACACCGTTCCTTTCCAAGCATCGCGAGGGTGTCGAAGATGGGTGGACTCACAGGGCCTCCGGTGACGGCGATGCGTAGGGGCTGGGCGATCTTTCCTAGGTTCCCATCACAGGCGTCTTCAGCCCACTCGGTCAGCTCACGCTCGAGCGCGGCCCCCTCGAACGGTTCGATTCGCTCGAGCAGCGCGACGACCTGCTGGAGGATGGTCCACCCGGGCGTCTCCCCCTTGAGCATGGCCTTCCTGACAGGCTTGCTGATGGGCCACGAGAGCCTGTCATCCTCGAGAAGAAGCCAGCCGTTGGTCTTGAACATGTCGTCGAGCGTCTTCGACCGCTCGCGACTCGCATCGGCGAGGAGATCGAATTGCTCGGTGGTCAGCGCGTCCATGAACTGGGGATGGAAGCGCATGCCGTGGGCACGCGCCCTGGCACGGAACTCGTCTTCTGGCATCGCCTGAATGGCATCGAGATTGAAGGCGAGAAGCTTGTCACGATCGAAGCGTGCGGGCGTCTTCTGAACACGACTCAGATCGAAGTTCCGGGCGAGGAACGCGTTGTCGAACTTCTCAAGATCATTCCCGGGCGACCAGCCGTTCAGAGAGAGGAAATTGCAGAGGACTTCGGGCAGGTAGCCCGAGCGCTCGAAATCGGCCACATTGATCTCGGGAAGGGTCACGTCCAGGGCCTGCGCCATGGCCACCAGGGCGTCGTGATCAAGCTGGGACTTCTTGTCTCCCAGCCAGGCATCGAAGGCCTCCTGCGTGATCGTGCCATCGGGTGGTGATGCGAGACCGGCCGACTTCACCGCGGCGCGAATGGCCTTGTCCTTGTCACGCTTCGACATCTTCGAACCATCCGGATTGAAGATCAGGGACAGGTGCCCGTACGCAGGATGCTCGAACCCCAGTGCGGACTGAAGCACCAGATGCTTGGCGGTGTTGTTGAAATGCTCCTGGGCTCGCAGGACATGGGTGACGTTCATGAGCGCGTCATCGACCACCACGGCGAAGTGGTACGTGGGATAGCCATCCGCCTTTCTGATCACGAAATCATCGACCTCCCCGGCCGGAAGAACCGCCTCTCCAAGGACCTCGTCCTTGATGGTGATCGGCTCGTCAGGCGTGCGGAACCGCACCACATGGGGCTCCCCTGCAGCAGCTCGAGCGAAACGCTCCTGACGATCGACTTGCAATCCGGCCCTGTCGTAGCGGTAGGGTCGTTTCTCGGCTCTGGCTGCGGCGCGCTTGGCATCGAGCTCCTCGGAGGAGTCGAAGGCGTGATAGGCCAGATCGGCCTCGAGTAGCCTGTCCATATGGGACTGGTAGAGCTCCAGTCGCTCCGACTGGAAATAGGGGCCGTGGTCACCTCGGGTCGAGCCATCGGGCATTGGCCCCTCATCCCAATCGATCCCCAGCCAGAGAAGCGCTTCCTGGAACCCGAGCGCGGCGGCATCGGAGGAACGCTTTCGATCGGTATCCTCGATTCTGAGCACGAAACGCCCCTGCCGCCCTCGTGCGAACGCCCAGCAAAACAGGGCTGTCCTGGCACCCCCGACATGCAGGTCTCCGGACGGACTGGGGGCGAATCGAGTGACGGCGACATCTTGATCTGATTGACTGTTTGACATGGCGGTGAGCCTAGCCGGAACAGGCGGCGGCTGCATCACCAAGACGGTCTCAAGTGATCAGATCCGGACCAATTGAGTCCGGTCGGGGTGGTTTGACCGACTCTCGAAAATTGTCCTGATTGTGGGCTCTTGACGTGTTGCGGATCACCACCGCAATGGGGATAGTACCCATGGCCACATCCGAGCACGGTTTCGTGACTCGCGTTCGCGGGCTGGCCTGCTCTGAAAGGACTTTGGGTACAAGCCATGCATGAGGAAAATCGGCGCAACATCATCGATTCGATCTTCATCGAGGAGGGCTCGGACGTGTCTCTGAACAATGAAAGTCGTGCATCGGACATCTACGGCCGACTCACCTTCACCGGTGACGTCATGCTGAAACGTCTGCCACCAGAAGTGTTCATGAACCTGGAAAGAACGGTCAGCGCCGGACAGCCTCTGGATCCGATGATCGCCAACACCGTCGCGAGTGCGATGCGTGAGTGGGCGGTCGAACATGGATGCACGCACTATTGTCACTGGTTCCAGCCGCTCACCGGCGCGACCGCGGAGAAGCATGACGCCTTCCTCTCCCCCACCGGAGACGGAAACGCCATCGAGAAGTTCTCCGGGGCGGCGTTGATCGAGGGCGAACCGGACGCCAGCTCATTCCCTTCGGGCGGCATCCGCGACACCTATGAAGCCAGAGGGTACACCGCCTGGGATGCCACCAGTCCGGCGTTCATTCTGCAGAGCCCTGACGGTGTCGGAACACTCTGCATTCCCACCGCATTCGTCTCCTGGACCGGCGAAGCCCTCGACAAGAAGACACCTTTCATGCGTTCACTCGAGGCCGTGAGCAAGCATGCCTTGCGCATCGTCAAGTTCTTCGGTGACGACGATCAGGTGACTCATGTCCTGCCCACCCTCGGGTGCGAGCAGGAATATTTCCTCGTCGACACCGACCTCGCGGAACAGCGACTCGATCTCGCGATCTGCGGACGCACGCTCCAGGGAACCCCAGCGCCCAAGGGGCACCAGCTCGACGATCATTACTTCGGCGCGATTCCGAACCGGGTCCTCTCCTTCATGGGCGACGCCGAAAACCGACTCTTCGAGCTTGGAATTCCCGTGAAGACCCGGCACAACGAAGTCGCCCCCGGTCAGTATGAACTCGCTCCGACCTTCGAAAACGCGAATGTCGCGGCCGATCACCAGATGCTGACGATGCACGTGCTTCGCGAAGTCGCGGCACAGCACGGATTCAGCTGCTTCCTTCATGAGAAGCCATTCGCCGGAATCAACGGCTCGGGCAAGCACAACAACTGGTCGATTTCGACGAACACCGGGGTCAATCTTCTCGACCCGAGAAACGAAACGCATTCCAATCTCCAGTTCCTCGTGTTTCTCTGCTCGGTGATCAGAGCCACCGACCTTCATGCCGACCTCCTGAGAGCTTCGATAGGCACCGCCGGAAACGACCACAGGCTCGGCGCCAACGAAGCCCCCCCCGCGATCATGTCGATCTATCTCGGGGAGATGCTCACGGACATTCTCGATCAGCTCGAGTCCGGCAAGACGAGCAGCACCAAGAAGGCCGGAATGCTCGATCTCGGAGCTCAGCAGCTTCCGAAGATCCCCAGACACTCGAGCGATCGCAATCGTACGAGTCCCTTCGCGTTCACCGGCAACAAGTTCGAACTCCGAGCGGTCGGCGGCACGACGTCGGTGGCCTGGCCGAACACCGTCCTGAACACCATGATCGCCGAGAGCTTCGACTGGTTCGCGACCGAACTGATCAAGAAGGCCGGGAAGAACCCCACGCCCGCCAAGAGAAACTCGGCCACCCTCGCCGTCCTTCGAGAGGTCGTGAAGAAACACCGCAAGGTGTGCTTCGACGGCGATGGCTACAACCAGGACTGGGTGCTCGAAGCCGAGAAGAGAGGGCTTCCACACCTGAAATCCACCGCGGATGCGCTGCCTGTTCTCAAGAGCAAGAAAGCCCTCGACCTCTTCCGCAAGTACAAGGTTCTCAGCAACCGAGAGCTCAAGGCCCGATATGAGATCCTTGTCGAGCAGTACGTGGCGATCCTCGACATCGAGGCGAACACGCTGGTCACGATGATCAGAACTCAGATCCTTCCGGCCGGTGTTCGCAGCCAGGCCCAACTCGCCGACGCCGTGGCGGCCACGAGGGCCACGGGCATCGATTCCCCGGCCACCGACGCCCTGCTTCACGAGACCGTCGAGGCCATCGAGGATCTGGTCCAGGCGCTCATGACCCTCGAGACTGAGAAGATCAGATCGTTCAAGAGCCTCGAAAAGGCGATGCATCACAGCCACCAGAGCCTCATTCCCGCGATGGAGGCCACTCGAACGGCGGCGGACGCCCTTGAACGCATCGTTCCGTCCGATCTCTGGCCATTGCCCACGTACGCCGAAATGCTCCTCTGAGCCATTGATGCAGTGCCCGGTGAACCTGCCATATCCAGCCTAGATGGCTGGAGTAAGTCGGTTCGCTCTGGTACCCTTCGGAATCCCCTCCGGCTCATGGTGAGCCACTGACGACGCGTACGACCACCTTTCACAAAAGCCAAGACCACGAGGCCAGCTCCCATGGACACCGCCACAGATGAAATGAATCTCAAGATCAACATCACCGAGGATGGCCCTGCTGCCCGCACCCTCGCGATCACGATTCCTGCCGAGGTCGTCGATGAGCGCATCGAAGCGTCTTACGGGAACCTTCAGAATCAGGCCCAGATGCGTGGTTTCAGAAAAGGCAAGGCGCCCCGCCACCTGCTGCGAAAGCGATTCGGCCAGGACGTCATCAACGAAACCCGTGGCCAGCTGATCATGGGCGCCTACCAGCAGGCGATCCAGCAGAACGAGCTTCGTGTCGTCGGCGACCCTGATTTTCCCGACGAGCTGATGGAGAAGCCCCTCGAGGAAGGCAAGGAATTCTCCTTCGAAGTCTCCATCGAGGTGGCTCCGGAATTCGACCTCCCCGCGCTCGAGAACGTGGCCATCAAGAAGCCGATCTTTGAAATCGACGAATCACACGTCGACAACGAGATGAAGCAGCTCGCCTTCCGATTCGGAACACCCGAGAACATCAAGAAGGACTTCCAGCCGCTCGACAGACTCATCGGTCGGGCCAGCGTGGACGTCGAGGATCACGACGGTGTCTTCTTCGAGACCGACAAGACCCTCGTGGTCGTCCCAGACGTCGAAGACGAAGGCAAGGGTCCGGTTCTCGGCCTTCTTCTCGAGGATCTTGGAGAACGGCTTGAAGGCGCCGCCATCGGCTCCGACATCGTGTTCGAGACGGTCGGCCCTCCCGCGCATGAACGCTCGGAACTTCGTGACAAGAAGATCACCATCAACTTCCACGTCACTGACTGCGAACGAATCACCCCTCTCGAGACAGAGACTCTGGTCACCACCTTCGGGCATGAGGACGAGGCCATGCTGCGTGAGCGACTGAAGCTCGAGATCGAGAATCGCCGCGACCAGGAACAACGCGCGGCCGAACGCGAGCAGGTGTTCGAATACCTTCTGGACAACACCACTCTGGCCCTGCCCCAGAAGATCTCCGAAGCCCAGGTGGCACGCACGATCGAACGCCAGCGAATGGACCTCCTCTACCGAGGCGACAACCCCGAGCAGGTCGAGAAACAACTCGCTGAAATGCGCGATCAGACCCAGGAGCAGGCCATCAACCGGCTGAAGCTGCTGTTCATCATGGACAAGGTCGCTCGCCACTTCGACATCGAAGTCAGCGACCAGGAAGTCAATGGCCGCATCGCGATGATGGCCCAGCAGCGGGGTGAACGCCCTGATGCCGTGCGCACCGAACTCCAGAAGACCGGTGGTCTCCAGGAAGTCGCTCGCCAGATCATGGAACACAAGGCCGCGGATCGAATCGTCGATCAGGCTGACGTGACCGAGGTTCCAGCCGCCGACTGGAACAAGGAAGCCACCGAGAAGGCCGAGAAGCGCAAGTCCGGTGCTGGCAAGAAGGCGGCCTCGAAGAAGGCGGCGAAGAAGAAGACCGCCAAGAAGGCCGCCAAGAAGACGGCAGGCAAGGCTGAATCCAAGAAGAAAACGACCAAGAAGACCAAGTGAGCCAAAGGCATGCTTGTTGCAGCCCAAACGATGCCAGCATCAGGGACGGGGTCGGCCCTCTCCGAACTCTGGCCTTGGCTGATCGCCCTGGTGGTGATCGTTCTCGTGGGCGGTGTGGTCATCGGTGTCGTCAGCAAATGGATGCGTAGCTCCGACGATTCGGAACAGATTGGATTCACACTGGGCGATCTCAGGGAGCTTCATCGTGATGGAAAACTCTCCACCGAGGAGCTGAAACTGGCCGAAGAGAAGATCATCTCGAGCGTCCAAGCGGGGATCTCCGATGAAACCCGCGCTGAACTTGATCGAATAAGACCCCGGAAATCGACCGCACAACCCGCATCAGCCGAAAATTCGGACTCGGATCCAGTGGATTGAAGACCCGGGTCGAGACGTGGGTAGTACCCTCCGATACACTCGCAAGAAGTTTGCAGGCAGGATCCTACGGATCCTCGACCATCCCAGCCCCCCGACTCCATGATTGGAATGGCCATACCGATGTCACCGAACAATGATCCGCATGCTTCGAAACGACCTCAGCCTCTTGGCGCCACATCAGATGGGTCCGGCGGAGGAACCGGCGGGACAGGCAGTGGAAACGGTGGCCCCGGCTCCGGCGGTGGAGGCTCCTCCGACGGAGGAGGCGGAGGCGGATTCAGAGGGCGCAAGGTCACGACCTGCTCGTTCTGCGGCAAGACCTCTCGAGAGGTCGGCCCCATGGTCGAGGGACCGAGCGATGTCTACATCTGCGGGCAGTGCACCGATCTCTGCCAGAACATCTTCAAGCAGGAGAAGCGACGGGTCTCCTCGAAGCGCCAGCTGTTCCAGAAGATTCCGACACCACGTGAAATCAAGGAATTCCTCGACGACTACGTGATCGGCCAGGATCAGGCCAAGCGAGCCCTCTCGGTGGCTGTCCACAATCACTACAAGCGTCTCGTCGAGGCCGACAAGGAGGAGATCGAGGTCGAGATCGACAAGAGCAACGTCCTCCTGATCGGCGGCACCGGAACCGGAAAGACCTTGCTGGCCAAGACCCTCGCCCGCACCATCAACGTCCCCTTCGCCATCGGTGACGCCACGACCCTGACCGAAGCCGGCTACGTGGGTGAGGATGTCGAGAACCTTCTGCTCAAACTGCTCCAGGGCGCAGACTACGATCTCGACAACGCCCAGCGCGGCATCATCTACATCGATGAGATCGACAAGATCGGCAAGACCTCGCAGAACGTCTCGATCACACGTGATGTGTCGGGCGAAGGCGTGCAGCAGTCACTCCTGAAGATGCTTGAAGGCACCGTGGCGAACGTCCCCCCTCAGGGCGGTCGAAAGCATCCCGAACAGCAATACATCCAGATGGACACCTCACACATCCTCTTCATCTGCGGCGGTTCGTTCGTCGGCATGGATGAGATCATCAGGCGTCGTGTCGGGCAGAGCCGGATCGGATTCGCGCAGAACAGCGGTCCTGAAATAGGTGACACCCAGGAGACTCGTGAGCTTCTCGCCCAGATCACACCGGATGACGTCCTTGAATTCGGGCTGATTCCCGAATTGGTCGGCCGTCTCCCGATCGTCTGCCCTCTGATGCCACTGGATGTCTCCGCGATGATCAGGATCCTGACGGAACCCAAGAACGCTCTCGTGCGTCAGTTCCAGCATCTCTTCAGCATCGAGGGCTCCAGACTGGAGTTCACCCGGGATGCTCTGGAGGAAATCGCGGAACGTGCGCTGAAACGCAAGACCGGAGCCCGTGCCCTTCGAGCCGTGCTCGATGAGATCATGCTGGACAAGCTGTATGACCTCCCCGAAGCCCAATTCGAGGGATACGTCTTCACCATCAACGCAGAGAACATCAGAAACAGCACTCCACTTCAGGATCTTCCTTCCCAGAGAATTCAGAAGGAAAGCGCCTGACCCCGGCACCCTGATCCCGGCCCCCTGAACCAGAGACGCCCGGTTACCGGTCCTTCGTGCAGCGCCTACAATGAAACATCCCCCATCGAGCGGCGCTCTTGTGTCTTCCACTTGCCTCTGAAGCCACCAGCAGGTATCCTCCCCCATTCGTTTGAACCACAGTTTCTCAGGAGCTTGGCCATGCCTAGGGTCTGCCATTTCACAGGTAAGAGCACACGTACAGGGAACAAGTACCGCCTGCGAGGTCGTCCAAAGTATCTCGGTGGTGTCGGTACCAAGATCACGGCCTGCACGAAGCGCAAGTTCAAGCCGAACCTGCAGAACGTCAACGCGGTCATCGATGGTCAGACCAAGAAGGTCAAGGTGTCCGCGAAGGCCATCAGACTCGGCATGGTCGTCAAGCCCTCCAAGCGCAAGTACACCTGGACCAGGAAACAGGCCTCCGAGGCCTGATAATGGTGCTTTTCTGGTGGCGTTCAGCCCCAGACTGCCTCTGATCCATTGAAAACCCTCATTCCGAGGGTTTTTTGTTCTTGCAAGTTGTCAAGAAATCGCACCACGATTTGACGCCCGCCTTGCGTGGAGTAAAATAGAACGTTCGGACTGGAAAACAAGATTCCGTGGCACTTCGACCGAGTTCCCTCGGCAGGCGCAGGAATACCGATGCCCTCCAGTCCCTGACACCGAGTACTGAACACCAGAATCCGGAAGAATTCGCGTCTGTCAGACGACACGAGTTGGAATGTCTTTTTCGGACGTCATTCCACCGTTTTGGAAGAAGTTCTCACACTCACCAGACCACCGCGTCAATCGTTTCGAAGTTGCAAGGGCATCAGCTTTGTCAAGAAGATTCGAAAATCACGAGAGAGATCGGATCATAGAGGCCACCGATCTCGTGAAACTGATCGGCGAACATGTGCCGCTCCAGCCGAAGGGGCGCGAGCACGTCGGCGTCTGCCCGTTTCATGACGACACCAAACCGTCCCTGTCCATCGTGACCCACAAGGGGCGGCCCTTCTATCACTGCTTCGCCTGCGGTGCCAGCGGCGACGCGGTCGGGTTCATGATGGACTACCACAAGATGACCTTCCCGGAGACGCTTGAGGCGCTCGCGGAACGCGCCGGCATCGAACTTGAACACGCTCCGCATGACGGGCCTCCCAGCGACCCCGCCACCAGCAAGAAGTCGCTTCTGCGAGCCACTGACGCCGCGAGCCGTTGGTATCGCAGACGTCTTCTCGAAGAGACCGTGGGCCGGGACGCGAGAATGCTTCTCGAGCGTCGTGGAATCGACGACGCCATGTCCGAAGCCTTCATGCTGGGCATCGCTCCAGATGCCTGGGATGGTCTCTGCAGTCGAATCACGCAACTCGATCAGCATGCAAGAGCGGGCGATGCGAACGCGATCCCCTTCGCGGCGTTCGAGGCCGCATCGCTGGTCAAGCGCAGGAACGAGGGGAACGGGCACTACGACGTCTTCAGAAACAGACTGATCTTCCCGATCTGCGACGAACTGGGTCGTCCGATCGCATTCGGTGCGAGAAGTCTCTCGGACGAGGACCAACCCAAGTATCTGAACAGTCCCGAGAGCTCGCTCTTCGACAAGTCACGAACACTCTACGGCCTTCACCTGGCACGCAAGCCGATCATCGATGCCGGACATGCCATCGTGGTTGAAGGCTACACCGATGCGATCGCCTGCCATCAGGCAGGATTCAAGAACACGGTCGCCACCCTCGGAACGGCTCTCACGGCGGCACATGCCAGAAAACTCCAGCAGTTCTGCAATCAGGTCACCCTGCTGTTCGACGGTGACAAGGCCGGACAGAAAGCCGCGGACAGAGCCTCCGAGATCTTCTTCGATTGCGACATCGATGTGAAGATCTGCACGCTTCCGGAGGGCGCCGACCCCGACGACATGCTGAAGACCGATGAGGGCCGCATCGCGTTCACCGAGGCATTGAATGCGGCGACCGACATTCTCGAGCACATCGTGAAGGGCTTCAGAGCGAGATTCAGGGACTCGGAGGGAGTCACATCCCGGCAAAGAACCATAGAGCAGCTGATCGATCGACTCGCCACGCTCGGACTCGAGAACGCCTCCGGCACTCGAAAGCATCTCGTCCTTGACTCGATCTCGATGATCACTGGAATTCCGGAATCCGATCTGACGAAGAGCCTGGCACAGAGAAGACGTCAGGCGCGCGCCCAGAAGACGACCTACGACCCCCCTTCGGGACCCGGCGATGAAATGATCGACGAGGAAAACGGAACAATCGTCGAGCCCAAGGATGTCGCGATCGACATCTCGCCGAGACGCATGGAGGCCGAACGCAGGGTGCTTGCGATCTTCATCTGCAATCCGGAACTCGCGAGGAACAGCGTCGATGCCGGCGAGGGCATGATGCTTCCGGCCACGGAATTGTTCCCACCCGAGCACTTTCTCGATCACAGGCATCGCGGCCTGGCCGACATCCTGATTCCCGCCATCGAGGCCGGCGAGACGCCCGCGATCGACCAACTGCTCCTCGCGGTCGAGGACCCGTCGATCGCGATGCTCATCACGGAGCTCTATCGGTACGGCACCGCGATCATGGACAATTCCGAGGATTCGGCGACCGTGATGATGACCCGTCTCTGCGACGACCTCGCCCGCACCAACCGCCTGGAACACTTCGCTGCGGAACACGCCGATCCGGCCGGATCCCCGCACGATCAAGGCCTTGGGAAACGACTTGAAATGCTGCGCATGAGAGGATCCGATCGAACCGTGATCCCTCGCGTGGAGCGCCCGAAGAAACCCGTCAATCCAACCCCCTACAAGGCCCAAGGACAGCGACGTGGCCGCTGACCAATCCACCACTGGAGAATCGCCAAAGTGACTGCAAACATCGAATCCCTCACGGGCTCGCTCAAGGGCCTCCTTGAACACGGACAGAAGCGTGGCTGGATCTGCTACGAGGAAATCAACACCGTGCTTCCCGATGCATTCGTGGATCCTGATCGCATCGACGAGATCCTGGTCCTGGTGAGACTTTCGGGCATCCGGATCGTGGATCAGATCGAGGTCGACAGGCACGGATGGAAGACCTTCGCGGCGCCTCTCGAGACCGACCTCAAGTTCCAGAGAGACGACCCGAAGAAGCCCGCCCGAACTCCGCGCATGCAGATGATCGAAGAGGACGAAGCCCCTCCGCCGGACGCGGAGAACACGGAATCGAACGATCCCCCCAGCGCCACCACGGCCACCAACACCGCCGCCGCGGATGGCGATGAAACACCCGGACAGTCCGTCGAGGGTGAAGAGGAGATCATCGATGCCGCCGACGCTCAGGCCGCCGTCGAACAGGCCATCAACGAACAGGGGTCCAAGAGGATCGATGACCCCATCAGGATGTACCTGACGCAGATGGGCACCATTCCCCTCCTCACCCGTGAAGAGGAGATCCGTCTGGCCAAGAAGATCGAGACCACACGCATGATCTTCAGGCGAATGGTCCTCGAATCGGACTATGCTGCCCAGCAAGCCGTCGACATCCTGGACCAGGTCCATGAAGGCAATCTGCCGTTCGATCGGACGATGCGCATCTCCACCGCGGAGGAGAATGCCAAGGAGAAGGTCGCCGCGCGCATTCCATACAACACGAAGACCGTGAAACGCCTGCTCGCGTTGAATCAGGAATCATGGGAAGAGCTGTGCGAATGCGACAACGAGAAGAAACTCGTAGCCATTCGCGCCCAGATGAACGCTCGCCGGCGAAAGATCGCGACCCTGCTCGAGGAGTGCTGCATCCGCACCGGTCGGATCCAGCCACTGCTTCGAAAGCTCCAGGCGATCAATCGCAAGATGGCGGACCTGAAGCGACGACTCGCGAAGGCCGAGAAGTATCCCGACAGATACGATCCCGAGGACACCTTCGTCATGGGCGAGGAACTCGACGGACTGAGGTCACTGATGGTCGAGGAACTCCCCGAGATGACGTCTCGAATAGGGACGATCGAACGTGTCTTCGTCGAATACGAACAGGCCAAGAGGGATCTCTCGGGTGGCAACCTCAGGCTCGTCGTTTCGATCGCGAAGAAGTATCGCAACCGAGGGTTGCCATTCCTCGACATCATCCAGGAAGGCAACACTGGCCTGATGCGAGCGGTGGACAAGTATGAATACAAGCGCGGGTACAAGTTCTCGACGTACGCGACATGGTGGATCCGTCAGGCCATCACACGCGCCATCGCGGATCACGCCAGGACCATTCGCGTTCCGGTCCACATGATCGAGACCATGTCGAAGCTCAGAAACATCCAGAAGAATCTCCTTCAGGAACTCGGAAGGGAGCCGACCGTCGAGGAGATCGCGCTCAAGGCGAAGATGCCGATCGACGAAACCCGACGAGTGATGAAGATTTCGAGGCATCCGATCTCCCTCGACAGGCCTGTCGGAGAGAGCGAGGACTCCCAGTTCGGTGACTTCATCGAGGACGAGCGACAGGAATCACCGTCCGACAGCGCGACCAGCGACATGCTCCGCCAGAGGATCAACGACGTTCTCAAGACACTGACCTATCGAGAACGGGAGATCCTGAAGCTCCGCTACGGCATCGGCGACGGATACACCTACACCCTCGAGGAGGTCGGACGAATCTTCAAGGTCACGCGCGAACGTGTGCGACAGGTCGAGTCCAAGGCGATTCGCAAGCTGCAGCATCCGGTCAGGCGGCAGCGACTCTCGAGCTTCGTGGGCGGCGCGGAAGACTGACCCGAACGCATCGACACAGACCCCTGCAGGCGCTCGTCACGACGAGCGCCTGTTTTTTCATGACACCGAAGGAGGCTCAGTTCAGGCGTCCTGCAGACCGACGATCGAGTAGGTCTTGGGGGGAGCGTATTCATCCAGAGCGGCCGCCCCCCCTTCGATCCCCCACCCCGACTGCTTGCGACCACCGAACGGCGTCCAGCTGGTGACGGGAGAGGGATCGTTGATGCCGACGATTCCGGTGTGGAGCCGGCTCGCCACGAACATGGCGCGATCGGCATCGGAACTCCAGACATATGACGCGAGTCCGTATGGCAGCTCGTTCGCGATCTGAATGGCTTCACCGACGTCCTCGAATGACATGATCGGACAGACCGGTCCGAACGTCTCCTCCTGGAAACAGAGCATCTCGGGCGTGGCATCGAGAAGGATCGTGGGTGCGTAGAAGCGGGAGGACAACCCTTCGACATGCCTCAATTCGCCTCCCATGAGAAGACGAGCGCCACGAGACAGGGCGTCTTCCACATGAGACTGGACCTTTCGGATTCCTGCATCGTTGATCATCGGCCCGAGGTTGGTCGCGGGATCGAGTCCCCTCCCCGAAACCAGCGTCTTCATCCGCTCGGCGAGTCTTGAAACGAGTGGATCGTGAAGCGAATGGTGCCCCATGATGCGATTCGGCGAGACACAGGTCTGACCACTGTTTCTGAACTTCGAGATCATCAGCCCTTCCACCGCGGAATCGATGTCCGCATCCTCGAGGACGATGAAAGGAGCATGCCCGCCGAGTTCAAGCGCGAGCCGCGTCAGCCGCGAGCTGGATGACCGGACCAGCTTCCGTCCGGTGGCGGTGGATCCGGTGAACGAGAGAAGCCGGACATCCTGCGAATCGAAGAAGGCCTCACCGATCGGCACAGGGTCACCCGTGACGACGCTGAAACAACCAGAGGGCAGACCAGCCTCCACACAGATCTCGGCGAGCGCAAGCGCGCTCAGCGGTGTCTCCTCCGAGGGTTTGGCGACGACGGGGCAGCCCGTTGCGAACGCGGGACCGAGTTTCTTGGTGAGCATCGCGTAGGGGAAATTCCATGGCGTGATGATGGCCGCGACACCGAGAGGCGCCGAATGCACCAGGACGCTCTTTCCAGTGAGAGCGGGATCAAGCCTGGTCTCGAGTGAACGTCGTTCGAGTTCGTGAGCGGCGCCATCGAGATAGGACCTCGCATAGTCGACCTCGCCCCTGGACTCGAACAGCGGCTTGCCCTGCTCGCGCGTGAGCAGTTCGGCGAGAGGGTCACGGCGATCCGCCATGATCCTTGAAATGTCTCGAAGCAGCGCGACTCTCTCCCCGGGCGTCGTCGATTGGAATCCATCGAAGCGACGTGCGGCCGCCGCAACGGACCTTGAAGCCTCTTCGAGACCGCACTTCGGGACTTCCGCGATCAGAGAGTCATCGGCAGGATCGAACACCGGCATCGTGGCGCCGCTGTCGGCATCGACCCACTGTCCATCGATAAGATTTCTGGTTTGCATGAGACTCTCAATGAATCGCGCTTAGACTACACTCTGTACGTTCGTCAGGTCGCTCTCGAGGAGAATCATAGATGGCCAAGGCAGTCGCAGATCCCGGAGAACTTCGAAGATTCGCCGCGGACCTGAAAAAATTCAACACCGAAGTCCAGGCGCAGATGGGCTCACTTCAAGCGAGATTCGGAGCCCTCGAATCGACCTGGCGTGACCAGGAACATGCCAAGTTCGCAGAAGAGTTCGACCAGACCACCAAGGTGCTGAAACGGTTCCTGAAGGTCTCTGAAACGCAGATCCCATTCCTACTTCGCAAGGCGCAGCGTATCGATGACTACCTGCAGCAACGATGAGTGAGGAAGGACAGGCACGCGTTCTCGATCTCAAATCGATCGAGAAGTTCAAGGGCTCCATGGNCGAGTTCGGAGANACCGTGAAGGTCGCCCTCGTCGAAGCGGACAGCGAGATCGAACGTGCCATCGTATGGCTCGANCGAGATCGCATACAGCACTGGCGAAGACAGATCCAGAAGCGCCAGGAACTGGTGACAAGAGCCNAGAGCGCACTGTACAGAAAGCAGATGCAGGGCTCTGAAAAGGACGGGCGCCCCTCGGTCGTCGATGAAAAGGTCGAACTCGCCCGAAGCCTCAGGCAGCTCAAGTCGGCCGAGGAACGACTCGAACACACCAAGAGATGGCGGAATCGTCTCGAACGTGAATATGCGATGTACAAGGGACACATCCAGCCACTCTCCAGCATGGCGGAACGAGACGTGCCGATGGCGGTCACCCTGCTCGGGAAGATCCTGGAACACCTCGAGGCCTACGCGAGCGGCTCGTCGGGGAGCGAAGTCGAACTGGCGCGACTTCTCGATCAGGAGAGCAAGCGATCGATGAGTCGAGGTTCCGGCGATGACATCGCCGACGACGAGGAGGCATCATGAGCGTCACGTCCGCGAAGATGAAACTTGCATCCGCTGCGCGGGATTTGCGAATAAAATGGGAGCAAGCGACCCAGTCATGGAACGACTCCGCGAGCAGGGCCTTCGAGAAGAATCACGTCGATTCCTGCGAGGCCCGGGTACGCAACAGTCTGAAAGCGATGGAGACCATCGGTGAAGTCCTCACAGCCGTGCGCCGGGACTGCCAGGACGATTGAACGAGAATCCTCGGAGCGTGAATTCAGTGACAGACCCGGAACACAACCCCACCATCGAGGCCATGGACTCGAAGACGAATCGATCGCCCCTGGCCTCTCTGGATGATTCGATCGATTTCATCGTGAGCGGATCCGAGGACAGGGCTCGAAGGGATCGCGAGTCCAGGACGCACAATGATCAACAGATCGCAGAAGAGGCCGAACTGCATCGAGCGACGGTGGCAGGCATCAAGATCGCATTTGAAAAATCCACACGTACCGAGAACCAGACACGAGAGACGGACCTCGAGACCGAGAACGGTGGATATGAAACGGCCGTGAAGGAACTGCATCGAAATCATCGGTCGAAGAGAAAGCGCATCGAAGAACACGCGCAGTCTCGCATCACCGAGATGAAACAGCGTCTCGACGAAGCGACCTGGCTCGCCGAAGCCGTGTTCGAGGCCTCGGAAACGACACCCAGGGAGAACTTCGAGAAACTTCGGGAGAAGGTCGAGACCCGCACACTCGAACTCGAGGAGGTCTGTGAACTCGCCAGGGTCGAGGTCCGCCGGTATCGCCAGAAGCCGCACGAAGGGCCCCAGCCCTCCCAAGAGAGAACCGACAGGATCTCCAGCGACCCCGAGGCGGTCTTCGCGGAGGCGACCCACCAGACGGTCGACTCCCTCAACCGACTGAAAGCCTTGAAGTTCGCACGAATCCTGCGTGGCGGCGTCCCGTTTCTCATCATCATGGTGTGCGGAGGGCTGGGCGCTCTCGTCGGCTGGTCACTGGATGGATCGGTCGAGCCGGCCGCCATGCTTCCCGAGATCGGAATCGGCCTCATCATCGGCACGGCGCTCATGGCCGGATGCTGGCTGGCTGGAAGAAAACACGTCCATTCATGCTGGGCTCCCATGGCCACGTCGATTCAGGACACAAGAATGGCCGCTGAACTTCTGATCGAGAAGGCACGACGGGTGCAACGCGACATCGAGGACAACGCGATTCACGTGCGAGAACGAGACATCAAGAAGGCGAAGGACAAGTATCTGCCCTTGATCGAGGATTCACGACGTGAACAGGAGACACTCCTGAACGACCTTGAATTCAAGTTTCCCGAGAAGGCGGAACGCCTCGAACGCGAGCATGAACAGCGACTCAGGACGATCGAGAGGACCTGGGCCGACGGCACCAGTTCGGCACGAGAGGTGTTCGACGAGGCCAATGAAGCCGAGCGGTCCAGACATGAGACACGTCTCGCCGAACTGAAGTCGCAGTTCGATGCGACTCAGGAGGACATACGCATCGACTGGCACAAGGGAATGAACCGGGCGCAGGCGGTGTTCGAGGACCTGATCACGAGAACCTCCGAGAACCACCCTTCCTTCGAATCCGACCGCTGGACCTCCTGGAATCCGGCCTCCGAACTGCCCGGCATCATTCCCTTCGGATCGGTCGCTCTCGATCGCAACGAGATTCCAGATGCCCTGCCCACCGAGGAACGGTTCGCGCATGAACTGCCGGAGTCGATCTCGCTCCCGGCCTTTCTGAGTTTTCCGGACACCTGCAGCCTCATCATCGAATCCGACACGGAGACGAGACCCCAGTCACTGGGCGTCATTCGAGCCCTCATGACTCGACTGCTGGCGACGATGCCGCCCTCGAAGCTTCGGTTCACCATCCTCGATCCGGTCGGACTGGGCGAGGCATTCGCCGGCTTCATGCATCTCGTGGATCACGACGAGAAACTCATCAACGACCGGATCTGGACCGAGACCAGGCACATCGAACAGAGACTCCTCGACATCACCGAGCACATGGAGACCGTGATCCAGAAGTACCTGCGGAATGAATTCGATTCGATCATCGACTACAACGAGGCCGCGGGCGAAGTCGCCGAACCCTTGCGATTCCTGATCGTCAGCGACTTTCCGGCCAACTTCACCGACGTCGCCTGCAAACGCCTCGCATCCATCGCCACCAGCGGGCCGAAGTGCGGGGTGTACCTGATTCTGATGCGGGATCTCAAGCGTGAGATGCCCGAGTCGATCGACCTCGAGATGCTCCACGCACATGCCGTTCATGCGATCGGACGAAACGGCTCATGGCACCTCGAACGAAACCACCTCGAGCGTTTCCCGCTCACATGCGATGCGGAACCCTCCGAGGATCTGATCACCGACGTCGCCCGACGCGTCGGGGAAGCCTCGGTCAAGGCCGACAAGGTCGAGGTCCCCTTCGAGATGATCGCACCGAAGCCGGACCAGTACTGGACCGGTTCCAGCCAACGAAACCTCGCGGTCAATCTCGGCCGTTCAGGAGCCACCAAGCTTCAGCAGTTGATTCTGGGTGTCGGCACGGCCCAGCATGCGCTGATCGCCGGCAAGACCGGCTCCGGAAAATCGACGTTGCTGCACGCCTTGATCACGAATCTCGCCTGCTGGTATTCACCAGACGAAGTCGAGTTCTGGCTCGTCGACTTCAAGAAGGGCGTTGAATTCAAGACCTATGCCACCCACAACCTTCCGCACGCCCGCGCCGTCGCGGTGGAAAGCGATCGAGAATTCGGCGTGAGCGTCCTCAAGGGGCTCGACGACGAACTGAAACGACGCGGCGACCTCTATCGAAGCCATGGTGTTCAGGATCTGGCGGGGTTCAGAGACCTCGACAACGGGCAATCGATGCCCAGAGTCCTGCTGATCGTCGACGAGTTCCAGGAATTGTTCGTCGAAGACGACAAGATCTCACAGGAGGCCTCGCTGCTCCTCGACAGACTCGTCAGACAGGGCCGTGCCTTCGGCATGCATGTCGTCCTCGGGTCCCAGACCCTCGCTGGTGCGTATTCGCTCGCTCGAAGCACGATGGGACAGATGGGCGTTCGCATCGCCTTGCAATGCTCTGAAAGCGACTCACAGGTGATTCTTTCCGACGACAACTCCGCCGCCAGACTTCTGTCACGGCCCGGAGAGGCGATCTACAACGACCAGAGCGGCCTCATCGAGGGCAACAGTCCCTTTCAGGTGTGCTGGCTCGACGACACCGTTCGCGACGAATGCCTGGATCGTGTCGAGACGCTCACCAGAAGCCATGGAATCAAACCCGAGACGATCGTGTTCGAGGGAAGCAAGCCCGCTCGTCTTCAGAACAACATGCTTCTGGAACAGGCGATCCGGTCGACTCCCGATGAGAAGGTGCTCCGAACCGAGGCATGGCTGGGTGATGCGATCGCGATCAAGGATCCGACCGCCGCGACCTTTCGCAGACAGACCGGCGCCAATCTTCTGGTCGTCGGACAACAGGATGAGGCCTCGGTGGCAGTGTCCTATGCGGCGATGCTGTCTCTGGCAGCCATGCACCGAAAGGATGACGCTCAATTCACCATCCTCGATGGAACACCCGCTGACGATCCGGCACACGGCATGCTCGCCGAACTGGCGAACGCGCTCCCTCACGTCACGACCCTGCCGGGATTCCATGATGTCGAATCCGCCATGGAGGACCTCGGCAGGACACTCGCCCGACGCACAGAAGGCGCCATCACGGACGCGCCCGCGCACTACCTGATCATTCACGGGCTTCAGAGATTCCGCGTGCTCAGGCGCAACGAGAACGATTTCGGATTCGGCTCGGATGATGACACGCCACCGACTCCGGACAAGATTCTTGCATCCATCCTGCGCGAGGGCCCGATGCACGGCATGCACACCATCGCCTGGTGCGACACGGTCTCTTCTCTTCAGAGGGCCGTTGATCGGCAGGGCATCGGAGAGTTCGATCAACGTGCTCTCTTCCAGGTCAGCGCCACCGACTCCAGCACCCTCATCGATTCCCCGGCTGGCGGAAGACTCGGATTCAATCGCTCCCTGCTGTACAGCGAGGAGCGTGGCACCATCGAGAAATTCAGACCCTGGGAACTTCCAGACCGAAACTGGGGCCTCGAGATGGCCGCCCTCATCAGCCGCAGGGAGCGCTGAAAACGCTCCTCATGAAACGGGCACCAGCCGTCCCGACGAGACCTCGCAGAGTTCGTTCCAGCGGGTGACCAACCACCGCCTGGTTCCAGAGCCGGACATGGCGAGGCCCGGAACGGCGAGGTGCGTGCGACGTTCCTGCAAGGCGAATTCGAACGCCGCCAGTCGCTCATGCCCGGCCAGCGCCTGGCGAGCCTGCCCGAGACGATGGAGCCATTCGAGGATCGCCTCGTGGTCGCGACGCTCCGACGCCGGCCCTTTCTCCTGAAGCCGCTTCAATCTGAACTCGAGAGCCCGCAGGTGACGTGGCGTCCGTTCGAGTTCGAACCACGAACAGCGACGAACGGCCGAAGGAAGGAAATCCGCAAGCTCGTGTTTCATTCGCTCGATCTC
>PAQN01000013.1 GCA_002709755.1 Phycisphaerae bacterium
TGGTCGTGGTCGTGATCGCCATGGTCGTGGTCGTGATCTCCATGGTCGTGGTCGTGATCGCCATGGTCGTGATCGTGATCGCCATGGTCGTGGTCGTGATCGCCATGGTCGTGATCGTGATCGCCATGGTCGTGATCGTGATCGCCATGGTCGTGGTCGTGATCGCCATGGTCGTGATCGTGGTCACCATGGTCCTCATGGTCGTGATGGGCATGATCATGTCCGTGACCACCGGCATGCGCTTCACGCTCCAGGCGATCTTCGGCATGAAGAACCCATGAGCCAGCAAGATCCGTGTAGATGGCTCGGTCATGGCTCGAATCGGTCCGGTCCAACATGCCCACGACCTCGAAGAGGTGGTTGTCATGAACATGGCCCGATTCCCTCGAGTTCCCGAAACCATGCGTCAGAGCAACCTTGTCACCCATCTTCAGGCCGCTCAGCCGAGCGGCTTCAGTGCCCACGACGAGTTCATACGGACGAGCGAATCGCCTTCCTTCGATGAAGGACCATTCGACGCCTTCGGCAGGTTGGAAGTCGGTGAAGAAATCACTGTTGGTCGCGACGACGGGGACGCCCTTGTAGGAATCGCCCAGCTGGGTCGGGATCGCCCATGCCCAGGGAAAACTGTCCACGATCTCCTGATATTTCTCCATGGAAATCGAGTTGCGGGGTGCGTTGGCGTAGAAGAGCCCGTTCAGCACCGATTCCAGCGGGCTCGCGTCTCGGCTGACCAGAAGTTGTGCATTTCCGGTGCCTCTCGAGAAGGCCCGTTCACCGGATGTCCTCAGCATGAGCAATGCCATGAGAAGGCCCACGGCGATGGCCACCGTCAGAACCGTCACGATCGTGGAGAACAGCCTTGCCTTCAAGCTACGAAGAATGATCGTGAGATCGTTCATTGGAGCGCCTCCACTCTTGAAAATGATTCCTTGAGCGAGGGGTCGTGGCTGGTGCACAGAAGCGCTGCGCCATCCTCCCTGCATGATTCGCGTATGAGGTCGATCGCCTTTCTGGCGTTGTCGGGGTCCAGGCTGGCCGTCGGCTCATCGGCAAGGACAAGCGTCGGTCGTGGGGCGATCGCCCTGGCCACTGCGACTCTCTGCTGTTGTCCGACACTCAGTTCGCTGGGCATGGCATCCGGTCGCTGGATATCCAACCGCTCCAGCAGCGTGTCGGTGCGTTGGCGGTGCTCGCTGGCCGGGGTTCCTGAAAAGAGCAGCGCCAGCTCGATGTTCTCTCGTGCGCTGAATCCCTCGAGGAGATTGAACGTCTGGAAGATCATTCCGATCGATTTTCCGCGAAAACGGTCTCGGTCCGCTCCGGTCAGTTCGCAGATGTTCTGCCCATCGATCATGATCCGTCCTTCGGACGGTTGTGCCAGGCCTGCGATCAAGGAGAGCAGGGTGCTTTTTCCACTGCCCGAACCACCGACAAGAAGGACCTCCTCGGCTCTGGCGAGTGAGAATTCTGCCATGTCGAGGGTGAAGCGATCCGAGGCGCTTCCGCCATGAGTGAATCTGAGTCCTGATATGTGAAGCGCTGTTCCAGCGCCGGATGCTGTGTCTGTCATGATTGCATGATAGCGCCCACGTCTTGTCTGGCGACAGGTTTCGAACGAGTTCGCGTCCCGTTACTGTGTACTCTCCCATGACTGAAGAATCATCAAAATCCAGCGTTGGTCGAAAGGTCGCGCCCATGGGGGGGCTCGGTCATTACGGATGGCTTCTCATCGCTCTGCTCTCCACGGTCTTTCTCGCGCCCTTGCTCCAGGACTATCGAGTGGGGATCCGTGTCGCCGATCTGATCAGTGGGACGGTCATGGTCGCCGGGGTGCTGTCCGCAATCACCAGGCGGATTCATGTCCTGATGCTGGCGGGCATCGCGGTCCTCGCGATCGCCGCCCGATTCGTCGATCCCTTCGTCGACACCACCCTGACGGCTTTGAGCGCGGAACTCATGTCGTTCATCTTTCTTCTCAGTGTCTTTGCCATCATCATCAAGGACATCTTCAGGACATCCCTCGTGACCACCGACACCCTGGTCGGNAGCATCTGCGGCTATCTGATCCTGTCNACGATCTTCGCCTCCGTNTACGCNTTTCTGGTGATCCTCNACCCCGATTCCTTCATGATCAATGCCGGNCTCGGCGTGGAGGNGGGNGCTCTTGGNGAGGATTCNTCNCATTACGGTCTGACGAACTACTTCTCCATCATCACGCTCACCACGGTGGGCTTCGGCGACATCGTGCCTCAGAATTCCTATGCCCGTACGGTCGTNTCCGTNGAAGCCATGTCCGGTCAGGTCTACATGACCGTGATCGTGGCTCGNCTGGTCGGCCTGCANCTTTCACGTTCGATCAAGAGTTGAGTTCGGAGCCACCCNCCCTTGATGACCACGATCAACGACTCGATNCTNCCAGAGGACCTGCATCGTTTCTGCGCCGCCGAGCTCTTCAACAGGACCCGGTCACTCCTCGATTCCCACGATCGATCTCCCGAGGAGGACGCTGCCATGATCGACATGGCGCATGCTTCGCGATGGCATTGGAGCATCGTCGGTGCACCGGTGAATCTNGCTCGNGGGTCGTGGCAGATTTCNAGNGTCAATGCTGTTCTCGGGCGANCGGAGCCGGCTCGGATTCACGCCGAACAGTACCTTGCGGAATGTGAGAGACACGCTCTNTCCGAGTTCGATCGAGCCTTCGCGCACGAGGCGATCGCCCGGGCCTGCGCGTGTGATGGCGATNCNGANGGNGTGGCGACCCACGTGCAGTACGGGTTGGCTGCCGCCGAGCAGGTCGAGAGTGAGCGCGATCGTGAATGGGTCAGGCGCAATCTCGCCACCGTGACCACTGATCCTCCACTCGACGGGGCGTCATAGGAAAACGCCTGCCGGTCGGGGCAGACGTTCGCGTGGGAACGGGCATGGAAGGACTCGAACCTTCAACCGCCGGTTTCGTAGACCGGTGCTCTATCCAATTGAGCTACATGCCCGGAGTCGTCNGNGACGATCCANGGCGGTCAGTATAACCATTCATCCGGCTGNTGGCACCTGTCNCAGGTACAATTGGGNGATGACGNCGACTCTCATCNCCGTGTTCATCGGATCCNCACTCCTGATNCTTCTTCTCGGCATCCCGATGGCTCNNGGNAAGGTGCCTCCGAATNGTCTGTACGGTGTGCGNTTGCCGGTCACGATGAACAACCGCGCCGCGTGGGANGCCGCCAACGNGCACTTCGGGTGGTGGATGATCGTCAGTGGTCTNCTGTCGCTCGGGGCGTTTTTNCTGGGNTNCTTNCTCGGCTGGGGGGTCGATTCCANCNCGACGNTCGTACGTCATCGTCATGATGCTNCCGCTGNCGNTCGGTGCGATCACCTCGATCATGGCCGCCTATCGTGCGGAATCTGAATCGAAANCGAANGGCNNCGNAGGNGANTCCGACCTNGATGCGNGCNTCTGANCGGATCACTCCTTCGGGGTGNCTTCGGNANTCAGCGGGCCCAGGACGACCAGCGACACGNTCTTTCCNTTCGANTAGTTGAAACCTGCGACCGTTCCGTGNACAGGACGNCCNTCGGCNTCGATCANCTGGTCTTCGGGAATCACCATCCAGGCTCCGGGGTGAGTGTCCAGATACGTTCCGATCGACNTCCNGTTGACTCTCTGCAGTCGACCCCGNGTCGCNTGCATGAGGCTGTCTTCGTGAAAACCGGCGGATGCGATCNTCGCCTCGTTGGAATCGAAGGCCCCGGCTCGTTCGAGGACATGTTCAAGCCGCGGGGNGATCCACAGTGGCCAGCTGGCNGGCAGNGCCAGGCCGAACGTGAGTCCCATCGAGANCGCNGCCGCNGGGATCGAGAGNAGCTGNCCCTCAAGCANNCGCCCGCTCATGATNCGACGNAGCCCGAGGCTCAGGCATGTGAGGCCGANGANCGCGCCNAGNGTGATGATGCTCCAATCGATGANNGTCATTCCCCGGGTGAANGGTGATCCCGAGGGGGGCTCNGACAGNGGACCCANGGTGCCTGANAGAAGCAGCAGAGTGGTCGGGAGCGAGATGATTCCCAGACCGATGACGTACCACACNAGGAAACCNAGNCGTGGACCNAGGGTNCNGGNNGCCGGGAGTGCNTTCGAGCCCGCCAACACAGCNCTNGCGCTCAGNAGCGCCAGNGCCGGATACAAGGGCAGCGTGTAATGAGGNAGTTTGGTCGCNGCCAGTTCGAAGATGATCCAGCTCGGTATGAGCCAGGCCAGAACGAATGCCTCCGNCTGGCGTCCTCGGGCGGGTCGGGTCACGAGNGCCAGNAGTCTNCNGANGATGGAGCCNTCCGTCGNTCGGCNTCCTCTGGCNTTCGNCCAGCTTCGNNCGAACGCGAGGCCGGTCAGAAGCGANCCCGGCCACANCAGAGCCACCAGAAGNACGAGATGGTACCCCGGAGGCGCGCCGTGACTTTCACGNCCCTGCGTCGACCGAACCAGAATCTCGTCGTAGGCGATGTCTTTCAAGGTCTCGAAGCCGACCGCGCCGACCGCCAGAAAGACCCATGGCAGGAANACGATCAANGCGGTCAGAATCCCGGTGATCGGGCGCAGTCGCCAGAGCCANCCGGCCCTGCGNGTCCAGAGNGCNAGCACGATGGCNGTGAGAAGAACGACCATGGGGGTGATCGGNCCCTTGGCNAGCATGCCNAGTCCGACGCAGNCCCAAAGCACNGTTGTGAGCCAGANGGGTGNGCGCATTCCGCGCTGTTCTCTGCTCCAGCANGCCTGGAGGGCNAGCATCGCAGCCGTGGTGCACAGGACCATCACTTCGTCAGCACGAGCCATGTGCGCGTCGAAGGCGATGAGAGGGCAGATNNCCATCAGNGCNGCCGCCAGAACNCCGGTGGGGCCGCCNAANAGGCGTCTCCCCAGTCGCCAGGTGAGCAGGATGGTGCCAAGNGCNGCGAGCAGGCTCGGAAGTCGNTACATCCAGATNGNGTCTTTCGAGGTATCGAACCCGGTGAAGATGCCAGCNGATCCAGCCTGAAGCCAGTAGATCAGNGGNGGTTTGCTCAATCTGGTTCTGTCACCGACACGGGGNATGGTCCACCCCTCNAGTGTGCCNGAATCGAGCATCTGCCTCGAGGCTTGNGCGAATCTGGCCTCGTCACGATCGANCACCGGTATGGACTNCATCCCGGGCAGAAGGACGATGAGTGCGAGTANNATCAGNGCNGCACCCGCCNTCCATGAGCNACTGAGNGAGANCAGGCGTCCCGATGANGGGAGACCTGTACCAACAGTCGTCACGGNNTCTTGGTTAGGATGCGTTTCAGTCATTTGGAGTGNTTCAAGTGAANGTCGGCAAGAGCGGGCCCGAGCATCGATCGACAGTGATCATGGACGAATGGAGACTACCANAGTGGAGCGNATGACGACGGAGCAGAATGNCCNCGGGAGTTCGATGGCTCCACGAGACATGGTCCGTTCGGTGCAACCTCCTCTGGTNANACTCATCGAGGATCCAACCCGANTGCGCTGGCCGTATCTGGCTGCGTTCGTCGGGGTCCTTGGGCTGACATTCGCCCTGGACCAATGGCTTGGATCCGGTCTCGGATTCCTTCGCCGCGGCGACATCGAACGTGAACTGGCCGCGCTCGGGCAGTGGGGGCAGTTCAGCTCTCTTGTGATCGTCGGTGTGATTCTCGTCTGCGTTCAACCGGTGCGTTGGCGTCGTGTCTTCGATCTGGCACTCGCGGCTGCGGTCGTCTGGGCCGTCAGTGTCCTGTTCAAGCTGGGCCTGGGGCGGGCACGGCCCAAGCATGACGATCCATATGTGTTCGATGGCTGGTTTCTCGATTCAGGTGATTCGACCGCGATCCGGGAGGCGGTGGCGACGTCCCACTACGATTTCGCAAGCTTTCCCTCCAGTCACACGTCCGCTGCTGTGGCACTCAGCGTGTTCGTCGCCATGGTCTGGCCAAGACTTGGATTCTTCGCTCTGGGCATGGCGGTGATCGTGGGCTGCTCCCGTTTCGTGTTCGCGGCGCATTGGGCCAGCGACATCGTGGGCGGGGCTTTGATCGGGTTCCTGGTCGGATATCCGATCATCCGCGGATTTGTCGGGGTGAGACTTCTCGACGCCGTCTGGCAGTTCTTCTCGCGAGGGAAAAGCCACACGGCATTGGAAGCGGTGGTGGTCGAAGAGAAGCGTGCCTTGAAGACTGCCGAGGTGGCTCGTTAGGCGGAGGTCTCGTCCTGCGTCACCTTGAGCTCGTCGCCACCATCTTCGGACGGCGCGAGAGTTCGCTCGGAGGAGGGAGCTTCGAGTTCCGAAATGTCCATGCCAGTTCGAGCGTAGTCATACAGCGAAGTCGTGAAGATCGGGACCACGACAAGACTCAGTCCTGCCAGGGTCGCCACGATCCTCGGGCTGAGTCGGTTCGTCGTGACCACCGTCTCGCTTCTCGGGGTGGCCGCGCGCACCACCGGAACTCCCGCGATGTGCAGGTAGTACCATGCGCTGATGGCGCTGTTCACCGCCGCGATGGAGATCAGGAGGATTTCGCCGCTCTCGATGCCTGCGATGAAGATCATCAGCTTCCCCCAGAAACCGATGAGTGGGGGCATGCCGACGAAGCTGCCCGCGGCAAGGGCGAGGAAGCCCGCCATCTTGGGATTCTTGCGCCAGAGCCCGGCGAGATCCTCGATGTTCTCGACCTCGTGTCCGGCTCGGGTGAGCCCTGCAAGCACGCCGAAGAGTGCGAGGTTGCCAAGTGCGTAGGCGGCGAGATAGAAGAGCAGGGCGTCTATGCCTGCCGTCGTGCCTGCGACGACGCCGATCAGCATGTACCCACTGTGCGTGATGCCGCTGTAGGCGACGATGCGCTTCAACGAAGTCTGCAGCAAAGCGCCGATGTTGCCGAGTGTCATCGTCAGCACTGCCACGATCCAGAGCATGGTCTGAATCGATTCCGGCATGCCCTCTCGCACCATCGTCTCGCCCGCGAAGGTGATCTCATGGCGCTCGGCCCATCCGAAGGTGCCGCACAGCAGGATGATCGCCACGAACCCCGCGATCTTCGGCACGATCGAGAGGTAGGCCGTCATCGGCGTGGATGCCCCCTCGTAGACGTCGGGAGCGTAGATGTGCATAGGAACCGCCGAGATCTTGAAGAAGATGCCAAGAAGCGTCAGGGCCATTCCTATGAGTGCGAGATTGGGAAGTCCCGCCTCGCTGCTGAGAAGGAGGCCGATCTGATCCCGGATGTCGAGCAGTACCAGACTTCCTGTGACTCCGTAGATGAGCGCGAATCCGTAGAGGAACGTCGCAGTGCTCATCGCGCCAAGGAAGAAGTACTTGATGGCCGCTTCGTTCGCATCCCGTGAGTTTCTGCTGAGTGCGACCATCACGTAGGTTGGCAGCACCGAAAGCTCGAGGGCCAGGAAGAGCCAGATGAGATCCGTCGCATTGCAGATCAGCATCACGCCGATCAGGCTGAGCAGGAAGAAGGCGTGGTATTCACCTCTCATCACGCGCAGTGGATTGAAGAGCGTGCGACCGGACGCGACGGCGCGTTCGTAGGCACGGTCGATCGTGCCGGAGCCAAGTGCGACGAGGGCGATGCCCACGATGCAGGTCAGGGTCTTGATGTATCCGCCGATGCGGGGGAACAGCAGCCCGCTGGAGGCAAGGGAATCCTCGTTCGCATAGACGAACTGCGTGACGACGGCGGCGCCAGCGAGAAAGATCGCAGTGATCACGGGCACGGCGCCGCGAAGGGCTCGTGAGCCTGAGAGGCCCGTGATCGCGACCAGAATCGCTCCGATGAAGAGGAGGATCTCCGGAGCGATGAGCATGAGTTTCTCAACCATCTCCACGTGCGAGCTCCTTTCGATCGGGTGCGGGACTCGATGGGTCTGCCCTGACGAGTTCGGCATTCTCGATGATGGTCGTCATCTCGTCGGAGGCTTGATACTCGAGGACTGTCTGGCCGTATCCGGCAAGCATGTGGTCCGCCGCGGGCTCGACCGCTCTCAGGATGGGGGAGGGGTACAGACCGATGAAGAAGCAGATCAAGGCGACCGGAACCAGAGTCGCGATCTCTCTGGCATTGAGGTCGACTGAAAGCCCGTGATCGGCGTGTTCGTCCCCGTGATCCGGGATGTTCTCCCGGCCGAAGACGACGGATCCGATGAGATAGAGCATGTAGATCGCGCCGAGAATCAGTCCGACGCCCGAAACGATGCCGTACCACGGACCCAGGACGCCCGGATATCCGCCGTTCGTCGGGCTGCTTGCCACGAAGGTGCCGAGCAGGCAGAGGAACTCGCTCACGAAGCCAGCGAGTCCCGGCAGACCGACCGAGACGAATGTGAAGAGCACCATGAAGAAGGACCAGACCGGCATGGTCTTCATCAGACCTCCGATGCGATCGATGTCCTTCACGTGGTGGCGTTCGTACATCATGCCGATGCAGATGAAGAGCGCACCGCTCGAAAGGCCGTGGGTGATCATGTACAGGATTCCGCCCTGCGCCCCGATGGGGTTGAGGGCGAAGAAGCCGATCATGCAGAAGCCCATGTGGGCGATCGACGAGTATGCGATCAGCTTCTTCATGTCCGTCTGCGCCCAGCAGACCAGGGACGTGTAGATGATGCCGATGACCGCGAGCAGTCCGATGAACGGTGCGAACTCGACGACCGCCTCCGGCAACATGGGAATCACGAATCTGAAGATGCCGTAGGCGCCGAGCTTCAGGATCACCGCGGCGAAGTTCACGCTGCCCGCGGTGGGGGCCTGGTTGTGCGCGAGAGGCAGCCATGTGTGGAGGGGCCACAGCGGAACCTTCACGGCGAAGCCGACCATCAGCGCCAGAAGCACCCAGGCTTGTTCGGTCGAGGTGAGGTTCTCGCGGCCGAAGGTCACCAGTGCATCGATGTCCCAGACATCGACCCCGCCGTTGTCGGCCGGGAGCCATCCACCCACGGTGTTCGCGAAACGAAGCACCACGTACACGAAGCCTGCGAGCATCACGATCGAACCAAGCAGGGTGTAGATGAAGAACTTGAAGCTTGCTTCTCGTCTGTCGGGGCCGCCGTAGATCGCCACCAGGAAGAAGGCGGGGATCAGGGAGACCTCGAAGCATGTGTAGAACGTGATCACGTCACGAGCGATGAAGACGCCGATGACCGACGCGGTCATGATCATGAGCCAGACGTAGAATTCCTTGACTCGTTCGGTGATGGCGGTGAAGGATGCAGTGACGACCAGTGGTGCGAACAGACAGGTCAGCAGCACCAGCAGCATGGAGACGGCATTGACGCCGAGTTCCAGCTCGAGCCCGTACATCGGAATGATCGACCACCTCGATTCAGTGGGCCAGAACCCTGCGAGATCGGCGCCCTCCGCGGGGATCTCCGACCAGTAGGGGTACATGCAGGCGAAGACGATGCCCCATGCCAGGGTGCCAATGCCGCCGAGCAGGCCGATCCAGCGTGCGCACTTGGACGGGAAGATCCCGATCAGCAGGGCTGCGAACAATGGAATCGCGATGAGAAGTCCTGCGAGCACCTCAGCCACCACCCTTCGACATCGTCCAGATGATCCAGGCGATGATCAGACTCACGCAGCCGGCCATGGTCGTCGCGTAGCCTTGAAGCATGCCGCTCTGCAACGGCTGGAAGATGCGTGCGACGAACATGGGGATCCTCGCGATCCCTCCGACGAGAATGCCGTCGATGACAAGGCGATCGAAGAGATAGAACACCTTGGCGCAGATCCATGTCGGGATTCGCACCAGGGCGTTGTAGATCTCATCGAGATACCACTTGCGTTCCAGCAGGCGTGGGATCCATCTGATCGCGGGCTTCGATTGAATGGCATGGTCGAGGGTCACTGCCAGCTTCCTGTTGTACAGGTGGAAGTAGAAGGCGATGGCCAGTCCGATCGAACCGATCGTGCCGCTGACGTAGTACATCGTGACATGAGGATCGCCACCAAAGAACGGCGTGTCGCCTTCATGCCAGTGAAGCGGCATGCCCCACGATGCGGAGGAGTGCGAGACCATGCCCTTGATCCAGTGTCCGATTCCGAAGTAGCCGGAGCTGATCGCTGCGAAGCAACCGATCGCGAGCAGGATCAGGACCGACTTGATTCGCCATCCGGGTGGGTGTGAATGGAACGAGCCGGCATCTCCGTGGTGCTCGGGGCCGGGTTCGATTCTCAGCGTGCTGCCACCGAAGACCCGGAACCAGACTCGGAACGTGTAGTAGGCGGTGATGCCCGCCGTGATGATGCCGATCCAGCCGAGCGTGGTGAAGCCCGGGCCGTTCTGGACGAATGCCTGCGCGAGGATCTCGTCTTTCGAGAAGAACCCTGCCGTGAAGGGGAAGCCGCTCAGCCAGAGTGAACCGATGAACATCGTCCAGGTGACGATTTTCCAGCCCTTGGCGAGTCTGAGGCCCTCGATCTTGCGAATGTCCAGCTGGCCTGCGAGGCCGTGCATCACGGCACCCGAGCAGAGGAAAAGCAGCGCCTTGAAGAAGGCATGGGTGTAGACATGGAAACATGCGCCGAACGTGGTGACGACACCGAGCCCCATGAACATGTAGCCGAGCTGGGAAAGCGTCGAGTACGCCATCACGCGCTTCATGTCGTACTGCTTGACCGCGATCGATGCGGCCAGGAGGGCGGTGATGCCTCCGACCCAGCCCACGGTTGCCAGGGCATATCCGCCTTGCTGCATCTCCAGCCAGAAGACCGGATAGGTCCTCGAGATCAGGTAGATCCCGGCAGTGACCATGGTGGCGGCGTGTATGAGCGCCGAGACGGGCGTGGGGCCTTCCATCGCATCGGGAAGCCAGGTCATCAGCGGGAACTGGGCGCTCTTTCCGAAGGCGCCGATCATCAGGCACCATGGAATGAGGTAGGCCGTCCACCCAAGCGGAGCCTCGCCCATGCTGGTGCTCGCCAGTGTGCCGCCCTCGGCCATCGGGAGGTACAGATTCAGGGCCTGGAAGAGCCCGTCGTATTCGAGCGTTCCGAAGTTGAACCAGACCAGCCAGATGGCGACCGCAAGGCCCAGGTCACCGATGCGGTTCATGATGAATGCCTTCTTGGCGGCATCGACGGCCGAAGTCTTCTGGTAGTAGTAGCCGATCAGCAGGTAACTGGCGAGACCGACACCCTCCCAGCCGAGATAGAGCATCACCAGGTTGTCACCCAGCACCAACGCGGACATCGAGAGAAGGAAGATGCTCACGGCCCCGAAGAATCTCGAGTATCCCTTGCCTCGGTCCTCGTCCATGTATTCGCTTGCATAGAACGCGATGCAGGTGCCAAGCCCGGTCACGAACAGCATCCAGAAGAGGGAGAGGTCATCGACGTACAGGGCGAAATTGGCGGTGACGTTCTCGAACGCCCCCTTTGAACCCCATGAGAAGTCGATCCAGTCAAACAGGTGGATGACGACCGGCTGGCCTGCTTCATGACCTGCATAGAGCATGCAGACGCAGACGAAGGACCCTGCAAGCGCCAGCACTGTCGTCCAGCCCGGAAGTCTGTTCTTCACTCCGAGGCTGGCGTAGAGGCCGCAGAGGATCGCGGAAACGGCCGGCAGAAGCAGGATGAGCCCCGCCCATGTCATGTCCTCCGGCCGGGCGGCCTGCGGAATCGCCGAGACCACGCTCTCGCTGTGTTCGTCGCCGCCGGAGGCGACGGTCATCATGGTGAGAAGCGATGAATTCAGCATTCACGTATCTCCGACCATGTTCCAACATCCAGTGTCTGACGGCGTCGGTTGAGAAGAATCACCAGGCCGAGCGCCAGTGCGGCCTCGGCAGCGGCGACGGTCAGAATGAAGATGACGAAGACTTGTCCCGAGACATCGAGGTGGAGGCGACTGAACGTGACCATCGCCAGAGCCACGCCCTGGAACATCAGTTCGGTGCAGAGGAACATCACGATCATGTTCCGGCGCGTCAGGAATCCGAACATGCCGATCACGAACAGCAGCGCGCTGAAGACCATGCACATCGTGACCATTCTGCTGTCACCGGAGACCGTCTCCGCCGTCTCGGCCAGAACCGCGAGGAGATTCATTCGTCACCCCCGCGCTGTGTCGTGGGTTGCATTCCCGCCAGTTCTCTTGCTTCATCCTCGCCCAGTTCGATCTGCCGACGCGCGAGCACCACCGCGCCGAACATGGCCATCAGAAGGATGACACCGGCCAATTCGAGACTGACCGGAAAATCGGCGACGAGAGCGAGTCCCACGTTCTGGTTGTTCGCAGGCTGGCTGGAGGCAGGGAGTGTGATCGTGGACTCTTCGCCGTTTTCCAGTCGCACCTTGATGGTGGCATTCTCGCCATCAGGCGTGAGTGTTCCGACCAGCTCACTGGTCTCAGGCTCGACATCCCTTGCAGCCCGCATCAACTGCTTGGGCAGCCGCTCGAGGTTCTGCCATGCCATGGTCGAGCTCTGGGCGGATCTTTCAATCGATCGTTTCATGAATGACTGGCCATCAGCCTCGGTGATCGACTGGGTCAGTGCCGCCAGCATGATGAAGCCTGCGAGGACCGCAAGGGCAGGCTCTCTCGGTGTCCTGTCGTACCAGCTCGCTCCTGCGTCCGTGCCGTCCGTCGGTGACTGCTGCGCGAGCATCAGCACGAACAGGTAGGTGATGAGAATCGCACCTGCATAGACGATGATGACGGCAAAGGCCATGAATTCAGCCTGCAGAAGAAGAAAAAGGCCTGCGGAGGCGACCACGACGAGCACGAAATAGAGGGCAGCGAAGACCGGACGGCGATGCGTGGTGACACGAACGGCGGCCATGACCCCGATGACTCCGAAGACCAGCGGAAGGATCGAGTTGTAGGCCTCACCCTCGGTCGTCGACATCACACCGACAAGCAGGTAGGCAAGGCCACCAAGTCCGATCAAGGTACCGAGGCCTCGTACGGGTGCTTTGGTGCCTTTCGCCAGGAGATAAAGGCCGATGGCACTTGCAATGCAGGCTGTGTAAAGGAGCGAGGGGGTCATCCGTGGTTCTAACCGATTGGCCTTTTCTGACTGAAGACATCAGCTTCAGCTGCATTGCGGGGAAACAGGGACATTCCGAATCGCCAGAGGGATCGGGTGTGCATCCATACTCATGTTTGTTTTGCGCTGAACAAGGGCCAAATGTAGTTGGCCCGAGGGCTGCTGGCAACCACTCAAGCCGTATTCTTGGCCCGAGATGGAGGTTTTCATCCAAAGACTCATGGCGTGATAGGATGGAAATATGGCCGATCCGGTGCGAAGAAATCTTCCAAACGTGCTCACCATTCTGCGTTTGGTTATCGCCATGGCGTTTTTCGCCACAATGAGTGTGAGCGTGGTCCGCGGGGTCGGTCTGGAGGGGGCCAGGCAGCTCTGGGGAAATATTTCAGTGGCACTGTTTCTGGTGGCTGCAATCACGGATGCTCTGGACGGATATCTGGCACGCCGATGGAGCGTGGTCTCCGATTTCGGACGGATCATGGACCCTTTCTGCGACAAGGTCCTCGTCCTCGGCACCTTCGCGTATCTCGCCAGCCCTCGATTCGCTGAAATCGACGCATCGGGACAAGTCATCGGGATGACCACCGGAGTCTGGGCCTGGATGGTGGTTCTGATCATATCTCGTGAGCTTCTCGTGACGTCGATTCGTGGGGTGATCGAATCCCGTGGAATCGCCTTTGGAGCGGATTGGTGGGGGAAATCGAAGATGGTCCTCCAGTCGGTCGCCGCCCCCTACAGCCTTTTCGTTGCGGTGAATCCGACTTTTCTCGAATCACCCTTCTGGAGTGGACTGCAGCTCCTGCTGGTCTGGCTGGCAGTCCTCATCACCGCACTGTCAGTGATTCCCTATCTGATGCGAGCGCGCAAGCTGCTTGGCACAATCCCGGAGTGACCTTCTGATGCAACGCTTTCGCGCCGCTTTTCTCACCGTGGGTGGTCTGGGCCATGCTCCGATCGCCTCGGGGACGTTCGGCTCGCTCCCCGCAGTCTGTCTCGCATTTCTGCTCGTTCAGTTCGGGCAGCAGGGGATTGTTCTCGAGCTTTCGATGATCCTGCTTGCGGTGATCTTCTCGATCGCCTGCCTTCGATTCGGAAGGGAGTCCGAGGAGCTCTTCGGCAAGAAGGACCCCGGACAGGTCGTCGCTGATGAAGTCGCAGGGCAGGCGATCGCACTTCTCTGGTTGCCGTGGGCATCGCCCGAATCTCCGGGCGCCCTGGCTCGAAACATGGCCATCGCGGCCTCGGCCTTCCTGGCCTTTCGTTTCTTCGACATCGTGAAACCGCCTCCCGCCCGCGGTTTGCAGCGGTTGGGAGGCGGTCTTGGAATTCTGATCGACGATCTCATCGCAGGAGCGATGGCGCTCGTCGTTGTTCAAGTGATCTTCCGGCTCGTGGTTGTCGCCTGATTCGATTCAGCTCATTCGCCCTTGGCCGCTTCCACCGCGGACGTCAGTTCCTCGCGAAGCTGGGCTTCCAACGCCTTCGCGCCGCCGAATCCGATGTGAACGTTTCTGATCTTTCCATCGGCGCCGATGATGACCGAGTGCGGAATGCCGCTGACTCGATATGCCCGTGCGGATTCTCCCTTGAGGTCCATCAGCACGGGGAATGTCCAGCCTTTCTTGTCCACGAAGGCCCGGACTTTTTCGGCGCCTTCCTGCAGGTCGACTGCATAGAAGAGGACGCCTTTGTCCTTGAATTCCGTGGTGACCTTGTCGACCGTCGGGAGTCCTGCGACACAAGGGGCGCACCAGGTGGCCCAGAAGTCGAGGACGACGACCTTTCCTTTCATCGATTCAAGCGAGACGTCCTTGCCTTCGCGGAGGGTCTTCAAGGTGAAGGCGGGCGCGTCCATGCCAACGGTGGGGTGGGTCGGTTCGGTCTCGGCGAACCCGCCCTCGGCGCCGGGCACGTCCATCTCGAGATCGCCCATTTGAGCGGCGCTCATCTCCATGATGGTCTGCATGAGGTCATCGACCTGGCGCCACGTCTCCTTGATCGGGAGCTTGAAGCCATTTTCCGGGGCGTCATTGGCCCATTTGGCAAATTCGATGGTCATCGTCATGTTGCCCATGGGGGAGCCCATCTCGGCCTCCTCTTCACTCATGAAGGCGGTTAGATCCGGACGAAGACCGATCAGCCATGGCGAGTCACCCTTCTGGATCCAGATGTCGGCGTTCGAAGCGAACACCTCGTTGGGCGTGAAGTCGGCATTTCCCATCGCGGTCTTGCTCAGAAGTCTGATGGTGTCGATTCCGTTGAAGGTCTCTTCCCCGACATATTCGAGAGAATCCACCTGGCTCAGAAGCGATTCGATCAGCGAGTCGCTGAACAATGACAGCGCCACCATCAAGGATGGATCCTGAGAGACCAGCATCATGGAGCTCTCCAGTTCCACGCCATCCATGGAAAGCAGCTGGTCGAAGTCCTCGGGGGACTTGGATTCGCTGTAGGCGTCGGCCATGGACATCGCGATGATCATCGTCTCGCCGTCGCTGGAAGCATCGAATCCGCCCATCATCGGACTCTGCGAAATAGAGAGGAACTTGTTCGGCCGCTGAATCGCAGTCATCGCCTCCTGTCGCATCGCCTGGGGCAGGCCCTCTGCCTCGATCTTCATGGTGGCGTTGACCGTCGCCGTGTCCATCTTCTTGTAGAAGGCGGCCATTCTTTCAAGTGCCTTCTTCGCCTCAGGCTGGATTCTGGCCGGTTGCCTGGTTTCGGGTGGGGCGTCCTGGGCATGCAAGCCGTTGCCGACTCCCAGAAGAATGCCGGCGCAGATGATCGATCGAGTGAGAAGCATGGTGTTTCCTTGGTTACGTGCGGTTGTGTACGAGGAAACAGTCTAACAGTGACAACCAGCCGCGTTGCACGCTGCTTCGAGGGGAGGCATTCGAACTCCAGGGCTCACTGTTCCGAAGGTTCGGCCTCGGTTTCAGCCCCTCCGTCAAGGCTGGGGCGTTGGATGACGAATCCGATGGTGGCAGCCACCGCGATCAGCAACGGAATCATTCTGGGAACTTCGTGGAGGTGTTGCATGATGGGTTCCCTCAAGGCGTCCAGACGGAGCAGAAGTGAGATCGACCCACCGATGAACAGCACGGCTCCACTGACCGACATGAAGAAGGTGACCACCAGTCTCGAGAGCAGGAAGCTGCCAAGGGCGAGTGTGATGAAGCCCATCCCGGCGCCCGCCCATGCTTGCGAGGAGTGTTCAGGCGACAGCAGCCCCCAGATATTCATCCCCACGAAGGCGCCGACGATTCCGGCCAGTATGGCAATGGTCCACTTGAGCATGGGCGCTGCCAGTGTCGCGCAGAGCAGGCCCACTGCCAATGCGATGACCATCGATCGGCCCATGGAGAGGCTCATCGCATACCCAAGGCCAATGCCTCCGAGCAGTGCCAGAACGAGCACGATGGCCTTGTGCCAACGAAAACCTTTCAGAAGGCACACTCCGCCGGTGACCGTGAGCGCGGCCGCCACGATCACCGACAGTGAGTCGATCGTCTGAATCAGCAGCTGAGGTTCCGCAAGAATGTCGAACCTCGTGAGCAGTTCGCGAAACGTCTCGCCGCCGAGGCCATTCTCCACGGCAAGTGCCGGCCGGATCAGGGCGAGTACGTCAGTGTGGAATGAAAGGGTCATGATTCATGCTCCGTCGTGCATAGGGATTGGTTCAACTGGGTTCGCTCTGATGATGTGCTTTCCTGCGCTCGAGCTGCCACGAGACAAGGCCGCCGCAGAGAGCCAGGCTCATCCAGCCCAGCACCCAGAGTCCGGGATTGATGGCTTTCAGGGCGGCGCCGCCCGTCGGATAGATGATCTCCGTCACCATCAGCCCCCCGAAGAGGACAAGACCAGATCCAGCCATTGCAGTGACGAGCGCATCTGAGCAGCGTCTGGCCCCGACGCTCAGCAGAATGCCGAAAATCCCGCCCAGCAGTGATGCGATCACGACGTACTGCTTCTGAATCGTGGTGAGCCGGTTCCACAAGTCTCCACTTTGCATGAGAGCCGCCTGGGTCTTTTGACTCATTTCGGTGGTGAGTTGTTCGAGTCCGCTGTTCACCTGTGACCAAGCACGTTCGCTCATGGCGGCAGTATGGTCCATGGTCGCTTCGACGAGTCGGTCCTCCAAGGTGGGCGCTGGAGTCGTCTCGTTCGATTCGTCATTCACAGTGACGCTGACTTGCGCCGGCATGCGTGTGTTGTCGAGTTCGTCGGTGGGAGCGATCTGGATCCAACCGTTGAGAAGCATGATGCTGCACAGGCAACCCGAGAGCACGCCGCAGCTCGCGGCCATCAGCGAGGTGATGGTGAGTCTCCAGAAGAGCAGGCCAAGGCAGAATCCCAGGCAGGCTCCGGCAAGTACCAGTGGCACGGAGGAAACCGTCGTCGTGAACAGAGACCAGACCAGGTTTCCTCCGACACCTCCAGCCGTCGCTCCGATCACAGCGAGCCCGATTCTGAGCACCTTGCGGCCGAAGACCAGCATGAAGGCACCGGTCAGAATGGCGATGCCAGCCAGAAGCGGGACCATTGGAAGGGGGGGCTGAGTGGCCAGAATTGTATGGGTCGAGAACAACATGGATTGTTCTCTCGTATCGGCTCAAGACGTCTTTCAAGGACACTATGAGGTATTCTCTCTCCAACCCTATCGAGGCATCCCATGACCGAATACAACGACGAATCACCCCCTATCGACCTCGAGGAGCTCAGGAAGCGCATTGACGTCCTTGACCAGACCCTGGTCGAGGTGCTCGGTGAGCGAGCCAGACTGGTCGTCGAGGTCGGCCGTACCAAACGGCACGACGGCACGCCGATCTACGCTCCTGATCGTGAGAAGCGTGTTCTGGAGCGTGCGTTGAAGCGTCATCATGATGCCGATGGCCCTCTACCCGATCGAACGATCGAAGCGATCTATCGTGAGCTGATGTCCGGCTCCTTCAGTCTGGAGCTCCCACTGAAGATCGGATATCTGGGACCACCCGGAACCTTCAGTCACGGTGCGGCAGTCTCCCATTTCGGATCGAGTGTCGAACTGGTGGAACTTCCAGCGATCGATTCCGTCTTCGAGGAGGTTGCAGCCGGCCGTGTGAACTACGGCGTGGTTCCTTATGAAAATTCGGTCGGTGGTTCGGTCACGGATTCCCTCGATTCCTTTCGTGATCATGAGGTGACCATATACGCCGAAGCCCAGGTCGAGGTGAATCAGTCGCTTCTTGCGAATTGCGCCTTCGGTGAGATCACAGAGATTCATTCGAAACCCCAGGCCTTCGCTCAATGTCGCAGATGGTTGCAGGACAGGCTTCCTGCAATCGAGTGCATTCCACGTGCCAGCACCGCCCTGGCAGTCCAGGCGGCCGCGGCCACACCCGGTGTCGCTGCGGTGGGTTCCCCGTTCGCCGGGGAGCTTCATGGTGTGAACGTTCTGTGCGAGCGCATCTCCGACAAGGCCAACAACATCACTCGCTTTCTTGTGATCGCCCGCGAGTCGGCGTTGCGAACCGGCGAGGACCGGACCACGATCCTGTTTTCGACCAACGATTCACCTGGTGCACTTGCGGGCGTTCTGAACGCGTTTCGTGATTCGGGTGTGAATCTCAGTCACATCGACAAGCGTCCCAGTGGACGTGAGAACTGGCAGTACACGTTCTTCATCGACGCGCTCGGACATCTGGATGATGAGTCCATGTCGCAGGCGATTGCTCGGGCCTCCGATCACTGCGTCGAACTCAAGGTGCTTGGTTCCTATCCGATGTCACAGCGCGTGCTCTGATTCTCAGGCAATTCGCGGGGAGTTGGGGTGCGGTCAGAACCCTTCGGTGCGCAGGCTCTGTCTGCCGGGTCTGTCAGGGGGCCCAGCCGGCGAGGAGCAAGGCGACGTCCGCTCCATTGACCGTGCCGTCGTTGTTGACATCACCCGGACATGACTCACTGCCACCGCTGCAGCCCCAGTCGCCGAGAAGCCCGGCAAGGTCGGCTCCGTTCACGAAGCCATCGCAGTTCAGGTCGATGGGTTCGCAGGTGTCCGCCCGATTGATGGTTCCGACATGGCCGAGTTCGCAGTGATAGATGCAGAAGTAGTCGAGGGTCTCCGGCATGTTCTCCGGCACTTCCCACACGACCTGCGTGTAATCGAAGTCGAGTGGAAGAGAGATGAAGACGTCGTCCTGGGTGCAGGTCGAGAGGTCGGAGGCGGTGTGGACCGAATGTCCGCCGTTGTTCTGGTTCCACACCACGGTGTCTCCCGGGGAGACTTCGATTTCAAGCGGGATGAAATCCAGGCCCTGCTGTTCGACGACCACGACTCGTGAGCCTTCTCGAGGCACCACGATGATCTCGCCGACCATGCCCTGTTGGCAATGGCTGCCCACCGAGCAGAAGTAGGGGATTCTTCCCGGAGCAGCATCGGGCACGGTCCATGATCCGGTGGGGTTGGCACCCGTCAGCGGGATGTCGAAGAGCGGGAAGTCGGGGAAGAGGCCCTGCGAGTCAGCCTCGAAGCAGGGGTTGCCGTGAACCGCATCGTGGGTGCCGCCGGTTCTCACCCAGGTGATGGTGTCTCCGGGGCTCACCGTGATGGACGGTGGGTCGTAACTGAGACCAACCTGTGTCACTGTGAATTCCTCCGCCATGGCTGGAGCGCTGAGAACGAGGCAGAAAGCGATGGATGACAGTGTCTTGATCATGTTTGATACCAATTCAAGTGAGTCGTGTTGCCGTCTCGGGACAGTCACAGAGACCATTTCCTTCGATAAGACCGGAATCTGTACAATTCTGTGTCTTCTGGACTTCGGAATCAAACAGTAACCCATGTTTTTTTTCATTCTCATGGTCATGGCCCTCCGCCATGAGCCCTGTTTCCCCCCCCAAAGGCCTGTTTCAGGGGCTCAAATGGCGTTTAAAATTGGCAGATGCCTTCTTTTTGCCTCCATGATGCCCTCATCTCTGTTTTCAGCACCCATGCAGGAGCGTGCCACCATGGCGTCCCAGAATGAGCCCAAGCACACCAACAGATTGGCGGCTCAATCCAGCCCGTATCTCCGCCAGCATGCTCACAACCCCGTTGACTGGCATCCGTGGGGTTCCGAAGCCATAGAGCTTGCCCGTGAGCAGGATCGTCCCATCTTTCTCTCCATCGGTTATTCCACCTGCTACTGGTGTCATGTGATGGAGCGTGAGAGCTTCGAGAACGAGGCCACGGCCGACGTGATGAATGCTCATTTCGTGAACATCAAACTCGACCGTGAGCAACGACCGGATGTCGATGAGATCTACATGACGGCCTGTCAGGTGTTCACTCAGATGACCACCGGGCGAGCCGGTGGCGGGTGGCCGCTGTCGGTGTTCATTGATTCTGAGACGCTTCAGCCGTTCTTCGTCGGCACGTATTTCCCTCCCCACCCGGGGCAGGGTCGGCCATCGTTCACGCAGGTTCTCGAAGGCATGGCCAATGCCTGGCGTTCGGATCGAAGTGGTGTCAGCGAGCAGGCCGAGAAGATCTCCGAGCTCGTGGTCGACTCACTTCAAGCGGGTGATGCCGCTCGGCCTCTTGGGATGTCACAGGTCGACATGGCGGTCGATCGACTGATGTCGATGTACGACCGTGAACACGGTGGATTCGGTCAAGCGCCGAAGTTCCCTCAGCCCGTCTTTCTCGAGCTTCTGATCGACGCGGGCTGGGAACGTCCGGCAATCAGAGATGCCGTACTCCACACGCTCGATTCGATGGCTATGGGTGGTATTCACGACCATCTGGGTGGCGGATTCCACCGATACTCCGTGGATGAGATGTGGCTGGTGCCTCATTTCGAAAAGATGCTGTACGACAACGGGCAGCTCGCGTCGATCTATGCCGATGCGCACGAGCGCACTGGTGATTCGTTCTATGCCGAAGTTCTCGAGAATCTGCTCGACTATGTACTGCTTGAAATGACCGATTCCGACACCGGCCTTTTTCACAGCGCGCAGGATGCGGAAGTGAACACTCGCGAGGGTGAGAATTATCTCTGGACACCGGATCAGGTTCGAGCGGCGCTCGGTGACTCCGAGGACATCTCGTTCGCCCTCAACTATTTCGGGTTGGATGAGGGACCCAATTTCCGGGACCCGCATCATCGTGATCTGCCTCCATCCAATGTCCTCTTTCTCGGCGAGAGGCCCGAGAGATTCGCGCGACGTACCGCTCTCTCCCGGGAGTCGTTCGACCGGGTTCGTGAACGGACTCGTCGGCGTCTGTTCGATGTCCGTCGACTTCGTGATCAACCGAGTCTGGATGACAAGGTCATCACATCATGGAACGGCCTCATGATCAGGGGCATGGCTGAGGGTGGACGTGTCCTTGGTCGTCCCGAGTACATCGCCGCCGCCTCGCGTGCCGCCGAGGCGCTTCTCGAGGGAATGTGGGGCGTGGATGGACATCTTCTGAGAGCCTCGCGAGAGGGGAACGGCTCGATAAACGGTTTTCTCGAGGATT
>PAQN01000014.1 GCA_002709755.1 Phycisphaerae bacterium
CCGACGGGGACGAGTGTTTTCAGCATGTTTGAAGCTCTCAACAAAGGTGAATTGGACGGCATAACGTTCATATCGTTCATTTATATCGAGCGCAGGCGCCCAGCGAGGCTCCAAAACGGTCAAAACAGTCAAAAAAGACAAAACACCGATTTCTCGGTGTTCTGGGGGTGAATTTGTCATTGTCAGACCGCTTGGGCAGCCCGTTGTTCTCGAGCCTTGCGTCTGGGCTTGGCCTTCCGAGAGTCCTCTTCAGCAAGGCGTCTTTGCTCCTCTTCCGCGAAATCCTCACCGAATCGCACCAATCTGAGGCTGTTCGCAATCACGAAGATGTAGGCCACGGCCTGATAGAAGGGAGTCACATAGATGTCGATCTGGCCCGTGGCGGCCAGTGCCAGCCCGACCAACGCCAGCACCAGACTGGCGGCGATGTTCTGGCCCACGATTCCCTTCCCGCGTCGTGCAAGATCGAGAAGAAAGGGAATGTGTCGCAGATCGTCATTCATCAATGCCACCCCGGCTGAGTTTGTCGCGATGTCTGAACCGGTCAGTCCCATGGCGACACCGACGTCCGCTGAGGCCAGAATCGGGCCGTCATTGATGCCATCACCGACCACCAGGGTCCGATGCCCCTTCGAGATCAGGTACTTCAGTTCCTCGTGCTTCTCTTCCGGAAGGCATTCCGCCTCGATCGAATCCACCCCGACCGTCTGGCCCACGCGTTTCGCGACCGAAAGACGGTCCCCGGTGAAGATGCAGATGCGTCTCACGCCTGATTCACGAAGATTGCCGACGACCTCGATCGCATTGGAGCGCAGGGCGTCTTCCAGCCCGACCGCACCAAGATAGGTCGATCCGATCATGACATGCACGCCGGACATCCCTTCGATCTTGGTCTCGACCTCACGAAGACTCGCCTCGATCGATGGATCCAGTTCGATCAACCAGTCCGCCCGGCCTGCGTGGATCACACCAGCCTCGGTTTCGGCTCTGACTCCTCTGCCATGCACTTCGCTGTACCCGTTCAGTTTCTTCGGTTCGATGCGGGCCTTGACCGCGGTCTCGAGAATGCTCTTGGCAAGAGGGTGATTCGATGACTGCTCCGCATCAGCGGCAGCTTGAAGGAGCGCAGCGCCTTCGACACCGTCCGCCGGGGCGAGACGGCTCACTGCGAACTTGCCGGTGGTGAGCGTGCCGGTCTTGTCCAGCACGACCGTATCGACTCTTGCCGCGGACTCCAGAGTGCTGGTCTGCTTGATCATGATGCCGAGTCTGGCCGCTGATGCGAAGGCGGCCACCATGGCCGTCGGATAGGCGATCAGTAGCGCGCCCGGACATGTCACCACCAGAACAGTGATGGCACGAACTGCAGCTTCGCCTTGTACCAGAGGATCGCTGCTCTTGGCGGTGAAGAACCACACCAGCATGGCGACCATCAACACCACCGGGACGTAGTACGCCGCCAGCTTCTCGATCATCTCCTGGCGACGCCCCTTGGAGGATTCCGCTTCCCTGATCAGTTGTTCGACCTTGCCGATCGTGGTTTCGCCGGCGGTCGCGGTGACCTGGACGTCGATCTGGCCGGTCAGGTTTGTCGTGCCCGCGTAGACTTCAGCGCCCTTGAACGCTTCCACGGGAATCGCTTCGCCGGTGAGTGATGCCTGATTGATGTCGGTGCGACCATCGGTCACAACGCCATCGACCGGGAGATTCTCGCCCGGACGGACTCGAACGATGGTGCCCGCCTTCACCTGGGAGAGTGACACCTCTTTTTCATTTCCATCGGCATCGACCATCCTCGCCTTGTCGGGCGTCAGTTCGACCAGTTCCCGAATCGCTCTCTGGGCTCCCCAGGCTGTCCTCGAGAGCACAAGCTCCGCCAGCCAGAGGAAGAACGCGAGGAAACCCGCGGCCAGATATTCGCCGACTGCGATCGCCGCCAGAACGGCAAGGCTCGCGAGGGCGTCACTGGCGGGTTTTCCGGCCAGGAGTTCCCGTCCCGCTCCCCTGGCGAGGGGGATGACCAGAATGATGGCACCGGCGGTGGCTGCAATGTCCGCAATCTGCTGTTCGAATCCGAAGGCGAATCGACCAAGCCACGCGACCAGCAGCAGAACGCCTCCCAGCAGAGCGAAGAACAGCTGTCTTTCCAGCCTTTGCGCACCCTGTTCGTCCCAGGATCGCTCTTTCGTTTCGTTTTCCGCGGGTGCTTCCAGTTGAGGCGAAAGCATGTTGGTGTCGCTCATGCGCCGAGGCTCCAATGGTGACTGCTGGTGTGACCGAATCAGACGGCCGTGCGATTCCCTGAGATGATACCCGTCAGATCTCTTCTAGGCGGCGCGGATCGACCCCAAACGGTACGCTTCGGGCTGGAATTGGTTCGTTTGCGAGGTCGAGACATTCCTCGACCCCCTCTGGAGGCAGTCACATGGAGCTGGAAATGAAAACCAAATCTCGAGTTGTCGTCGTTGGTGATGGTCAGATGGGCCTGGTCATGGCAGACGGATTGGTGCATGGGGGACATGACACCGTCATCTGGGGTCCCTTCCAGTCACAGCTTGATGAACTGGAGGCCACTCGTGGCTCCAAACGTCTTCCGGGTTTCGAGTTGGATGAGTCCGTTCGTGTGATCGGTGACCCATCAGAGGCGTTGGCCGGAGCCGATCTCGTCGTCTGCGCCATTCCATGTCAGTTCATCCGACCGGTCTTCAAAGAGCTTTCCCGGGTCATCGAGGGAGCCCCGACGCTGGTGAGTGTCGCCAAGGGCATCGAGATCGGAACCTTGATGCGTCCCACCGAGATTCTGGCAGAACAGGTGGCCCGGGACGACTGCGCCACGGTCTGTCTCTCCGGTCCGACGATCGCAACCGAGCTGATGGAACACAAGGTCGCCACCATGGTCGCCTCGAGCGAGTCACATCAGGCCGCCCGGTTGGTCCAGTCCGTCTTCAGCACATCCTGGCTGAGGGTCTACACGAACACCGATCTCGTCGGCGTGGAATTCGCCGGGGCGGTCAAGAATGTCGTGGCCATCGCCGCGGGCATCATCGACGGTCTCGAGGAGGGGTTCAATGCGAAGAGTGCGTTGCTCGCCAGAGGACTTGCCGAGATCGTTCGACTGGGGCAGGCGTTGGGTGCGCAACCGGAGACCTTCTTCGGGATCGCGGGTGTGGGTGATCTCGCCACCACATGTTTCAGCCCGGAAGGCCGCAATCGAAGCTGCGGCGAGGCCATCGGCAGGGGCATGCCTCTCAAGCGGTATCTGGAAGAGAGCCGTTGTGTCGTCGAAGGTGTGGCATCGACCGAATCGATCATGTCCCTTGCTCGGAAACTCCAGGTGGATGCGCCCATCCTTTCGGCGGTGGAGGCCGTGCTCGCCGAGGAGCGTTCTCCCCGTGAGGCGATCGCTTCTCTTCTCTCCAGAGAAGTTGGAGATGAGAAAGTCGTTTGACTTGGTTGGAGACAGAGCGCCTATTCGTCTTCGTCGAATTTCCCGTTGACCAGGCTCTGCAACGCTTCGAGGGCTTCCTTCGCGTCATCGCCCTCCGCGATCAGTTCAAGCTTGGTGCCCATCGTTCCGGCAAGCATCAACATCTGCATGATGGACTTGCCATCCACGACGTCCTCCGAATCCACCCGTCTGACACTGATGGTGGCGGTGTATTCACTCGCTTTCTCGGCGAAGCTCATCGCAGGTCTGGCGTGCAAGCCCAGTTTGTTCAGAATCTTGACGGTGCACCGTTCCAACGGGGTTCTCCTGGAACATGAAACGAAACGAATCGGCAGTGCCGCGAGAGGGGGCTGCGTCCGCATGCTCCCACGAGGCGTTTTCAGCGAATCTGGGAGTTGTCGGCTTCCTCCAGGAGCGTCAGGACTTCACCCACGCTCTCTGCCTGGCGCAAGAATTTTCTGAACTGGTCCTGTGAGAGGTTTCCGAAGATCGCCTCCATGGCATCCAGATGTTCTTCGGGACGTTCCTCGGGGCTGAGCAGCAGGAACAAAGAGTAGACGGGCTGCTTGTCGAGTGCATTGAACTCGATGCCTTCCTTGGAGATCCCCACGGCGACCGTGATCTTGTCGATCTTGGGGCTCTTGACATGAGGGACGGCGACTCCGTTTCCAAAGCCGGTCGAACCCTTGCGCTCGCGGCTCATCACCGCTTTGGTGAATTCGTCCTGCTGATCCGAGGAGATGGTTCCGGCATCGACGAGAGCCTGAATCATTTCACGGACGGCATCTTCACGCTTGTCCGCCTTGAGACTGGGAATGATGGCGTCTTCGATGACAATTTCACGGAGTTTCATGCTTTGATTCCTGGTACAAATTCTGGTCGTGTGGGGAAGGTAGGGGTCTGAAGTCTATCGTACTGATTTTCTTATCGGCCAATTCATCCCCGGGACTGTCACCCTAACTCGGTGACACATCAAGAGGGGTCCTTCGAGTCACTTCGAAAGCGAGTTCGAAGGGGGCGAGTCGTCGGATCCGAGTGCAGTGGTGATTGTCTCCCTGTCGGGGACGAGTACGCCACCTGTGATCGTGAATCGAAGGGCTTCATCGATCGAAATCGGAATTTCAACCACTTCATCCAGCGTCACGCTGATCGTGTACCCCGTGAACGGGGTGGGTGAACTCGGTATGAACACCGTGATCCCGGGTTCCCGGGCATTCGGATCCATCTCGTTCTGGACGGATTTCATCGGCGTGCCGGTCACGAGTCCGATCGACCAGATGCCCTTCCGAGGGTATTGCACCAGCACCACCCGGTTGAACTTGATCGGTTTCTCGTCGCTCAGGATGAAGTCGACCACCTGCTTGACATATGGGTAGACCTGCTTCACCACTGGAATCGTTGTCAGCAGTCTCTCGATCTTCGAGTACAGGCTTCTGCCCAGAAGTCCTCCGAGCAGCCGGCCTGCGAAGTAGACCGAGAGAACCGCCACGAAGAGGCCGATGAAGTTCATGTACCAGCGTTCATTCCACCATTCGAGGATGCGCTGGGATCTCAGGTAGGACCTCGCCTCGTTCTGAGCGGTCTTCGAGCGATCGGCCTCTCTCCGCCGTTCGGTCTCACGCTGGACTGCCGCATCGGAGGGCTCGAACGTCTCCTTGAGAATCTCGACATGAGGTGTCGACTTGTTGATCACGTACCGGATTCCACCGTTGATCGGTTGAGCGATCCCCACGTCGATGAATTCATAGGCCTTGACGAGAATCCAGAGTGTCAGGACCGTCGGCAGGAGGACCGCCAGTCCCTTCACGAAGAATCGTCGAAAGTCGCTTCGAAATGTCCTTCTTTCGGCTCGAGCCATGACTTGATCCTATACCAACAGGAATCATTTCGCTCAGTTGCTGAAGGCCGGAAGCGGTTTCATGGTGATCATCAGCACCAGATATTCCTCGCCCCGACGGACTCGCACCGGAACCACCTCTCCGACTCGTCTTCTGGCGATCGCGAGCATCAGCTCCCTCGTCGAACGAATCGAAATGTCTCCGAGTCTGACGATGACGTCATCGATTCGCATCCCGGCTTCGAAGGCGCCGCTGCCCTCGTGGACCATCGTGACTCTGCAACCATCAACCTCGCTCTCGGCCTGAATTCCCAACGAGGCGTCCCCTCGAGCGATGGTGTTGTCGCGACGTCCCATGCCGCGGACCCATGCTTTCCAATCCGACTCGATCGCATCGATCGGTTTGTCGAAGGTTCTCTCCAGCGCGAGGACGCCCGTCGGATCCTCGGGAAACGTCGTCACGAGATTCTCATACCAGACGTCGAGTCTGCCCTTGCCGGCGATGAATCGGAAGATCGAACGGGTGATCGGGTAGAACCGGCTCGCCGCCCTCATGAAACGTGTGGGGCTGAGACCGAAGATCTGGCGCCATGAGGGGACGTCTCCGCTCGTCACCAGATCGAATGTGACGTTGTGGCGTTCATTGGGCAGAAACCTGAAGTTGGTTCCCGTCCGTCCCGCGGCGTATTCCTCGAACAGTGAAGCCAGGCCCTCCTGGATCCACATTGGGTGTCTCTGGTTGATCCTGTCCATGTGCCCCCAGTGAAGGACATGCGCGAATTCATGGCGAAGCGAGGCGCCGATGTCGGTGGTGACCAGCATCCGCCTCGCATGTTCGTACCAGCCTGCCGTGCTCTGATCCAGATCGAAGATCGAGCAGTCGTCCCGGTTGGGGACCAGCAGGAAGACGTAGTCACTCTGCACCGTTCCGAAGAGATGTTCGACCATGAAGTCGGATTGCCTGGAGATCATCCCCATCATCTCCTCACGAGCCTCCTCCGGCAAAGTCGAAGCGACATGTAGCCGCTGGGCATCGTCGGTCTCGAAGATGTAGTCATCTTGATGATCTGTCCGCCAAGCTTCGAATTCATCGCTTCCACGACCATCCCGGCGGACTCTTCGTGGAGGACGCGTCTCGCTTTCGGACGAATCGTCCTTCCGGAGGTCCTCCGGCGGCGTCTTCGGAGTCTGGTCACGGATCTTTTTCCGCGCCTCGAGAATCGCCAGATACACATCGTGGTCCCTGATCGACGCGAGGTCCTCGTCCTGGGTCATGTAGTCGAAGTCACGAAATCCCTCGCGCACGGCCTGCAGCAGGCGATCGGCCGCCTTCTCCCGTTCCCCGAGAATCGCGTGTCCGCATGCGGCGTTGTAGATCATGTCCTCGTCATGAGGCCAGTATTCGAGATAGCGATCGATGAGCAAGAGCGCTCTGCGAGGATCCTCCCGATCGAAGGCCCGCACGATCTGACGTTCCAGAGCCGCTCTCGAGGGGCGGGCCTGGGCCAGGGCGTCCGATGTGGCGCTGAAGAACGTGCACAGCCCAAGGATCAGGCAGAAGATGATTCGACGTGTCCTCATGATTCGCACATGCTCGCGGATGCCCTGAGTTTCGAAGTGATCCGTTCGATGGCTCTCGGGTAGGCGCTGCATTCGAGCTCGAACACCCGTGCGGCGAGGGTCTCGCTGTCGTCGTTCTCTCGCACCTCGCAGCGCTCCTGAAGAATGATCGGTCCTCGATCATATTCCTCGTCGACCCAGTGGACCGTGCATCCGGTCTGCCCACGACCTGCGTCAAGCACGGCCTGATGGACACGGCGCCCGTACATGCCCTTGCCCCCGAATTCGGGGAGCAGTGACGGGTGGATGTTGAGCACCTTGCCACGCCAGAGATCGCCCACTCGAAAACGGCGGAGATATCCGCAGAGGCATATCAGTTCGACTCCCGCATCCCGCAGAATCAAATCGATCGCGTCGGAGCATGCATCCCGGTCCTTCTCCGACACGATTCTGACATCGAGTCCGGTCTCCCGGCAGCGAGTGACGCCCGCCAGTGATGCGTCGTGTGCGATGACCACCCGGATCTCGGCATGAAGTTCACACTCCCGAATGCTTCGTGCGAGGTTCAGGACCGAACGGCCTTCCCCCGAGAGAAGCGCCGCGATTCCCAGCGGCTCCGTCATGCATCCGCTCCCTCGTCCTTGAAGACCGTCGGAGCGCCGTTCTCGTCGATGGCCACGAGGACGAGCTGGGCGCTCGTCACCGATGCGCAGCTTCCATCCTCACGTCTTTCAGCCTCCACCTCGACCTCGACGGTCACGCTGGTTCGACCGACGTCCACGGTCTTCGTCCGGTAGCTTACGATGTCACCCGTGAAGACCGGTGCGATGAAGTTCACCTGGTTGATGGCTGCGGTGACCCATCTGTAGGCTCCGTGACGTCGGGCTTCTATGTAGGCTGCCTGGTCGATGTGGCTCAGAATGACGCCGCCGAAGATGGTGCCCTCGTGGTTGGTGTCCTTCGGCATCATGAGGACCCGCAGGGCGATCTTGCTGTCGGATTCGGTGCTCATGCCCAGATCATCCTCCCTCTTGAGGATCTGAGCAAGGACTCAAGCGGGAAGGAGGAGAACAAATGGCGTTTCCCGAAGCTTCGATCATCATTCCCAACTTCAACAACGGCCGGGAGAGTTCGGTCGATGGAGACCGGAATCTTCTCGATGAGCTGCTTCATTCCCTCCAGAGCACCCTCGGCGAGGATCTCGCCCGGGTGGAGATCGTCATCGCCGATGACGGATCGACCGATGATTCACTGGCCACGGCCCGGAACTGGGCGGCCCGAGAAGGCGCCGGCGGTCGCTCCTTCCTCCGCCTGATCGAACTCGAGCACGAAGGCGTTCTTTCCAGCGTCCTCAATCGTCTGATGTCCGAAACCTCCGCTCCGATCGTGTTTCGCTTCGATGGAGACATCGTGCTTCGTTCCAAAGGCTGGCTCGATCGCGGGCTCGAGGCATTCGCTTCCATGCCCGGGCTGGGAGTGCTTGGTGGATGCCAGCTCGACCATCTCGGACGTGTTCACTCGCTTGGTGATCTTCTCTTTCATCCACATGGCTACCAGCACATCGGGAGCGGTCTTGAAAGCCCCGTCGACTGTCCGGGTTTCCAGCCGGATCATGTGATGGGGTGTTTCCACGTGCTGCGCCGAGCCGCGTTCGACGAGGTCGGGGCGTACGATCCCGAGCTCCTTCGCGGGCAGACCATCGATCTGGGTCTCGCACTCCGCACTCGTGGATGGACCTCATGGACCGACCCGAAGATCATCTTCAGTCATCATTTCGCACTGCGCTCCCGGCGTGCCACCGGGGCAGACAGTCATGACGGCATCAATCGCTCACGTGCTGCGTTTCGAACGAAGTGGGGGTTCGACCGGACATGCCCCGATCTGGATGTGATGCGTTCCCGACTGGGCGCCTCCGTCGTGCCCGTGTACGGACCTGATGTGCACGACTCGGCCGGCATCGATGAATCCCAGGAGGTCCTGCTCAATCGCGTCGAACTGGTCCGGGGGGCGCTTCGCCCCGGAGTTCCGACCAGCGTTCTCTCCATCGGTGCCGGTGACGGTTCGTTGGAGGCCGAACTCGCCGAATACGGAATCTCTGTCACCGCCATCGAGGATCGTCCATTCGCTCTGGATGAATTCATAGGCGGGGCGGGTCTGCCGCCTCATCTCCTCGAAGATCTCGGCGCCATTCCGATCGAATCCGGATCCATCGACCTGCTTCTTCTCGATCGGGCCCTGGAGCGAAGCGGAAATCCGATACGAATTCTGGAGGAATGCCATCGCATGCTCTCCGCTGACGGTGTTCTTCTTCTGCTGGTGCGATCCATGACGGCGCGCGACCAGCTCGATGATCCACGACGTTTCGATCGCTTCACGCCATCCGGCTTGCGGTCGTTTCTCTCCGCCTCCGGGCTCTTCGATTCGATCGCTGTCTCACGGCGCCCGATGCCATGCGCCGAGCCGGGGGTCCTGTTCTACGCTCTGCGCCGTGCGAGGCACGGTTCCNNCGTCATCGCCGAACCNATCGAATGTCTCTAGNCGANGGAGCCTCGANACGCGTCAGACGGNTTCCTCGATGGACGCNTCTTCNAGGATCGGATGCAGGAACGCNCCGGTATGACTNTCNTCGCATTCGACGATGTCCTCNGGNGTTCCCNCCGCCAGNACTTCNCCACCGCCTGAGCCGCCTTCCGGNCCNAGGTCGATNANCCAGTCGCAGNACTTGATCACATCGAGGTTGTGCTCGATCACGATGAGNGTGTTGTCNTTGTCNGCCAGCCGTTGCATCACGTCGAGGAGTTTCTTGACGTCCGCGAAGTGCAGTCCCGTGGTCGGTTCGTCCAGCACGTAGAGGGTGTGTCCCTGAGTGGTGGTCCCCAGTTCCGAGGCGAGTTTCACTCGCTGGGCCTCCCCTCCGGAAAGGGTCGTGGATGGCTGGCCGAGTGTCAGGTATCCCAGACCCACATCTCGGAGACAACCGAGCATCCTGTGGACACGTCGATGGGCCTCGAANAAATCGACCGCGTTCTCCACCGTCATCTCCAGAATGTCCGAGATCGTCTTGCCGCGGTACTTCACTTCGAGCGTCTCGCGGTTGTACCNGCTNCCNTTGCACTCCTCGCAGGTGACGAAGACGTCGGGCAGGAAGTGCATCTCGATTCTTCGAACACCCTGGCCCTGGCAGGCTTCGCATCGCCCCCCCTTGACGTTGAAACTGAAACGCCCGGGCATGTAGCCTCGGATCTTGGATTCGGGCGCCATCGCGAAGAGTTTACGAATCTCGTCGAGCACGCCGGTGTAGGTCGCGGGATTCGACCTCGGCGTGCGTCCGATCGGCGTCTGGTCGACTTCGATGATGCGATCGATCGTGTCCATTCCCTCGACGGAATCGTGCTCTCCCGGGATCACTCGCGTGCCGTTCAGGTGCTTCTGAGCCGATCGCAGAAGAATGTCGTTGACCAGTGTCGACTTTCCGGANCCCGACACGCCGGTGACACACGTGATTCCTCCNAGCGGGAAGGTCACATCGACACCCTTCAGATTGTGCTCGCGAGCTCCGCGCACCACGATCGCATCGTCGGGGTCCAGAACTCTTCGTTCATCGGGAACGTCGATGGATTCCCTTCCCGTGAGGAATGCGCCGGTCAGGGATTCATCGATCTTCGAGATCTGNGGGATGGTGCCCTGGGCGACGACCCTGCCTCCGTGCCGTCCGGGACCGGGGCCGATGTCGATGACCTGATCCGCGGCCCGCATCATCGATTCATCATGCTCCACCACCAGAACGGTGTTNCCGATGTCACTGAGGTGACGAAGCGTCCTGATNAGTCGGTCGTTGTCTCNGGCGTGAAGACCGATNGTCGGTTCGTCGAGGACGTAGCAGACGCCCACNAGTCCGCTTCCCACCTGCGTCGCNAGNCTGATTCTCTGTGCTTCACCACCNGAGAGCGTCGAACTTCTNCTGTCGAGCGTGAGGTATCCGAGNCCCACCGATTCGAGNAATCCGAGTCGNGCNAGGATCTCACGCAGAATCGGCGAGGCGATNCTNGNGCCGGCGGCATCCAGTTTGAGNCCCTTGAANAANGTCGTCGCCTCGCGGATCGTCATGGATGCGACCGTCGCGATGTTGGCCTTCTTNCGNCCGCTGCGCATCANCACCGCCAGNGAGGATTTNCTGAGTCTGGCGCCGGCACANCCGGGNCAGGGGATCGATGCCGTGTAGGCGTGCAGCCTCTCACGGACGTTGTCGCTNTCGGTCTCCTCGATNCGCTTTCGNAGNTTGGGCAGCACNCCCACGAACGTGAANCCGAGCTTCTTCTTGTCCGCGGGGGTNGTGCCGTGGAGCAGCACCTTNCTCTGCGCCGGGCTGAGATCCGNGTAGGGGGTCGTCCTGTCGACCTCGATGTTGTCCAGAAAACGNCGCATCTGACGCCCGTACCAGATGTTCATCCGTTTGCCGTTCTTGCGCCATGGTTCGATNGCCTCCGCCACNGCNCGGNTNNGATCNGGNACCACCAGACTCTCNTCGAATTCAAGAATGGTTCCNAGTCCNGAGCATTCCTTGCANGCACCATGNGGCGAGTTGAANGAGAACATNCTCGGTTCAAGGGATTCCAGGCTGCANGANGGATGATCNGGGCATGAGAAACGACTGCTGTAGCGATGCTCCTCCCANNTTCCCTCNGGNGTCTCGGNCAGNAGNAGCAGTGAGCTCTCTCCGATGTTCAGTGCGGTCTCGACGCTNTCCGCCAGACGTTGCCTGTCCTTTTCCGAGACCTTGATCCGGTCGACCACCGCCTCGATGTCNTGCATCTCGTATCGNCCGAGTTCCANCGGGTTCTCGCCGCCCTCCTTCATCACNTCNCTGAGGTCGACGANCGTGCCGTTCACNCGTGCNCGCACGAANCCCTGATGTTGAAGNGATTCNAGAGTCTCCTTGTGNAANCCCTTCTTCGACCTGATGACCGGGGCGCAGAGTTGGATTCTGCGGCCNTCGAATTCACCCAGCACGGCCTCGATGATCTGGGTCGCCGTGCTGGCGGAGATCTCCCTGCCGCAGGTCNTGCCTCCCNNGGCATGCCAGCANGTCGGGCTGCCGCACCGCGCGAAGAGNAGTCTCAGATAGTCCCATATTTCNGTGGTNGTGGCCACCGTGGANCGNGGATTGTGGCCACTNGCNCTCTGATGAATCGCGATGGTGGGNGGGAGNCCCTCGATCGATTCCAGATCGGGCTTCTGCATCTGNTCGAGGAACTGTCTCGCGTAGGCGCTCAGCGACTCCATGTACTTGCGCTGNCCCTCAGCGAAGATCGTATCGAAGGCAAGGGAGCTTTTTCCGGACCCTGANACGCCGGTGATGACGATCAGTTCGTCNCNNGGAAGCACCACGTCGATNCCCNTGAGGTTGTGCTCCCTCGCTCCNGTCACCCNGATNGCGCTCGTTTTCACGGACTTTCTNGGCATGCTGCTTCCCNTCTCACANGATNTTAGCCAAACCGGGGCGNCCCAAGCGATCTNTTGAAAGATTGTGAAAACCGAGACCTTTTCATTGAAAAGGTGGCCCTCNAAAGAGACATTGAACGAAGTAGTAAANCANCAGGNNCTTCNACTCGAGATTTCCCNCCACAAGNTCATGACACCTCAGACCATCACCCCTCCTGCTGAACTGACCGAACGANACGACAACGTCGTTTCCGGTGANTTCTCGNTGGTCGANNAANCGNGGNAGGACCNCGNCACGNCNGAGGTNCCNNNCNAGCATTCGNTAGANGGCCTGAGTGTGGANCGAATCNGACTGCGTCCCGCTCGNCNCNTTCANTGANACAACACNCATNCNNCGCACCGACTGATCGTTGACCTCGTGTCATCGGTTTTTTTTATGTNCNNTNCGANCTNANGNNGNATCGGGNGATCACTTGCCCGANGAGCGTCGCCTGCGACCNGTTCGTCCGGCNCNNGANCCCGGAACNCCGGCNTGNGTCGTCTTTCTGGTCTCNCCNTCAGCGGGTGATTCGAGCGCCTCGATNCGGTCNCGAAGTTCGGCCGCNCTCTCGAANTCGAGTTCGTCCGCGGCGGCGAGCATCTCGGTCTCGAGTGCGTTGATTCGCTCCTCGTTGTCNTCGGTCTCCCTGTCCCTCTNGACCGACCGCNTCCTTCGCGGTGCGGTGTGCCGACAGTTCACGTTCGATCCCCCGGCGAATCGCCTTGTCGATCGTGGTGGGTGTGATGCCGTTCTTCTCGTTGTACGCCAATTGAAGTTCGCGCCGCCTTTCGACCTCGTCCATGGCGGCCTGCATCTGTTCCGTCACCTTGTCCGCGTAGAGAATCGCGGTCGAATTCGCATTGCGTGCCGCTCTTCCCATCGTCTGGATGAGGCTTGATTGCGATCGAAGGAATCCCTGCTTGTCTGCATCGAGAATGCACACCAACGAGACCTCCGGAAGATCGAGCCCCTCTCGAAGCAGATTCACCCCGACAAGGACCTCGAATGCTCCGCTGCGCAGGTCCGCCAGAATGTCCAGACGGTCGAGGGTGTCGATCTCACTGTGGAGGTATCTGACCTTGAGCCCCTCGTTTTCCAGATACCCCGCCAGTTCCTCGCACAGACGTTTGGTGAGCGCCGTGACCAGCACGCGTTCACCCTTCGCGGCACGATCATGGCATTCCTTCACCAGATCCGGCACCTGACCGCGAGCCGGGCGCAACTCGATGGGTGGATCGACCAGCCCCGTCGGACGGATCACCTGTTCCACGACCTCTCCATCCGATTTCTCCAGTTCGTACGGGCCGGGTGTCGCCGAAACGTGGATCACCTGGGGTGTGATCTCCTCGAATTCCCCCAGCTTGATCGGCCGATTGTCCAGGGCGCTCGGCAGTCTGAATCCGTGGTCGACCAGGGTCTGCTTTCGTGCCCTGTCGCCGAAGAACATCCCCTTGATCTGAGGAATCGTGACATGTGATTCATCGATGATCACCAGCCAGTCGTCCGTCGTTCTCTGCTGCATCGAGCGGAAGTAGTCCAGCAGGCAGAAGGCACGACTCCCGGGTTCACGTCCATCGAAGAAACGTGCGTAATTCTCGATGCCCGAGCAATATCCCACTTCCTGGATCATTTCAAGGTCGTAGTTCGTTCTGCCCTGCAGGCGTTGCGCCTCGAGAAGCTTGCCCTTGGAGCGCAGGTCCAGGACGGCGGCGTCGAGTTCCTCGCGTATCTCCACGATGGCGTGGTCCCTCTGTTCCTCCGGCATCACGTAATGGACCGCCGGGAAGATGTGCACTGAGGTCTCCTCGGCGAGGAGTTCGCCGCTCACCGGGTCGAAGAGCTGCAGGGATTCGATCTCGTCACCGAAGAGATCGACGCGTATGCCGTACTCCTCGTAGGCTGGATAGACCTCGATGCAGTCGCCTCTGACCCGGAAGCAGCCTCGTTCCGGGTCGAGATCCTTGCGCTGGTACTGCATCTCCGCGAGTCCCAGCAGGAAGTTCCGGCGGTCGATCGTCGCACCATTGTTGAGATGAATCACTCTCTTGGCGTATTCGGCCGGGGATCCAAGCCCGTAGAGGCAGGAGACGCTCGCGATCACGATGACGTCCTCGCGACTGAGCAGATTGCTCGTCGCCGCGAGCCGGAGTCGGTCGAGATCCGGATTTCTCGAGGCATCCTTCTCGATGTAGATGTCTCTCTGCGGGATGTAGGCTTCCGGCTGGTAGTAGTCGTAGTAACTGACGAAGTAGGACACGGCGTTGTCCGGGAAGAGCTCTCGCATCTCCTCGAACAGCTGTGCCGCCAGCGTCTTGTTGTGACTCACGATCAGAGTCGGTTTTCCGGTTCTCTGTATGACGTTCGCCATCGTGAACGTCTTGCCCGTTCCTGTCGCACCGAGAAGGGTCTGGTACCGGCGCTGAGCCTCGACACCCTTGCAGAGCGCTTCGATCGCCGCCGGTTGATCACCTGCCGGCTGGTAGGGGCTCTTGAGATGGAATTTCGAATCCTTCACGACGCACTCCTCATCGACCCGCGGAGATCAGTTCCCGGGTGCTTCTCTTCAGCAGGCTGACGACGGGGGGGGTCGACGAGAGCAGTGCGAGCACGATCACCACGATCGTTCCGAGCGCCATCGCCGGAACCGGAAGAACGAACATGAGTTCGTCGCCGGCCAGATCACGATGCATCGACATGCCGATCTCGGCAAGGTAGATCCCCAGAACGATTCCAGCCACGGAGGCCAGCACACCCATCACGATGACCTCCCCGAAGATCGTGCGTGCCACCAGCCAGCGAGAACCTCCCATCGCTCGCAGGACACCGTACTCGTATCTCTTCGCGGAGATGCCTGCCGCCACGATGTTTCCCACGGCGAAGCAGGCGAGAAGCAGGGAGCCCAGGGCAACCGTGCTGCTCACGCCGAGCACGGTCGTGCCGACCTGCATCACGATTCGCTTGATGGCACGCCCGCTGTTGAAAGCCGCTCCCGGTGCGAGGGTCGCGACCTGTTCCGCAAGCTCCGCTTCACGGTCCTCATCGAAGTTCTCATCGAGGACCAGCTGGAGGATGTAGGCCTCCTGTGTGTTGAAATGTCTGCCGACCGCCTCATAGTCCATGAACACGCAGCTCACGGCGTGTTCCATGTAGAGGGAACGGATCCCGAAGATCTGAGTCGCCACATCGAGCCCCGCCGCACCCACCACGCCCACGATCTCGAACGAGGTTTCGCGACCCTCGGGACCGAGATTCATGCGGTCGCCGACACCGAGGTTTCTCGCAGTGAGAAACTGTTCGGCCACGAGAACGGCATCGCCGTCCTGAAGTCGCGGAATGGCCTCCTCGGGAGTTCCCTGGATCCAATCGATCCGGTTGAGCTCGAGAAACGATTCCGGTTCGAACCCCACGCAGATCACGTTCTTGGGAGCGAAGGTCGAGACTCCCAGTTGGGCGTCCTCACCGAGTCTGAGCGGCAGATAGCCGACCGGCGAGGCGGCCACGACGCCGTCAAGACCGGACAATCGCGCCAACTCATCATCCGTCAGTCCGGTGGTCTTGAAGATGAATCCATCGGCGAATCTCACCCGTTCCACGATCGAATCCAGAATCGAGAGTCCGTGACTCCATGTGCTGGTCAGGATGGCCATGCCCACCATCATCGCGCCGGCGGTGAGTCCGATCCTGTACGGGGCGGTCTTGATGGCCCCTTTCAGCAGACCAGCCGGGATGCTCAGGAGCCTTTCCCCGAGCGGCCCCAGGACAGGGACGAGTGTCCAGCAGAGCATCGGCATCATAAGAAAGAAACCACCCACCAGCATGGGCATCCCGATGGTGCTGTACATCCAGAATCTGATCTGGGTGTCGGGTATCAGCATGAGCAGGATCTGAATGCAGATCATGCCGAGACCGATCATCGCGCATTTGGCCACACCACGAAAGCGGGGGGGTCTGGATTCCGTCACGAGCGCCGTCATCGGACTCACTCTCGACGCCAGGAATGCCGGCAGCATCGAACCGAGTATGCCCGCCCCGATCGCCCCCGTGAGGGAGAGGCCGATGGCGAGCCATGAGGGGTGGATGCCCGCGGGAAGAAAATCCGAGAACCAGATGATCAAGCCCCAGGCAAGCGACATTCCAAGTGGAATGCCGATCAACGCGCCCGTGACCGAGATCATCAGGCCGAGGACGATCTGCGACAGGAAGAGCTGGCGGCGCTCGGCGCCGATCAGCCTGGCGATCGCCAGTTCTCGCAGTTGCTCGGCCAGCGCGGTCGTCATGCCGGTCGCCACGATCACCGAGCAGGCGAGAAAACCGATGACCGCGGCCAGCACGAACGCGATGCGTGCACCTGCGACCTGTCGATCGAATCCGGAACGGATCCTCTCGGTCGGTTCCAGAACCAGTGGCAGTTCGACCGAATCTGCGTGTTGCTCGAGCCAGAGTTCGCCGTCGACATCCTCATCGAGAATGATGCTGAACACGTCGATCTTTCGCGTTCCACCGACCGCCTCCATCAGAGTCGACAGGCCGAGTTCGACCCTAGGTTTCTGGAATGCACCCAGCATGGGACGTTCTAGGATCCCGACCACTTCGAGCTCGATTGGCGGCCCGAATCTCTGCACGATCAGCGTGTCTCCGATGGAAGCGCCCAGTTTCTGCGAGGTGAGCGGGTCGATGACCACTTCGTCGGGCGCGGCGACCGGACGTCCCGAACTCAGATCCGTCTGCATGAATATGTCGTCCGGATCGATCCTCGCTCCGCGCGCTCCGACGGTCAGTCTGCGGTCTCGTCCGAACTCGTCCTTCTCTCCATCCTTCAGGACGAGCGTGAGCGACCCCCCGAGTCGACCTCCGGTCTGCCTGACGCCGGGAAGATCCGCTAGGTGGCTGACAGCCTCCTCCGGGAATCTCGACGCGTTCTCGTCCACCACTCTCAGATCGGCCGCACCCACGATGTTCTCGATCCGGGATTCGACGCTGGCGCTCATCGAGTTCATACCGGTGCCGATCGCACAGACGAGTGCGGCGGCGAGGGCGACTGAACCTGTCAGGAGCAGTGACCGGCTAGACCGGCCCCGCAACTGACGCAGCGCGAGCTGCCAGCTCGGATGGGTCGAGTTCTTCGGCATCGATCACTCCGGCGTTGCGGCCATCACGCAGAACGAAGACCTGGCGGCAACGTGCCGCGGCCTCCGCTTCGTGAGTGACCATCAGCACGATCATGTTTCGTTCCCCGGCCAGTCTTTCCAGCACCGACCAGAGTCGGTCACTGGAAACCATGTCCAGGTTTCCCGTCGGTTCGTCGGCGAAGAGGATTCCGGGAGAGAAAAACAGGGCGCGAGCGATCGCGACTCTCTGTTGCTCTCCACCGCTGAGTGCATCCGGTCGATGGTCGACTCGATCGGACAGCCCCATGTCCTCGAGCAGCGAGCGACCTCTGGCGTCCAGCTCGGCGGGTGGCAGCTTCTCGAGCACGCCGGGCAGCACCACGTTCTCCAGCGCGGTCAGGGTCGGAAGCAGATTGAATTTCTGAAAGATCACTCCGACGCTTCGACGTCGGTACATCGTGAGCGCCTGTTCATCCAGATCGTCCACCGCCGTCTCGCCGACGGTGATGGTGCCTCTGTCCGCCTTGTCGAGGCCTGAAAGCAGATGAAGCAGCGTGCTCTTTCCGCTGCCCGAGGCGCCCATGACTCCGTAGAATCCCGATTCCTCGATCGTGAGATCCACGCCTCTCAGCGCATCCACGCGACGTCCTCCGACCGTGTAGCTCTTCGCCAGGTCCCGGACCATGATTCGCTGCATGGATTGAGTGGAGGGTTCAGCCATTCCGTTCATCGTAGGTCGCCGAATCCATCAGTCCATCGATGGGCGAGGAATCGGTGACCGCGATCTTCACCAGCCATCCCTCACCGTAGGGATCGCTGTTGAGAATGGAGGGATCCGCCGAAAGCGCCTCGTTGACTTCCTTGATCTCTCCGCCAACCGCTGAAATCACCTCGGCGGTGGTCTTCACCGATTCGACCTCTCCCAGCGAGCCTCCCGCATCGATGGCCGAACCTGCCGGAGCCATCTCGACGTAGGTGATGTCTGTCAGTTCGTCGGCTGCGTGCTGGGTGATTCCGATGGTGACCATGTCACCCTCGAGACGGAACCATTCATGTGATTCTGAGTAACGACAGTCACCTGGGCTGGACATTGATGAATCCTTAAAGAAGCGGAACTGGTCCGTGGTTGAAAAGGGAGAGGGATGCGGCATCATACTCGCCTGAAGGGGTTGGAGGTCCGGATCTTCGCAGAAGCATCGCCTCCATCAGCACCCTTCTTCGGCCGTTCAGATCGGATCAGGGGCCAATCGATCAGTTTCCCCTGATGTCGGAGCGCCCTGGATGCCGACTTTCAACGATATCGAGGTCTGGGCGCCGTCTTTCTGCGGCCCCTGTTAGACTCTTGATTTCCACGTCTCGCCTCAGGGCGATTCACCTCCTCGGCCCTCAGCAAGGAGTCTCTCTTGCAGGCTCAGATCCTACTCACCCTCGCGGGCGGCTCACTCAAGTCGCTCGTCGACTCAGGCGAACTCGCTCTCGAGGACATTCCCGGATTCGCCATGCGTGAATTCGACCTCCGCGGATTGAACATGCCCGCATCGATGTTCGCAGGCTGTTCCCTCGATGTCTTCGACCGTCTTCGTGATCGGGCCGACAAGGCCGGATGTCCCGTCCTGACGCTCACGGAAGAGACACCGTTGCGTTTTTCGGATGCCTCTCCCGGTGATCTCAACAAGACCTTCGATCGCGTGACCCGACTTGCGACCGCCGCCAATCGACTTGGCTGCAACGCACTGACCATCAGCTGCGAGGCCCCCGAAGACACCGATGAGATCTTCGATCGCATGGCGATGTCCATCAAGAAGTTGATTCAACGCATCGAGAACTTCGATCTCAATCTGCTGATCGCACCCACCGATGGTCTCACCGGTGATCCGGAGCGTCTCACCGCTCTGATCAAGAAGGTCGGCGGCTTCAAGATCGGCTCCTTCCCATGCTTCGATCATGCTGAGAAGACGGCCGACCCTTCGGACACGATGCGCAAGCTCGCCCCCTACGCCGGCGGAATGGAAGCCGTCGTCACGAGTGGAAAGGGCGGCATCGCCAAGGTCGCGGCATACGAAGCGATCGAGTCGGTCCTCAACGTCGGCTATCAGAACACCCTGGCCATTCGTTTCTCCGGCAAGGGTGATCCGATCGAGATGATTCGTTCGGGCCGGCGTCAGATCGCCGAGGCGCTCGGACAGATCGAGGTGGATGAGGAACTCGAGGAGATGCTGCAGGCGCTCGAGGCCGAGGCGATCGCCGAGGCCGCCCAGAACGGTGGCGAGGCCCCCACGGGATCGAAGTCGGACTCCGGTGCAGCGCAGATTGACCCTCTGGCGCAGGCTCTCAGCGATGTGCTCGGTGCGGAAGACTCCAAGGAACCAATCGATGAATCGAAGGACGATGATTGAATCTCCGAAGGGCGGCGTGTCCATCAAAGGGCTTCGGCCAACGAACATGATCGTGACCATCGATGGCCCGGCCGGCAGCGGCAAGACCACCGTCGCTCATTCACTCGCGAGACATCTTGGGCTCGACAGTCTGGATACCGGAGCGATGTATCGTTCGGTCGCCCTGCTGACCATCGAAGCCGGTGTCTCCCCCGAGGACCACGAATCCGTGGTGGCCCTGGCCTGCGATCATCGAATCGACTTCGACTGGGACGTCACGCCTCCCAGGATCCTTCTGGACGGTCGTGACGTCGATGACAGGCTTCGGCAGTCCGATGTGAGCGAGATCGTCTCCCGCATCGCGGGCATACCCATGTTGCGAGACGCGATGGTCGAGGCACAGAGAGCCATCGCCGCTCGTCATCCACGGCTGGTCACCGAGGGGCGCGATCAGGGATCCGTCGTGTTTCCGGATGCCGAGGTTCGCTTCTACCTCGATGCCGATTCAGGAGTCCGCGCCAAACGGCGGGCCGGCGAGATGCGCGACCGCGGCGAGGACTGCGACGTCGAGAAGATTCGGCGTGCGATTGAAGCCCGTGACCGGAGCGATCGGGGCCGAAAGGATGCACCATTGACCATCCCAGTCGGAGCCATCCGCATCGACACCGGTGAGATGAGCATCGAGGAAGTCGTCAACCTCCTGATTCGACATGTCGAAGCCTGGTGCGATTCGAAACCCGGGAGCGAATCATGATGACGTTCGGCGGTCGATTTCGCGTCGGCCTTCGCGCGCCATCCCGGCCTTGGTACAAGTTGTTCTGGTGGGATGCCTGCTCTTTTCTCTGTCTCGTGTGGCTGAAGATCTTTCATCGGATGTTTTCCGTCGGTTTCGAACGAATTCCGGAGGAGGGCCCCGTCATCTTCGTCTCCAATCATCAGTCCTACTACGACCCTCTTATCAACGGCTGCGCCGTGAATCGCAGGCAGTACAGTGCGATCGCCAGCAGTCATCTCGCCCGTTTCAAGCCTCTGGGCTGGCTCCTTCGTTCGTACGGAACCGTCTTCGTCGCCGCCAGCGCCGGAGACAAGGGGGCGTTGAAGGCGGCCCTGTCCGAGCTCGACCAGGGGTCGTGCGTCCTGATCTATCCCGAGGGGAGTCGCTGTGAGACAGGCTTCGTCGAGAACTTCGAAAAGGGGATCCTTCTGCTCCTGAAACGTTCGGGGGCCACCGTCTATCCGATTGGAATCGAAGGAGCGTACGACGTCTGGCCCAGATCCCGGGTCCTGCCCAGGCTCTGGGGACGTGGTCGCATCGCCACCGTGTGCGGGGAGCCCATCGATGGGGCGGCCCTGTTCGAAGAGGGGCCTCAGGCGGCTCTCGAGAGGCTCCATCAGGAAATCGACACGCTGAGGCTCGAGGCGCGTAGGATCTTGCGCGAACGCAGCGGTGGGAAATGGCCCCCCGCAGGCCCGTTGGATGGCCCTTCGCCCGGACTTCAGACACGATCCTGAGCTCATGACACCAGCCGATCCACGAGAGAATGCTTCGGATGTCGCTCGACATCTGCAGCAGAACGGACACGTCGCGTATTTCGCCGGCGGCTGCGTGCGTGATCGTCTGCTCGGCCTCGAACCACTGGATTACGACATCGCCACCGACGCCACTCCGGATCGCGTGAAGGCGTTGTTTCCTCACTCGATGAGCGTCGGCGAATCCTTCGGCGTGATGCTGGTGAGACGAGGAGGGCACACTCTCGAGGTGGCGACCTTCCGCAGTGACGGTCGTTACGTCGATGGCCGTCATCCGGAGTCCGTGCGTTTCGGAACCGAGGTCGAAGATGCCGCACGTCGTGATTTCACGATCAATGCGATGTTCGAGGATCCTCTCAGCGGGCGGGTCATCGATCATTTCAACGGTCGCTCGGACCTTGAAAGCCGAATTCTTCGAGCCGTGGGTGTTCCCTCCGAACGTTTGACGGAGGACCGACTTCGAGTGCTTCGAGCCATTCGATTCGCCGCACGATTCACCCTGGAGATCGAGGCGGCGACCGCGTCCGCCCTTCAAGCGGATCCGGCGCTCAGGGGCGTCAGTCGTGAACGTGTCGGTGGAGAACTGCGACGAATGCTCGCGCACCCCACTCGAACACGCGCCGTCGAACTCCTCGAGTCATTCAGTCTGGATTCCCCGGTGCTCGGCCCCTCGGGAGACCCCGGCGCACCCCGGCCGGCGCTCGCCGGACTCTCTCCGGTGATGCGCGATCCCATCGACGGACTTGCTGCATGGCTGCTCGATCGCGCGGCGCCTCCGGGACGCGCCATGATTCGCCAGCTCAGAGAAGGACTGCTGCTCTCCAACAAGGAGGAGCGAAGACTCGATGCCATTCTGTCTCTCGTCCACCGTGTCGAGGACGACTGGGATCAAGCCGAGATCGCGGTTCGAAAGCGGCTCGCGGCCCGTGAGGAATTTCCGACCGTTCTGGAACTCATCGAGGCACGTAACGTCGAGACAGGTGTTCGGATCAGAACGGATTTCACCGCGCTCGAGTCGTCTGGGCTGGCGCCCACGCCACTCCTTTCCGGTGAGGATCTCATCGCCGCCGGTCTCGTGCCGGGACCTCTCTTCAAGGAGATCCTCGACCGGACCTACGACGCGCAGCTCGAAGGCATCCTCGGCACGCCGGAGGAGGCGCTGGCCCATGGCCTGAAGATCTCGAACACCGCGCAAGGAGACCGATGACCAAGGACGCGATGCACGCAGACCAGCGAAGTGATGCGGCGGCCCACCTCGGGCCCGATGACCTCCGCTGGCCTCTCCTCCTGGGCACCCTGCTGGTGCTGTACGGCAGTCTCATGGTGGCGCTGCAGCTGCTGAGAATCTTCTGGGTCGCTCAGATCTTTCTCGGGTTCGCCGGAAATCCGCCCGGTCCCCTGGTCTTCCTGGCGATCTTCACACCGATCCTCGGTGGCATCGTTCTCGGATTGATGCTGTTTCTGGGTGGAGTGTTCATCTTGCGAATGAATCCGATCGGTCCTCGGCTCGTGAACATCTGGTCCGTCCTATCCATCCTTCTGATCGGACTGGTTCTCGTTCTTCGACTCATCACCGTTGAAGACGTCGTTCAGCGAGAGGCCCAGCTGGCCGAGTCGGCTCGCGAGTCTCTTCGAGCGGATTCCGATCTCGANGAGGNGACNATCCTCGAACGNTATCCCGAANTCGATGTCGAGGAGATGAAGGCGTTCGCCATCAGAGTCGATTTNTCATGGATGGTGATGACNCTGTGTTTTCCAGTGGGNNTCATGTTGATTCTCAACATCGGACCGATCGCNCNAAGTCGNCGCGANTGGGTCCNTCGTNGCGGCTGAGATCAACCNACCTCGCGNCGTTGAAAGAGAATCACCGCCAGCGANAGCGCCGCGACGATCAGAAGCACTCCGTACANNAGNGTGGATCCNATGTANCCGACCGGAATCGCATGTTNCTGATTGACCGCGTCNGCGAGCCAGAAGATCTGNAAATTGGGGGTGATCATGTGTNCGAGGTTCAGCAGCGCGTACTGAATNCTCTCNCCACCCTCGAGAACCACGGGCAGGGNCTCNGCGCCCTCCTCCGGGGCGGGCATCNTCTTCGTCGCGGCAGCCATGATCGCNGCGGCNGGACGNGCGAAGATCCAGTCCGAGAGAAGCCCCAGCATGAAGAAACCNCAGGTGATCAGCAGCGTCAGGACCTGNCCCAGGCGNGTGGANGCCGCGATCGCGATCGCGGTCAACGCCAGAATCGCCATGAAAAGCATGCCGCCNGCGATCCACANCTGGGGNTCGAATTCCACCCCGATCGCCTGAGTGCTGAATTCNCGACTGAAGACCAGNGACAGCAGATACACGAGCCCNGAAATCGGCAGGAGCAGGGTCAGCGTGGTGGCNCCGAAAGTCCANCCNTANAAGAAGTTGCACCAGANTCCGGCGGCGAACGCCAGCACGAACCCNGAGAGTCCGAAGACGATCACNGGCANGTGGTANTTCGCNGCGGCGGTCTCGAGCGAGCCATGAACCTCAACGATCATGAAGACCAGGACGAGGTAGATCATNAGAATGAAGACGCTGCATGCCACCCCGAGAAACTTGCCGAAGATGAAGAGCGGTCTCGGAACCGGTTTCGAGACCACCGTCAGGACCGTCTTGTTGTCGATCTCCCTGGTGAGGACGTTGGTCGCGATGAATGCCGCTCCGATCACGCCCGCCAGAAAAACACTTGATAATCCGATGTCTACGAACATTCTCTGGTCGTTTTCCAGCGTGAACGTCGCGAAGGGATTGCTCAGAATGATGAAGAGCGTNGCTGCCATNGCCACGACGAACAGCACCGGCTGGCGCATGCTTTCCTGGAAAGTGTTCTTCGTGATGGCAAGAAGCTGCTCGAGCGTNGACATGTCCCTNGNATCCTCTGNTCTGATGAGNGGGCNNGAGACCCCATCATATTGTCTTTAAACGCCNATGGAGCGCGAACCNGCNGTGGGNATGGTACGTATCTCAGTNCNAANGGGTNCACGAACCCGNATNTCCCTATTCCGCCCCNTCNGCNNAATAACGGATAGTATGCCNGCATNTGGAGTCCGTCTTNTTCAGGCATGACTCCCTGCCATTTCTTCGAACGTCGCATCGGAGCANCNCCGGTGTCCTTTCCCCGCTTCTAGATCGTCACAGCGAGTTCACGTCGTATGAGAGTGGATCATTTTGCGTATCAGCAGGCCACCCGTGTCGCGAGTTTCGGGCTTCTTCTTCAGGTNGCCATCGGNCTGACACTGCTNCTNTTCGGACTTCTGGGGCGTGACACCTCGATGGTGATCGGTTCGTTCTACGNCCTCTCGGGNATCGTGGTCTGGGTCGGANTGATNGTCGCCTTNCATCANCATCGTCTNGAGCGTCTNGAGGCCCTCGAAGACGANGAACTGAGGGAGGCCGCTCCTGATGCCTCGATCTTCGAGGCAAGTCGTGAAGAGACCGGAGTCGCGGCGAAGCGTCTTCGTCAGATGCACAAGTGGATGCTGCCGATCGCGAGTCTGCTGGTCGCCGCCATTCTCATCACCCTTGCCACAATGACATTCATCTGGCTGGGCAAGCTCGATGACCCGGCCAGTCGAGTCAATCTCGAGAACGACTTCCTGGTCGGGAACTCGCCGGGTTGGCAGATCGCCATCGGGCTCGGGTTCGCCATCATCGCCTTCATTTTCAGTCGTTTCGTCGCAGGCATGTCGCAGCAGCCTGCCTGGCAGAATCTTCGAGGTGGAGCCGGCTTCATGGTCGGAAACGCCCTCGTCTGCCTCGCGATCACGATCGGCGTCGTCTTCACTCTCTTCGAGAAGTCCGGGGCGATGCAAATCGTCACCCGGGTGATCCTGATCTTCATGATCGCGGTCTCGGTCGAGATCGTTCTCAACTTCATCCTGAATCTCTATCGTCCGAGACGCCGAGGAGAAGTCCCGCGTCCTGCTTTCGACTCGAGGGTTCTGAGTCTCCTGGCCGCACCCGACTCCATCGTCCGCAGCATCAATGAAGCGGTGAACTATCAGTTCGGCTTCGACATCACCAGTTCCTGGGGCTATCAGCTCCTTCTGAGAAGCTTCGTCTGGNTGGGNGNGTTCGCCGTCGTCATTCTNCTCGCCCTCTCGACCATGGTCGTGGTCGAGCCCGATCAGCAGGGCGTCCGNCTTCGATTCGGAAAGATCGTCGGAGATGTCCGGCAGGGCGAGCTCGTCTGGAAGCTCCCATGGCCCATCGAGACGGTCGAAACCTACGATGTCGGGCTTGTTCGGGAACTGTTTCTCGGGCCCGTCGGCGTCACCTATCCGCCTGTGAGCAAGTGGGGCGCGGACGACGACAACAGTCCTGAAGGACGGCGTTCCTATCTCGTGGCCGCGCCACAGATGAGCGAGGAAGTCCGACGTGCCGTCGAGGGNCTNGAGTCCACCAGCGTGGGGCTCGACGAGACCGCCGGTGAGGATGTCCAGGCCGATGAGANGGAGGCGACNTCGACCGACCAGCTCGGTGGACGNTTCGCTCTGGTGGATGCCGACATCGTGCTGCGCTGGCGNGTGAAGCCCGGAGCCTTGATCGAGTATCTGAATTTCTCCACGGANGANCGNCGCAACCGAGCATTCTCGGTGATGCGTGTCCGCGCGCTTCATTCGATCGCCATGCGTGAAGTCAGTCAGTTTCTCTCCAGGGAACCGCTNGATGACGTCCTCTCGCCGAAGGGGCGTTCGCTTCTGGTCCGTCTNCAGGACCGGGTNCAGCAGGCGTANGACGANTACGACACCGGCGTGGAGATCGTCTCCCTNGTGATTCCNTTNCTCCAGCCCGCCCCCGATGCGGTGGCCAGTTTCGAGGACATGTCGATCGAGAAACAGAACGCCCGCAAGATCGTCGAGGAGGCACGGCGCACCGTCGCGGTGACCATGGCGACCCTGGTGGGTGATGTCGACAGTGCGGACGAGATCACCTCGCTCATCCTCGAACTCATCGCCATCGAAAACGAACAAGGAATCGATTCCGAGGAGGCCAGGGCGCGTCGCGCTCTGATCGAGAAGAAGCTCATCGACGGACGGGCGAGCGCCGCGACCCTGATCAGTCAGGCTCGGGCCAGACGGTGGGAGATCATCACCAATGCCCAGGAGAACACGTCCGACGTGCTCGGCCAGGCGGCGGCCTTCCATGCCGCNCCNGAGATCTTCCGCCAGAGACTTCTCATGGACGTCCTCGCGACCACCNTGAATTCCGTTCGAATGAAATACGTTCTCGGCCCCGACCCTGATCGTGTGAATCTCGGCATTCAAATGNGNGAGCCCGATGTCGGGTTCAATCTAGACGAATACATTCCCAGTGATTCATGATCACTNTTCAGCTTGCATCTACTTGAAATGGACCTCTGACTCATGAGCCGGACAGTCACAATCATCATCGGATTCCTGATCGTTCTGATCCTGGTTGGTTTCAACACCACCTATTCGGTCAATTTCCATCAACTCGCGATCAAGACCCGCTTTGGAAAGCCGGTGGAAATCGTCAGGGAACCCGGGCTTCACTTCAAGGCGCCGTTCTTCATCGATCAGATCACGAATCTCGACACCAGAAAGCAGCTGATCGATTCCCCCCTCGAGACCGTTCTGACCAACGACGGTCAGCAGATCATGGTGAAAGCGTTCCTCCTCTGGGAGATCGACTCGAAGTCGTCGGGTGACGCGGTCGAAAGTCCCGCNCTCGAGTTCTACAACAGCTACGAATCCGTNCAACGCGCCTCGTCCGANCTCGGACAGCAGCTTCAGGGTGCGTTGCGTGTCGTGGGTGGCTACGACTTCGCGGACCTCATCGGTGAGAACAGTCGCCTCGAGGATGCCGAGAAGGAGATTCTCGCGAATCTGAAAGCCACCGCCAAGAACGGAGTCGTGCCCGTCTCCGTCGGCATCAGTCGCGTGATTCTTCCCGAAACGACCAGTGTTTCGGTNCTGCGCCGGATGGCCGCCGTCCAGCAGACGCTCTCGCAGCTTGAACGTCAGCGGGGGACCGCCGTGGCGGAGAATCTCACCAGCCAGGCTCGAACTCAGGCCGACACCATTCGAAACTTCGCCACGCAGTGGGCGGCTCGAATCGAGTCCGAAGGCAACGAACAGGCNGATCGTTTCTACCGNGAGATGCAGAAGGAATCCGAGCTTGCNATCCTGCTCGCCTGGCGTGACACACTTCGTGCCAGTCTCACCGGNAACACCACCTTCATCACCGACACCACTCGGGCGCCCTTCCATCTNCTGGATCTGAATTCTCAGACCAACAAGGACGGCGTNCCNGTCCCNTCCGCGGAGTACGGTGTGCCGANGGCNCCTNCCCGGGGTGATGNCANAGAGTCGAACGGAGACTGATCGATGAGCGACGAACACGCACAATCCGACANCGNCGATCGAGANGANGCTCTNCCGGTCGAGGGNGACGNCGCCGCCTCNCCTCGCCGTCTTGCCTCCGCCGANTTCGTCGTTGACGCTGAAGCGGGCTCCGGCGCCCGTCTTCGNGAGGCGATGGATCCCGCNAATCAGAGTCTNCAGGACGCCCTCCGNCTGAGCTTCCGNCTTCTGCAGGTCGGCATTCTNGCANTGCTCGCGGTCTTTCTCTTCTCCGGTTTTCAGACCGTCGAGGAGGGTGATCTNGGAGTCAAGACCCGGTTCGGCGCCATCGTCGGGACTCCGGGAACCGAACAGATCGGTCCCGGTCTTCATCCGTTCTGGCCCTACCCCGTCGGTGAGGTCGTGATCGTTCCGCAGACCCGTGACGTCGAATTGCTGTATTCCTTCTGGCCGATGGCTGCCAATTCGCGAGCGAGCGACCTTCGTCGTGCAGGAATCGACGACAATCGTTCGGAGAACTCCCAGCTGCGTCCGGGCATCGACGGTTATCTGCTCACCTCCGACGGTGATCTCGCTCACTGCGAGGTCTCCGCTTCATACGCCATCGCCGACGCCGCGAGTTTTCTTCGTGAACTGTCGCCCGATGATGCCGATCGTCTCGTCATGAACGCTCTCGAGCGAGGTGTCGTGCTCGCCGGAGTCCAGCTGACACTCAACGAATTCGTCACCNTGGCGGAAGAACCCGCCGATCTCGTCCGCAAGCATGCTCAGAACACCCTTGATTCCCTCGAGTCCGGGATCCAGGTTCTCGATGTGCGCCTTGATGATCGGACCGCACCTCTCGCCATCCGATCCCAGTTCCGCGGCGTGCAGGAAGCCAAGGAGGATGCGAAGGAGGCGATCGATCGTGCCCGGCAGGAGGTCGCCAAGGAATTCACGATGGTGGCGGGTGAACGTGCCTACGGCGATCTGCTCGCGCTCATCAATGAATACTCCATTGCGCTCACCAAAGGTGATTCCGAAGCCGCGGACGCGGTCATGAATCGAATCGGAGCACGTTTCGAATCCGAGGGCATCGGCGGCGACGCCGCTCGCATCATCAACCAGGCGAAGGCGTATCAGTCGGCGCTTGAGACCAGGCTGCTGAGCGAACTCAGACGACTCGAAACGCTCGCGCCCACCTTCCGCAAGGATCCTCAGCAGTTCGCGCGAAGACTCTGGCTCGAGGCCTATCGTGACGTCTTCGACAACGAGCAGCTCGAGGTGTTCTCGATGCCCCTCGATCTCGCACGCATCGATCTTGCCATCCAGAGTTCCGAGGATGTGATGCAGAGTCGTCGCGACTCCGAGCTGCAGCGCAAGAAGAACGCGATGCTGGCCGAGGAAGGCGCTCTCATCGGGGGCTTCCAGTGGGGTCGGTCGCAGATCATTCTCGAAGGACCGGGCCGTCGCCTGGAACGTGACACCAGCGGTGGATTCGGCCGCGAAGAGGACAACTAGAGGTACGGTGCGAAACATGGTCTCCAACGGCAGCAGCAACAAGAAGATCGTCGAAGCGGTCGGTCTCACGAAGGTCTTTTCCGATTTCTGGTTTCGTGCGAAAGCGCGTGCCGTGGACGGCATCGACTTCTCGATCGAGCAGAACGAGATCTTCGGTCTGCTCGGACCCAACGGCTCCGGGAAGAGCACGACCATCAAGATGATCCTCGGTCTGCTTCGAAAGAGTCGCGGTCGTCTGGCGGTCTTCGGCAAGGAGCCGAGCGACGTGTCGATCAAGAGTCGCATCGGGTATCTCCCCGAAGAGACCTACATGTATCGTTTTCTCGATGCCCGTGAGACGCTCGATTACTATGGAAAACTCTTCGGACTCGATCGGCGGATCCGCAAGAAGCGAGTCGAGGAGCTCCTCGACATGGTGGGTCTCTCCCAGGTCGCTCATCGCAAGGTCGGTGAGTATTCGAAGGGCATGGCTCGAAGAATCGGACTTGCTCAGGCGTTGATCAATGATCCGGATCTTCTGATCCTCGATGAGCCGACATCCGGCCTTGATCCCATCGGCACGCGTCAGGTGAAGGGGCTCCTTCAGGAACTCGGNAGGAAGGGCACCACCATCCTTCTCAGNTCCCACCTGCTTTCGGACGTCGAGGATGTCTGTGATCGCATGGTCATCCTCTATGGTGGAAAGATCCGTGCCNAAGGAACCGCNGACCAACTGCTNTCNGATTCGAANCANACNGTCATCAAGGTGCCGCACATCGACACATCCACTCTGGCGGCNGTGGANAAGACGCTNCAGGATTCCGCCGGNGTCACCGTGGAAGCCGTCGANAGTCCGCGTCAACGCCTCGAGGACTTCTTCCTNGACATCGTCGAGACCGCTCGTGCCGAGCAGATCGCCAACGCCGGCGCCGGCAGGAGCGGGCCGACCGCCGCATTCCTCGGCACCGATTCCGNCGAGGGNGAATCNCTCATCGAGACGCTCAGTTCCGATGCCNCCGAAGCGCCNGCCGTGATCGGCGTCGAGAAGCNGTCCNCGGAGGNTCGAAAGGAAGTCGAAGCCGATGCCGCCAAGGATGAGGTGCTCCAGGAACTGCTCGGCGCCGAGGATTCGACCGACGAGGCCGCACCGAAGCCTGCGGCTGATTCGATTCCAGAGGCGTCCGCGGACGTCGATCTGGGCATGATCGATGGTCTTCTCGAGGACTCAGATGGCGAGGGTGGCAAGGACTGATGGAGTTTTTTCGTCGAATTCACCAGCGCATGGGCCTGCTGCAACGGCGGACCGGATTCAAGATCACGTTCACCGTGCTCTTNCTNCTGGTNCTGGGATCCTATTTCCTNCCCGCCACGATCGAGTCCTTTCGAATCGACACGCTCGAGCAGTCGATCAAGCAGCTTCTGGCAGGGTCCAATCGNGAGCTTGGTCAGGGNCCNGCCGTCGAGTTCGCCGAGGAGGGCTCCGTCACCATNAATGGTGTCACCTATGCGGATCCCCGTCTGGTGTCGATCGCGGACAGCTTCTTCAACGAATCAGGTGATCTCGTCGCTGCCNCCGAGGCCGCGGTGTTCCTNGTGGCATCGGAGATGCCCGACTGGATNCCGACGTTCCTTCTCGAGCAGCCTCAACTGACCCTCGGNGTCTGGGTCGTCGCNTCGGCNTGGCTCGTGCTCGTGGTCTGGTNCGGAATGACATGGTCGTTTCTGATCTCGCTGGCCCTGATGTTTCTGACGTCACTCCCGTTCTGGATCGGCTCGCTCTTNTTCGAGCGTCTGGATTCNCCNCCNAACATCAGTGCGATTCTCGCCATCTGTGGAATGGGATTCCTCGGCATCACNTTCGCACTTCTCACGAAGGTCGCGCTCTTNCTCCTTTCAGCTCCGATCCCNGTGATCGCGGTCGCGCAGGAACTCGTTCGCGAGGCCGTGCGACAACGCATCTCCGTNGCATTNATCATCCTGCTCGTGATCCTNCTTCCNCTGATCCCGCTCTGGATCGATCAGGATGAACAGCTTCGCTACCAGCTTCAGGCCTATCTCAGCAGAAGCATCTCGATCACCTACGTTCTCCTCGCNTGCATGACNCTCGTNCTCGGTTGCGCCAGCGTCGCCTTCGAGATTCGTGATCGTCAGATCTGGCAGGTCATGACCAAGCCNGTCTCCCGGNTGTCNTACCTTCTNGGNAAATGGCTCGGGTTGGTCGCGATCAACGCGGTCGGCATCATNACGGCCTCNCTGGCGATCTTCATCTCGGTCGAATACATGAAGACTCGTCCCGCGATGGANGCCAGAGACGAGCTCGCGGTCCGNACCGAGGTTCTCACCGCNCGTTCGGGNATCACACCCGTCTATCCGGTGATCGGGCCCACCCGNTTGCGCGAGNTGGTCATGCAGAAGATCGANGACGAATCCGTTCTTCGTGAACAGATCGAGACGGGGCAGCGAACCGAGCTCGAGATNCAGGCNGANCTTGCCGGGGAGATCGTCAAGGAATTCAGACTNGATCAGCGAAAGATCGCTCCGGGNGANGCCAAGGTCGTTCGGTTCGAAGGGCTGCAGCGAACCCGAGAGACCGGNGGTGAGGCCAAGCTTCAGTATCTCTTNCATTGCGGCGCGTCCAGCACTCATGAGGTTCATCCACTGATCTTCAGGTTCCCCATGGACGGCTCNTGGATCGACATCCAGTACGTGCCGACCGTCGGGGCGTCGCTTCGAATCCCATCCCAGATGATCGACGAGGANGGCGTGCTCGAGATCGAACTTCTCAACGCCGGATTCGACCAGGCGAGCGAGCAGTTCTATCCCGCCGGCTGGTCCGTGAACTGGGATCTCGACAAGCTCGAGGTTCTCTACGAAGTCTCCGGATTCGAGGGGAACTTCTTCCGTGCNATGCTNGTGGACTGGTTCAAGCTCTCNTTTCTCGGGGTCCTTGCGGTGGCCACCGCNTCCTTCCTNTCGTTNCCCGTGGCATGTCTGTTCTCCTTCGCGATCTTCATCGGCGGTTCGATCGCGCCCTTCCTCGGAGTCTCGCTCGATCAGTACTCCCCGACGAACATTCTGGAGGAGGCGATCTCATGGATCGCTTATCTGGTGCATGTGCTCTTCTATCGCTTCGGAGCCGTCAAGCCATCACAGATGCTGGTCGAAGGTCGTTTGATCTCCTGGTCGGAGGTCATGCTTGAATTCGTCTGGTTGATGGTCGTCTGGGCTGGNATATCGATGTTCTTCGGCTTCATTGCATTCAGAAAGAAGGAGCTCGCGATCTACAGCGGCCAGGGTTGAGTTCCAGCCGAACCTTCCGGCCCCGCTTCGAGTACAGATCAGCAGTAGAGCAAACGATGCGTGACAAGATCATCCAAATCTCCTTTCTCGCGGTTCTGATCGGCGCGCTCGCCGGTGCGGGGGGGCTTCTGCGTCCCATCATCGATGACGCGGACGAGGCGCGGCTTCGCTACACGGATGTCTCGATCGAGGGCGCACCTCCGATCGTGGCCCTCGGAACGGCCATCGGCGCGCTGCGTGGACTCGTGGTCGACTATCTGTGGATCAAGGTCAACATCATGAAGGAGAAGGGGCTGTTCTACGAGGTGATGTCCGATGCGGACCTCATCACCAAGCTTCAGCCACGTTTCGGTCAGGTGTGGTCTTTTCATGGTCACAACATGGCGTACAACGTCTCCGTCATGACCGACACGCCCGAAGAGCGTTGGGCATGGGTCAAGGCCGGTGTGGATCTCGTGAGAAACAGCGGCATCCGACACAACCCGAATGANCTTCAGCTTCACAAGGAGCTCGCGTTCTGGTTCTCTCACAAGATCGACGGTGTCTCCGATGACGCGCATCTCCACTACAAGCGCCAGTTCGCCAAGGAGTGGCATGTCCTGCTCGGGGCGCCACCNTACGAGGCGGAATCCCGCCTGGCATGGATCAAGGCGATCGCAGACGCTCCGGACACCCTCGCTCAGCTCGAGAAGAAGAACCCGGACGTCAAGGTGCTGGTCGATGAACTGACCGAGGCGCTTGCGGGGTTCAACACCCAGAACCAGTTCGCGCTCGACAAGGGCTTTCTCAACAACATCGGCATGTGGCGAGCCTCGAAGACCTCGACCTTCGCCAAGGCGCTCGAGCTCGAGGTCCTCTTCAAGCGCAACGATCCCATCTATCAGGCGATGGACGACATCCTGGGGAATCCCGAGAACCGGGAAGCGGCGGTCCAGCTGACGCTCTTCCTTCGCAAGAAGGTGCTCCTCGAGGACTACAACATGGATCCCCAGTTGATGTACGAGTACACCCGTGACACCGGGCCTCTCGACTGGCGGCACCCTCAGTCACACGCGCTCTACTGGGCTCGTCGCGGCAGCCAGTTCGGAGATTCCCGCTACAAGGAGGACGACAACCTCCCGAAGATCATGAACAACGACCGCATCTTCATCCAGTCGATGCAGGCGCTTGCTCGAACGGGCACCATGAACGTCGATCCCTTCAGCGAGGACAATCCCGGCAAACTTGCGGACAACCGCTGGATCGACGTCCTCGACGACTATTTCCGGAATCTCTACGACAAGCACTACGACTCCCGCGGCGCCGGCGGCGACACCTTCGCAGGTTTCTACGAGAACTTCATGAAGAGTGCGGTGAGGCTGCTCTTCCGAGCTGGTGAACGCGAGCGGGCTCAGAACATCCTCGATCGCCTCGACGACCTCTTCGGACGTGGCGGACTGGTTCCAAACATGGCCTATTCGGTTCCTCTGGACATGTTCGTGCAGCAGGAGACGTTCGGCGCCTACCTCGAGCAGCCATGGGCGGCCTATGGCGATGTTCAGGCGGCATTGATGCGTGGGTACCGGGAAGGACTCCTTCTCGGCCGTGAAGGCGTCCTCGAGGATGCCATCAAGTTCGCCCGCGACCTCACGCTCTACTTCAAGGAAAGTGAGAACTTCGACTTCGTCAACAAGTTCGGTGAGGCTCGCATGACGGCGCTGGTGACCGATCTCGATCGAAGCATCGCCGACGTGTTCGCCTTCGTCCTGATCGACCAGGAGATGCCTCTCGTCGATCGCCTCACGATCTACAACCGTGCTCCCGTCGAACAGCAGATGCTCGTCTACGATCTCGCTCGTAATGCCCTCGAGGCCGAATTCGGGACCTCGCCCCTTGCGAATCGAATCGACTTCGCGGGCATCTTCCCGGAGCCCGAGGGAATGGAAGCCTTCCGTCAGATGCAGGCCGAGCGAAACCAGAAACTGCTCGAGGAGCGTTCCCGAAATCAGGAAGCCGAACGCAAATGATCCGCCATCGATGAGGCGGCCCTGGGAGAACGATTTGATGGAACGCCCGCCAGCGATCATGTGCATCGGAAGAAACTACCTCGAGCATGCCCGTGAACTCGGAAACGAGGTCGATGAGAATCCGATCGTGTTCTTCAAGAACCCTTCGGCCCTCTGCGCTTCGGGTGATGACATCAGACTGCCGCACATCTGCAATCACCCGGAGCCTCAAGTCGATTTCGAGGGCGAGCTTGCCGTGCTGATAGGGCGGGACGCCAGAGACGTGCCCATCGAGAACGCACTGGATCATGTCGGTGGGTACGCCGTCGCGAATGACGTGAGCGCCCGCTGGTGGCAGAAGCACGGTTCAGGGGGGCAGTACTGCCGAGGCAAGAGCTTCGACACGTTCTGTCCCATCACGAGTTTCGTTCCCGCGAATTCGATTCCGGATCCCCAGAATCTCGAACTGAGGACATGGGTGAATGGAACCCTGATGCAGTCGGCTTCCACCTCGTCGATGATGTTTCCGGTGGCCACCCTGATCTCGGAACTTTCGCGTGGGATGACCCTGCTCGCCGGGACCTATCTTCTCACCGGGACCCCGGCGGGTGTCGGTGCCGGACGGGATCCGAAGGTCTTCCTCAAGAACGGAGATCTGATCGAGATCGAGATCACGAATGTCGGAAGACTCGAGAACCGCGTCGTCGCCGAGGTCTGATTCCTTCAGGGAACGGGATCGTGTCCGCAGCCGCCCCAGGGGTGGCATCGGGCGACTCGTCTGATGGTCAGCCATCCACCTCGAATCGCACCGTGTCGCTCGATGGCCTCCATGCCGTAGACCGAGCAGGTCGGTTCGAACCGACATCGTCCCCCGAGGCAATGCGCGAGAGTCCGCTGATAGAGCCGAATCAGAAGGATCATGAGCATGGCAAGAGGCGTCCTTCTCATCGGGACCGTCCCCAATCCTCGATCAGACGTTTCATCGCCGAGCGCATGTGTCGTTCGTATCCCTGATCGCCGGAGTCATCATGCGGCCGGACCACCACGATGTAGTCGAAACCTTCTGCGAATTCGTTCTTGAGTCTTCTGAAGGATTCGCGAAGGCGTCTTTTCATCCGGACTCGTCTGACGGCGCCTCCGGTCTTTCGACTGACGGAGAGTCCCAGTCTCGGATGACCAAGATCGTTCTGAAGTGCATAGACCAGCAGGGGGCCTGATTCACGTCGATGTCTCGCACCATAGACGGCCTGGAATTCCCGTTTGTGCCGCAGGCGAAACCGTCGACTGAATCGCTCGTGATGTCTCTGGGTCGATGACATCAGTCCTTCTCCAGTTCCCGCTGATATTCCCTCATGAGGCGAGTGCGGCTGATCAACCCGGTGACTTCGCCGGTCTGAGGGGTCACCACGGCGAGGCTCTGGACTTCATGGGCGCTGAACTTGTCGAGCACCACATCGAGCGTCTCCTCGAGCTCGACGGTTGGGAGATCCTTCCGTTCGATCTCACCCACCTGAAGAAGAGGGATCGCCTCCCGATAGATCAGCGCCTGCGACAGATCGTTTCCTGTGACGAGGCCCAGGTAGTGGTCGTCATCATCGACCACGACGAAATCATTCACGCTGAACCGTTCCGAGAGTTCGAGCAGTCGTTGGCCACTTTCGCTTTCGTGTACGAGAACCGGTGGGATCATCGGAACATCGCGAACACTCATTCTTCTCAACAGCGTGAGATCGCTCATGGTCCCCATCCGAACCCCAAGCGCTCTCAGTTCCGCGGTGTAGATCGATTCACGATTGACCAGTCTCGCCACGATCGTCGCGATCACCGCGGTCAGCATCAATGGAAGAATGAGTGCATAGTTCTGTGTGACTTCATAGACGAGAACCATCGCAGTCAATGGGGCATGGGTGGTGGCAGCCACCACCGCGGCCATGCCCACGAGTGCGAATTGCGCAGGATTCGCATTCGGGAGCAGACCCGCCGCTTCGAGAATCCCGCCCATCAGACTGCCAGTCATCGCACCCAGAAGAAGAGATGGTGCGAACAGGCCGCCGGCTCCACCGGATCCGAGCGTGAGGCACGTGGCGATGATCTTCAAGAAGATCAATCCGCCGAGAATGGAAAGGGTCATTCCCGAGATGCCCTCGGGTGTGCTCAGGAACGTCGGCTGAAGAAGCTGTTTGATCAGCACGTAGCCGTTTCCGTAGAAGGGGGGGAGCTCGGGATTGACCCCGGAGTCGAAGCTTCCCGAACCCAGCGCGAACCAGACGATACCGATGAGCACGAGTGCGAGCGCGCCCGTGACCGGCTTGAGGATTTTCGGGGCCCTGAGTCTGGTGAAGAAGGATTCCATGACTCGGAGGGTGTAGGAGAACAACGCTGCGATCAGGCCGCAGGCCACACCTAGAACCAGGAATTCCGGAGCTTCGATCACCGTGAACTTCTCATTGGTTCCCTGGAAGATCTCCGGTCCCACGCCGAAGAGTGGTTGGTTCGTTCCAAGAATGGTCTGAGTGGTCGCCGCGGAGATCACTGCCGCGACGACGATCGGGGTGAAGGTGCGAATGGAGAAGTCCCGGAGGATGACCTCCAGAACGAAGAAGATCCCTGCCATCGGTGCGTTGAAGACGGACGCGAGTCCTGCTGCCGCACCACAGCCCACCAGAGTCGCCGTGTTCTGTGGATCGACACGCACCACTCGTCCCATCGAGGAGCCCACCGTCGCACCGATGGTCACGATGGGACCCTCAGGTCCGGCCGACCCTCCTGATCCGATGGTCAATGTCGATCCGATCCATTGACGGACCAGCACTCGAAATGGAATCCTGCTCTTTTCACGACTGACCGAGTACATGCACAGCGAGATTCCATGGCCCTTCAAGGACAGCGGCAGAATGCAGAACACGACACCGGTGAGAAGGGCGCCAGCGATCGGCAGAAGCAGAATCACCCACGTCATGTTCGAATCTTCCGCTCCGCTGAGTTCCTCGATCCGTTCCTCCATCAGAGTGATGGGAATGATGAATGCGAGCGCGGCCACTCCCATGACCAGTCCGATCGTGACGGCAAGAAGCACCAGATACCAATCCCGGTCGAGGCCGAGTCGGCGGCTGAGAGCTCTGAATTGCCTTGTCTGGAGCATTTTTGAGGGGTCTCACTGGGATTCGAGGTCGATATGGCCTCAGTTTGGGGCTCCGGTTGACTGGCTTCCCGAGCAGAAGTCAGCTACAGTACCCGGCTCTTCGGATTCAGGCACTTTCTGAGACAGATCGGCCATATGATCCGACGTCCTTCGTATTCTGGAGACACCCATGATTGAAGCTCTCAACAGCGATGACATCGTCAACAAGTTCGGCGGTCGTTTCAAGCTCACCGCTTTGATTCAGAAGCGACTGGGCGAGATTATCGACGGCGCACGTCCCCTGGTGGAGCGTGAAGGCCGAAGTGATCTCGAGGTGGTGATCGAGGAGATCCTTCAGGAGAAGATTTCGATCGATTGGGAAGCCAGTGGGCTCGAAAAGCCCGCCCCCATCAAGAAATCAACACGCTGACGCCGCAATTTCAAATCCAAGTCCCATAACCATCAATGACCGTGCATGATGCACGCTCACGTGCTGTCCCGCCTGGAGCGCGCAGGCGATTTTTCCGTGTTTTTCGGCAGGGAGCGGTCTTTTCATGGCCCGGATGTCCGGGCTCTCCGAAGAGTCATCCCTTTTTTCTGGCTTGACCGTCTTTTCGATTTAAAATTCAGCCTGAATGGGAGGGGTTTTCATGTCGAATTCCATGATTTGGACGGGTTTGTTCGCCTTGGCTGTCTGTGCCTCATCCGCACAGGCCCAGCGTGGCATCGAGGCGCCTGCCTCCAGAGACACCATTCCAACCTTCAAGATCGATCTCGGTGGTGCCGGCGAAGGCGGCCTTGCCGGTGCGTGTGATCAACAGATCAGTGCCCATACCGATGCGGATTTTTCCGGTGGTTCATTCGTTCTTCAGGCCGGTTTCGCCGAGCAGGAGATGGCCGCGGCGTCCTATGTGCTTCCCGAGGATGTCTGGCCGATTCGGATCGACCTCTTTGAAGTCATCGTCGGGACGCAGGGTGCGACCACCACGACCACCACGGAATGGTCCGTCACCTTCTACGAGGGGACACCCGAGTCGGGTATTCCCGTCTTCCAGTTTTCATCCGATGGAGAGCTCCTCCCTCACATCGTCCTCCCGCCCGGCACGAGTCTGATCAACGTTCAGTTGTTGGTCGATCCCAGCGATCCCAAGCAGATCTTTCTTCAGAACGATGGATCCAGCACCTTCAGCGTCGCGTTTCGAATCGACAAACACAACAGCCAGACTCAGAATCCGTGCCTGATCTCGCCGCCGACCTGCTGCAACGCCTTTCCCACGACCGACACCGGGGGATTGGACATGCCCAGTGAGAACTGGCTTTTCGCGGTCGATTGCGGGATCTTCGGATGCGCTGCCGGTTGGACCAGATTCTCCCAGCTCCCATCGATCTGCAGGCCCTCCGGCGACTGGGTCATGCGTGCGAGCTGGACACCCACGAACTGTTCCGATCAGCTCGGATCATGTTGCCTGTCCGATGGAACCTGTGCCAACAACACGCTGCAATCAGATTGTGAAAGCATCGGTGGAACCTTCGGTGGGGGAGGCACCGTCTGTGATGGTGGAACCTGTGATCCGGATGACGGTGACGTGCCGTGTTGTTTCGAAACCACAGGTGGATGCATCGAGTTGAGTCTCGACAATTGTCTTGCTGCCGGGGGGCTGCCGGGCGAGCCTGGCGTGACCTGTGACCAGCAGATCTGTTTTCCAAGCGGGGCCGTCTGTCTTCCGGATGGAAGTTGTCTCGACGGGCTGACTCCCGAGGATGCCGCCTCACTTGACGGAGTCTTCCTCGGGGATGGCACCGCCTGCGTCGATGTCTTCTGCCCGCAACCGGTGGGGTCCTGCTGTTTCGCCACTGGATTCTGTCTGGAACTCACCGAGAATGAATGCNTCGAAGTGGGCGCCGAATGGGGTGGGATCGGAAGTGACTGCGATGACCTTGATGGGAATGGAAATGCCGATGCCTGTGAGACTGTCCTCCCGCCCGGTGATCTCAATGGTGATGGCGCCATCAACGGAACCGATCTCGCTCTTCTTCTCTCCGTCTGGGGAACCAGCGACCCCGTCGCCGACATCGATGGAAACGGCACCGTCGGTGGCAGCGACCTGACGATCATTCTTTCCGGTTGGACAGGCTGAAGTCTTCGACGCTCGTTTCCCCTGACGGGATTCGGCCGGGCATGAGAAAAAGGAGCCACGGTTTCCCGTGACTCCTTCATCAAGCGGAGAAGGAGGGATTCGAACCCTCGATGACCCGGAGGCCATACCGGTTTTCGAGACCGGCGCGTTCAGCCGCTCCGCCACCTCTCCGTGGTGGTGTGTCGAGTCATCCGATTGGCGTCGGATGACCACGAGTCATACAGCTTATCCCGAGAGCCCCTTCCCCTCAAATCCCATCCGAGATGTTCACGGAGAATCTCCCTGAGCCTGCGTGTCGTGAGGGCCGGATCCAACCCCTGTTTTCAATCCGATTCCAGGCTTTTCAGGCGCCAGGGGCTTACAATTCGTTCATGCAGATAGCCATCACCGGGTCGTCGGGTTTCATCGGAGCCGCTCTCGTTCGTCGTGCCGTCGAGCAGGGGCATCAAGTCGTCGCCCTCGTTCGCGAATCCAGTCAGCGGGATCACATCGAGGATCTCGTCTCCCGATTCGTGGTCGGTACCCACGACGAGCCTTCCGCCAGAGCCGCGCTTCTGGAAGGGACCGATGTCGTCGTTCACAACAGTTTCGACTGGACGGCCATGAAGGATTTCTCCCGTCATGTCCAGGGGAACCTAGTCGGATCGCTCGACTTTCTGAAGGAAGCAGGTGATCGACATTTCATCTACATGAGTTCGATCGCGGTCCATCATTTCATGCATGACCGATGGGATGGTGTCATCGATGAAAGCCATCCCGGGCGACCGGGCAACGATTATGGTGCGCTCAAGGCGGCCATCGAGGCGCACATGTGGTCGGCCAACGCCTCCACCGGGCAGCCGGTGACCGCCATTCGCCCATGCGGTGTCTATGGGATCGACCCTCGCAGGAATCGTTCGATCGGGTGGCCCTTCGTGGAACGAATCCGACGTGGTGAAGCCTTCGAGCGAAAGGGTGGTGGCAAGTTCGTGCACGTCGACGACGTTGCCGCCGCCACGATCGCCGCCGTCGACAATCCTGCCGCATCTCCGGCCGTCTACAACCTCGTCGATTGTTACGCTCGGTGGTCCGATTGGGCGCACGTCATCGCGGACAGGCTTGATGTGGAGATTGAAATCGATGATTCCAGTCCTCCCGCACCCAGGAACATGTTCGACACATCAGCGACCCAGACCGAACTCGGAGTCCCCATGAATCGTGGGTTCGACGGCATCTCGCGTCACATCGACGACATGATCGCCTTGGGTGCATGACTCATGAGTTGCCGATTCGTGCCACGTCGTCCGCCGCGATCCAGCCGGACCTGCCGTCGCTGAATCGGACCTGATGCCAGCTTGGTCTCGAATCCTGAACCTCGAATTCGACTCCGGCAGGGAGGGCCTCCGAGAAGACCTCGGAGAATGAATCTCCGTTTCCACTGCGTACGATCGTTTCTTCGAGCAGAACCCCCGGTGTTCGCCAGGTTTCTTGGACGATGTCGAGTGCGATCGTCGAACCAAGCAGCACCGACACGCCTCCGGTGATCAGAATCGATGTCTTCAGCCCGAATCCTCGCGCTTCGGACCGGATGTCCTCATCCCGGCGTCTGCGTTGAAGTCCGACCAGAAGAAGACTCCAGAAGGCGCACCAGGATCCCGCCGCGATCCACCATCTGGTTTCGAAGCCAAGAAGGTGCCATCCCTCCGACACCGTGTCATAGACCACGGTCACCCCCTCCGCCTCGAACTTCGCTGGAACCTGGTTCCTGGCGAAAAGAAGGTTGCGTCGAACGGTGGGGTCTCACGGAAGCAACCTGTCGGCCTCGAGAAAGGCCTGGATCGCATGCCCCAACCGGCCCGCACCGAGCTCCGCATTGCCCAGATTCGTCCACAGTCTGCCATTTTCAACGCCACTCGTGATGATTCTTCTCCAGCCATCGGCGCTCCGGGAGAACGCGAGCGTTGACTCCTCCGGGTCGAGATCGGTGAGACTGACGCCCCGCTCGTAGGAATCCTGGGCCTGTCGGGCGAGCATCAGTCTGGAGGCTTCGGCATTCACCTGTTCATCGGCATGGGCGAACCCACCGATGAGCGCAGATGAGGCCAGTGAGCAGACGAAGAGCATGTGGGTCAAACGTCTCATGAGTGTGCCTCCATGTGTCCGTTCGGAGTGGTCCATCGACATCGGTCGAGTCGGCCGATCAGGCGAATCGCTTCATCACGGGCGTCGACGTCCCGGCCATCGTCACGTCCGTAGCCGGCCCGTTCGCTTCTTCGCAGAAAGCCATCCAGCTCGTGAAGCAGTTCCGTGTCCGCGCCCGCGAGTCTCGCCAGATTCAAGGCTTCTGAGGTCGTCGCGCTTCTCGCCGGCAGATGAGATTTCTCACTGATGAAGACTCGCACGCATCGACCTGATTCCTCGAGGTCGCCGATGGCCTTGAGGGTCCGCATCGCCTTCGATCGGGCGCTTCGAGCGAGCACCACGGTGGGGTTGCTTCGACGCCAGCGTCGGCGTGCCATGAGAAGTGCGATCGCGCAGAATGCAACGGGTGGTGTCGCGGTCAGAATCACCGTTCCCACTCCGATGGTTCCGTCGTTCACCTTCAGCAATGTCACGTCGACCGGGAAGTTCGCGGCAAGGCCCTGCTCAGCTGCGCTCTCGAGTCCGGAGGGAGTTCGGGTCTCCTCTTTTCCCGTCTCCGCTCCCGAGGCGCGTGTGATGTCCGACATCACCAGTGATTCGGCCGGACTGACCGTGAGCGGAATCGGTTGTGTGTAGATGGTCTGGTAGGTTTCCGATTCAGGATCGAAGAAGGCGAATGGAATGGGTGGGATGGCCTCCACGTCCGCGGAACGTGCCCTCAGAGTCTGTGTGAAGATCTTGATGTCACCGTCGACCGTGCCTGCGATGGGATCGGAAGGGATCTTGAACTCACTGGTCAGAGCCTCCATCAAGTGAAGTGGGGGAGGCCTCAACGTATCCAGGACCGATTCGTCGTTTCTCACGTTTCCGACCATGAACGAGAGTGTGATCGGATCACCCACCGCGACATCTTTCGGACGTGCCGATGACTTCACCACGAATTTGCCGACGGCGCCACGGAAGTATTCCGGCTTGCCTTCCTCGGGAAGCGGCTTGATGCCGATGTCACTGACATCCGCATGGACTCTCAGCGGGATCAGCCCCGAGAATTGAAGTCCCGAGCTGAAGATCGAACGTGATCTCTCGACCCCTCTGGGATAATTCACCGCGACCGAGACATCACCGAGCCCCTCGATGGTTCCGAGTCCCGTCGGTCTGATGTCGCGTTCGATCTCATAGACGAAGTACTTTCTTCCATCTCTCATTCGAGAGCGTCCGCTGGGGCGCTGTCGATTGGCGGCCATGTATTCGAGAGATTTCTTGAACGGTCCCCAGTCGGAGTCTCCGACCTTCACCAGCTGCCACATGGTGCTTTCAGGAATCTCGACGTCGTAGCCTGCAGGTTCGAACTCCTCGATCCAGATCTGCAGGCCAAGCGTCACCGATTCCCCGACATACACCGAGTTGTCCGGACCGAGGACTTCGACGAGCACCTTGCCATCATTGACGGGGGCGACTGCCGTGAGCCGGACCTCGCTGCTGTTGTACGTCACTCCATCGACGGCAAGCTGGATGTTGGGGACGACGAACGTTCCAGCACGTGTCGGTGTCACGCTGATGGCGAGGTCGACACTTCTTGATTCCTGTCGTTTTCCGTTGATGATCGTGATCCTGGAAGAACGATTGAGCGCCCCTTCGTAGCGAATCTTGAGGCCGTCGACTTCCGGGAGCACCGGTTCGCCGAATTCCTCCGCATTCTCGACGGTGAACACGATCTGTATGGGCGTGTCCACCCAGGTCTGGTTGTTCGTGAACGACACGGAGACGTTCTGAGCGTTCGCCGTGCCGGTGATTCCCAGCATGATGGCGAGCGTCGTCAGCGTGCACACGCAACGAATCGCGCCTTGGATCAGGGTGTTCTCGATCATCTTCATGGCGTCTTTCATCACCAATCCTTCTCGACCGGGGTCTTCTTGCGGGCGGCTTCTCGTGCTTCGCGAGCGGCGAGAAGTTCCCGTCGTTCCTTTTCCTTGTCTCGGATCATCTGCAGCAGGGCTTCGGCCTGTTCACGAGTCATACGCATCGACTTGCCCTCCTTGTTCGATGAATTCCTCGAAGCACCTTCATCCGCCTCGGACCCGGCATTCTCGGAGTCATCAGGGTCCTGCTCCTGCCGGTCCTGCTCCTGCTGATCCTGGTTCTGCTGGTCCTGGTTCTGCTG